>NZ_CP060825.1:1467500-2116250 GCF_014489615.1 Streptomyces genisteinicus
GCAGATCGAGGGCCTGTCCGTCGGTCTCCAGGCCCGGGTCGAGGTCGAGGGCGGCGACCACGAGGTCAAGCAGGACATCGAGTTCACCAAGCTCCGCCTCGGCGGGGCGTTCGAGGTGAAGGCCGGCGCGGTGCACGTGGTGCCCTTCGGCCTGGAGATCCCGTGGGAGACGCCCGTGACGACGATCGCCGGGCAGCGTCTGCACGGCATGGACATCGGCGTGACCACCGAGCTGGAGATCGCCCGCGCCGTCGACTCGGGCGACCTCGACCCGATCAACGTGCATCCGCTGCCGGCGCAGCAGGCGATCCTGGACTCGTTCGTCCAGCTGGGCTTCCGCTTCAAGAGCGCGGACATGGAGCGCGGTCACATCCGCGGGACGCGGCAGAAGCTGCCGTTCTACCAGGAGATCGAGTTCCTGCCGCCGCAGCAGTTCCGCGGGCTGAACCAGGTCGAGCTGACGTTCGTCGCCGACGACCGCGAGATGGACGTCATCCTGGAGATGGACAAGAAGCCCGGTCTCTTCAGCGAGGGAAGCGACTCCTACAAGGCGTTCCGCGTGGGGCACCACGACTTCGCGTCGACGGACTGGACCGCCTATCTGAACCAGTGGCTCGCGGATGTCGGCGGTCGCCGCAACTGGCTCTGAGCACAATAGGTGCTGTTCCGAGGACGCACTGTTACACCCGATTCGGAGGTTCTGACGTGACCGAGCAGCAGCGGGCGCCCCTGCCGCACGACTTCCACCCGCCGGTGCCGTCGTTCACCGTGGTGAGCGACGACATCGAGCCGGGCTCCGTGCTGGGGGACGCCCAGGTGCAGGCGGAGGGCGACACCTCTCCGCAGCTGCGCTGGGAGGGGTTCCCGGAGGGGACCAGGAGCTTCGCCGTGACGTGCTTCGATCCGGACGCGCCGACGGGCAGCGGTTTCTGGCACTGGGTTCTCTTCGACATCCCGGTGTCCGTCACCGAGCTGCCGGCCGGTGCGGGAAGCGGCTCGTTCGCGGGTCTGCCGGCCGGAGCGGTCCACGCACGGAACGACTACGGGTCCAAGGAGTTCGGCGGTGCCGCTCCCCCGCCGGGCGAGGACCACCGCTACGTCTTCACCGTGTACGCGGTGGACACCGAGAAACTGGGCCCGGATGCCGACACCTCTCCGGCGGCCGTCGGCTTCAATCTGCGTTTCCACACGCTCGGCCGTGCGCAGCTGATCGCGCACTACGCGAGTCCTTCCGGAAGCTGAGTTCCGGTGCCCGGCGGAAGGCGTTCATGACCTGATCGTGTGAGGCGATTGTTCGTTTTCCGTTTGCCCTGCCCTGGTTCTGGAGAGATCAGGGCAGGGCAGTTTTGTTGCCAGGGGCCGGGGGTTGTCTCTCCGGCAGGCACAGATATTGCGTTGTCCATCCCGGCGCGCCCGGCCAGAGTTGATGCGAGCCCGAGCCCGCCGACAGGGCCGGGCCGGCGTACGGGAGGTGGGCGGAATGCGGAACACGCTGGTGCTGAACGCGAGCTTCGAGCCGTTGTCGACGGTGTCGCTGAACCGTGCCGTGGTGCTGGTGCTGCAGGACAAGGCCGTCGTCGAGCAGTCCCACCCCGCCCTGCGTGTCCGCGCGGCCGCTGTGGAGCTTCCCGTGCCGCGGGTGATCCGGCTCTGCCGTTACGTACGGGTGCCCTTCCGAAGACAGGCTCCGTGGTCCCGGCGGGGGGTGCTGGTCAGGGACCAGCACCGGTGCGCCTACTGCGGCAGGCGGGCGACGACCGTCGACCACGTGGTGCCGAAGTCGCGTGGTGGCGCCGACTCCTGGCTCAACACGGTGGCGTCGTGCGCCGAGGACAACCACCGCAAGGCGGACCGGACCCCGGAGCAGGCGGGTATGCCGCTGCTGCACCAGCCGTTCGTGCCCTCCCCCGCGGAGGCGATGCTCCTCGGCCTGCGGTCCGGTGAGCGTGACGCGCTGCCCGACTGGCTGACGGCGTCGACCGCGGCCTGAAGCCCCGGCGGCCGCGCGGGGCGCGTGCCCGGCCCGCACGCGCGCCTGAGCCCGCCCCGCGATCACACGGGGGCGGGCTCGGGCGCGCGTGCGGGCTGTCCGCGGGGGTGGTCTACCTCAGGAGCAGCTGGACGATCGCGAAGACGCCGACGACGACGATGAAGACCCGCAGGGCCGGCGCGGGCAGCCGGCGGCCGATCTTCGCGCCCAGCTGTCCGCCGATGGCGGAGCCCACGGCGATGAGGAGGACGGCGGTCCAGTCGAAGTCGGCGACGAAGAGGAAGAACAGGGCCGCGATCGTGTTCACGATCGCGGCGAGGACGTTCTTGACCGCGTTGAGGCGCTGGAGGGTGTCGTCCAGCAGCATGCCCATCAGGGAGAGGTAGATGATCCCCTGGGCTGCGGTGAAGTAGCCGCCGTAGACGCTCGCGAGGAGGAGTCCGCCGAAGAGGACGGGCCCGCCGTCGGCCTTGGTGGGGGTGCCGGTGCGCTCGCGGCGTCGCTGGACGGCGGCGGAGATCCGGGGCTGGAGGACGACCAGGACGAGTGCGAGGGCGACGAGGACGGGCACGATGGTCTCGAAGGCCGTCGGGGGCAGCATCAGCAGCAGCACGGCCCCCGCGAGGCCGCCGATGGCGGAGGCGACGCCGAGGCGCAGGATGAGCGGGCGCTGTCCCTTGAGTTCCTCGCGGTAGCCGATGGCGCCGCTGATCGATCCGGGAATCAGCCCGAGGGCGTTGGACACCGTCGCGGTGACGGGCGGCAGCCCGGTGGCGAGCAGGACCGGGAACGTGATCAGCGTTCCCGATCCCACGATGGTGTTGATGGTGCCTGCGCCGATCCCTGCGGCGAAGACCGCCAGGAGCTCCCAGATGGACACGCCATGCCCTCCGCGTTCGGTGAGTCGCCTCCCCGCCCTGAAGGTCGAGGGGCCTCACCGATCATGCACGAGGGGCTTCGGCTCAGTCGATGGGGGGCTGCTCCCGGCGTTCGGCGGTGGGTGCGGACTGCTTGGGCACACCGCCGCCCATTCCTGCCATGGGGTTGAAGTTGCCCATGGCGCCGCTGAGGCCCTTGAGGGCGTCCCCGATCTCGCTGGGGACGATCCAGAGCTTGTTGGCGTCGCCTTCGGCGATCTTGGGGAGCATCTGGAGGTACTGGTAGGCGAGCAGCTTCTGGTCCGCGTCTCCGGCGTGGATGGACTCGAAGACCGTGCGGATGGCCTGGGCCTCGCCCTCCGCGCGCAGTGCCGCCGCCTTGGCCTCGCCCTCGGCCCGCAGGATGGCGGACTGCTTCTCGCCCTCCGCGGTGAGGATCTGGGACTGCCGGATGCCCTCGGCGGTGAGGATGGCGGCGCGCTTGTCGCGGTCGGCGCGCATCTGCTTCTCCATCGAGTCCTGGATGGAGGTGGGCGGTTCGATGGCCTTGAGCTCGACGCGGTTGACGCGGATGCCCCACTTGCCGGTCGCCTCGTCGAGGACTCCGCGCAGCGCGGCGTTGATCTCCTCGCGGGAGGTCAGGGTCCTCTCCAGGTCCATGCCGCCGATGATGTTGCGGAGCGTGGTGACGGTGAGCTGCTCGATCGCCTGGATGTAGCTGGCGACCTCGTAGGTGGCGGCGCGGGCGTCGGTGACCTGGTAGTAGATGACCGTGTCGATGTTGACGACCAGGTTGTCCTGGGTGATCACCGGCTGCGGCGGGAAGGGGACGACCTGCTCGCGCAGGTCGATGCGGTTGCGGATGGAGTCGATGAACGGGACGACGATGTTCAGTCCCGCGTTGAGGGTGCGGGTGTAGCGTCCGAACCGTTCGACGATGGCGGCGCTGGCCTGCGGGATGACCTGGATCGTCTTGATCAGGGCGATGAAGACCAGCACCACCAGAATGATCAGGACGATGATGATCGGTTGCATCGCGTTCCCTGTGCCCTTCGCTGCCGGTGATGAGCGGACCGAGCGTGTTCCGCGGGCCGGGCCCGGGTGGTCCGGCGGTTGTCGATGATCAGTTTCCCAGAACGCGGGCCGTGCTGTGGGCAGTTCGGCCTGTTCGGTCCGGGGACACGGGTCGACGGTACGTCACATGACGACCGCGGTGGCACCGTCGATGTCGACGACGTCGACCTGGCGGCCCTCCTCGAAGACCAGCGAGTCGTCGTAGGAGCGGGCGGACCAGATCTCGCCGGCCAGCTTGACGCGGCCGCCCCGGCCGTCGACGCGCTCCACGACGACGGCCTGGCGGCCCTTCAGCGCGTCGATGCCGCTGGCGAATCCGGGCTGCCGGCTTCGCTGGCGTGCCGCGAGCGGGCGCACCACGGCGATGAGGGCGACGGAGACCGCGACGAAGACGAGGACCTGGGCGACGACACCTCCGCCCACGGCCGCGACGACCGCGGCGGCGACCGCCCCCGCGGAGAACATGCCGAACTCGGGCATCGCGGTGAGGACGAGCGGAATGCCCAGCCCGACCGCGCCGATCAGCCACCACACCCATGCGTCGATGTCCACACCGTCATGGTAGGTGCGCCGGTCGCCGTCGGGACAGAGGGCATGGGCAAATAGCCCCTGCCCGGGCGGGAGTTCGGCGGCGCGGGTGCGGCTGCGGCGGGCAGGGGGCGGGCCGCGGCGGGTGTGCGTGCCCCGGAGGCGGGGTGGCGGACCGGGAGGCGCAGGGGCGGTCCCGGGCGGTCAGCCCAGGGGGAGCCCGTGGGCGGTCCACCGGTCGGCGGCGCGCTCGACGACCAGCGGCAGACCGAAGCAGAGGGAGAGGTTGCGCGAGGTGAGCTCGGTCTCCATCGGGCCGGCCGCGAGGACCTTGCCCTGCCGGATCATGAGGACGTGGGTGAAGCCGGGGGCGATCTCCTCGACATGGTGGGTCACCATGATCATCGAGGGGGCGTACGGGTCGCGGGCGAGCCGGCCGAGGCGGCGCACCAGGTCCTCGCGGCCGCCGAGGTCGAGGCCGGCCGCGGGCTCGTCCAGGAGCAGCAGTTCGGGGTCGGTCATCATGGCGCGGGCGATCATGGTGCGCTTGCGCTCGCCCTCGGAGAGGGTGCCGAACCTGCGGTCGAGGTACTCGGTCATGCCGAGGCGGTCGAGGAAGGCGCGGGCGCGCTGCTCGTCGACCTCGTCGTAGTCCTCGTGCCAGGTGGCGGTCATGCCGTAGGCGGCGGTGAGCACGGTCTGGAGGACGGTCTGGCGCTTGGGGAGCTTCTCCGCCATGGCGATGCCCGCGACGCCGATCCGGGGGCGGAGCTCGAAGACGTCGACGCCGCCGAGCCGCTCGCCGAGGATGCGGGCCGTGCCGGCGGTCGGGAAGAGGTAGCTGGACGCGATGTTGAGCAGGGTCGTCTTGCCGGCGCCGTTGGGGCCGAGGATGACCCAGCGCTCCCCCTCCTTGACCGACCAGGAGACGTCGTCCACCAGAGCGCGTCCGTCGCGGACCACGGATACGTCCACCAGCTCCAGTACATCGCTCATGAGCGCGTTGTCTCCCCATGCGTCGTCGAGGTCTTCGGGTGCGTGTGTGCCGTTCGGACACCTCACCTGTGCGCACCTGTGGGCACTGCACCCAGGGGAAAACCTACGCCACCCGCCGGGCGTGCCGGTGCCCGGTCCCGCGCTTGGGTCCCTCCTCCTCGCGCGGGCGGGGTGACGGCGCTCCCCGCGGCGGCGGGCAGCCCTTCGGCAGGAAGGAGCCGCCCGCGCGGCACACCCTAGGGTGTGGGCATGCTTTCGGAACCACGTTCAGGACGTCTGGCCGCATGGGGCAACGCCCTCCTGGCCCACCGGGTGTCGCCCGACGACGCGGCGCTCGCGATCGTCGGCGAGGACGCCGTGCACCGTGTCGAGGGGCTGCCGGGCGAGGCGGGACCGGTCGGGCTGACCCTGGCGCTGGGGCGGCTGCGGACGCTCGGGGTGGCGGGGTACCGGCTGGCGCTGCCCGCGCCGGGGCACCCGCTGGGTCTGAGCGGTCCGCCGGAGTTCAACGCGCGCGCTCTGGAGGCGGAGGAGGCGGTCGTCGGCACGGGGGCTCCGTACGGGCTGGTGCCCGAGGTGCGCGAGGCGGGCCCGGAGGGGGACGTGCACACGGAGGTGGTCTGGCACTGCCTGCCGGTGCGCGAGGCGCCTCCGGCGGACGTGCCGTCGCTGGGCGAGGCGGAGCGTGAGCTGGCGGAGGCGATGCGGGAGGCGACCGAGGTGCTGACCCGGCTCGACGTCGCGGCGTCGGGTCCGGTGGCGGAGGCGGCGCTGGACGCCTACCGGGCGCGGGCCGAGCGGGGCTCGGGCGACGTCCTGGCGCCCGGGTACCCGCCGCGCGCGGTGCGGGTGCTGGAGCTCGCCCGGCGGATCGGGCTGCTGATCTCGCTGGCGTACGCGAACGGGCACGGCGGGGCGGTGAGCGCCTCGGAGATGGCGGCGCGCACCGAGGCGCTGCGGCCTGTCGAGCGGGTGGCCCGGCGGGCGCAGGTGGCGGCGTACAACGCGTACGTGGAGGAGCGGGAACGCGGGCGGGGCTGAGTCCCGGGGAGCCCCGGTGCCGGAGGCGGGCCGGACGCGTGACGCCCCGGACCGCGCGGTGCGCGGGCCGGGGCGTGGGGTGCGGGGCGCGTCAGCCGTTGACGGCGGCGTTGCCGAACGCGGGGTTCAGCAGGCCGATCACGTTGACCGAGTTGCCGGACACGTTGACCGGGATGTGGACCGGGACCTGCACCAGGTTGCCGGAGGCGACGCCCGGGGACTTCACGGCCTCGCCGTGGGCGTGCGCACCGCCGGGGGTGGCGGAGGCCGCGCCCGCGCTCACGGCGACGATGCTGCCGGCGATCATGCCGAGGGCCGCTGCCTTCTTCAGGTTCTTCACTGCTCTGTTCCTCCTGGGGACATCCGCCGCGGCCGGCCGCCGCGGCACGTCCTGGAGAACGCGGGGGCGCACCGGAGGATGCGCCATGTGAGTGACATCCACCCGACAGTATGAATCTCTGATCGGAGCGTGACCTTCCGGCGCCCGGCTCGTCGCACCGCCGCCCGTCCGGGCCCCGCCCGCGCCCGGCGGGCCCCCGCCCCGGCCGTCCCCCGCGAGCCCTCCGGCCCCGGCGGTCCGGCCCGGCCGCCGCCGTCCAGGCGGTCGCTCAGTCGGTCATTCCGTGCCGGACCGCCCACAGCGCGGCCTGGGTGCGGTCGGCGAGGTCGAGCTTCATGAGGATGTTCGAGACGTGGGTCTTCACCGTCTTCTCGGAGAGCACGAGCGCCCGGGCGATCTCCCGGTTCGACCGGCCGTCGGCGATCAGGCCGAGCACCTCGCGCTCGCGTTCGGTCAGGCTCGGCCCCCGGCCGCCCGTCTGACCGGGCACGTCCCCGGACAGCAGCGCTCCGGCGACCTCCTGCTGGAGGAGCACGTGCCCCGCGTGCACGGACCGGATCGCGCCGGCCAGCGCCTCCGGGTCGACGTCCTTGTACACGTAGCCCGCCGCCCCGGCGCGCAGCGCGGGCACCACCGTGCGCTGCTCGGTGAAGCTGGTGACGATCAGGACCTTCGCCGGGTTGTCCAGCCCGCGCAGCCTGCGCAGCGCCTCGATGCCGTCCGTGCCCGGCATCTTCACGTCCATCAGCACGACGTGCGGCCTCAGCTCCTCCGCGCGGGCCACGCCCTCGTCGCCGTCGGCCGCCTCGCCGACGACCTCTATGTCGTCCTGGACCTCCAGGAAGGTGCGCAGGCCGCGCCGCACCACCTGGTGGTCGTCGACCAGCAGGACGCGGATCTTTCCCTCAGCCACCGGGAACCTCCATCTCGATCGTGGTGCCCCTGCCGGGCGCCGATTCCACGCTGAGCCGGCCGCCCACGCCGCCGGCCCGGTCCCGCATCGACACCAGTCCCAGGTGCCGCCCGGCCCGGCGCACGGCCAGGGGTTCGAAACCCTTCCCGTCGTCCGTGACGGTGAGGACCGCGCCCTGGCCGCGGCGGACCAGTGCCACGTTTACCGCACGCGCCCCGGAGTGCCGCAGCGCGTTGTGGAGGGCCTCCTGCGCGACGCGCAGCAGCGCCTCCTCCTGTGCGGCGGGGAGGGCCCTGACGCCGCTGGTGCCGAACGCGACCTTCGCGGTGTGCGCCCGGTCGAGGACCTGGACGTGGGTGCGCAGGGTGTTCACCAGGCCGTCCTCGTCGAGCGCGGCGGGCCGCAGTTCGACGACGGCGGCGCGCAGCTCGTCGGCGGCCTCGGCGGCGAGCGCGGCGACCTGCTGGAGCTCGCCCTTGGCCCGGACCGGGTCGCGGTCCACCAGGGCTGCGGCCGCCTGTGCGGTCAGCCGCAGCGAGAACAGCTTCTGGCTCACGGCGTCGTGCAGCTCGTGGGCGAGCCGGGAGCGCTCCTCGGCGATGGTGAGCTCGCGGCTGCGTTCGTAGAGCCGGGCGTTGGTGAGGGCGATGGCGGCGTGCTGCGCGAGGATCCGCAGCAGGTCCTCGTCCTCCTCGGTGAACCCGCAGCCGCCGGCCGGCTTGGGGCAGCGCTTGTTGGCGAGGAAGAGGGCGCCGATGACGTCGTCCCCGTCCTTGACCGGCATTCCCAGGAAGTCGGACATGTCCGGGTGGGTGGAGGGCCAGCCCTCGAAGCGGGGGTCCTCCCGGACGTCGGCGAGCCGCTCGGTCCGGGCGTCCTGGAGCATCGCCGCGAGGATGCCGTGCTGGCGCGGCAGGGGTCCGATGGCCTTCCACTGGGCGTCGCTGACCCCGTCGACGACGAACTGCGCGAAGCCCCCGTGGTCGTCGGGCACGCCGAGCGCGGCGTACTCGGCGTCGAGCAGGCGGCGGGCCGAGGACACGATCGTCTTGAGGACGTCACGCACCTCGAGATGCCTGCTCATCGCCAGGATGGCGGTGCTCACGTCGGCGAGGCCGGAGCTCGGTCGGTGGCTCATGGGCTCACCGTACCGGCGGGTCACGGGCCGTCGTATCGGGCCGCGGACCGCCCCGGGCCTCGGCCCGTCGGCGTAGGTCGAAGTGCCCTCGCCCATGGGGCCCGGCGCACGAGGCGGTGGGCCGGGCCGCGTTCCTACGGTGGCGGCGTCAGGACGGCGCAGGACGACGGAAGGGGCGGACATCATGGCCACAGCGGTGATCACGGGGGCGTCGAAGGGACTGGGCCGCGCGCTCGCGGACGGTCTGGCACGGCAGGGCTGGGACCTGGTGCTCGGCGCACGGACCGAGGACGTGCTCCAGGAGACCGCGGGCCGCGTCCGCGCGCACGGCACGCGGGTGGTGACGGTGTCCGGCGACGTCACCGATCCCGCCCATCGGGCGGCCCTGGTGGCGGCGGCGGCCGGGCTGGGCGGCCTGGACCTGCTGGTGAGCAACGCGAGCGCGCTGGGCGCCGAGCCGCTGGTGCGGCTGGAGTCGCTGCCGGTGGCGGGACTGCGCGCGGCGCTGGAGACCAACGCGGTGGCGGCGCTCGGCCTGGTCCAGGAGGCGCTGGTGCTGCTGCGGCGCTCCGCGGCGGCGGCGGTCGTGGTGGTGAGCTCGGACGCGGCGGCGGAGGCGTATCCGCGGTGGGGCGGCTACGGGGCGTCGAAGGCGGCGCTCGACCAGCTGGCCGCGGTGCTGGCGGTGGAGGAGCCGTGGCTGCGGGTGTGGAGCGTGGACCCGGGCGACATGCGGACGGACCTGTACGCGGCGGCGGTCCCGGACGACGCCGATCCGCGGCCGGAGCCGGAGTCCGTGGTGCCGGGCTTCCTGGCCCTGGTCGGCCGGCGGCCGGTCAGCGGCCGGTACTCGGCCCCGGCGCTGCTGGAGAGCCGGTGACGGCCGCGCGGGCCCTCGAGCGGCTGCGCGTGCCGCAGGAGCTGTCGGCGCGGGAGCCGGCAGAGGCGCGGGGCGCGGGGCGGGACGACGTGCGGCTGATGGTGTCGCGCGGTCCGCGGGTGTCGCACCACGCGTTCCGGGACCTGCCGGGGCAGCTGCGGGCCGGGGACGTGCTGGTCGTCAACACCTCGTCGACGCTGGCGGCGGCGGTGGACGGGCGGATCGGGGCCGAGCCGGTGGTGGTGCACTTCTCGACGCGCGGCGACGGGGGCCGGTGGTCCGTGGAGCTGCGGCGGCCGGACGGCTCCGGGAGCACGCTCCCCCGGCCCGGGGGACCGCGCGGGACGGCGGTGCGGCTGCCGGGCGGCGGGGTGCTGGAGCTGGAGGAGCCGGTCACCGCGGGCGCGGACCGCCTGTGGTGGGCTGCGGCGACGGTGGACGTGCCGGGACTGATGGCGCGGTACGGGCGCCCGATCCGGTACGGCTACACCCGCCGGGACCAGCCGCTGAGCGCCTACCAGACGGTCTTCGCACAGCCCTCCCCCGACGGCTCCGGCTCGGCGGAGATGCCGAGCGCCGGCCGCCCCTTCACCGGGGACCTGGTGAAGCTCCTGATGAGCCGGGGCATCCGGTTCGCGCCCGTCACGCTGCACACGGGGGTGTCGTCGGCGGAGGCGCACGAGCCGCCGTACCCGGAGTTCTTCGAGGTGCCGGCGTCGACGGCGCGGCTGGTGAACGCGGCGAGGGCCGCCCGTGCGGGTGGTGGCGGGCCCGCGGCGGCCCGGACGGCGGGCCCTGCCGCGGCCGGGGGCCGGGTGGTGGCCGTCGGGACGACGGCGGTGCGGGCGCTGGAGTCGGCGGCGGGGCCGTCGGGGGCGGTGGCGCCCGCGCGGGGCCGGACCGGCCTGGTGGTGACGCCCCGCAGGGGGGTGCGGGTGGTCGACGGCCTGCTGACCGGGCTGCACGAGCCGGCGGCGTCCCATCTGCTGATGCTGGCGGCGGTGGCCGGGGAGGAGGCGCTGGCCCGCGCGTACGCCGAAGCGCTCGACCACCGCTACCTCTGGCACGAGTTCGGCGACGTCCACCTCCTCCTTCCGGAGGAGACTGCTCACCCAGTGGATTGCTGATGCAACAGGGGGTGAGTCGGGCGTGTCCCCCGTGTGAGGCCGGGCATAGGACGCAGGTCACTTACGAATCAGGCTAGTACGTACATAAAGGGCGCGTGAGCTGGTACTTGAGGGGTGAATCGGGCGTATGGGGCAACCGTGACCCACTATGACGGATCGTACGTCACACCTTTGCCACAGCATTTTGCCGCCGCTAAGAATTGCCGACGTCGCTTCCGAACAGCGCAGAGCCGATCCGGCCTGAGGCGACTTTCCGCTATTCGAAGAGGTACGTCTGTATGTCCGCGTTCAACACCGCCGCCCTCCGTCGTCTCCGATCGCGCAAGGCCGCGGTCACCGGCGTCGCCGTTGCCGCCTCCGCCGCTGTGGCGCTCACGCTCGCGCCCGGCGACGCCGAGGCGGAGACGACCACCGAGGTCGCCGCGGCCGCCCCGGTCGCGTGGAAGGTCAACCCCGAGCAGGCCGCGCAGGTCCGCGAGAGCATCTCCACGCAGCAGACCGCCTTCGAGGCCCAGTTCAAGGCCGCGCAGGCGAAGAAGAAGGCAGAGGCCGCGGCCGCGAAGAAGGCCGAGGCGGCGAAGAAGGCAGCCGCCGCCAAGAAGGCCGCGGAGAAGCGCGCCGCCGAGAAGGCCGCCGCCGACCGGTCCGCCCGCGCCGCCAAGCCGGCGAAGGTGACCTACCCGAACAACCTCGACGGCTGGATCCGCGAGGCCATGTCCATCATGAAGAAGCACGACATCCCCGGCTCCTACGAGGGCATCCACCGCAACATCATGCGGGAGTCCTCCGGCGACCCGCGGGCCATCAACAACTGGGACATCAACGCCATCAACGGCGTGCCGTCGAAGGGCCTGCTGCAGGTCATCAAGCCGACCTTCGACTTCTACCACGTCCCGGGCACCAAGAAGGACCAGTACGACCCGGTCGCCAACATCGTCGCCGCCTGCAACTACGCGGCCGACAAGTACGGCTCCATGGACAACGTGAACAGCGCCTACTGAGGCACGGCACGGACTGCCCCGCGACGAGGCGGAGAGCACGCGCATACGCCGCAGGGCGCACCCCTCACACCGGGGTGCGCCCTGTGGCGTTCGCCGTACGGCCGGCTACTTCCGCATGACCTCGGGCTCGTGGCGGCGCAGGAACCGCGCCACCAGCACACCGCAGAGCGCGCCGAGCGCGAGCAGGGCGGTCATGTCGATGCCCCAGGCGGCCGCGTCGTGGTCCCAGAGCGGGTCCGTGCTGCCCGGATCGTCCGTGTTGGGGTTGATCCGGTTGAAGTCCAGCGTCGTGCCGGCGGCGGCGACCGCCCAGCGGGACGGCATCAGGTACGAGAACTCGTTCACGCCGACCGTGCCGTGCAGGATGAACAGGCAGCCCGTGAACACGACCTGGATGATCGCGAACATCACCAGCAGCGGCATCGTCTTCTCGGCCGTCTTGACCAGGGCCGAGATGATCAGTCCGAACATCATGGACGTGAAACCGAGCGCCATGATCGGCAGCGACAGCTCCAGCATGACCATGCTGCCGAGGACCAGCCCCTCCGAGGGGAGCTCACGGGTGGCGAAGCCGATCGCGCCGACCAGACCGCCCTGGATGACCGTGATCAGCCCGAGGACGATCACCTTGGACATCAGGTACGCGGACCGGGACAGACCCGTGGCGCGCTCGCGCTCGTAGATCACCCGTTCCTTGATCAGCTCACGCACCGAGTTGGCGGCGCCGGCGAAACAGGCGCCCACCACCAGGATGAGGAGCACGGTCGTCGCCGTGCCGTTCGGGATGATCCTGCCGGTCTGCTCGTTGACGTTGACCAGCAGGCCCTTGTCCGGGTCGATGACCAGGCTGACCGCGCCGAGCACCGCCGGCAGGACCAGCATCAGCGCCATGAAGCCCTTGTCGGACGCGATCACCGAGACGTAGCGCCGGATGAGCGTGAACAGCTGGGAGCCCCAGCTCTGCGGCTTCGGCGGCCGGATCTGCTGCGGCGGCGGCATGTTGACCGCCTGCGGGGCGACGGCGTCGAGGTCGGCCGCGTACATCTGGTAGTGCTGCGAGCCCTTCCAGCGGCCCGCCCAGTCGTAGTCGCGGTAGTTCTCGAACGCCGAGAACACGTCCGCCCACGTGGTGTAGCCGAAGAAGTTCAGCGCCTCCTCCGGCGGACCGAAGTACGCCACCGAGCCGCCCGGCGCCATGACCAGGAGCTTGTCGCAGAGCCCGAGCTCGGCCACGGAGTGGGTGACCACGAGGACCGTGCGGCCGTCGTCGGCGAGGCCGCGCAGCAGCTGCATCACATCGCGGTCCATGCCCGGGTCGAGACCGGAGGTCGGCTCGTCCAGGAAGATCAGCGAGGGCTTGGTCAGCAGCTCCAGCGCGACGGAGACGCGCTTGCGCTGGCCGCCGGAGAGGGCGGTGACCTTCTTGTCCTTGTGGATGTCCAGCTTCAGCTCGCGCAGCACCTCGCCGATGCGCGCCTCGCGCTCGGCCTCGGTGGTGTCCGCGGGGAAGCGCAGCTTCGCCGCGTACTTCAGCGCCTTACGGACGGTGAGCTCCTTGTGCAGGATGTCGTCCTGCGGGACCAGTCCGATGCGCTGGCGCAGCTCGGCGAACTGCTTGTAGAGGCTGCGGTTGTCGTAGAGGACGTCGCCCTGGTTGGCGGGCCGGTAGCCGGTGAGCGCCTTGAGCAGGGTGGACTTTCCGGAACCGGAGGGACCGATGACGCCGATCAGCGACTTCTCGGGCACGCCGAAGGACACGTCGCGCAGGATCTGCTTCCCGCCGTCGACGGTCACCGTCAGGTGCCGCGCGGAGAAGGAGACCTCACCGGTGTCGACGAACTCCTCGAGCCGGTCGCCGACGAGCCGGAAGGTCGAGTGGCCGACGCCGACGATGTCACCGGCTCCGATGAGGACCGTGGACGACTTGGCGATCGGCTGACCGTTGACGTACGTGCCGTTGTGCGAGCCGAGGTCGCGGATCTCGAACCGGCCGTCGGGCGTCGCGGTGAACTCCGCGTGCAGCCGGGAGACCTGGAGGTCGGAGACGACGAGCTCGTTCTCCAGCGCACGGCCGATCCGCATCACACGGCCCAGCGAGAACTGGTGGAACGTAGTCGGGCTGCGGTCGCCGTGGACCGGGGACGCCCCCTGCGGCCTCGGTCCCCCCTGCTGGGCGGGGACCTGCGCCGGAGGCTGCTGCCAGCCCTGCTGGGGCGCCTGCTGCGGCGCGTGCGGCTGCTGCACCGGGGCCTGCGGCTGCTGCTGCCAGCCCTGCTGCGCCGCGGCCGCCTGCTGGGGCGCGGCGGCGGGCGCGCTGTAGGCGCCGGCGGCGGCGCTGAGGCTCAGCCGCGGGCCGTCGGTCGCGTTGCCCAGGTGCACGGCCGACCCGGCGCCCAGCTCCGTCTGCTGGACCCGCTGCCCCTGCACATACGTGCCGTTGGTGCTGCCGTGGTCCTCGATGGCCCAGCCGCGGCCGTTCCAGCTGATCGTGGCGTGACGCCACGAGACCCTTGCGTCGTCGATCACCAGATCACCCTGCGGGTCACGGCCGAGGGTGTACGACCTGGACGGATCGAGAGTCCAGGTCCTTCCGTTCAATTCCAGTACGAGTTCCGGCACTCCATGCCCCACTAGTTGTCCCCCGAGCTTCCCCCGTTGCCGGGAGTCTAGGGATGGCGAACATCGTGGGGAACTATTTCAGGCCCGGTCCGCCATCCGGAAGCCAGGCCTTGTGAAGACCCTGTTCGGTACGGAGTTGGAACCTTCGTCGCCGCTTCGTCGCCGACGCCGCACGGCCGCCCTCCCCCGGCGGCACCCCATCCCGGCACGAACCGGCACGGCTCACCACCCACACCCCCGAACGGTGCCGACCGGGACGCTCCGGACCAGTCGGCCGGGCCGGGGGCACGGCTGTCCGGCAGGCGGGACGGAGGCCCTCCCCGGCCCGCCCGCCCGATACGGTGGTAGCACCATGAGCGCTTCGCAGACCTCTCCCGGCACCGACGTCCCCACCCTTCTCGTCAAGATCTTCGGGAAGGACCGGCCCGGCATCACCGCGGGCCTCTTCGACACCCTCGCGGCCTACGCGGTCGACGTCGTCGACATCGAGCAGGTCGTCTCCCGCGGCAGGCTCGTCCTGTGCGCCCTCGTCACGGCCCCGGCCGCCGGCGTGGCCACCGAAGGAGACCTGCGCGCCACCGTCCACAGCTGGGCGGAGTCGCTGAAGCTCCAGGCCGAGATCATCTCCGGCACCGGCGACAACCGGCCCCGCGGCAGCGGCCGTTCCCACGTGACCGTGCTCGGGCACCCGCTGACGGCCGAGTCCACCGCCGCCATAGCGGCCACCATCGCCGGCACCGGCGCCAACATCGACCGCATCTTCCGCCTCGCGAAGTACCCGGTGACCGCGGTCGAGTTCGCCGTCTCCGGCGTGGAGACCGAGCCGCTGCGCACCGCCCTCGCCACCCGGGCCCACGGCATCGGCGTCGACGTCGCCGTCGTCTCGGCCGGGCTGCACCGGCGCGCCCAGCGGCTGATCGTGATGGACGTCGACTCCACCCTGATCCAGGACGAGGTCATCGAACTCTTCGCCGCCCACGCGGGCTGCGAGTCCGAGGTGGCCGAGGTGACGGCCGCCGCCATGCGCGGCGAACTGGACTTCGAGCAGTCGCTGCACGCCCGGGTGGCGCTGCTGGAGGGCCTCGACGCCTCGGTGGTCGACAAGGTGCGGGCCGAGGTGCGGCTGACCCCCGGCGCACGCACCCTGATCCGCACCCTGAAGCGGCTTGGCTACCAGGTCGGCGTGGTGTCCGGCGGCTTCACCCAGGTCACCGACGACCTCAAGGAGCGCCTGGGGCTGGACTTCGCCTCGGCGAACACCCTGGAGATCGTGGACGGCAGGCTCACCGGCCGGGTCGTCGGCGACATCGTCGACCGGGCGGGCAAGGCGCGGCTGCTGCGCGCCTTCGCGGCCGAGGCCGGCGTCCCGCTGGCCCAGACCGTGGCGATCGGCGACGGCGCGAACGACCTGGACATGCTCAACGCGGCGGGTCTCGGCGTCGCCTTCAACGCCAAGCCCGTCGTCCGGGAGGCCGCGCACACCGCCGTCAACGTGCCGTTCCTGGACACCGTGCTGTACCTGCTCGGCATCACCCGCGAAGAGGTGGAGGCCGCGGACGGCGGCCCCGCCGACCACTGACCGGCCGGACCGTACGCGAGGCCCCCGCGCATCCCGTGCGCGGGGGCCTCGCGGTGCCGCCGGCCGGACCGGCGGCGGTGGTGGTCGTACGGTGGCGGTGTCGGTGGTCGCACGGTGCGGTGCGGTGACCGTGCGGTGCGGTGCGGTGGCCGTGCGGTGGCGGGAGAAACGCCCCGGTCGCACGGTCGCCGGTCAGTCGTGCGGGGTCCAGTAGTCGACGAGCGTGCCGACCCCGTGCTCGACGTCCTTCCACGACCCGCCGAACGACACCACCGCGAAAGCGGATGTCGGGAAACCGTCCCGGCGCATACGGGAGAGCGCGTCGCCCTCCACACTCCCCGCGAGCGCGTCCGCGAGCGCGTGCATCCCGGGATTGTGGCCGATCACCAGCAGATCGGCCACATCGTCGGGCGTCTCGCCGAGCAGCGCCAGCAGATCGCCCAGGGACGCCTCGTACAGCCGCTCCTCGTAGACGGTCCGCGGGCGGTGCGGCAGTTCCTGGACGGCGAGCTTCCACGTCTCGCGCGTCCTGACGGCCGTCGAGCACAGGGCGAGGTCGAAGGGGATACCGGCATCGGCGAGCCGGCGGCCGGCGACGGGCGCGTCTTTTCGGCCGCGCTCGGCAAGTGGACGGTCGTGGTCGGACACCTGGGGCCAGTCGGCCTTCGCGTGCCGGAGGAGAACGATCCTGCGGGATACGGGAGATCCGGGGGGTGTCCCCCCGGAAGACACAGCGGCGCTCATGAAACCCAGCTTCGCATGAATTGCGCCAGTGGGCGCAGGGAGTTGACCGCTCACCCCTCGAAGGGGGACGGTGCCGTCAGCGCGCCAGCAGCGCGTGGATCCGCTCGATGACCTGCCCCGCACCCGGGGCGCTCCCGCCCGCCGCATGCGCCTCCGCGGGCCCGGCGATCAGCGTCAGCAGCGCGACGAAGGCAAGCACCGGCAGCGCCAGCGCCCACCAGGGCAGACGCACAGCCCCGGCACCGGAGGTCCGGAGAGGGACAGAGGTCTGCGTGCGGTCCGGCATGGCCGCCTCCCGGGGGTCCGTCGATTCAGTACCCCGAATCTACGGACCACGGAAGACCCGGCCCATCCGGTGAGCCACCCACTTCCCCCTGAGCCTGACCCCCTAGGGGACGGTGGTGCCGGCACCACCTTTTGTTTCGAAGCTCGGTTCGCCTCCGGGGCGCCTGCCTTTTCGGTGGCTCGGTTCGCCTCCGGGGCGCTCAGGACGGTCCCGACGGTCGACCTTGCTCGGTCCCTCGTTCCTCGGGACCTCCGCGCGCTCTCCCTTTCGGCACCGCCGCGCCCCTTCGGCTCACTCGCCGCACGAGGGGCACCGCACCCGCACGCGCAACCCGCGCCGGCGCGCGCACGCAGCCGGACCCCGTGCAAGGAGCAGCCCCCACCCCGCGCGGCCGGGTCGGCGCCGCGGGGCGGGGACGGCGCGGGAAGGTCAGGGGGCCGCGATGGTGGCGATGATCGAGATGACCACGCCGATGAGGAGGATGAGGCCGAAGATCCCGAGGAGCTTCCGCTGGCCGTTCTGGGGGTTCGGTTCGAGCACTGGCATGGGATCAGTCTCGCACCCGCCCGCCGTCCTCGATCGTCCGGTCCCGCCCCGCGAACACGCCGGCCACCATCTGCGGGACCAGCAGCCCGGCCATCAGCAGCAGCGGCACGGTCCAGCCGCCGCTGTGCTGGTAGAGCACACCGACCAGCAGCGGCCCGGGAATCGAGATCAGATAGCCCGCGGACTGGGCGAACGCCGAGAGCCTGACGACCCCGGCGCCGGTGCGGGACCTCATGCCGATCATGGTCAGCGCGAGCGGGAACGCACAGTTCGACACACCCAGCAGCAGGGCCCACGCCCACGCCCCGGCGGCGGGTGCGAGGAACAGGCCGAGGTAACCGGTCATGCCGCACAGCCCGAGGGCGACGACGATCGGGCCCTGGTTGCGCATCCGGGCCGCGAGCCGCGGGATGACGAACGCCAGCGGGATTCCCATGGCCATGGTCACCGCGAGCAGGACGCCCGCGGTCGACGCGGACACACCGGCGTCGCGGAAGATCTGCGGCATCCAGCCCATGGTGATGTAGGCGCCCGTCGCCTGGAGGCCGAAGAAGCAGGCGAGGGCCCACGCGGTCGGACTCCGGGTGATCGGGGGCGCGGGGGTGTCCGCCGCGCGGGCGGCCGGACCGCCCGGCACGGAACGGGAGCCCGAACCGGAACCGCTGCGGTCGCGGAGCAGGGCGAGCCAGGGCAGCACGGCGGCGGCCGCGAGCACGGCCCAGACGCCCAGCCCGGCACGCCAACTGCCGCCCAGGGCCGAGGTCATGGGGACCGTGGCGGCCGCGGCGAGGGAGGTGCCGGCGGCGAGGGCCATGGAGTAGACGCCCGTCATCGGGCCGACCCGGTCGGGGAAGTAGTCCTTCACGATGACCGGCATCAGCACATTGCTCACGGCGATGCCCACCAGGGCGAGCGCGGTCGCGGCGAGGAAGGCGGCGGAGCCGCCCGCGAAGGGGCGGATCACCAGACCGGCGGTGATGGCGGCCATGCCGGCGCACACGACGGCCGCCGGGCCGAAGCGCCGGGCGAGCCGCGGGGCAGTGGTGCCGAAGACCGCGAAGCACAGTGCAGGCACCGAGGTGAGCAGCCCGGTGACCGCGCCGCTCATGTGGAGGTCGACCCGGGCCTCCTCCAGGAGCGCGCCGAGGCTGGTGACGGCGGGCCGGAGGTTGAGCGCGGCGAGGACGATGCCGGCGACGACGAGCCGCGTCGCCCAGACCGTGCGCGCTCCGGGCGCGGGCCGGGCGGGAGAATCCTGGGACGACGGGGCGGCCGCGCGAGCGCGTCTCAGGGTGCGGATCTCGTCAGACATGAACACCATCATAGAATCATGGGATGATTGGTTGTCCACTCGTGCACGGCACGGGCCGGGACGGCCTTCACGAAAGGGAGCACCATGGCGCTGACCTCCCCCCGGCGTTCCGCGCTGTCGGACCAGGTCATCGGGCAGTTGCGGAACCAGATCACGTCCGGCGAGTGGCCGGTCGGCTCGCGCATCCCGACCGAGCCCGAGCTCGTCGAGCAGCTGGGCGTCGCCCGCAACACGGTCCGCGAGGCCGTGCGGGCGCTGGCGCACAACGGGCTGCTGGACATCCGGCAGGGGTCGGGGACGTACGTGGTGGCCACCAGCGAACTGGCCGGGGTGATGCACCGGCGGTTCGCCGACGCCGACCCGCGTCACGTCGCCGAGCTGCGCTCCACGCTGGAGTCGTCGGGCGCCAGGCTCGCCGCCGAGCGGCGCACCGCAAAGGACCTGGCCCAGTTGGAGGCGCTGCTGGACCGCCGTGAGGAGGCGTGGGACTCGGGCGACGCCGAGCTGTTCGTGGCGGCGGACGCGACCTTCCACCTGGCCGTGGTGGCGGCCTCGCACAACGAGGTGCTCACGGGGCTGTACGCGGACCTCGCGGACCTGCTGCGCGACTGGCTCCGCGACGACGTGGGCGGCGAGCTGCGGCCGGCCCACCACATGGACCACGCGCGCCTGGTGGAGGCGATCCGGGCGGGCGACGGGGACACAGCGGCCGCCGAGGCGGCGAGCTACCCGTTCATGTGTCTCGCGCGGCCCGCTGAGGCTGGTGGCTGACCCAGACCGCGCGTATCTCCTTCCAGCAGCGCTGGGTGAGCTCGGCGTAGCCGGCCGGGAACAGTTCGACGGCGGCCGTGTCGGCGTCGAGGTCCCACCACCGGTCGCACTCGACGTGCAGCCGCACGCGGTCGGAGCCGGGGGTGGGGTTGTGGCAGTACGCGGTGACGGTCGAGCCGTCGATACGGGTGCGGCAGTCGGCCCGGTAGACCGGCGCCTCGGGGGCCGCGACCCCGGGCGGGTCGTCCTGGAGGCGCGAGATCTGCGCGGCCGCCGGGACCGTCAGCATCAGTGCAGCGGCGGCGAGGACGGAGGCGTCACGCCATGTCGTACGCACAAGCAGGACCCCCTCGGCCGAACTGCGGCGCGCGACGCCGCAAAAGCACCACAAGGAAGATTGCTCACTCAGGATCGCCGCCCCCGGGTCCGGCCGCCCATCCGCAGGGCCGAACGGGCGACGCCCCGCACTCCGCTGCGCGCGGGGTGCGGGGCGTCGCCGATGGCGTCTTCGCCGGTCAGGCGCCCATGATGTGGACGCCGCCGTCGACGTGGACGATCTCGCCCGTGGTCTTCGGGAACCAGTCGGACAGCAGTGCGACCACGCCGCGTCCGGCGGGCTCCGGGTCGGCCATGTCCCACTCCAGCGGGGAGCGGTCGTCCCACACCTTGGCCAGGTCGGTGAAGCCGGGGATGGACTTCGCCGCCATGGAGCCGATCGGACCGGCCGAGATCAGGTTGCAGCGGATCTGCTGCTTGCCGAGGTCGCGGGCGAGGTAGCGGCTGGTGGCCTCCAGGGCGGCCTTGGCCGGGCCCATCCAGTCGTACTGCGGCCAGGCGAACTGCGCGTCGAAGGTCAGGCCGACGACCGAGCCGCCCTCCTCCATCAGCGGGAGGCACGCCATGGTGAGCGACTTCAGCGAGAACGCCGAGACGTGCATGGCCGTCGACACGGACTCGAACGGCGTGTTGAGGAAGTTGCCGCCGAGGGCGTCCTGCGGGGCGAAGCCGATGGAGTGGACGACGCCGTCCAGCCCGCCGAGCTCCTCACGCACCAGACCGGCCAGCCGGTCCAGGTGCTCGTCGTTGGTGACGTCGAGCTCGATGACCTTGGCGGGCTTCGGGAGCTTGCGGGCGATGCGCTCGGTCAGCGTGGGCCGGGGGAACGCCGTCAGGATGACCTCGGCGCCCTGCTCCTGGGCCAGCCTGGCGGTGTGGAAGGCGATGGAGGACTCCATCAGCACACCGGTGACGAGAATGCGCTTGCCGGCGAGGATTCCACTCATTGATCAGTGACCCATGCCCAATCCGCCGTCGACGGGAACGACGGCTCCAGTGATGTACGAGGCGTCGTCGGAGGCGAGGAACGTCACCGCGGCGGCGATCTCCTCCGGCTGCGCGTAACGGCCGAGCGGCACCTGGGCGACGATGCCGGCGCGCTGCTCGTCGGTGAGCACCTGGGTCATGTCGGTGTCGACAAAACCGGGGGCGACGACGTTGAAGGTGATGTTGCGCGACCCGAGCTCACGGGCGAGCGAGCGGGCGAAGCCCACGAGCCCGGCCTTGGAGGCCGCGTAGTTGGCCTGGCCGGCGGAGCCGAGCAGGCCCACCACCGAGGAGATCAGCACGACGCGGCCCTTCCGGGCGCGGAGCATGCCGCGGTTGGCGCGCTTGACGACACGGAAGGTGCCCGTGAGGTTGGTCTCGAGGACGGACGTGAAGTCCTCCTCCGACATGCGCATCAGCAACTGGTCCCTGGTGACGCCGGCGTTGGCGACCAGCACCTCCACGGGACCGTGCTTCTCCTCGATCTCCTTGTAGGCCTGCTCCACCTGCTCGGCGTCGGTGATGTCGCACCGGACGGCCAGGAAGCCGGCCGGGGGCTCCCCCGACCGGTAGGTGATCGCGACGTTGTCGCCGCCCGCCGCGAACGCGCGGGCGATGGCGAGGCCGATGCCCCGGTTTCCTCCGGTGACGAGAACCGAGCGGCTCAACGGATCACCCTTTCCCTCTGCGGTCTGGTACGTCTGCAAACTATCGGTCCGGGGCCCCGTACGGAGAATCGGGCCGTGACAGCGCCGTGTGTCCGCCGCTGTCGGGTCCCTACATACACAGGCCCCGGCCGGTGCCACACCGACGGGGGCCGGAGGAGTGCCCGGACGGCCGCACGGGCTGTCCGCGCCCCCGCCCCGGCCGAAGAAGCGGACCGTGAAAGCAGAGCGTCGAGAGAGGAGAGAGGGCTCAGCCCAGACCGACGGGAGTGATCGGCGGGACGGGAGTACCGTCCGGACCGTTCGTCTGGACCAGCAGCAGATCCCCGACGGTGGCTTCGCGGCCCAGGCCCAGCTCGGACATGGGCACCGCACCCGGCGCCTTCGCGGTGCCGACCGGCTGGAGATGCAGTTCGCCCTTGGCACCCTGACAGGCGAGAACGGCCCAGACCTCGTCGTGTCCGATGCGCGAGATGACACTGCTCAACCGGTCGGGCAGAACGGCGCACACGACAGTGAGCCGCTGATGCTCCGCTCTGGGCACGGGGATCGCCGCCATGCGCTCCAGGACTCCGGGCAGCGCCAGCGTGCCCTCCAGCAGACGCTGGACGTCCTCACGCTCCTGGTCCCTGCCGTCACCCGTCTCCGCGGCCGTGAAGTGCACCAGCGGAAGGCCGTCGTCCAGCGTGCGCTGCCATTTCGGCAGCAGGAAGTCGATGGTCAGCGCTTCCTCGCGGGTCGGTGGGTGTACGTCGTCACCTTCGCCGAACTGGGCCAGCCAGGCGTTCACGTCTCCCCACCTCCAGACAGGCGAGCGCCCCGCGATCCCTTCGGGATCGGGGAAGGGCAGCTTGTCCTGGCGCCGCTCGCCGCTCAGCCATTGCTGAACGTTCTGCCGGGTGCGACCCGCACGCTCCGCGATGTCGGAGACCCCTACGAGGTCGGGATCGACGCGCAGCAGACGGAGTGCGGGCAGAGAGGTCCGCAGTCGCACGACGATCCGGTGCGCCGCGTCGATGGCGTTCGCACCGCTCTCCGACACGTCGAGAAAGTGCCGGTCACGGTGGCGCGTCAGCACACCACCGAACACTTCGTGGACGACCGCGAATGCCGCGTCGTCCTCCACATCGATGCCGTCCACGACGAAGTGGAACTCGTACTCCATGGCGCCCCAGCCCCCCATGAGTGTGCCTGTTCGCTTCCTGGTTCCTCTACGCCTGCGCCTTTCGATTCCAGGTAACGTCCCCCTGGCGCAAGCTTCGCCGAGGCATGCGGCGTTGTCAATTGACAACGCCGCCACGCAATGCTGCGCGCGGGTCGTCCGGAGGCAGCGGACACCACTTCGCCTTGCGGCCTATTCGGCGCGCCTCCTGGCCGGGGTTCTTCGGCGTGCCGCCGACGCGGATCACCGTGCAGTGGTCGGGGCAGGGGCAGTACAGAGTGCCCCAGTGGGCCTCCGAGCGCAGAACCCAGCCTCCCTCGACGAGCCGCTTGAGAACCGCCCTGACCTCCTTGCTCGGATGGTCCGCCGCAGCGATCTCGCGTCCGACCACGTACGCCTCCACACGCCTTCGCCCGTAGCAGAGCTGACCGTCAACTCAAGCAGGCGGACAACCATACCGGCCGCCACGGACAGTGGCTGAAAAGGCAACTCCTGGCCAGAAGCCGGATGTTACGGAGAAAGATCATCAACTACCCACGAACGGGGTAGCACTCGACGCGCCGTTGACGGCAAGCTCGGCCCACACGGTCTTCCCCGGCCCCGCCCGGTCGGCGACACCCCAGCTCGCGGCGACGGCCGACACGAGGAGCAGGCCCCGTCCCCCCTCGGCGTCGGCGGGCGGTTCCGGGGCGGCGGCGGGGCGGCGCGGGTGGGTGTCGGAGACCTCGACGCGGACGCTTCCCGCGCCCGCGTCCCAGGCGAGCCTCAACGCGGCGCCCCGGCCGGGGACGCGGCCGTGCAGGACCGCGTTGGCCGCGAGTTCGGCGACGACGAGACAGACGGCGTCGGAGTCCGGGTGGCCGGGGGGAAACCCCCAGAGGCCGAGGCGGCGGGCGGCGAGCCGGCGGGCGTGTGCCGCGCCCCTGCGGGTCGCGGGGAAGCGATGGGCGAACACACGTACGGTGACGGCCTCCTGGGCCGTGGATCCTGGCATGCCCGTCAGCCTCCCCGGGGCCCACTCGCCGTCACCAGGCACGGAGCCGAAACAGACCCGCCTGTACCAGGACACGCTCTGGACCGGGTGGGTGACTCCCCGTCACCATGGATCGGTTGGGCGGGTCGGTGAGACGTGAGCACGGGAGGCACCACGGCGATGAGGACGGACCACGGAGGAGGCGCCGGGGCGAACGGCGGCGAAGCGGAACTCTCGGACAGCCTGCGGACCTTCGGCGTCGTCCTGAAGGCGCTCCGCGAGGAGTCCGGCCTCACCCAGGAGGAGTTCGCCGCCCGGGTCCGGTACTCGGCCGCGTACATCGCCAAGATCGAGCAGGGCAAGCGCTTCCCCCCGTCGGACCTGCCGGGCCGCGCGGAGCAGGTCCTCGGGCCCGTCGCCCTGAAGGTCCTCACCGCGGCGGCGCGCAGTCTGTCCCGGCGGGCGGTGCTGGCCTCGTGGTTCCGGCAGTGGGCGGGCGTCGAGGAGGAGGCGATCTCCCTGTACGCGTACGAGTGCCGGGCCGTACCCGGGCTGTTGCAGCCGGAGCCGTACATCAGGGCGATCTTCGACCGGCGGCTGCCACCGGCTTGCGAGGAGCAGATCGAGCGTGAGGTGACCTCGCGGCTAGACCGGCAGCGCCTCCTCGCCGCCAACCAGAACACCGCGTTCAGCTTCGTCATCGAGGAGAGCGTGATCGCACGCCGCATGGGAGGCCGCGAGGTCACCGGCCATGTCATCCGGCACCTCCTGGAGATGAGCGCACGCCGCAACGTGGAGATCCAGATCATGCCCGCCGTCCAGGAGGACCACTGCGGCATCGACGGGCAGATGTACCTGGCCGAGACGCCTGCCCATCAGTGGCTCGGCTACACGGAAGGGCAGCGGTCGAGCAGCCTGATCTCCGCGCCGAAGGACGTGAGCGTCCTGCTCCAGCGCTATGGGAAGCTGCGTTCACAAGCCCTGGACTGCCGGGCTACCGTGACGCTGCTGGAACGGATGCGAGGAGCGCTATGAGCACCACCGACGACCTGGACTGGCGCAAGAGCAGCTACAGCGGGAGCGAGAACGACAACTGCGTCGAGGTCGCCCTCTCCCCCCGTACCGTCCGCGTCCGCGACTCCAAGGACACCCGCGTCCCCCCGCTCGCCGTGTCGCCCACCGCCTGGGCGGCGTTCACCGCGCTCGCGGCGGGCGCCCGCGTGGACGGCTGACGCGGCCGGCGCGCACGGCACACCCGTGCGGAATCTCCGGACATGGCGGGCCACGGCCGTGATTCACTGCGTGCCGAAGCGGTCCCGGTGAGTTCCTGGAGGAAAGACGGCCGTGCCCCACGACATCGATCAATCGTTTCTCGCGCTGCCGTTGCGCGCGCTCGCCGACGCGGCGCTCGCCCGGGCCCGCGCGCTCGGCGCCGAGCACGCCGACTTCCGGCTGGAACGGGTGCGCAGCGCCTCGTGGCGGCTGCGCGACGCCAAGCCCGCCGGGTCGTCCGACACCACCGACCTGGGATACGCGGTGCGGGTGGTGCACGGCGGCGCCTGGGGATTCGCCTCCGGGGTCGACATGACCATGGACGCGGCCGCCAGGGTGGCGGGCCAGGCGGTGGCGATGGCGAAGCTGTCCGCGAAGGTGATCGCGGCCGCGGGCTCGGACGAGCGGGTGGAGCTGGCGGACGAGCCGGTGCACGCCGAGAAGACCTGGATCTCCGCCTACGGGATCAACCCCTTCGAGGTGCCGGACGAGGAGAAGACGGCCCTGCTGGCCGACTTCAGCGCGCGGCTGCTGGGTGCGGACGGCGTCGCGCACGTGGACGCCTCGCTGCTCACCGTGCAGGAGAACAAGTTCTACGCGGACACGGCGGGCACGGTCACCACGCAGCAGCGGGTGCGGCTGCACCCGCAGCTGACCGCCGTCGCCGTGGACGGCACCTCCGGCGAGTTCGACTCCATGCGCACCGTCGCACCGCCGGCCGGCCGGGGCTGGGAGTACCTGACGGGCACCGGCTGGGACTGGGACGCCGAGCTGGAGCAGATCCCGGGTCTGCTGGCGGAGAAGATGCGTGCCCCGAGCGTCGAGGCGGGCCGCTACGACCTGGTCGTCGACCCGTCGAACCTGTGGCTCACCATCCACGAGTCCATCGGCCACGCCACCGAGCTCGACCGCGCGCTCGGGTACGAGGCGGCGTACGCGGGCACCTCGTTCGCGACCTTCGACCAGCTGGGCAGGCTCGCCTACGGCTCGACCGTGATGAACGTGACCGGCGACCGCACCGCCGAGCACGGGCTGGCGACGATCGGCTACGACGACGAGGGCGTCGAGGCGCAGAGCTGGGACCTGGTGAAGGACGGTACGCTCGTCGGCTACCAGCTGGACCGCCGGATCGCGAAGCTCACCGGCCTCGGCCGCTCCAACGGCTGCGCCTTCGCCGACTCCCCCTCCCACGTGCCGGTGCAGCGGATGGCGAACGTCTCCCTCCGGCCGGACCCGGGCGGGCTGTCCACCGAGGACCTGATCGGCGGGGTGGAGCGCGGGATCTACGTCGTCGGCGACCGCTCCTGGTCGATCGACATGCAGCGCCACAACTTCCAGTTCACCGGGCAGCGCTTCTTCCGCATCGAGAACGGACGGCTGGCCGGACAGCTGCGGGACGTCGCGTACCAGGCGACGACGACCGAGTTCTGGGGGTCGATGGAACAGGTCGGCGGGCCGCAGACCTACGTCCTGGGCGGCGCGTTCAACTGCGGCAAGGCCCAGCCCGGCCAGGTCGCCGCGGTCTCACACGGCTGCCCGTCCGCCCTCTTCCGGGGCGTCAACATCTTGAACACCACCCAGGAGGCGGGGCGATGAGCGCTCGTACCACCAAGCCGCACGAGATCGTCGAGCGGGCGCTCGCGCTGTCCACGGCCGACGGCTGCGTCGTGATCGCCGACGAGCAGTCGTCGGCGAACCTCCGCTGGGCGGGCAACGCCCTGACCACCAACGGTGTGACCCGGGGGCGCACCCTCACCGTCGTCGCCACCGTGGACGGGGCCGAGGGCACGGCCTCCGGAGTGGTGTCCCGTTCGGCGGTGACCGCGGACGAGCTGGAGGCCGTCGTCCGGGCCGCCGAGGACGCCGCACGCGGCGCCGGGCCCGCGGAGGACGCGCAGCCCCTGGTGTCGGGCGTGCCCGCGTCCCCCGACTTCACCGACGCGCCGGCCGAGACCTCGTCCGCGGTCTTCACGGACTTCGCGCCGGCGCTGGGCGAGGCGTTCGCGCGGGCCCGCTCGGGCGGGCGCGAGCTCTACGGCTTCGCGAACCACGAGCTGACCTCGACGTACATCGGCACGTCCACCGGTCTGCGGCTGCGGCACGACCAGCCCACCGGCACGCTGGAGCTGAACGCCAAGTCGCCGGACCGCTCGCGCTCGGCGTGGGCCGGGCGTTCGACCCGGGACTTCAAGGACGTGGACCCCGGCGCGCTCGACGCCGAACTCGCCCGGCGCCTCGGCTGGGCCGAGCGCCGGATCGAGCTTCCGGCCGGCCGCTACGAGACGCTGCTGCCGCCCACCGCGGTGGGCGACCTGCTGATCTACCAGCTGTGGTCGTCGGCGGCCCGGGACGCGGCCGAGGGCCGCACGGTCTTCTCCCGGCCGGGCGGCGGCACCCGGGTCGGCGAGACGCTCTCCGGGCTGCCGCTCACGCTGCGCAGCAATCCGCACGAGCCGGGTCTGGAGTCGGCGCCGTTCGTGATCGCCCACTCGTCCGGCGACGACGCCTCGGTCTTCGACAACGGTCTGCCGCTGGGGCCGACGGAATGGGTGCGCGAGGGGAAGCTGGAGCGGCTCGTCACCACCCGCCACAGCGCCGGCCTGACCGGGCTGCCCGTCGCGCCGGGCGCGGACAACCTGATCCTGGACGCGGGCGGCGAGCGCTCGCTCGACGAGATGGTCGCCTCGACCGGGCGGGGCCTGCTGCTGACCTGCCTGTGGTACATCCGCGAGGTCGACCCGGCGACCCTGCTGCTGACCGGTCTGACCAGGGACGGTGTGTACCTCGTCGAGAACGGCGAGGTGGTCGGCGAGGTGAACAACTTCCGGTTCAACGAGTCGCCTGTCGGCCTGCTGGGCCGGGCCACCGAGGCCGGCCGGACGGAGAAGACCCTGCCCCGCGAGTGGGGCGACTGGTTCACCCGGGCCGCGATGCCCGCCCTGCGGGTGCCGGACTTCAACATGAGCTCGGTCAGCCAGGGCGTCTGACGGCGGTCCTCCCGCGGCCACGGGGCCGCGGGAGGGCCATAGACTGGCCCCTGTTCCCTGAACGACCACGGTACGAGGACGGAAGACACTGTGACGGACATCGTCGACGAGCTGACGTGGCGCGGGCTGATCGCCCAGTCCACGGACGAGGACGCATTGCGCAAGGCTCTCGCGGACGGCCCCGTCACGTTCTATTGCGGCTTCGACCCGACCGCGGCGTCCCTGCACGTGGGTCATCTGGTGCAGGTGCTGACCGTACGCCGCCTCCAGCAGGCGGGTCACCGTCCGCTGGCGCTGGTCGGCGGCGCGACCGGGCAGATCGGCGACCCGCGGCCCACGGCCGAGCGCACGCTCAACGACCCGGAGACCATCAGGCTGTGGGTGGACCGGCTGCGTTCACAGATCGAGCCCTTCCTCTCCTTCGAGGGGGAGAACGCCGCGATCATGGTGAACAACCTGGACTGGACCGCGGGCATGTCCGCGATCGAGTTCCTGCGGGACATCGGCAAGCACTTCCGGGTCAACAAGATGCTCACCAAGGACTCGGTCGCCCGCCGTCTCGAGTCCGAACAGGGCATCAGCTACACGGAGTTCAGCTACCAGCTGCTCCAGGGCATGGACTTCCTGGAGCTGTACCGGCGCTACGGCTGCGTGCTCCAGCAGGGCGGCAGCGACCAGTGGGGCAACCTGACCGCGGGCCTCGACCTGATCCACCGCCTGGAGCCGGACGCCCATGTCCACGCGCTGGCGACACCGCTGATGACGAAGGCGGACGGCACCAAGTTCGGCAAGTCCGAGGGCGGGGCGCTGTGGCTCGACCCGGAGATGACGACGCCGTACGCGTTCTACCAGTACTGGCTGAACACGGATGACCGGGACATCTCCCGGTTCATGCGCATCCTGTCCTTCCGTTCCCGCGCGGAGCTGGAGGAGCTGGAGCGGCAGACGGAGGAACGCCCGCAGGCCCGCGCCGCGCAGCGCGCGCTCGCGGAGGAGCTGACGACGCTGGTGCACGGGGCCGCCCAGTGCGCCGCGGTGGTGAACGCCTCCAAGGCGCTGTTCGGCCAGGGCGAGCTGGCGGAGCTGGACGAGGCGACGCTGCGCGCCGCCCTGTCGGAGCTGCCGCACGCCCGGGTGTCCGAGCTGCTGCCGGTCGTCGACCTGCTGACCGAGGTCGGCCTGGCGCCGAGCCGCTCGGGCGCGCGCCGCACCGTGAAGGAGGGCGGCGCCTACGTGAACAACGTGAAGGTGACCGCCGAGGACGCCGTGCCGGATGCCGCGGACCTGCTGCACGGGCGGTGGCTGGTGCTGCGCCGCGGCAAGCGGAACCTGGCGGCGGTCGAGGTCTCGGCCGGCTGACCGCGGACACGGCGGACGGCTGCGGCCGGGAGGGCTCGAAACCCTCCCGGCCGCAGCCGTCGGCCGTTCGCGGACCGGGTCCTCAGGCCCGTTCCCGCTTTCCGCCCTTCAGCGAGACATAGGCCATGTCTCCGAGGAACACGATCACGATCGCGGCGCCCAGCTGGAGGATGTGGCGGCCCCAGTCGATGCCGGCGGTCTCGTCGATCCCGAAGGCCCTGGCGAGGGCGTTGCCGATGATCGCGCCGATGATGCCGAAGATCGTGGTCAGCCAGAGCGGGCTGTGCTGCTTGCCCGGCAGGATCGCCTTCGCGATGAGACCGAGCACGAATCCCACGATGATCGCCCACAACCAGCCCATGGCCGCCTCCTCGTACCGCTCCGTGTGAGCCGTTACGCCTGACAGTCTCTGCCCGTGTGCGGCGCCCCGCACCTCGGGGAGGTTCGCCCGGCGGGAGGCGGACCCCCTCTCGTCGGCGTGCGGACCCGGGCGTACCGTGGGGTGACTGTCGGGAGCGCCGTCCGGGACCGCCCGGCGCGGGATGCGGGTGGTGAGCGGAATGCGCAGACGTGGTGAGCCGGAGGTCTTCCGGATCACGGGGGCACGCCAGGGTCTCGCCGACGACGTGCGGGGCAGGCAGCGGCGCTATGTGATCTCGATGTCGGTGCGGACGGTGTCGGTCGTGCTGGCCGCGGTGCTGTGGAACGTCGAACGGCACGTCGCCGTGGTGGCCCTGGCGCTGGGCGTCCTGCTGCCGTACGTCGCGGTCGTGATCGCCAACGCGGGCCGGGAGAACGCCCCTTCGCTGCCGTCGGCGTACTTCCCGGGGCCTTCGCAGGAGCCGGTGGCCGCGCTTCCCGCGGCCCCGGGCCCGGAAACCGGACAGTCCGAGAACCTCAGGAAAACCTCAGATCAATCATGAAGTTCCTGTGCACGCCGAGCCGTTACCCGTGACATACTTCGTACGCGCTCCGCATCCCCCGTCGGAGCGACGGACCGACGCCGGGCAGCTCCCCCCGTGGCTGCTCGGCGTCGCCATGTTGCGACAATGATCCGGTGAGTGACGACATCCCGGTCTGTTCCGCGAAGGGCTGCCGCGCGGCGGCCGTCTGGGTTCTCGCCTGGAACAACCCCAAGCTGCACACGCCCGAGCGCCGCAAGACATGGCTGGCCTGCGAGGAGCACCGCGAGCACCTGTCGCAGTTCCTCGGGGTGCGCGGGTTCCTGAAGGACGTGGTGGAGCTGGCCGAGTGGCAGCGCCGCGAGGCCGCCGGCGGGTCAGCCGCCGATGGCTGACATGGGCCGCTCGGGCTGGAGGAAGGACGGGTCGTCCAGTCCGGATCCGGCCTTCTTGCCCCACATGGCCTGCTTCCAGATCCGGGCGATCTCCTCGTCCGGTGCGCCGGAGCGCAGGGCCCCGCGCAGATCGGTCTCCTCGGTGGCGAAGAGGCAGGTGCGCACCTGACCGTCGGCGGTGAGCCGGGTGCGGTCGCAGGCGCGGCAGAAGGGCCGGGTCACGGAGGCGATGACCCCGACGCGGGCGGGCCCTCCGTCGACGAGCCAGCGTTCGGCGGGGGCGGAGCCGCGGGCGTCGTCGCCCTCGGGGGTGAGGGCGAACCGGGTGCGCAGGGAGGCCAGGATGTCACCCGCGGTGATCATCCCGTCGCGCTTCCAGCCGTGCTGCGCGTCCAGCGGCATCTGCTCGATGAAGCGCAGCTCGTAGTCGTGCTCGACGGCCCAGGCCAGCAGGTCGGGGGCCTCGTCGTCGTTGAGGCCGGGCATCAGGACCGCGTTGACCTTCACCGGGGTGAGCCCGGCGGCACGGGCGGCTTCGAGGCCGTCCAGCACGTCGTGGTGGCGGTTGCGCCGGGTGAGGGTCTTGAAGACGTCGGGGCGCAGGGTGTCGAGGGAGACGTTGACCCGGTCCAGGCCGGCGTCCTTCAGGGCGGCGGCGGTGCGTCCGAGGCCGATGCCGTTCGTGGTGAGGGACATCCGCGGGCGCGGCTCCAGCGCGGCGACCCGTTGGACGATGCCGACGAGTCCGGGACGCAGCAGCGGCTCGCCGCCGGTGAAGCGGACCTCTTCGATGCCGAGGTCGGCGACGGCGACGGAGATCAGCCGGACGATCTCGTCGTCGTCGAGGAGATCGGTCTTCGTCAGCCACTGCAGTCCTTCTTCGGGCATGCAGTAGGTGCACCGCAGGTTGCAGCGGTCGGTCAGGGACACGCGCAGGTCGGTGGCCACGCGGCCATAGGTGTCGATGAGCACTGTGGGCCCCCTCCCCGGTTCGTGGAAACGACGCTTTCGAGCCTACGCCAGTGCGTCGCCGGTGAACCGGTCCGATTGACACGAGCCACGGCGCGGCCGTGTCGTAGGACCCTACGACACGGCCGCGGAAGACGGTGTTCCTGTCCGGTCAGTGGGCTCCGACGCCGGTCAGGGACTTCACCTCCAGCTCCGCGTACTTGCCCTTGTCCGGTCCCTCCTTGGAGAGCAGGGAGCCGAGCCAGCCGAGCAGGAAGCCGACCGGGATGGAGATGAGGCCCGGGTTCTCCAGCGGGAACCAGGCGAAGTCGACGTCCGGGAACATCGAGGTGGCCTTGCCGGAGACGACCGGGGAGAAGAGGACCAGCAGCACGGAGGTCGCGAGACCGCCGTAGATCGACCAGAGCGCGCCCTGGGTGGTGAACCGCTTCCAGAAGAGGCTGTAGAGGATCGTCGGCAGGTTCGCGGAGGCGGCGACGGCGAAGGCGAGGGCCACCAGACCGGCGACGTTGAGATCGCGGGCGAGGGCGCCGAGCCCGATGGACACGATGCCGATGAGGACGGTCGCCCAGCGTGCCGCGCGGACCTCCTCCTTGTCGGTGGCCTGTCCCCGGCGGATGACGTTGGCGTAGATGTCGTGCGCGAAGGACGAGGAGGAGGCCAGGGTGAGGCCGGCGACCACGGCGAGGATGGTCGCGAAGGCGACGGCGGAGATCACCGCGAGCAGGATCGCGCCCCAGGCCGAGTCGGTGCCGCCGATGTGCAGGGCGAGCAGCGGCGCGGCCGTGTTGCCCGCCTTGTTGGACTCGGTGATCGTCTCCGGGCCCACGATCGCGGCGGCCCCGAAGCCGAGCGCGATGGTCATCAGGTAGAAGGCGCCGATGATGCCGATGGCCCAGTTCACGGACTTGCGGGCGGCCTTGGCGGTCGGGACGGTGTAGAAGCGGATCAGGATGTGCGGGAGACCGGCGGTGCCGAGGACGAGCGCGATGCCCAGCGAGAGGAAGTCCAGCTTCGAGGTCTCGGTGGCGCCGTACTTGAGTCCGGGCTCCAGGAACGCGGCTCCCTGCCCGCTGTTCTCGGCGGCCTTGCCCAGCAGGTCGGAGATGTTGAAGTTGAACTTCCACAGCACCATGAAGGTGATGAGCAGGGTGCCCGCGATGAGCAGGACGGCCTTGACCATCTGGACCCAGGTGGTGCCCTTCATGCCGCCGATGGTCACGTAGACGATCATCAGCAGGCCGACCAGGGCGACGATCGCGATCTTGCCGGCGTCGCTGGTGATGCCGAGCAGCAGCGAGACGAGGACGCCCGCGCCCGCCATCTGGGCGAGCAGGTAGAAGATCGAGACGACGATGGTGGAGGTGCCGGCGGCGGTGCGGACGGGGCGCTGGCGCATCCGGTAGGCGAGGACGTCGCCCATCGTGTAGCGGCCGGAGTTGCGCAGCGGTTCGGCGACCAGCAGCAGGGCCACCAGCCAGGCGACCAGGAAGCCGATGGAGTAGAGGAAGCCGTCGTAGCCGAAGAGGGCGATGGCGCCGGCGATGCCGAGGAAGGACGCGGCGGACATGTAGTCGCCGGAGATGGCGAGGCCGTTCTGGAAGCCGGTGAACTGGCGGCCGCCCGCGTAGAAGTCGGAGGCGTCCTTGGTCTGGCGCCCGGCCCAGACGGTGATGAAGAGGGTCGCCACGACGAAGGCGGCGAACAGGGTGATGATCAGCGGCCGGTGCTCGGTGGTGGCGTTCTCCGCCGCCAGCTGCAGGGCGGGGCTCATGCGTCGGCCTCCATACGGGACTTGATGGCGTCCGCCTTCGGGTCGAGCTTCGCGGCCGCGTGGCGCGAGTAGAACCAGGCGATGAGGAAGGTGGTGAGGAACTGGGCGAGGCCCAGCACGAGGGCGACGTTGATGTTGCCGAAGAGCTTGGTGCCCATGAAGCCGCCCGCGTAGTTCGAGAGCAGCACGTAGAGCAGGTACCAGGCGATGAAGGCGACGGTCAGCGGAAAGGCGAAGGAACGGTAGGTACTGCGCAGTTCGCCGAATTCCGGACTTTCCTGCACCTGGACGAACTGCTCCGTCGTGGGCTGGGCCGGGCTGGTGTCCGAAGCGCCCTTGGGCGGCGGTGCATCGGTGGTCACGGAATCTCCTCGCGACGCGGGTGCGGTGATCGGGGTCAGGGGGGTGCTGCGAGTGGGGGTGGCCGATTCTTGTTCCACTCCCTGACAACGGCACGGCGTGCGCGCCGAACCGGTTCACGTCCGTTCTTTTTCCGTGGGACTTCGTGTCCTTCCCGTGGCATCCGTTGCCCGGATCCATTGAAGTGCCGACATGATCAGCGATAGCTTCACTCGTCATGAACCCGCCCATTCGCAAGGGGTGTCTGGGCGGTTGTCACGGATGATGTGGAGAACCCATGGCTCATCTGGGATCCAGACGACGGCGCGCACTCGCGCTCCCCGCCGGTCTGGCGCTCACGGCATCGCTGGGATTCCTGCCGGCGGGTACGGCGTCGGCAGCCGTCACCAGTGATGTCCCCGCGGCTGTGTCGACGGACGGCCCCAAGCTGTCCTACGTGGTCAACGTCAACGGCGGCCACGGCACCGCGAAGGCCGTCAAGAAGGCGATAGCCAAGGCCGGCGGCACGATCGTGTACGCGTACGACCAGATAGGCGTCATCGTCGTCCACTCGCAGAATCCTGCGTTCGGACAGACGATCCGTCAGGTGCGCGGCGTCGCGTCCGCCGGTGTCACGCGCACGGCCCCGATCGCCCCCGCGGCGGACATGGCCATCGACTCGGAGCGTCCGCTCTCCGCCGAGGAGGCGAAGGCCGCCGCGGCCGACGCGGTCTCGGGCCAGGACCCGCTCGAGCCGCTGCAGTGGGACCTGCCCGCCATCAAGGCGGACAAGGCGCACAAGAAGTCGCTCGGCAGCAAGAAGGTCACCGTCGCGGTGATCGACACGGGTGTCGACGACACCCACCCGGACCTCGCCCCGAACTTCGACCGGAACGCCTCGGTCAGCTGTGTCGGCGGCGCCCCGGACACCGCGGACGGCGCCTGGCGTCCGGGTCCGGACGAGTCGGACCACGGCACCCACGTCGCCGGCACGATCGCCGCCGCCAAGAACGGCGTGGGCATCACCGGTGTCGCGCCCGGCGTGAAGGTCTCGGGCATCAAGGTCTCGCAGCCCGACGGGTTCTTCTACACCGAGGCCGTCGTCTGCGGCTTCGTGTGGGCGGCCGAGCACGGCGTCGACGTGACCAACAACAGCTACTACACGGACCCGTGGCTGTTCGCCTGCAAGAACGACGCCGACCAGAAGGCGCTCGTCGAGGCCGTGTCCCGGGCCGCCCGGTACGCGGAGCGCAAGGGCGCGGTCAACGTGGCGGCGGCGGGCAACTCGCGGATGGACCTCGCGGCCGACGAGATCACCGACACCACGAGCCCGAACGACACCACGCCCGTCGAGCGGGTCATCAACCCGCGCGAGTGCCTCGACATCCCGACGCAGATCCCGGGCGTCGTCACGGTCTCCGCGCTCGGCGCGAAGAACCTGAAGGCCTCGTACTCCAACTACGGCAACGGCGTCGTCGACATCTCCGCCCCCGGCGGCGACTCGACCCGCTACCAGACGCCGGACGCCCCGGCCGTCGACGGCCGCATCCTGTCGACGCTCCCGGGCGGCGGCTACGGCTACAAGGCGGGCACCTCGATGGCGTCCCCGCACGTCGCGGGCGTCGTCGCGCTGATCAAGTCGAACCACCTCTACGCGCCCCCGGCGGCCGTGAAGGGCCTGCTCTACGCGCAGGCGGACGACACCGCGTGCACCAACCCGTACGACATCGACGGCAACGGCACCGTCGACGCCGTCTGCGAGGGCACCACGCGTGACAACGGCTTCTACGGCACGGGCGTCGCCGACGCCCTGGACGCCGTGCGCCGGTAGTCGCAGCGCCTGTCCGGGGCCCGGTGCGGTCACGGACGCCGTGGGGCCACCCACGGCGTCCCGTACCCCACCGGGCCCCTCGGCGTCTCCGGCACGGTGGCACACTGCCTGGATGGACCACACGACTGGTGGCGCGCCCCCGGACGCCGGGCACCCCGCGAGCGGCACCGCCGGCGCCTGGGCGGCCCTCGGCGGCGATCCGGCCCTGCTCGGCCGGGTGACGTACACGGGCACCGGCGCCCTCCCGTCCCGGCTGCCCGTACGGGACCTGGCGCGGGCCACCGTGGCGGTGTGCTCGCTCGCCGCCGCCGAGCTGGCGGCACGCCGCGGCGGGGGCGGCGGTGTCCCGGCCGTGCGCGTCGACGACGGCGCCGTCACCGCCGCGTTCCTCGGCGATCGGCTGGTGCGGGTGGACGGGGCCGCGCCGACGACGTTCGCACCGCTGTCCCGCTTCTGGCGCACCGCCGACGGCTGGGTGCGCACCCATGCCAACTACCCCCACCACCGGGCCCGTCTGCTGACCGCCCTCGGTCTGCCGCAGGACACGGACAGGCTGCCGGACGGCGGTGCGGCCGCCGTCGCCGGGTGCCTCGCCGGCCGGCGGGCCCGGGACGTCGAGGAGACCGTGTACGCGGCGGGCGGCCTCGCCGTCGCGGTGCGCACCGCGGACGAATGGGCCGCCCATCCCCAGGGGGCCGCGGCGGCCGCCCGGCCGCTGCTGGTGGCGGACCGGATCGGCGGCGAGGGTCCGCGGCGTGCGCCGGGCGGCCCGGGGCTGCCGTGCGCCGGGCTGCGGGTGCTCGACCTGACGCGGGTGCTGGCGGGCCCGGTGGCCTCCCGCACCCTGGCGCTCCTCGGGGCGGACGTCCTGCGGATCGACTCCCCCGGCCTGCCGGAGGCCCAGGACGCGCACGACGAGACGGGCCTCGGCAAGCGCTCGGCGCTGCTGGACCTGGCGCGGCGCGGCGACCGCGCGGTCTTCGAGGAGCTGCTCGCCTCGGCCGACGTGGTCCTAACCGGCTACCGGCCCGGCGCTCTGGACCGCTACGGCCTCGCCCCGGACGCGCTCGCGGCGCGGCGCCCCGGGCTGGTCGTCGCCCGGCTCTCCGCCTGGGGCCGGCACGGGCCGTGGGCGGGTCGCCGGGGTTTCGACAGCCTGGTGCAGGCCGCGTCGGGCATCGCCCTGGAGGAGGGCGGCACGACGTCCCCGGGAGCCCTTCCGGCGCAGGCCCTCGACCACGGCAGCGGCTACCTGCTGGCCGCGGGCGTCCTGCGGTCGCTGACGGAGCAGCACACCGCGGGCGGCGCCCGGCTGGTGGAGGTGGCCCTCGCGCAGACGGCGGCCTGGCTCACCCACAGCCTGACCCCGGGGCCGGACCCCGGCCCCGGGGGGTGGACGGCCGAGCCGTGGCTCACCGAGAGGCGCACCCCTCGCGGCGTGCTCCGGCACGCCCTCCCGGCCGTCGCGTACGCCGGCGGGCCCGGGGACTGGTCCGCGCCCTCCGGCACGCTGGGCGCGGACGCCCCGGTCTGGCGCGCCTGACCCCGCCCCGGCGGGGTCAGGGGGTGACGAGGACCTTCAGCGCGGTGCGCTCGTCCATGGCCTTGTAGCCGCCGGGCACCCCGCCGAGCGGGACGGCGAGGTCGAAGACGGGCGAGGGGTCGATGGTGCCGTCGAGGACGTCGGGGAGCAGCTCGGGGATGTACGCGCGGACCGGCGCGACCCCGCCCCGCAGCGCGATGTTGCGGTCGAACATGACGGACAGGTCGAGGCCGGTGCCGCTGCCGTGCGGGACGCCGACGTAGCCGATCGCCCCGCCGTCCCGGGCGATGCCGACGGCGGTGCGCATCGACTGCTCCGTGCCGACGGCCTCGATCACGGCCTGCGCGCCGTGTCCGCCGGTCATCTCGCGCACGGCGGCGACGGCCTCCTCGCCCCGGGCGGCGACGACGTCCGTGGCGCCGAACAGGCGGGCGATGTCGGTGCGCGCCGTGTGGCGGCCCAGCGCGATGATGCGGTCGGCGCCCAGGCGCCGGGCCGCGAGGACCCCGCACAGCCCCACGGCGCCGTCGCCGACGACGGCGACCGTGGAGCCGGGTGCGACTCCGGCGCCGACGGCCGCGTGGTGCCCGGTGCCGAGCACGTCGGAGAGGGCGAGCAGACCGGTCAGCAGCCGGTCGTCAGAGGCGGCGTCCGCGGGCAGCTTCACCAGGGTGCCGTCGGCGAAGGGCACCCTGACCGCCTCGCCCTGGCCTCCGTCGGAGCCGGCGGAGCCCCAGAACCCGCCCCGGGGGCAGGAGGTCTGGAGCCCCTCGGCGCAGTACTCGCAGGTGCCGTCGGACCAGACGAAGGGCGCGACGACGAGGTCACCGGGCGCGAAGCCGGTGACGTCCGCGCCGGTCCCCTCCACCACGCCGAGGAACTCGTGTCCGATGCGCTGACCGGGCTGGCGCGCCGATTCGCCGCGGTAGGCCCACAGGTCGCTGCCGCAGATGCAGGCGCGCAGCACACGCACCACGGCGTCGGCGGGCTCCCGGACGACGGCGTCGGCCACCTCCTCCACGCGGATGTCGTGCGGGGCGCGGATGACGGTGGCTCGCATGGCTGGGGTCCTGACAGGTGTGCGGGATGTGACTCCCCCACGGTACGCCCGCCCCCGGTCGGACCGGCCGGGGGCGGGCGGCGCCTGCCGTCCGGTCGCCCCGAGCCCCCGGGGCGGCGGCCCCGCACGGCTCTGAGGCTCTCCGTCGTCCCGTCGCCGCGGCCACGGGACGACCCGGCGCGGAACCACGGAACGGGCCGCCCGCCGGGCACGTCACCACGGAACGGACCGCCCGGGGCAGTCGGCACCCGCCGCCCCCGTGGCCCGCAGGCCCCAAGCCCCCGGGGCGACCACCCCGCACGGCTCTCCGGCTCCGCCGACCGGGCAGGAGGCCGCCCCGACCACCGCCACGGGACGGGTCGGCACGAGACCGCCGACACGACGGCGCGGCGCCACCGGGCGGACCGGTCACGGCCGTGGGCCCGAGCCCTGCGCGGTCCGACAGCCGCTCCGGCTCGGCCGCCTGGTACGGGGCAGGTCCCCGGCCGGACGCCCCGCGATCCCCGGACCGGTCGGCCGGGACCGGCCCACGCGGCCACCGCATGTGGCGACGGCCGACGGGCCCCGCGGCCCCGCCCCCGCGCCCGCCGAGGCGTCAGATCCCCGTCGCCCCCAGCAGGCTCCCCGCGCCGTAGGTGACCGCCATGGCGAGCGCCCCGCCTCCCGCGTTGCGCAGCACCGCGGGGCCGGGGCGGGCGGCCCCGAGGCGGGCGCTCCACCAGCCGGTGACGGCGAGCGCGGCGAGCACCGACAGCGCCGTCACGTACAGGCGGGCGCCGGACGGCGGCAGCACGATGGCCAGCAGCGGGAGCAGCGCGCCCACCGTGAAGGCGAGGAAGCTCGCGCCCGCCGCGTGCCAGGGGTTGGTGAGCTCGTCCGGGTCGATTCCGAGCTCCACCCGTGCGTGGGCGCGCAGCGCGTCCCGCTCGGTGAGCTGGACGGCGGCTTCCCGCGCCACGCCGGGTGAGAGTCCCCGTGCGGTCAACAGCTGGGCGAGTTCGTCGAGTTCGGCCTCCGGCCGTTCCCTCAGCTCGCGCTTCTCGGCCGTCAGGGCGGCCTTCTCGGAGTCCCGCTGGGTGGAGACGCTGACGTATTCGCCTGCCGCCATCGACATGGAGCCGGCGAGCAGACCCGCGAGGCCGGCGGTGAGCAGGGCGGCCCGGTCCGCGGTCGCACCGGCGACGCCGACGACGAGGCCGGCCGTGGAGACGATGCCGTCGTTGGCTCCGAGGACCGCCGCGCGCAGCCAGTTGAGGCGGGTGCCCAGGCCGCCTCCGTGCGGTTCGCCCTGCGCGTCGCCGGCGGGGAGCGCGCCGTCCCCGCCGGGTTCCGCTCCGCCGCCCCGGCCGCCCGTTTCGTCCGTCACGTCCGGCAGGTTCTCATCTCCGGCCGGGCCCGTCGCGTCAACCCGCTGACGGCGAGGGGGGCTTGCCTCCGGGCGGTGCGGGGCACGGGACCGGAGGACGGGGGGCGCGGTCGCTGTCGGTGTCGGGCCGTATTCTCTGTGACCATGCTCGACGACCGCACGACCGCAGCGACGACATGGCCGGCCGCGTACCCCACCGGGTACGCGGTCGTCGACGTGGAGACCACCGGACTCGCCCGCGACGACCGGATAATCTCCGCCGCCGTCTACCGGCTCGACGCCCGTGGCGACGTCGAGGACCACTGGTACACGCTGGTCAACCCCGAGCGGGACCCGGGCCCCGTGTGGATCCACGGTCTCACCAGCGATGTGCTGGAGGGCGCGCCGCTGTTCGGCGAGATCGCCCAGGAGCTGTCGTCGCGTCTCGACGGCCGTGTGCTGGTCGCGCACAACGCCGCGTTCGACTGGGGCATGATCGCGCGGGAGTACGCGCGGTCCCGGGGCCAGGCGCCCACCCGCCAGCGGCTGTGCACCATCGCGCTCGCCAAGGAGCTGCGGCTGCCGCTGCCCAACCTCAAGCTGGAGTCGCTCGCCGCCCATTTCGGGGTGGTCCAGCAGCGTGCCCACCACGCCCTGGACGACGCCCGGGTGCTGGCGGAGGCGTTCCGGCCGAGCCTGCACGCGGCGGCCCGCGACGGGGTGCGGCTGCCGCTGCTGGAGTGCCTGCCGCTGACGGAGTGGTCCGAGTCCCCGGCCGCCCCGCGCGTCGGCTACCAGTCCTCCTACGGCCACGGCGGCTGGCGCCCGTCGCGCAAGCGGCCTCCGTGCCCCTACCCGAACCCGGGCCGCTACGAGCCGGGCGGGCGGCTGCGTCAGGGCATGCGGGTGGCGTTCTCGGGCGACACGTCGACGGAGCGCGAGCTGCTGGAGGACCGGGCGATCGCGGCGGGCCTGCACGTGGCCACCAGCGTGTCGCGGCTGACGAGCCTGCTGGTGACCAACGACCCGCGGGCCTCGACGTCGAAGGCGGTCAAGGCGGCGGCCTACGGCACCCCGGTGGTCGACGAGGCGGCCTTCACCCAGTTGCTGGGCGACGTCCTCGCGGCGGCACCCGGCGCCCCGGGGGGCCGGACACCGGGTCCCGCACCCGCATCGGAGTGAATGCCGCGCGACGCGCCCGCCGTCCTCCCGGCTGGCGAGGCGAAGCGTTTCACCCTGTGGCGCATGGCACGTTGCGAGGTTTGCGGAAACGACTACGGCATGTCCTTCGAGGTGCACGCGCAGGGCGCGGTGCACGTCTTCGACTGCTTCTCCTGCGCCATCCACCGCATGGCGCCCATCTGTGAGCACTGCCGGGTGCAGATCATCGGCCAGGGCGTCGAGGTCGAGGGCCACTGGTACTGCGGCGCCCACTGCGCCCGCGCCGAGGGGAGGGCAGGCATCGTCGACCGGGTGTGAGTCCCCCTCCGGCGGCGTCCGCCGACGGGACCCCCCTTGTCGGACGCCGCCGCCGCTACCGGTACCGTCGAAGCCGTGTACCGCTTCCTGTTGTCCCGGCAGTGGGTGATCCTCACCCTTCTCGCCCTCGTGCTGATCCCTTCGATGGTCGAGCTGGGCTTCTGGCAGTTCCACCGTCACCAGCACCGGGTGGCGCAGAACGAACTGATCGCGGAGAACCTCGAAGCGGATCCCGTCCCGGTCGAGGAGCTCACCTCCCCCGGGCACACGGTCCCCCGCGCCGACTACTGGCGCACGATCACCGCGACCGGCACCTTCGACACCGACCACGAGGTCGTGGTGCGGCGCCGCACCAACGCGGACGACCGTGTCGGCTTCCATGTGCTGAGCCCGCTGGTGCTCTCCGACGGACGGGCCGTCCTCGTCAACCGCGGCTGGGTGCCGGCGGCCGACGACCAGAAGGCCTTCCCCGAGGTGCCCGCCCCGCCGCGGGGCACGGTGACCGTCACCGGGCGGCTGAAGGCGGACGAGACCACCGGCGCGAGCGGGATCAGGGACCTGGCCGGCCTGCCGCCGCGCCAGGTGATGCTGATCAACAGTGCGCAGCAGGCCGAGCTGCAGGGCCGCGAGGTGCTCGGCGGCTACCTGGAGCAGACCGCCCCGGCTTCCGGCGACGCGGGCCCCGAGCAGATCCCGGAACCGGACCACGAGTCGATCGGCGCGCACATGGCCTACGCGGTCCAGTGGTGGCTGTTCGCCGCCGCCGTACCCCTCGGGTGGGTGATTCTGGTCCGCCGGGAGAAGCGGGACCAAGCGGCCGATTCCGGCCGGAACACGCCGGAGCGGGTCACCGCGGCTGCTTAGCGGGCTTCTCCGGCGGGAACACGCGAGAGCGTGACCCAACGTATCGAGGACTACGCCCTCATCGGCGACCTGCAGACCGCCGCGCTGGTCGGTGCGGACGGCTCCGTCGACTGGCTGTGCCTGCCCCGCTTCGACTCCGCCGCGTGCTTCGCGGCGCTCGTCGGCGACGAGGAGAACGGACACTGGAGGATCGCGCCCAAGGGCGCGGTCCGCTGCACGGGCCGTCGCTACGTCGGGGACTCCCTGGTCCTCGAAACCGTGTGGGAGACCCGCACGGGCAGCGTACGGGTCCTCGACTTCATGCCCCAGCGCGACGAGGCGCCCGACGTGGTGCGGATCGTCGAGGGCGTCAGCGGCAGCGTCGAGATGGAGGGGACGCTGCGACTGCGCTTCGACTACGGCAGCGTGGTGCCCTGGATGCGCCGTTCCGACGGGCACCGCATCGCCGTCGCGGGCCCGGACTCGGTGTGGCTGCGCAGCGAGCCGGAGGTCAGGACGTGGGGCCAGCAGTTCTCCACCTGCTCCTCGTTCACCGTCGCCGCGGGCGAGTCCGTGTCGTTCGTCCTCACCTGGCACCCCTCGCACCAGAGCCGCCCGGATCTCATCGACCCCCACGAGTCCCTGCGGCACTGCCTGGAGGACTGGGAGGCGTGGGCCTCCAAGTGCCGCTACGACGGCCCCTACCGCGACGCGGTCATGCGCTCGCTGATCACCCTCAAGGCTCTGACCTACGCCCCCACGGGCGGCATCGTCGCCGCGCCGACCACCTCGCTGCCCGAGGAGCTGGGCGGCGTCCGGAACTGGGACTACCGGTTCTGCTGGCTGCGCGACTCCACCCTGACGCTGGGCTCCCTGGTGGCGGTCGGCTATCTCGACGAGGCCGCCGAATGGCGCGACTGGCTGCTGCGCGCGGTCGCCGGCGATCCGGCCGACCTCCAGATCATGTACGGCCTCGCGGGTGAGCGGCGGCTGCCGGAGTTCGAGCTCAGCTGGCTCGGCGGATACGGCGGCTCGGTCCCCGTCCGGGTCGGCAACGACGCCGCCAACCAGCTCCAGCTCGACGTCTACGGCGAGGTCATCGACTCCCTCTTCATCGCCCGCCGAGCGGGTCTGAAGACCGAGCGGCACGCCTGGAACATCCAGCTCAGCCTGCTCGGCTTCCTGGAGACCGCCTGGCGCGAGCCGGACGAGGGCCTGTGGGAGGTGCGCGGACCGCGCCGCCACTTCGTGCACTCCAAGGTCATGGCCTGGGTCGCGGCGGACCGTGCCGTGCGCACCCTGGAGGCCGACCGCAGCCTGCACGGCGAGGTCGACCGCTGGCGGGAGATGCGCGACGCGGTGCACCGGGAGGTCTGCGAGAAGGGCTTCGACCCGGAGCGCAACACCTTCACCCAGTCCTACGGCTCGAAGGAGCTGGACGCGGCGACGCTGCTCATCCCGCACGTCGGCTTCCTGCCGCCGGACGACCCCCGGGTGCTCGGCACCATCGCCGCCGTCCAGGCCGAACTGGGCAACGGCCCGCTGGTGCGCCGCTACAGCACCGAGGGCGTCTCCGTCGACGGCCTGCCGGGCGACGAGGGCACCTTCCTGGCGTGCTCGTTCTGGCTGACCGACGCGCTGTGCATGACGGGCCGTCACGAGGAGGCCCGCGAGCTCTTCGAGCGGCTGCTGGCGCTCCGCAACGACCTCGGGCTGCTGTCCGAGGAGTACGACCCCGTCGCCGGCCGGCAGCTCGGCAACTTCCCTCAGGCGTTCAGCCACATCGGACTGGTGAACACCGCCCTCGCACTCCAGGAGTACGACACGGCAGGATAGGGCCATGGATCTTGGACTGAAGGACCGCGTCTACATCGTCACCGGCGCCTCCCGCGGCCTCGGCAACGCCTCGGCGCGGCAGCTCGTCGCGGACGGCGCGAAGGTCGTCATCACCGGCAGGGACGAGAAGACGGTCGCCGGCGCGGCCGCCGAGCTCGGCCCCGACGCGGTGGGGATCGCCGTCGACAACGCCGACCCGGCCGCCGCGGAGCGTCTGGTCGCCGCGGCCCGGGCGCACTTCGGCCGCTTCGACGGCGTGCTGATCAGCGTGGGCGGTCCGGCACCGGGCTTCGCCTCGGACAACACGGACGAGCAGTGGCAGTCGGCGTTCGAGTCGGTCTTCCTCGGCGCGGTGCGCCTGGCCCGCACGGCGGCCGCCGAGCTGTCCGACGGCGGGGTGATCGGCTTCGTGCTGTCCGGCTCGGTCCACGAGCCGATCGCGGGCCTGACCATCTCGAACGGCCTGCGGCCGGGGCTGGCCGGTTTCGCCAAGTCCCTCTCGGACGAGCTGGGGCCCCGGGGCATCCGGGTGGTCGGCGTGCTGCCGTCGCGCATCGACACCGACCGGGTCCGCGAGCTCGACGCCCTCTCCGGCGACGCGGACGCCGCCCGTGCGTCCAACGAGTCGCGCATCCCGCTGCGCCGGTACGGGACCCCCGAGGAGTTCGGCAAGGTGACCGCCTTCCTGCTGTCCCCCGCGGCCTCGTACGTCACGGGCGTGATGGTGCCCGTGGACGGCGGCGCCCGGCACGGCTTCTGACAGGACGAGGGCGCGGCGCCCGCCCCGGAGGGAAGGCGCCGCGCCCTCGTCGCCCGCGCGGGCACGCGCGTCAGGTGACCCGTCGCGCCCCGTGCTTCGACGCCGTCAGCCGTGCCTCGGCCGGCAGCTCGGACAGGCCGGCGGAGTGCCGGGCGTGGCCGACCGCCTCGTCGACCAGGCGGGTGAGGGTCTCGGCCGGCGCGGCGTGCGGCTCCAGCTGGAGCAGGATCCGTGCCGCGGGGGCGGTCCTGCGCCGGCCCGTCAGCCGCACCCGCGCGTGCGAGACGCCCTCCAGCGATTCGGCCTCACCGGCCATCACGCCCTCCAGCGCCCGCCCGCGCAGCAGTGCCCCCTCGCCGTCGCCGCTGTCCACCAGGACCTCGGAGAGCCGGGCCCGGCGCAGCTGGGCGAGCAGCCACCACAGGGCGAGCACCACGAGGACGGCGAGCACCGCGATGACCACCGGCCACCACCAGCCCTCGTCGCGCCAGCGGGTGCGGTCCGCGTCGCTGAGCAGGACGTCGCCGGGGCCCGACCAGGGCCACCACGACGGGACGTCCAGCCCCGCCCCGGCGGCGACCACCGCGCCTCCGGTGCACAGCAGGACCAGCCCGGCCAGGGCGAGCACGACCCGGTTGACAGCGCGCAACATGCGTCCTCACTTCTTCCCGGCCGGCGGTCGTGCGACGCGCACGGCGAGCGCCGGCGGCCGGGCGAGACCGAGTTCCTTCAGTGCCGTACCGAGGGCCGCGTCCAGGTCGGCGCGTACCTCGTCGAGGGGGCGGAAGTGCGACCGGGCCCGGACCGACGCCTTTGAGCGCCGCATTCTGACGCGTACGGACTGGACTCCGGCGACCTCCATCGCCCGGTCCCGCAGGACGAGCGCGGCAGCCTCCCGGTCCAGCGCGGCCCGTACCGCGGCCCGCCCCGGCCGCATCGTCAGCAGGGACCGCAGGCCGGGCGTGAGAGCCAGGACCAGGAGCAGCACGCCGAGGAGCGCGACGGCGGCCGAGGCGGCGAGCACCCCGATCTCGTCGAGCCGCCAGTCGGCCAGGTGGTCGGCGAGGGAGCGCCGCCACTGCATGGCCGGGCGGTCGGCGCGTACCGCGGCGACGTCGTAGAGCAGCAGTCCCGCGGCGCCGAGGACGACGGCCGCGACGACGGCGGCGGGCACGCGCCGGCCGGACCAGAAGCGGCCGGTGGCGCCGCCGTCGGCGGGCGCGGGGCGGTAGTCGGCAGCCGAGGAGGACTGGTCCATGCCGGCGGCGGGCTGCGCAGCCGCCTGCTGCCCGCCGGGCGGGGACTGCGGCTCGGTCATCGCAGCCTCTCCTTCGCCCCGCGCCTGGTGTGGACCGAGTGCAGCCGCTCCACCTGCACCGCGACCTCGGGCACCTCCATGCCGGCCAGGGTGGTGACCCGCTCGGTGACGCGGCGGCGCACCGCGGCGCACCGCGCGCCGATGTCGGAGGGGTAGTCGAGTTCGAGGGTGACGCGCACATGGGCGGTGTCGTGGTGCACGGCGACCATGGCGTGCGGGGCCGCGCTGTCCGGGGGGACGCCGCCGAGTGCCTCGCGTGCCGCCTGGGCGGCGATCTTCGCCACCACCCGGTCGGCCACCGTGGTCGATCCGCGCTCGGCGGCCGCCACTCTCGGCGTGCCACCGGCAGAGGCCTCAGCGGCCGCCATCGCGGATCACCTCCGCCCGTCGCCGCGGTCGCGGCCCCGGAAGAACTCGCCCACCTCGAGGTCGCCCTCCAGGAAGCGCCCGACCACGAAACCGACCGCCCCGAGTGCGGCGACCAGTACGAACGCCCCGAATCCGCCGAAGTATCCGGCGAACGCGAGAGCCATGCCGGCCACCATGCCGACCACGGCCATGCTCATCTGGAGCTCCTCTACTGGATCCGCTGCTCCGGCTCGTCCTCTTCCTCGTCGGGCAGCTTCACATCGCTGACGGCGATGTTGACCTCGACGACTTCGAGACTGGTCATGCGTTCGACGGCGTCGACGACGTTCTCGCGCACGGCGCGGGCGACGTCGGAGATGGAGACCCCGTAGTCGACGACGATCTCCAGGTCGAGGGCGGTCTGGACCTCGCCGACCTCCGCCTTGACGCCGCGGGTGACGTTGGACCGGCCGCTGCCGCCGGGAACCCGGTCGCGGACGGCTCCGAAGGTGCGCGAGATGCCGCTGCCCATCGCGTGGACGCCGACGACGTCCCGCGCGGCGAGGCCCGCGATCTTCTCGACGACGCCGTCGGCGATGGTGGTGCGTCCCCGCACACCCGCCTCGGGTCGTTTGCTGACGGACGGCCTGCGGGAGTCACCCGTCTGCTCGCCTGCGTTCTGGGGTCGGCGGTCGCCTGACTCGCTCATCACGTGATCCTTTCCGGGCTGGTCTTCCTCCCCCGGGCCTGATCCCGTCTCATGTCCTCGTCCGGACACGGAGCAGGGCCCCTGACCACACTAAGTGCGGGTGCCCCGTCCCGCTCCGGGAATGCGGCGGACCGGAGGAACGGCGGCCCCGGACACGGCAGCGGCCCGGTCGTACGGCGGTGGAGCCGTACGACCGGGCCGCGGGCCGGGTGTCCGAAGGAGCGGTCAGCCGGAGCGGGTGGCCCCGCCGGTGCCGCGTCCGGGGGCTCCGGGTCAGTCGGAGAGGCCCGCGAGGTCGCGCAGCCGGCGGGTCTGCGCGGCGCGTTCGGCGGCTCGCTGGTCGTCGTAGGTGCGGCCGGCGGCGCCCTGGAGCAGGGCCTTGGTCTCGACGACGGCGTCGCGCGGCGCGGCGAGGAGCGCCCCGGCGAGGTCGCGCACGGCGGCGTCGAGTTCCCCGGCGGGGACGACGAGGTTGGCCAGGCCGGTGCGTTCGGCCTCCTCGGCGTGGACGAAGCGCCCCGTCGCGCAGATCTCGAGCGCGCGGGCGTACCCGACGACGGACACCAGTGGGTGGGTACCCGTCAGGTCGGGGACCAGACCGAGCGCGGTCTCACGCATGGCGAACTGCACGTCCTCGGCGACGACCCGCAGGTCGCAGGCGAGCGCGAGCTGGAATCCCGCGCCGATCGCGTGGCCCTGGACGGCGGCGATCGTGATGATGTCGGGCCGCCGCCACCAGGTGAACGCCTCCTGGAATCCGGCGATGGCGGTGTCGGTCTCCGCGTCGGTCCCGCGTGCCAGGTCGATGAACGACGGCTCGCCGTCGAACCCCTCGGGGGTGAACGCCTGCCGGTCGAGGCCGGCGGAGAAGGACTTGCCCTCGCCGCGCAGCACCACGACCCGCACGTCGCCCGGCAGCGACCGGCCGGCCTGCGTCAACGCCCGCCACAGAGCGAAGTCCTGGGCGTTGCGCTTGTCCGGCTTGGTCAGGGTCACCGTGGCGACGGCGCCGTCGACGGTGAGTCGTACGCCGTCCTTGTCCAGCACAGGGTCGAGCGAGGTCATGGGACGCCTCCGGTTCGGTGCAGTGATGCCCGTGAAGTCGAGCTACTGCACAGTAACCACCCGGAGGGCCGTCCGGCCGCCCGGGTGGCCACCGCAGAAGAACCGGTGTGCCGGAGGAGTCATGTCCGGTGTGGCGGAGGTCAGGCCGAGGCTGCCTTCTTGCCCCGTGTCGCTCCGCCACGTCCACGCAGGACGACTCCGGACTCACTGAGCATCCGGTGGACGAATCCGTAGGAGCGGCCGGTTTCCTCGGCCAGCGCCCGGATGCTCGCCCCGGAGTCGTACTTCTTCTTCAGGTCTGCCGCGAGCTTGTCGCGCGCGGCGCCGGTCACCCGGCTGCCCTTCTTCAGAGTCTCGGCCACCCGTGCCTCCTCATGGGAAGTGCGCTCTGGACTTCTCATGATCACCCCTTCCGGGCGTCCTGGCCACCCATTCGACAGGGTCAGTACGGAACGCTTGAGGGCGGGCGGTCGGGCCATCACGACCGGAATCAGGCATTCCAGTCGTGGTGAGCGACGAAAAGATCCAGCCGCCGGGCCGAAATTGCTGGTCAGCGACGCCTTCGCGGGCACGGACCCGGGAGGGGGCGGAGCGGGGCCGTCCGCCAGGCGCCGCGCCGCGGTACGAGAGGTCCTCACACAGATGACGGAGCTCTCGTAGGCCGAATGATCCATACGGAGTGGATCACCGGCCCCCTCGCGGGGGCATGGCGGCCGTCAGGCGAGGGTGACCAGATCCGCGTAGTCCGCGCCCCACAGGTCCTCGACGCCGTCGGGCAGCAGGATGATCCGCTCCGGTTCCAGCGCCTCCACGGCCCCCTCGTCGTGGGTGACGAGGATGACCGCGCCCTTGTAGGTGCGCAGCGCCCCGAGGATCTCCTCACGGCTCGCCGGGTCGAGGTTGTTGGTGGGCTCGTCGAGGAGCAGGACGTTCGCCGAGGAGACGACCAGGGTGGCGAGCGCCAGACGGGTCTTCTCGCCACCGGACAGCACACCCGCGGGCTTGTCGACGTCGTCACCGGAGAACAGGAACGACCCGAGGGTCTTGCGGACCTCGACCAGGTCGAGGTCCGGCGCCGAGGAGCGCATGTTCTCCAGGACCGTGCGGTCGGGGTCCAGGGTCTCGTGCTCCTGGGCGTAGTAGCCCAGCTTGAGGCCGTGGCCGGGGGTGACCTGGCCGGTGTCGGGCTGCTCCACGCCGGCGAGCAGCCGCAGCAGGGTGGTCTTGCCCGCGCCGTTGAGGCCGAGGATGACGACCCGGGAGCCCTTGTCGATGGCCAGGTCGACGTCGGTGAAGATCTCCAGGGAGCCGTACGACTTCGACAGGCCCTCCGCCGTCAGCGGCGTCTTCCCGCAGGGCGCGGGCTCGGGGAAGCGGAGCTTGGCGACCTTGTCGGCGACCCGGACGTCGTCGAGGCCGGCCAGCAGCCGCTCGGCGCGGCGGGCCATGTTCTGCGCGGCGACGGTCTTGGTCGCCTTGGCGCGCATCTTGTCGGCCTGCGAGTTGAGGGCGGCCGCCTTCTTCTCGGCGTTCTGCCGCTCCCGCTTGCGGCGCTTCTCGTCGGCCTCGCGCTGCTGCTGGTAGAGCTTCCAGCCCATGTTGTAGACGTCGATCTGGGACCGGTTGGCGTCGAGGTAGAAAACCTTGTTGACGACGGTCTCCACGAGGTCGACGTCGTGGGAGATGACGATGAACCCGCCGCGGTAGGTCTTCAGGTAGTCCCGCAGCCAGACGATCGAGTCGGCGTCGAGGTGGTTGGTCGGCTCGTCGAGGAGCAGGGTGTCGGCGTCCGAGAACAGGATGCGGGCGAGCTCGACGCGGCGGCGCTGACCGCCGGAGAGGGTGTGCAGCGGCTGGCCGAGCACCCGGTCGGGCAGGCCCAGCGCGGCGGCGATGGTGGCGGCCTCGGCCTCGGCGGCGTACCCGCCCTTGGTGAGGAACTCGGTCTCCTGGCGCTCGTACTGGCGCAGCGCCTTGTCGCGGGTGGCCCCCTGGCCGGTGGCGATGCGCTCCTCGTTCATGCGCATCTTGCGGATGAGGGTGTCCAGGCCGCGGGCGGAGAGGATGCGGTCGCGGGCGAGCACGTCGAGGTCGCCGGTGCGGGGGTCCTGCGGGAGGTAGCCGACCTCGCCGGAGCGGGTGATGGTGCCGGCGGCGGGGATGCCCTCGCCTGCCAGGCACTTGGTGAGGGTGGTCTTGCCCGCTCCGTTGCGGCCGACGAGGCCGATGCGGTCGCCCTTGGCGATGCGGAAGGAGGCGGATTCGATGAGGACGCGCGCGCCTGCGCGCAGCTCGATACCGGACGCGGTGATCACGGGGGAGGACTCCAGGGCGGTGTGGACGGCGGAAGGGACGGGTGAGCGACGCTTCGACGCCGTCTAAGGCACGAGGAGAACTGCCATACGGCCAGTCTAACGGGGTCCGGCAAGTGTTTTTCCGGGGTCCGGCGCACCGTGACCGGCGCCACGTCGCACACGGCGGCCCCTCCGTGCGCCCCCGCAGACCGGCATGAAACCTCCCGGACAGGGCGAAACACGGTGTACGGCCCCATACTCGCCGGGAGTGGCGGGCGGCCGCCGCCGAGGAGCGGAGGTCGCCCGTGCAGTTCGACGACGACGCGGGTCTGGACACCTCCGAGGTCCGCGATGCGCGCTCCGGCCGCGTCCCCGGCGGCCGGGCCACGATCGGCGGCGGCATCGCCGGGCTGGTCGCGCTGGTCCTCGGTCTCTTCTTCGGGGTGGGCCCCGAGCAGCTGGGGCTGTCCTCCGGCGACGAGGACCCCGCGGTGGCGGCGTCCTCGCAGGCGGAGGTGGCGAGCGCCTGCCGGCGGGGCTCGGACGCCGCCACGCGCGAGGACTGCCGGATCGTGGCGGTCGTCAACAGCGTGCAGGACTACTGGCGCGCCGAGTTCCAGCGGCGCCAGGGCCGGTACACGGACGCACGGACCGTGCTGTTCACCGGCCGGGTCGGCACCGCCTGCGGCGCCGCGACCTCGGCGGTGGGGCCGTTCTACTGCCCCGCCGACCGGCAGGTCTACCTGGACCTCGGATTCTTCGGCGAGCTGCGCGACCGGTTCGGCGCCCGGGGCGGCCCGTTCGCGCAGGCGTACGTCGTCGCCCACGAGTACGGCCACCACGTGCAGAACCTGACCGGCGTCCTCGGCCGGGCGCAGGACGGCGGGACGGGCGCCGGGTCCGCCGCGGTCCGGGTGGAGCTCCAGGCGGACTGCTACGCCGGGGTGTGGGCGCACCACGCGACGACGACACCCGACGAGGACACGGGACGCCCGCTGCTGACCGAGCTCACCGAGGAGGACGTCCTGGACGGCCTCGACGCGGCAGCAGCCGTGGGCGACGACCGGATCCAGCAGCGGTACCAGGGCCGGGTCACGCCCCACACCTGGACCCACGGATCGGCGGAGCAGCGGCAGGCGTGGTTCCGGCAGGGGCTGCGCACCGGCGACACGGCCCGCTGCGACACGTTCCGCTGAGCCCGCGGGTCCCGCGCCGGGCTGCCAGACTGGGAGCCGGATCACCTCCGGCAGTCGAGCGGGCGAGGAGCGCGCACCATGCCTCAGTCACCGGGCATCTGCCCCACCCTGGTCTACGCGGACGCCCCGGCCGCTGTCCGCCAGCTCACCGAGGCCTTCGGCTTCACCGTCCACGCGCTGTACGAGAACGAGGACGGCTCGGTCGCCCACGCGGAGCTCGTCCACGGGAACGGCATGGTGATGCTGGGCAGCAGGGGCACCGGGAGCGAGTTCGACGCGCTGATGCGGGGCGCCGGTCCGGCCGGGGTCTTCGTCCACGTCGACGACGTGGACGCGCACCACGCGCGGGCCGCCGCGCACGGGGCCGAGATCGTGATGGAGCCGGCCGACCAGGAGTACGGCGCCCGCGACTACATGGCGCGCGACCTGGAGGGCAACATCTGGAGCTTCGGCACCTACGCGCCGGGGGCGGCCGGGGCCTCGTAGCCCCGGGCCGCCCCTTCGCGTGCGGAGGTCAGACGCCGCCGGTGTGCACCTGGAAGGCCGCGCGTCGCACCGCCTTCGCGAGCGCCGGGTCCGGGTGGGCGGCGGCGAGCGCGACGAGGACCTGGACCGTACGGGGGTGCCCGCCGGCCCGGACCTCCTCGATCAGCGCGGGGACCGTGCCCTGCACCGCGGAGTCCAGGTGGCGCAGCAGCAGCTGCGGTTCGCCGTGGTCGGCGACGGCGGCCGCGGTGTCGACCCAGAGCCAGGTCGCCTCCTCGCGGGTGAGCACGTCGGCGGCGTCCTCCGGGTCGGCGCCGTCGTACTCGGCGAGCCAGAGCAGGGCGTAGGGGCGCAGGGACGGTTCCGAGGCGGCCGCCCGGACCTCGCCCTCGGCGGGGGCCCCGACGACGCGCAGCGCCTCGAAGGCCAGGCCGCGCAGCAGGGCGTCCTCGCCGCGGGCGACGCCGAGCAGCTCGCCGACCGCGCCGGCCACGGTGCGGGCCGCGATCCACGCCCGGTACTCCGCGCGGGCGGGCCCCGGCGTGAGGCGGGCGCAGCCGCGCAGCATGTCCTCGGCGGACTGCTCGATGTTGCCGGCCGGGCTCTGCGCCGCGACGCAGATCTGCTCCAGCTTGACCCACACCGCCCAGTTGCCCAGCGGGGTGAGCGTGGCCTGGCTCCGGTCCAGGGTCAGCGCGCCGACGGACGCGAGCCCTTCGAGGGCCCAGTCGAGGAGCACCGACACGGGGACCTCGTCCGCCGGGGGCCGGGGGGCCTCGGCGTCCTGGGCCGAGGGGACCTCGCAGCGTTCCTCGCGGAGCTCGGCCACGCGCTGCTGGAGCAGGTCGAGGAGGGTGTCCGTCGGTACCGGGCCGGCCGAGAGCTGCAGCAGGGAGAGCACCTGCGGCACGGCCTCGACCACCTCGGCCAGGGCGGTGGGGGCCACGTCCGCGGGGGCGGGGTGGGCCAGCGACCAGGCGTCGAAGAGGGCCACCCAGCCGCGCAGCACCGCCATGTCGTCGCGGTCCCAGGCGTGCAGACGCCAGCCGGGGCGGGCGGCGTCGCCGTGCATCTCGATGAGGCCGGCCAGCCGGGCCCGGTCCCAGCCCGCGCGGACCTCTTCGGGGTTCAGGTCCAGCGCGGCGGCCGCGCGCTGCCGCGCCCCGGGGACCGAACGGGCGGCCGCGGGGCCGCGTTCGACGGCGGCCCAGCGCGCGATGCGCACGGCGTCGGCGAGGACCGAGCGGGCCTGGCGGGCCAGCTCGGCGGGGGCGGGCGTGCCCTCCGGCGGGCGGGTCGCCGGGCGGGTACGCCGGGTCGTCACGGCCCGTCGCGCACTGGCCATGGGACGCGGGCGGACGAGACGGAGTCTGGAGTTGCGCGCCAATTGCTCATCAGGCTTTCGGGACGTCACAGGAGCAGTGTTCCCGCTGACGGCCCGAAAGCCCAAACGGAGGGTCACGGAAGGGTCTCCGGGGCCCGTCCCGCAGCCGCCCGGGCGCTACGCGAGGGGGGTGAGGAAGCGCCTCAGGACCTCTTCGTACCGGGTGGGGTCGGCGTTCCACATGGCGCCGTGCGGGGCCCGGTCGACGGTGTGGAGGGTGACGAGGTCCGGCCGCTCGCCGGCCAGGCGGCGGGAGCCCTGCCAGGGGGCGAGGGTGTCGTCGGGGCCGTGGAAGATCAGCGTCGGGACCCGCACGGCCCAGGGCTCCGCCGCCCCGGAGAGCCGGCCGGCGTGCGGACCGGTCCGGCCGAGCGCGGCGCGGACGGCGAGGGGGCGCAGCGGGGCGGGGGTGCCGCGGGCCGCCACCAGGGCCCGCAGGGTGACCTCCCAGTCCAGCACGGGCGAGTCCAGGACCAGGCCGGCGATCCGGTCGCGCAGCCCCGACCCCGCCGCGGCGCGCAGCGCCATGGCGGCGCCGGTGGACCAGCCGTGGACCACGACGCGCTCGGCGCCGTGCCGCACGGCGTGGCGGACCGCCGCGTCGAGGTCGCGCCATTCGGAGTCGCCGAGGTGGCTGAGACCGTCCGGGGACCGGGGGGCTCCGGCGTCGCCGCGGTAGGCGAGGTTCAGCACCGGGAACCGCTGCTCCCGCAGGAATCCCAGCAGGTTCAGGGGGTGCTCCCGGGTGGTGCCGATCCCGTGCACGGTGATCACCCAGGTGCTCCGGGCGCCGGGGACGAACCACGCGGGGAGGCCGCCGAGCTCTCCGGGGACGACGACGTCGGAGAAGGGGACGCCCAGCGCGGTGGCCGGGTCGCCCTCGTGCAGCTGGGGGGTGAAGCGGACGCGGGCGCCGGGGGCGAGCCCGCCGTCGGCCACGCGGTCGAGCCGCCGCACCACCGTGTCGGCCGAGGCCGCCGCCCCGCCGAGCACCGGTCCGACGACGGCGTGGACCCCGGAACCGGTGAGGCCGTAGGTCCCCGGGCGGAGGGAGGCGAGGCTGCGGGTGAGGGTGACCCGCCCGGCGCCTGCGCCGTGCACGGTCAGCCGCGGATCACCGGGCAGGGCCCTCGGGGCGGGCGCTCTGAGCGCGGCACTGCTGGCGTGGCGTCCGGCGGCGACCGTGGCCGCGCCGACGCCGATCAGGGTGGTGACGGCCGCTGCCGTCGCTGTAGCCGGGCGCACCGCTCCAGTGTCGGCACAGTGGCCGGCGACTGCCAGTGGACGGCCGCCGGCCGGTTCCGGCCCCGGGAGGTCAGGCGGGCTGTCCGTAGCCGCGCAGCCGGGAGGCGGCGTCGGCCAGCTGGGCCTCGGAGAGCAGTGCGGGGCTGCGGCCGGGGACCGAGGAGGCGGTGAGCCACAGGCGGCACATCCATTCCAGCTGCGCCGTGCGGTCGTACGCCTGGTCGAGGGTGTCGCCGTACGCCACGGTGCCGTGGTTGGCCAGCAGGCAGGCCGTGCGCTCGCGCAGGGCCGCCAGCATGTTCCGGGCGAGTTCCCCGGTGCCGTAGGGGGCGTAGGGGGCGACCCGGACCGGGCCGCCGAGGGCGGCGGTCATGTAGTGGACCGGAGGGAGTTCGGGGACCAGGACGGAGACGGCGGTGGCGTGCACCGCGTGGGTGTGGACCACGGCCCGGGCGCCGGTCTCCCGGTGCAGCGCGAGATGGAGGGGGAGCTCGCTGGTCGGCGCCGCGGTGCCGATGACGCGGTTGCCGTCGAGGTCGACCCCGAGGACATCGCCGGGGCCGAGCCGGTCGTAGGGGACACCGCTGGGGGTGACGAGGACGACATCGCCGTCCACTCGTACGGAGACATTGCCGGAGGTGCCGACGACGAGTCCTTCGGCGGCCGTCCGCCGGGCCGTCGCCACCAGGTCCCGCCACGCCTGTTCGATCGTGCCGCCGTGCGCCTGTGAGGTCATGGGCCGATCCTGTCAGGCCGTGCCCCGCCCGCGCCGGGGGCCGGTGCCACGGGGGCCGGGCGGGGCGGGCGCAACGGAGGGTGTTCGAGTGAACGCCCCGCGCGGTCGGCGGCGGCCCGGAACGTCAAACGGAACCTCTTGACGCCACTTGCGGACACCACAGCGCCCGACCCAGTTCATCTTCCGTTCACCCAGGTTGCCTACGGTCCACACGTCAATGACGTCAAACGATTGCCTGGGTAAATGGAACACATCACCTTGCTGCTCGCGATTGTGATCGTGACAGCTCTCGTGTTCGATTTCACGAACGGTTTCCACGACACCGCCAACGCGATGGCGACGACCATCTCGACCGGCGCGATGAAGCCCAAGACCGCGGTGGCCATGTCCGCCGTTCTGAACCTCGTCGGCGCGTTCCTGTCCGTGGAGGTCGCGAAGACGATCTCCAGTGGCCTGGTCGACGAATCAGGCATCTCACCTGAAGTCATCTTCGCGGCGCTCGTCGGCGCCATCCTCTGGAATCTGCTGACCTGGCTGGTCGGCCTGCCGTCCAGCTCCTCGCACGCGCTCATGGGCGGCCTCATCGGCGCCACCGTCGCCTCCGTCGGCTTCTCCGGCGTCAACGGCGGCGTCGTCGTGACGAAGGTCCTGATCCCCGCGATCGCCGCCCCGCTCGTCGCCGGCATCGGCGCCATGCTGGCGGCCCGGCTGACGTACAGGCTCGGCAGGAAGACCGACGACAAGGCCACGGCCAAGGGCTACCGCGCCGGCCAGATCGCCTCGGCGGGCCTGGTCTCGCTGGCGCACGGCACCAACGACGCGCAGAAGACGATGGGCATCATCACCCTCGCCCTGGTCGCCGGCAACGTGCTCGCCCCCGGTTCGAACCCCCCGATGTGGGTCATCGTCTCCGCCGGTGTCGCCATCGCGCTCGGCACCTACCTCGGCGGCTGGCGCATCATCCGCACCATGGGCAAGGGCCTCACCGACCTCCAGCCGCAGCAGGGCTTCGCCGCCCAGACCAGCGCCGCGAGCGTCATCCTCGCCTCTTCCAACCTCGGCTTCTCCCTGTCGACGACCCACTCCTGCTCCGGTGCCGTGATGGGCGCGGGCCTCGGCCGCAAGGGCGGTGTGGTCCGCTGGTCCACGGCGACCCGGATGTTCGTCGCCTGGGGCCTGACGCTGCCGGCGGCCGGTCTGGTCGCCGCGGCCTCGGAGTTCGTCACCAAGCAGGGCGACTGGGGCGTCGCCGTCGTCGCCGTCTTCCTCGTGGCGTCCTGCCTCGCCATCTGGCTCGTCTCCCGCCGCCAGGTCGTCGACCACACCAACGTCAACGACGTCGAGGCGGACGAGGAGCCGGCCGGAGTCGTCACCACCGCCATGGCGGCCGTCGCCCCGCCGCCCGCCGGCGAGTTCAAGACCACCATCCCGGCCCCGGCCTCCGATTCGGCCGAGACCGAGCCGGCCCGCCCGGCCAGGGTTTAAGGAAGCATCAGCATGAAGATCGACTGGGTAGCCCTCGGCTCCGTGTTCGGCGTGAGCCTCGTCGCCACCATCGCCCTGGTGGGCCTCTTCACCCTGGGCATCATCGGCCTCGGCCGGCAGGAGTCGTCCGGCGGCTCCGCGGCCCTGGCGCGTACCGGCGCCTACGCCTGCTTCGCCCTGTGCGCGGCGGCCGTCGCGTTCGGCATCTACCTGGTCGTCGTCTGACGGCCACCCCTCCGGCCGCCCCGCGGCCCGGAACACGTCCGCGAGCCGGGCGTGACGGCACCCCCGCGGTGCGGTCGCGCCCGGCTCGCGCGCTGTGCGCGGTACGGGCCGCGGTGTGGGCCTCGGCACACTGTCCCGCCGCAGGTCAAGGGTGAGTTGACGGGCGTTCGCGGGCGTGGTGGACTGCCGGGGCCAATACGGCGGCAGCAGAGGAAGTCCGGTGCGAATCCGGCGCGGTCCCGCCACTGTCACCCGGGGACCCCCGGGGAGCCAGGAACTCTCACCGCCGGTCACGTCGAACCAGGGCGCGGACCCTGAGTGAGGACTCGTCGTCATGCCCGGCTGCGGTTCGCCCCTGCCCGTCCGACGCCACCCCCGGGGCCGCTGACCCCATGCGTGCCCAACGGACACCCGCGGACCGGACGTTCGCGTACGGCGCCGCCGCCGGCCTCGCCGCCGACCTGCTGATCGGGGACCCGCGCCGCGGACACCCCGTCGCCGCCTTCGGACGGGCCGCCGGCGCCGTCGAACGCCTCCTGTGGCGCGACGACCGCGGCCGGGGCGTCCTGCACACCGCGGTGTGCGCCGGGGGCGCGATCGGGGCGGGTCTGCTCGCCACCCGTGCCGCCGGCCGCTCCCCCGCCGCCTCCGTGGTCCTGACCGCCGCCGCCACCTGGGCCGTCGTCGGCGGCACCACCCTGGGGCGGGAGGCACGCGCCGTCGGCGCCGCGCTCGCCGCCGGGGACCTCGGCACGGCCCGTGAACGCCTCCCCCATCTGTGCGGCCGCGACCCGCAGGCCCTCGACGAGGCGCAGATCGCCCGCGCCGTCGTGGAGTCCGTCGCGGAGAACACGTCCGACGCGGTCGTCGGGGCGCTCGTGTGGGGCGCCGTCGCGGGCGTGCCGGGCCTGCTGGGGTTCCGGGCGGTCAACACCCTCGATGCGATGGTGGGCCACCGCTCCCCCCGGTACCTGCGCTACGGCTGGGCCTCGGCCCGCCTGGACGACGTGGCCGGGTGGCCGGGCGCCCGGCTCACCGCCGTGCTCGCGGTGCTCGCGGGACCCGACCCGCGGGGCGCCCTGCGCGCCTGGCGGGCCGACGCGGACAGGCACCCGAGCCCCAACGCGGGCCCGGTGGAGGCGTCGTTCGCGGGAGCGCTGGGCGTGCGGCTGGGCGGCACCCTGTCGTACGCGGGGCGCGTCGAGCACCGGCCCGTCCTCAACGGGGAGGGCCGGGCCGTGGAGTTCGGGGACATCGACCGGGCGGTGCGGCTGTCGCGCCGTGTCGGCGCACTGGCGCTGGCGGTCTGCGCGGGCGCGCGGCTGGTCCGCGCCACGACGAGGGGGAGGCGGACATGAGCGGCGGCGGACTGCTGGTCGCGGGGACGACGTCGGACGCGGGCAAGAGCGTGGTGACCGCCGGGATCTGCCGGTGGCTGGTGCGCCAGGGGGTGAAGGTCGCTCCCTTCAAGGGCCAGAACATGTCGCTGAACTCGTTCGTGACGCGCGAGGGCGCGGAGATCGGACGGGCGCAGGCCATGCAGGCGCAGGCCGCGCGGGTGGAGCCGACGGCGCTCATGAACCCGGTGCTGCTGAAGCCGGGGAGCGACCGTTCCAGCCAGGTCGTGCTGATGGGCAGACCGGTCGGCGAGATGAGCGCACGGGGCTACCACGGCAACCGCCAGCGGGAGCTGTTCGAGCCGGTGATGGCCTGCCTGGACGAGCTGCGCGGCAGCTACGACGCCGTGATCTGCGAGGGCGCCGGCAGCCCGGCCGAGATCAATCTGCGGCGCACGGACATCGTGAACATGGGCATCGCGCGGGCCGCCCGGCTGCCGGTCCTCGTCGTCGGCGACATCGACAGGGGCGGGGTGTTCGCGCAGTTCTTCGGCACCACGGCGCTGCTGGACGCCGCGGACCAGTCGCTGGTGGCGGGCTATCTCGTCAACAAGTTCCGCGGCGACGTGACGCTGCTGGAACCGGGCCTGGAGATGCTGCACGGCCTGACCGGACGGCGGACCTACGGCGTGCTGCCCTACGCACACGGGCTCGGCATCGACGAGGAGGACGGGCTGCGGGTGTCGCTGCGCGGCGCCGTGCGCGAGTCCGTCGTCGCCCCGCCCGTCGGCGAGGACGTGCTGCGGGTCGCCGTCTGCGCCGTGCCGCTGATGTCGAACTTCACCGACGTGGACGCGCTCGCCGCCGAACCCGGCGTCGTGGTCCGCTTCGTGGACCGGCCCGAGGAGCTGGCCGACGCCGACCTCGTCGTCGTCCCCGGCACCCGCGGCACGGTCCGGGCGCTCGCCTGGCTGCGCGAGCGGGGCCTCGCGGCGGCGCTGGCCCGGCGGGCGGCCGAGGGACGTCCGGTGCTCGGCGTCTGCGGCGGCTTCCAGGCGCTCGGCGAGCACATCGAGGACGACGTCGAGTCGCGGGCGGGCGAGGTCGAAGGACTCGGACTGCTGCCGGTGCGGGTGCGGTTCGCCCGCGAGAAGACGCTGGCCAGGCCGGTGGGCGAGGCGCTGGGCGAGCGGGTCGAGGGGTACGAGATCCACCACGGCGTCGCCGAGGTGCTGGGCGGCGAGCCCTTCCTGGACGGCTGCCGGGTGGGCTCGGTGTGGGGCACCCACTGGCACGGCTCGCTGGAGGGCGACGGCTTCCGCCGGGCCTTCCTGCGGCAGGTGGCGGCGCAGGCCGGACGCCGCTTCGTCCCCGCGCCGGACACCTGCTTCGGCGCGCTCCGCGAGGAGCAGCTGGACCGGCTCGGCGACCTGGTCGAGGAGCACGCGGACACCGGCGGGCTGCTGCGGCTGATCGAGCAGGGGCCTCCGGAGGGCCTGCCGTTCGTCCCGCCCGGCGCACCGGCGGCACGGTGAACGCCGGCAGGGGCCACGCCGGCGGGCCGCCCCGCGACGGGGCGCGCGCAGACGTCGAGGGAACGACTGAAGGAGTGAGCAGGCGATGAGCGTCCACTATCCGTTCACGGCGGTCGTCGGGATGGACGACATGCGGTTGAGCCTGCTGCTCAACGCCGTGTCCCCGGCGATCGGCGGTGTGCTCGTACGAGGTGAGAAGGGCACCGCCAAGTCGACGGTCGTGCGCGGTCTGACGGGTCTGCTGCCCGCCATGGACGTGGTGGCGGGCTGCCGGTTCGCCTGCCGCCCCGCGGCTCCCGACCCCGGGTGCCCGGACGGCCCGCACGAGGGGGCCGCGGCCGTGAGCAGGCCGACGCCGCTGGTCGAGCTGCCGGTCGGCGCCTCCGAGGACCGGCTGGTCGGGGCGCTGGACATCGAGCGGGCGCTCGCGGAGGGGGTCAAGGCGTTCGAGCCGGGCCTGCTGGCCGACGCGCACCGCGGAATCCTCTACGTGGACGAGGTCAACCTCCTCCACGACCACCTCGTCGACCTGATGCTGGACGCCGCCGCCATGGGCGCCTCCTACGTGGAGCGCGAGGGCGTCTCCGTCCGGCACGCCTCGCGCTTCCTGCTGGTGGGGACGATGAACCCGGAGGAGGGCGAGCTGCGTCCGCAGCTGCTCGACCGGTTCGGGCTGACCGTGGAGGTCGCCGCGTCACGCGACCCCGGCCGGCGGGTCGAGGTCGTACGGCGCAGGCTGGCGTACGACGACGACCCGGCCGCGTTCGCGGCACGCTTCGCCGGGGAGGAGGCGGCGCTGCGGGAGCGGATCGTCGCCGCCAGGGCACTGCTGCCCTCGGTGGTGCTCGGCGACGCGGTGCTGCGCCAGATCGCCGCCACCTGCGCCGCATTCGAGGTCGACGGCATGCGCGCGGACATCGTGATGGCACGCACCGCGACCGCGCTGGCGGCCTGGGACGGCCGGACGGAGGTCGCCGGGGAGGACGTGCGGCAGGCCGCTCTGCTCGCGCTGCCGCACCGCAGGCGGCGCAACCCCTTCGACGCGCCCGGCCTGGACGAGTCGAAGCTCGACGAGGCCCTGGAGCAGTCGGGCGACGACCCCGAGCCCGACCCGGACCCCGGTGACGGGGGCCCGGACGGCGGGCCCGGCGACGGGGGCCCCGACGGCGGCCCGGGAGGCGGTGTCCCGCCCCAGGGGCAGGGGCAGGAGTCCCCTGCCGCGGGCTCCGGGGAGGACCCGGCGCCTTCTCCCCCGCCCGCCCCCGGCCCCGGCCCCGGTGAGCAGCGCCCCGTCGGGGCCGGCGAGCCGTACCGGACGAGGATGCTGAGCGTGCCCGGGCTCGGCGAGGGCGCGGCGGGGCGCAGGTCCCGCGCGTACACCGAGCACGGGCGCACCACCGGCTCCCGCCGGCCGCGGGGCGGCCTCACCAAGCTCCATCTGGCGGCGACCGTCCAGGCGGCCGCGCCCCATCAGCGCGCCCGGGGGCGCACCGGACCGGGTCTGGTGGTGCGCCGCGACGACCTGCGGCAGGCGACCCGCGAGGGGCGCGAGGGCAATCTGGTGCTCTTCGTGGTGGACGCCTCGGGCTCGATGGCGGCCCGGCAGCGGATGGGCGCCGTCAAGGGCGCGGTCATGTCGCTGCTGCTCGACGCCTACCAGCGGCGCGACAAGGTCGGTCTGATCACCTTCCGGGGGCGCACGGCAGAGCTGGCGCTGCCGCCCACGTCGTCGGTGGACGCGGCCGCCGCCCGGCTGGAGTCACTGCCGACCGGCGGGCGCACCCCGCTCGCGGAGGGGCTGCTGAAGGCCCACGGGACACTGCGCACCGAGCGGCTGCGGGACCCGTCCCGGCGGCCGCTGCTGGTCGTCGTGACGGACGGCCGGGCCACCGGTGCGGGCGACGCGTTCGGGCAGGCGCTGCGTGCGGCACGGCTGCACGCCGCCGAGGGCACCGCCGCCGTCGTCGTCGACTGCGAGTCCGGGTACGTACGGCTCGGACTGGCCGGCACCCTCGCCGGCGAACTCGGCGGCACCGCCGTCACCCTGGACGAGCTCCGTGCCGACGCGATCGCCGGCCTCGTCCGGGACGTCAGGGAAGTTTCCACCGCCAGGAGGGCCGCGTAATGCCGCAGGGACAGCCGACCGTCGTACCGGACGACGGCCTCACCACACGCCAGCGCCGCAACCGCCCCCTGGTGTTCGTGCACACGGGTGTCGGGAAGGGCAAGTCGACGGCCGCCTTCGGGCTCGCCCTGCGCGCCTGGAACCAGGGCTGGCCGGTCGGGGTGTTCCAGTTCGTCAAGTCGGCCAAGTGGAAGGTCGGCGAGGAGAACGCGCTGAAGGTGCTGGGCGCGAGCGGCGAGGGCGGCACGGTCGCCTGGCACAAGATGGGCGAGGGCTGGTCGTGGATCCAGCGGGAGCCCGCGGCCGGCGAGCAGTCCAACGAGGACAAGGCCCGCGAGGGCTGGGAGCAGGTCAAGCGGGACCTCGCGGCCGAGACGCACCGGCTGTACGTGCTGGACGAGTTCGCCTACCCGCTGCACTGGGGGTGGATCGACACCGACGAGGTGATCGAGGTGCTGCGCTCCCGGCCGGGTACCCAGCACGTGGTGATCACCGGGCGCAACGCGCCGCAGAAGCTGGTCGACTTCGCCGATCTGGTGACCGACATGTCCAAGGTCAAGCACCCCATGGACGCGGGGCAGAAGGGCCAGCGGGGCATCGAGTGGTAGCACGTCTCGTCATCGCCGCACCGTCCTCGGGGGCGGGCAAGACCACGGTCGCGACCGGCCTGATGGCCGCGTTCGCCGGGCGGGGCCTCGCCGTGTCCCCGCACAAGGTCGGCCCCGACTACATCGATCCCGGCTACCACGCCCTGGCGACCGGGCGGCCCGGCCGCAACCTCGACGCCTACCAGTGCGGCACCTCGCTGATCGCGCCGCTGTTCGCGCACGGCGCGCGCGGCTGCGAACTGGCCGTCGTGGAGGGCGTCATGGGGCTCTACGACGGGGCCGCCGGGCAGGGCGAGCTGGCGTCGACGGCCCAGGTGGCCAAGCTGCTGCGGGCGCCGGTGGTGCTGGTGGTGGACGCGTCGTCGCAGTCCCGGTCGGTGGCGGCGCTCGTGCACGGCTTCGCCTCCTGGGACCCGGAGGTGCGGATCGGCGGGGTGATCCTCAACAAGGTCGCCACCGACCGGCACGAGCATCTGCTGCGGGAGGCGCTGGAGGAGTCCGGCGTACCGGTGATGGGGGTGCTGCGGCGGGCCGCCGACATGGCCACGCCGTCGCGGCACCTGGGCCTGGTGCCGGTGGCCGAGCGGCACACCGACGCGGTGGACGCGGTGCGGGCGCAGGCCGAACAGGTGCGCCTCGGCTGCGACCTGGAGGCGCTGCTGGCGCTGGCGCGCTCCGCGCCGCCGCTCACGGACACCCCCTGGGACCCGGCGGCGGCGGCCGGGGGCGACGCCCTCGCCGACCGGCCCGCGGGCCGGACGCGGACCGGGGCGGACGCGGCGGGGCCGGTGGTGGCCGTCGCCGGCGGGGCGGCGTTCACCTTCTCCTACGCCGAGCACGTCGAACTGCTCCGGGCGGCGGGGGCACAGGTGGTCCCCTTCGACCCGCTGCGCGACGAACGGCTTCCCGAGGGGACCCGCGGGCTCGTCATAGGCGGCGGCTTCCCCGAGGTGTACGCGCCCGAACTGTCCGCCAACGAGCCGCTGCGCCGGGCCGTCGCGGCGCTGGCGAGGTCGGGGGCCCCGGTCGCGGCGGAGTGCGCGGGGCTGCTGTACCTGGCGAAGTCGCTGGACGGGAAGCCGATGTGCGGGGTGCTGGACGCCGAGGCCCGGATGACGGGCCGGCTGACGCTCGGATACCGGGAGGCCGTCGCGGTCGCCGACAACCCGCTGGCCGCGTCCGGCACGAGGCTGCGCGGGCACGAGTTCCACCGCACCGTGCTGGAGCCGGGCTCCGGCGCGGTCCCCGCCTGGGGCATGGTGCGTCCGGAGCGCCGGGTCGAGGGCTTCGTGCAGCAGGGCGTGCACGCCAGTTACCTGCACACCCACTGGGCGCAGCGGCCCGGCGTCGCGGCGCGCTTCACGGCCGCGTGCGAGCAGGCGGCGGGGGTGGCGGGGGCGTCCGTCCCCGCGCGCCGCCGGGCGGACGGCGGCGCGGGCGCACGGGACGGGGACGGCACCCGGTCCACGGCGGGGGTGCGGGGCACGGCGGACGGCGGCGCGGGGGTACGGGGCGGCGCGGGCGCCCGCAGCACGGCGGACGGCGCGGGCCCGGCGGGGCCGGCCGGGGGGTGAACCGGGTACGGGCGCGGGGCCGGTCACTCGGCGAGACCGACCACCAGCCAGACGAAGCCCACTCCCCCGACGGTGCACAGCAGAGTGGACCGGGCGGGGTGCCGGTGGTGGGCCTCCGGGAGGATCTCCGCGGCCGCGAGGTACAGCAGCGCACCGCCGAAGAACCCCAGGTAGCTGCCGAGAAGCTCCTCGGGAAGGGTGAACAGCAGGGTGGAGGCCGCCCCCAGGACGGGGGCGAGGGCGTCGGCGAACAGCATCAGCGCGGCCCTGCGGCGGGTGTTCCCGTACAGGCTGGTGATGGTGTACGTGTTGAAGCCGTCGGCGAAGTCGTGGGTGATGACCGCGAGGGCGACGGTCGCGCCCATGCCGCCGCCCACCTGGAAGGCGACGCCCAGCGCGATGCCGTCCATCAGGCTGTGGGCGACCATGGCGGCGGCCGCCGTCAGCCCCACCTGCGGAACCCGCGCCCCGGGCTCGGCGCCGTGTGCGGCGCGGCGCACCGCGAGCAGGCGCTCGACCAGGTGGGCGCCGAGGAATCCGCCGACGAAGAGCAGCAGCGCCTGCGGCACCCCGAACACCTCGTGTCCGGCGGACTCCAGGGCCTCGGGGAGGAGTTCGAGCCCGACCACCCCGAGCATCAGTCCGCCCGCGAGGCCGAGCACCAGGTGCCGGCGGTCGGTGACGCGGTGCGCCATCCAGCCGCCGAAGAGCGTCATCAGGAACGCGCCGAGCGCGACGAACACCGCCATGGGCCCTTGCTAGCCCATCGGACCGCCCCGGCGCACACCGCTGCCGGGCGCGTTCACCCGGTTGCCCGCGAAGTGGCCCCCGGCGCACGGCGATCGGAGCCGTTCCGCCGCCGGAGGTCCGGATGACGTCCCCCGCCGGGGCGGGCGGGCCGCGGACAGGTGAGGGCGGGACGGGGAGCGGCGCGGGGGGCGCCGGGACGGCCGGGACGGAGACCGGCACGGGCGGGAGGTCCGGCGGGGAGGCGGGCGGCCCGCGGGGCGGGATCGTCGTCGGCGTGGGGGCCTCGCGCGGGGTTCCCGCGGACGAGGTGGTGGACCTGGTGCTCGCGACGCTGCGCGACGCCGGGCTGCGCACGGACGAGGTGACCGGCCTCGCGACGCTCGACCGCAGGGCGTCGGAACCGGGGATCGTGGCCGCCGCGGCGCGGCTGGGGGTCCCGGTCACGGCCTACCCGGCCGGCCGGCTGGCGGCGGTGGCGGTGCCCGGCGGCTCGGCCTCGGTGCTCGCCGCCGTGGGCACACCGTCGGTCGCGGAGGCGGCGGCGCTCGCCGGAGGGGGTGACCTGCTGGTCCCCAAGCGCACCTCCCGCCCGGAGGGAAGGCCGGCGGGTGTGACATGTGCCATCGCCCGCGAGGGCGGCGGGCGTCCGGGGGCATCTGCCGGGACGGGACGGCAGAAGGGATGATGTCGAGGTGCTTCCCAACCCCCCACGTCCCGAGGAGAGATCCGTGTCCCGTTCTCCTGCACCCCTGCGCGGCTGCCATGTACACGCGCGCTGACCACGACGACCGCGCCGGGGAGTCCGGCCCGCAGCAGGGCGGTCACGACCTGCGGCACCACGGGGACGCCGAGGTCCGCGACGCGTCGCCCGGACTCGTCGACCTGGCCGTCAACGTCCGCACCGGCACCCCGCCCGCGTGGCTGCGCGAGCGCATCGCCGACGCGCTGGGTTCGCTCGCCGCCTACCCCGACGACCGCGCGGCACGGGCCGCCGTCGCCCGCCGCCACGGCCTGCCCGTGGACCGGGTCCTGCTGACGGCCGGCGCGGCCGAGGCGTTCGTGCTGCTCGCCCGCGCGCTGAAGGTCCGCCGGCCCGTGGTCGTGCATCCCCAGTTCACCGAGCCGGAGGCCGCGTTGCGGGACGCCGGTCACGAGGTGGGCCGCGTCCTGCTGCGCGAGGAGGACGGGTTCCGGCTCCGCCCGGACGCCGTGCCCAGGGACGCGGACCTGGTCGTCGTCGGGAACCCGACCAATCCGACGTCGGTCCTGCACCGGGCGGCGGACGTCGCCTCGCTCGCCCGCCCCGGGCGGTACCTGGTGGTGGACGAGGCGTTCATGGACGCCCTCCCGGGAGAGCCGGAGGCTCTCGCGGGCCGCACGGACGTACCCGGACTCGTCGTCCTGCGCAGCCTCACCAAGACGTGGGGGCTCGCGGGTCTGCGGATCGGATACGTGCTGGCGGAGCCGGAGACCATCGCCGCGCTGGAGCGCGCACAGCCGCTGTGGCCGGTGTCCGCACCCGCCCTGGTGGCAGCCGAGGCGTGCATGGCGGCCGACGCGCTGGCCGAGGCGGAGGACGCCGCCGTGCGGACGGCCGCGGACCGGGCCCATCTGCTGGCGGGGCTGGCGGAGTTCGACGAGGTGCGGGCCGTCGAGGACGCGGCGGGGCCGTTCGTCCTGATCCGGGTGCGGCGGGCGGCGCAGGTGCGCGAACGGCTGCGCTCGCTCGGCTTCGCCGTCCGGCGCGGGGACACGTTCCCCGGGCTCGACGGGGAGTGGCTGCGGCTGGCGGTGCGCGACAGGACGACGACGAATCGTTTCCTGCTCGCACTCGACCAGGCCCTCACCGCGGTCGGCTGAGCCGACGAGCGCGGTCCCGGCGTGCCCGTCGCCGGGGCGGCCCGCGGCGGGCGTGCCGCCCCGGCGGCCGGGCCCCTCCCCCTCGGCGGGGCCCGGCGGCGCGGGGCGGCACGGCCGCCCGGGCACGCGCCCGGTGCACGGGCACCGGGCGCGTGCGGCCCGTCAGCCCTCCGCGCGCGAGCGGCGGCGGGTCACGACGATCGCGGCGGCGCCCGCCGCCAGGAACAGCCCGGCGCCGCCCGCGATGTACCCGGTCGCGGAACTGCCTCCGGTCTCGGCCAGGTTCGCCGCGGGCTCCTCGGCGGACTGTGCGGCGATGTCCCGGCCGGGCTGCTCCGTGTCCTCGGCCGGGGGCGCGGCCTCGTCCGGCTCGCCGGGCTCGGCGGGCTTGTCGGGGGCGGCCGCCTTCGCGGGCGAGGTGCAGGTGGCCTCGGCGAGGGTGAGCTCGCCGGTGACCTCGGCGACGTTCAGGTTCAGCGGGTCCACCGAGACCTTGAGCTGCAGGGCCGCCGCCGCGGCCGTGGTGGAGGTGGTGCGCGTCCTGGACAGTTCGAGGGAGACCGTGCCGACGGCGGGCACCTCGACGACGGTGGGACCGCCCGCCGAGAGGGTCACCTTCTTGCCGAGGACCCTCACGTGTCCGAGCAGGTTGGACTCGGCCACGGGCTGCTTGCCCGCCTCGCACACCACCTCGGAGGTGACCTGCTCGATCTCGACGAGGGAGAGCAGCGGGAGTCCGGGGACATGGACCCGCGCCTTGGCGAGATTGCTGGACGCCTCGGCCCGGCCGCCCTCCACCGACGCCTTCGCGGTGGCCACGTCGGCGCGCAGCAGCTGGACGGGCCGCCCCTTGTCGACACCGTCCAGGGTGACGCTGAGCGCGGTCCTGTCGGCGCTGCGCGGGGCCCGCACCTCGTTCAGCGTGGCCTTCAGGGGGACGTGGACCGTCTTGTCGAGCAGGGCCACGTCCAGGCCCGTGCGGAGCACGACCGCCGCCGCCTCGCCCTCTGCGCCGGTGGCGTGCGCGGGCGCGGCGAGGGCGAGCGGTCCGGCGATCAGCGCGGCGGCGGCCGTCGCCGCCGCGAGCCGGCGCGCGGGCACGCGTGCGGACGGGACGAAGGTGTTGCTGTTCACGGTGGTGGAACCCCCACGGGAGACACGGTGCCGCGACCGCCCACGGGGACACGTGGGCGGGGGCGGCGAAGACACCCGAATCTTTACGCACGGAGAGTGAACGCACAGACACCTGACGTGAGTTCACCCTAAAGTGGGGTTTCCGTGCTCGCATTCGATTCTCGCGGCACGTGCGTTCCCCCTGGTCCCCCCAGCCACCCGTACGGGGGTCGTGCGCCGTCGTCACCGCGACCGCGCACGAAAGGTGCTTCAACGACCGGTCAGGACCCGTGGTCACGGCCGGTCAACACCACGCCACCGCACCTCGGTCCCGCCCCGCCGCTCGCCCCGGGGGCGCCCCCATGGCCGCTCCCGGGCGGTGACACCTCCCGTCGCCCCGCATCACCCCACGACACGCCCCCGGAGCACGATCCGCCGCGGCGCCGCCAGGGCCCGGACGTCCGCCCGCGGGTCCTCGCCGTAGACGACGAGGTCCGCCGGGGCGCCCTCCTCCAGCCCCGGGCGCCCCAGCCACTCCCGCGCGCCCCAGGTGGTCGCGGAGAGCGCGCGGACGGCCGGGATCCCCGCCGTGACCAGTTCGGCGACCTCGTCGGCCACCAGGCCGTGCGCCAGGGACCCGCCCGCGTCGGTGCCGACGAAGACCGGCACCCCGGCGTCGTAGGCGTTGCGCACCGTCTCGTAGCGGCGTTCGTGCAGCCGGCGCATGTGGGCGGACCAGCGCGGGAACTTCTCCTCGCCGCCCGCGGCGAGGTGGGGGAAGGTGGCGATGTTGACCAGGGTGGGCACGATGGCGACGCCCCGCTCCGCGAAGAGCGGGATCGTGTCGTCCGTGAGTCCGGTGGCGTGCTCGATGCAGTCGATGCCGGCCTCCACCAGGTCGCGCAGCGAGTCCTCGGCGAAGCAGTGCGCGGTGACCCGCGCGCCGAGCCGGTGGGCCTCGGCGATGGCGTCGCGCACGGCGCCCGCGGGCCAGCACGCGGTCAGGTCCCCCGCCTCCCGGTCGATCCAGTCGCCGACGAGCTTGACCCAGCCGTCGCCGCGCAGGGCCTCCCTGCCGACGTACGCCACCAGGTCCTCGGGTTCGATCTCATGGGCGTAGTTGCGGATGTAGCGGCGGGTGCGGGCGATGTGCCGGCCGGCCCGGATGATCCGGGGCAGATCCTCCCGCTCGTCGATCCAGCGGGTGTCGGAGGGGGAGCCCGCGTCGCGGATGAGCAGGGTGCCCGCCTCCCGGTCCGTGAGCGCCTGCTTCTCCGCGGTGGCGGCGTCGACCGGACCGTGGCGGTCGAGCCCCACGTGGCAGTGCGCGTCGACCAGCCCGGGAAGCGCCCACCCCTCGACCGTGACCGCCTCGGCGCGGGGGCGGTCGTACGTGATCCGCCCGTCCACCACCCACAGTTCGTCGCGCGCCTCGTCGGGCCCGACGAGCACCCGCCCCTTCACGTGCAGCACCGTGTGATCGCTCATGTCAGGCACTGTACGAGGCCCTGGGTACGCTCGGTCGCGGTACCGGACACCCACCGGAACCACCGGACCGCCCGACGACCGAGAGAGCCGAGCAACGCCGTGACGCACCCCCTGCTGGACCTGGCCCCGCTGACCGCAGCCCGCTTCGCCGCCATCGAGCGCAGGGTGGCGGCGCTCCTGGACACCGGACAGGACGTGGTGATCATGCAGGGGGAGGCGCTGCTCCCGCTGGAGGGCTGTATCCGCGGCGGTGCGCGCCGCGGCTCCACGGCGCTCAACGTGGTCACCGGCCCGTACGGGCAGACCTTCGGCAACTGGCTGCGCGCCTGCGGGGCGCGGGTGGTGGACCTGGAGGTCCCGTTCCACAGCGCGGTCACCGCCGGCGCGGTCGCCGAGGCGCTGGCGGCGGCCCCGGAGATCGACTTCGTCTCCCTGGTGCACGCGGAGGCCGCCACCGGCAACACCAACCCGGTCGCGGAGATCGGCGAGGCGGTCCGGGCCCACGGCGCCCTGTTCATGCTCGACGCGGTCGCCTCGGTGGGCGCGGAGCCCCTGCTGCCGGACGCGTGGGGCGTCGACCTGTGCGTCATCGGCGCGCAGAAGGCGATGGGCGGCCCCGCGGGCGTCTCCGCGGTGTCGGTGAGCGCCCGCGCGTGGGAGCGGATGGCCGCGAACCCCGACGCGCCCCGCGGCTCGTACCTCTCGCTCCTGGACTGGAAGGAGCGCTGGATCGACAGCGGCCGCAAGGCGCTGCTGCACGCGCCGGCCCAGCTGGAGATGCTGGCGCTGGAGGCGTGCCTGGAGCGCATCGAGTCCGAGGGCCCGGCCGCCGTGATGGCCCGGCACGCGTCGGCGGCCGCGGCCACCAGGGCCGGGGCGGTCGCGCTCGGGGGCGGTCTGTCCCCGTACGTGCACGAGGCGCGGGACGCGGCGCCGGTGGCCACCACGCTGCGCGCCCCGGAGGGTGTGGACGCGCGTGACCTCGTGGCGGCCGCCCTGGCGGCCGATCCGGCGCTGCCGCTGATCGCGGGCGGCGGGGCGCTGGCCAAGGAGATGATCCGGGTGAACCACTACGGCGTGGACGCGACCCGCGGCGCCGTGCAGTCCAGCCTCGCGGCGCTGGGCGGCGCACTGGCGGCGCAGGGCCGCGAGGTGGACCTGGAGGGCGCTCTGCGGGCGGCCGGCGACGCCTGGTGACCCTCGGGCGCCGGGTCTTCCCGTGACGGGCCCCGGGGACGCCGATCGGCGTCCCCGGGGCGCGGAAAAGCCCCGCAGGCGGCGCGGAGAATCCCCTCCAGCGGCGCTCCGGAATCCACGAAGCGGAATTAACTCAGCGTCCGCCGCATAAACGCACAGCGAATTCGCGTGAACATCTCCCCGCATTCTGCTGCCCCCGATCATGGGGCCTAAACGCTTCAATCGCTATCGTTTCGAAGGCAATCTCGGGCAACCGCCCGAACGGCCGAAGGTGTGACAGACACCACACAAAAGTCGCTTCGCCCGGTTAAATCCCCACAAACACGGGGGTTCTCCGGGTGGCCCGCGCGAGGGCCCGCGCCCGCGCGATAACACGGATCGCGCCGTCGGCCAACCTCTGTGCGCGATGCACTTTTGAAATTTGCTCGGTAAATTCAATTCACATGACCGCCGCACAAGAAGACCTTGTACGAGCCCGAGACGAATTCCGCGGACCGGTGGAGTCCGCGGAGCCCCTGGCAATCGACACCCCACGAGTGGAGGACGGAGCCGCGATCTGGCGCATCGCCCGCGACTCCGAGGTCCTGGACCTCAACTCCTCGTACAGCTACCTGCTGTGGTGCCGTGACTTCGCCGCCACCTCCGTCGTGGCGCGCGGCCCGGGAGGTGAACCGATCGCCTTCGTCACCGGCTACGTACGGCCCGACCGCCCGGAGGCGCTCGTCGTCTGGCAGGTTGCCGTCGACAAGGCGCACCGCGGCCGGGGTCTGGCCGGAATCCTGCTCGACGCCCTGACCGCCAAGGTCGCCGGGGGCCGGGGGATCCGTGAGATCGAGACGACCGTCACGCCGGACAACACGGCGTCCGACCGGTTGTTCACCTCCTACGCACAGCGCCACGACGCTCCGCTGAGCCGCGAAGTCCTCTTCGACGGCGAGCTGTTCCCCGAGGGGACGCACCAGCCGGAAGTGCTGTACCGCATCGGTCCGATCGCCGCCTGACCCCCCACACCTGGAGACTTCTGTGACCATCACCCCGCCCGCCCTGAGTGTGTTCCAGACCCTCGAGTCCGAGGTCCGCAGCTACTGCCGCGGCTGGCCCGCCGTGTTCGACCGCGCGCAGGGCAGCTACCTCCACGACGAGGACGGCCACACGTACCTCGACTTCTTCGCCGGCGCCGGCTCGCTCAACTACGGCCACAACAACCCGGTCCTCAAACGCGCCCTGATCGACTACATCGAGCGCGACGGGATCACCCACGGCCTCGACATGGCGACCGTCGCCAAGCGCAACTTCCTGGAGACGTTCGAGAACGTCGTCCTGCGCCCCCGCGACCTGCCGTACAAGGTCATGTTCCCGGGGCCGACGGGCACCAACGCGGTCGAGGCCGCGCTGAAGCTGGCCCGCAAGGTGAAGGGGCGCGAGGCGATCGTCTCGTTCACCAACGCCTTCCACGGCATGTCGCTGGGCTCGCTCGCCGTCACCGGCAACGCCTTCAAGCGCGCCGGCGCCGGCATCCCGCTGGTGCACGGCACCCCGATGCCGTTCGACAACTACTTCGACGGCCAGGTCCCGGACTTCCTGTGGTTCGAGCGGCTGCTGGAGGACCAGGGCTCCGGCCTCAACAAGCCGGCCGCCGTGATCGTGGAGACGGTCCAGGGCGAGGGCGGCATCAACGTCGCCCGGCCCGAGTGGCTGCGCGCGCTCAAGGAGCTGTGCGAGCGCCAGGACATGCTGCTGATCGTGGACGACATCCAGATGGGCTGCGGCCGCACCGGCGCCTTCTTCTCCTTCGAGGAGGCGGGCATCACGCCGGACATCGTGACGCTGTCCAAGTCGATCAGCGGCTACGGACTGCCCATGTCGCTCTGCCTGTTCCGGCCCGAGCTGGACATCTGGGAGCCGGGCGAGCACAACGGCACCTTCCGCGGCAACAACCCGGCCTTCGTGACCGCCGCCGCCGCGCTCACCACGTACTGGGCCGATGGGCAGATGGAGAAGCAGACCCTCGCCCGCGGCGAGCAGGTCGAGCGGGCCCTGCTGTCCGTCGTCGAGGAGTGCGGCGGCGAGGGCGTCAGCTTCCGCGGCCGCGGCCTGGTGTGGGGCATGGAGTTCGAGGACAAGGCGCGCGCCGGCCGGGTCTGCGCCCGCGCCTTCGAACTGGGGCTGCTGCTGGAGACGTCCGGCCCCGAGAGCGAAGTGGTCAAGCTGCTCCCGGCGCTGACCGTCTCCGCCGACGAACTGGACGAGGGCCTGCGCATCCTGGCACGCGCCGTCCGAGAGACCGCCTGACCGCACACGACCGAGAGGTATCGAAACACCGTGATCGTCCGATCGTTCAAGGACATCGAGAACACCGACCGCCATGTGCGGTCCGCGTCCGGCACCTGGGAGAGCAAGCGCATCGTGCTCGCCAAGGAGAAGGTCGGCTTCTCCCTGCACGAGACCGTCCTGTACGCGGGCACGGAGACGTCGATGTGGTACGCGAACCACATCGAGGCCGTGCTCTGCGTCGAGGGCGAGGCCGAGCTCACCAACGACGAGACCGGCGAGACCCACTGGATCGAGCCCGGGACCATGTACCTGCTGGACGGGCACGAGAAGCACACGATGCGCCCGAAGACCGACTTCCGCTGTGTCTGCGTCTTCAATCCGCCCGTGACCGGACGGGAGGACCATGACGAGAACGGTGTGTACCCGCTGCTGACGGAGGAGGGCTGACCATGACCACCGCACCCGCACGTACCGATCTGTACCCCACCCGGGGTGCGACCGAGGTGACCACCCCGCGCCAGGACCCCGTGGTGTGGTCCGCGCCGGGGACCCCCGGGCCGATCGCCACGGCCGACCTGATGGGCTTCGAGCGCGACGGGTTCCTCACCGTCGACCAGCTCATCGGCGACGACGAGGTCGCGCTCTACCGCGCCGAGCTGGACCGGCTGGTCGCCGACCCTGCGGTGCGGGCCGACGAGCGCTCGATCGTCGAGCCGAAGTCCCAGGACGTGCGCTCGGTGTTCGAGGTGCACCGGCTGAGCGAGGTCTTCGCCGCGCTGGTACGGGACGAGCGGGTGGTGGGCAGGGCCCGGCAGATCCTCGGCTCCGACGTGTACGTGCACCAGTCGCGCATCAACGTGAAGCCGGGCTTCGGCGCCTCGGGCTTCTACTGGCACTCGGACTTCGAGACCTGGCACGCCGAGGACGGTCTGCCGAACATGCGGACGGTGTCCGTCTCGATCGCCCTGACCGAGAATCTGGACACCAACGGCGGTCTGATGATCATGCCGGGTTCGCACAGGACGTTCCTCGGGTGCGCCGGTGAGACGCCCCGGGACAACTACAAGAAGTCGCTCCAGATGCAGGACGCGGGCACGCCGTCGGACGAGGCGCTGACCGGCTTCGCCGACGCCCACGGCATCCGGCTGTTCACCGGCCGGGCGGGATCGGCGACCTGGTTCGACTGCAACGCGATGCACGGCTCGGGCGACAACATCACGCCGTACCCGCGCAGCAACGTGTTCATCGTGTTCAACAGCGTCGAGAACACCGCGGTGGACCCGTTCGCGGCACCCGTGCCGCGGCCCGGCTTCATCGGGGCCCGGGACTTCACGCCGGTGAAGTAGCCACAGGGACCACCCGCGGCGCGACGGCGCCCCGGGTGCACGAGAGCGGGGCCGGCCTCCTTCCCCTTCGGAGGCCGGCCCCGCTCGTGCGCGTGCGGCGGGGTGCTCGGGTGCGTGTGGCGAACCGCCCGGACCGGGGCCCGGCGCGCTCCCACCGGGCCGGGGCGGCAGGAACCCGTCCCGGCACACCGGCGGCGCCGGCCCCTCACACCCCTCACCCGCGGGCGACGCGACCCGGGGTCCGAGGGCGCGGCGCCGCGGCGGACCCGGCGGGCTCAGGGCGCCAGGCGGTCCAGCAGCCGGTCCACGTCCGCCGCCTCGTTGTACAGGTGGAACGCCGCCCGCAGCCGGCCCGCCCGGACCGAGACCACGATCCCGTCCTCCGCCAGCGCCGCCGCCGTGCCCTCGCCGAGTCCGGGGACCGCCACCACCGCCGAGGCGTCGGACACCGCCTCCCGTCCGAGAGCCGCCAGGCCGGCGCGGAACCGGCCGGCCAGTGCCAGGGCGTGCGCGTGCAGCGCGTCCACGCCGGCCTCCTCGACCAGCGCGAGCGACTGCCGTGCCGCGTGGTACGCGAGGAAGGCGGGCGGCTCGTCGTAGCGGCGGGCCGACCGGGCCAGTTCGCCGATCGGCCCGTACGCCGTCTCCCACAGCCGCTCGGCCGCGAAGGTGCCGGCGTGCACCGGCGCCAGCGTCTCCTGCGCACGCGCGGAGACGGTCAGGAACGACACCCCCCGCGGGCACAGCAGGAACTTGAACCCGCCGGTCACGGTGTAGTCCCACTCCCCCGCGCGCAGCGGCAGCCAGCCCGCCGACTGGCTGGCGTCGAGCAGGGTCGCCGCCCCGTACGCGTCCGCCGCCGCCCGCACCGCGGCCAGGTCGGCGACCCGGCCGTCCGAGGACTGCACCGACGACAGCGCCACCAGCGCGGTCCCCGGGCGCACCGCCTCCGCGAGCTTCTCCAGCGGCGCGTACCGCAGGCGGAGATCGCCGCGGACCGTGAACGGGGTGATCACGGAGGCGTACTCCCCCTCCGGGAAGAGGATCTCGGCGCCCGGCGGCATCGACGCGGCGATCAGCCCGACGTGCACCGACACGGACCCGCCGACGGCGACCCGGGACACGTCGACCCCGGCGATCCGGGCGAAGGAGGCGCGGACCGCCTCGACCTCGCCCCACTCCCCCGAGCCGCCCCGTCTGCCGTCGGCGAGCTCCTGCGCCAGCGCGCCCACGGCACGGACCGCCCTGCGCGGCAGCAGCCCGCACACGGAGGTGTTCAGATACGTCGACGCCGGCGCGAACTCGGCGGTGACCAGGGGACGCAGACCCGCCACGCTCTGTGTGCTCTCCATGCGACCACCCTCCGCCGCCGCGGGCCCGGGGTCAATCACGTCGCGCCGGGCGGTCCGCGTCCGTAGGGTGCGCCCATGGCCACTCCCGTGCTGATGCGCCTGCGCACCGACCACGCCGCCGCCGTGCTCGACTTCGAGCGGCGCAACCGCGCCTGGTTCGCCGCGTCGGTACCGGACCGCGGCGACGCGTACTTCGCCCACTTCGGCGAGCGGCACGCCGCGCTCCTCGCCGAACAGGCCGCGGGCGCCTGCCACTTCCACGTCCTCGTCGACGAGGGCCGCGTCGTCGGGCGCGTCAACCTCGTCGACGTGGCGGACGGCAGCGCGGATCTCGGCTACCGGATCGCCGAGGAGGCGGCCGGCCGCGGCCTCGCGACCGCCGCCGTGCGGGAGGTCTGCGCCCTGGCGGCGGGCGACTACGGGCTCACCGGACTGCGGGCCGCCGCGGCCGAGGACAACCCGGCCTCCCTGGCGGTCCTGGCCCGCACCGGCTTCGTCCGCACCGGCGTCACGACGCTCGCGGGGCGGCCGGGGGTCACCTTCGTCCGTGCCCTCGGCCGGGCCCCCGCGCGGTCCGCGCCCGCGGCCCGGACGACCTGACCCGCACCCCGCTCCACGGCGCCCGCGGCGCGGACCGCGCCCGTCCACTTCCCGGCCCTCCGGCGGCCGCGGGGATCCTGTTCGGGCCCCAGGGCACCCGGCCCCGGCGCCCGGGGGTGTCAGGCGGGGACCTCGCAGGTGCCGTCCGTGTCGCATACTCCGGCGTCCGCGGCGACGGCCGGCTCGGGGGCGTGGTCCTTCCACGCCTGTTCCAGGGCCTGGGTGAAGACCTCGGCGGGCTGGCCGCCGGAGAGACCGTAGCGGCGGTCCAGGACGAAGAACGGCACGCCGGTCGCGCCCAGGGCGGCCGCCTCGCTCTCGTCGGCGCGGACGTCGTCCGCGTACGCCGACGGGTCGGCCAGCACCGCGTCCACCTCGGCCTCGTCGAGCCCGGCCTCGACGCCGAGGCGGGCGAGCACACCGCTGTCGAAGACGGACCGCTCCTCGGCGAAGTTGGCCCGGTAGGCGAGGTCGAGCAGGGCGTCCTGGCGGCCGCGGGCCTTGGCCAGGTGCAGCAGCCGGTGGATGTCGAAGGTGTTGCCGTGGTCGCGGCCCTCGGTGCGGTAGCCGAGTCCTTCCGCACGGGCGTTGGAGGCCACGTGCTCCTCCATGGCCAGCGCCTCCTCACGGGTGCGGCCGTACTTCTGCGCCAGCATGTCGACCACCGGGGCGACCTCGCCGCGGGGCCGGTTCGGGTCCAGCTCGAAGGACCGGTGCACGACCTCGACCTGCTCGCGGTGGGCGAAGGCGGCGAGCCCCTTCTCGAAGCGGGCCTTGCCGATGTAGCACCAGGGGCAGGCGATGTCGGACCAGATCTCGACGCGCATCGTGTTCTCTTCACTCCGGGGTTGCGACGGTGGGCGGGCGGCGTGGCCGCCCCGGAAGCAACGCGGGAGGGGGCCGGGGCATTCCCCGGGGGCCGGACCGTGCAATCCGCGGGCCGGGAACCCGGGCCCCTGGACCCGGGCCCCGGGCGGACCCGGGCCCCCGACCGGACCGGCGCGAGGAGGCGTCCCGGCGCGCCGGCCGGTGTGTCAGGTGCCGTCGCGGAGGCCCTCCGGCCCTCCCTCGCGGTACTCGATCGCGCCGAAGGCGACCTCGCAGCCCTCGCCCACCGGCGACTGCGCCATGAAGCCGACCAGTGCCGACCGCGCGCTCTCCTCGTCGCCGAGGGCGAAGATGCGCACGAAGGTCCACCGTTCGCCGTCCGTCGAGGCGTGGAAGGCGAAGGCGCGGCCGGTGCGGCTGACCCGCAGCCAGACGCTCTCCCCGTCGACCGTGAACGAGTTGGCGTCGTCCGAGTGGCCCCGGGTGACGACGGTGCAGACGGTCGGCAGGTCCGGCGAGAGCTCCATGCAGAGCTTGGCCCACTCGCGTTCGCCGACGTGGACGTAGAGCACGCCCGCGTCGAACGCGGCGGCGAAGCGGACGTCGACGCGGGCGATGAGCTGGAAGTCGCCCTCGGGTGCGCCGAGGAGGCGCGGTGCGTCGCCGGCCGGCTCCAGCCCCTCGCCGGTGGGCGCGACGAAACGGTCCTGCCGGGGGCCGGCGGCGACGGTCAGCAGCCCGTCGTCGTACGACCAGCCGGCCTCCGGTCCGTAGGCGCGCAGGAGGAAGGGGAGTTCGGGGAGCTTGAGTTCCATGGCAGGTCAGTGTTCCAGTCGCCCGTCGACCCGCCGGGGAAGGCGGAGCGGGTTGTCGTCGTGCAGCTCGGGAGGGAGCAGGGCCTCGGGCGTGGTCTGGTAGGCGACCGGACGCAGCCAGCGCTCCACGGCGGTGCCCCCCACCGAGGTGGACGTGGAGGTGGTCGCCGGGTAGGGGCCGCCGTGGTGCTGGGCGGGGGCGACGGCGACACCGGTGGGCCAGCCGTTGACGAGGACACGCCCGGCGAGCGGGGTCAGCTCGGCGAGCAGGGCCGCGGCGGACCCGTCGCCCTCGGCCTCGGCGGCCGACAGCTGGACGGTGGCGGTGAGGTTGCCCGGCAGCCGGGAGAGCACCGAGGTGACCTCGTCGCGGTCTGCGTAGCGGACGACGACGGTGAGCGGGCCGAAGCACTCCTCCAGCAGCAGGTCGTGCGCCCCGGACTCGCCGAGCCGTGCGGCGTCGACGGTCAGGAAGCCCGGCCGGACGGTGTGCTCGTCGCCGGCCCCCGCCTCGACGGGGGTGGCGACCCCGGGCAGGGCGGCGCGCTCGGCGGCCCCGGCGACGAAGTTGTCGCGCATCCGGGAGTCGAGCAGGACGCCCGCCGGGGTGTCGGCGACCGTACCGGCGAGGCTCTTCACCAGCTGGTCGCCGCCGTCCCCCTCGGGGACCAGCACGAGTCCGGGCTTGACGCAGAACTGGCCGACGCCGAGGGTCATGGAGCCGGCGAGCCCGGCGCCGATGTCGGCGCCGCGCTCCGCGGCGGCGGCCTCGGTGACCACGACCGGGTTCAGCGAGCCGAGCTCGCCGTGGAAGGGGATGGGCACGGGGCGGGCGGCGGCGGCGTCGAAGAGGGCCCGGCCGCCGCGGACCGAGCCGGTGAAGCCGGCCGCCGCGACCAGCGGGTGGGACACCAGCCGGACACCCGCGTCGAAGCCGTGGACGAGGCCGACGACCGCCTCGTCGATGCCGTGGGCCGCGGCGGCCCTGCGGAGCCGGGCGGCGACGAGCTCGGAGGTGGCCGGGTGGTCGGGGTGGGCCTTGACCACGACCGGGCAGCCCGCGGCGAGGGCGCTGGCCGTGTCGCCGCCGGGGACCGAGAAGGCGAAGGGGAAGTTGGACGCGGAGTAGACGGCGACCACGCCGAGCGGCACCTTCCAGCGGCGCAGGTCCGGGACCGGCGGGGTGGCCGTGTCGTCGGGGTGGTCGATGACGACACCCAGGTAGGCGCCCTCCTCGACGATGTCCGCGAACGCACGCAGCTGGTAGCGGGTGCGGGCGAGTTCGCCGGTGAGCCGGGCCGTGCCGAGCGCCGTCTCCGCGTCCGCGGCGGCGACGAGCTCGTCCGCGTCCTCCTCCAGCAGGGTCGCCGCGGTGCGCAGGAACGCGGACCGCACGGCGCGGTCGGCGAGGACCCCGCGGGCGGCGTGCGCGGCCCGGACCACCGCGTCGACGTCCTCCGCTGTGGCCTCCACCGCAACGGCATCGCGCCGCTTCCCGGTGCGAGGGTCGACACTCCAGACTTGTGCTGCTGTCACCGCGGCATCCTTCCGGTTCTCTGCCATCCACCTGGGTTGTTCGGTATTCTGAACGCCGTCCCGGGTGGTGAATATGCTGGGACCTTATTTCCGGGCGTTCCGCGCGGTCAAGAAGGGGCGAAGAGTGATGTCAGCTGTCGATTCGGGTGGGTCGCAGGTCAAATCGGCCGTACGGACCGTGGAGTTGCTGGAGTACTTCGCGGGCCGTCCGGGGATGCACTCGCTCGCCGCCGTCCAGGAGGCCGTCGGGTACCCCAAGTCCAGCCTCTACATGCTGCTGCGCACGCTGGTCGAGCTCGGCTGGGTGGAGACGGACGCCACCGGCACGCGCTACGGCATCGGCGTGCGCGCGCTGCTCGTGGGCACGTCGTACATCGACGGCGACGAGGTCGTCGCCGCCGCGCGGCCGACGCTCGACCGGCTCTCCGACGACACCACGGAGACGATCCACCTCGCGCGGCTCGACGGCACCAACGTGGTGTACCTCGCGACCCGGCAGTCCCAGCACTACCTGCGCCCCTTCACCCGCGTCGGCCGCCGGCTGCCCGCCCACTCGACCTCGCTGGGCAAGGCCCTGCTGGCCACCCACACCGACGAGCAGGTGCGCAAGCTGCTCCCGGAGACCCTCGCGCCGCTGACCGAGCACACCATCACCGACCGCGAGCGGCTCATCGAGGAGCTCCAGCAGATCCGCGAGCAGGGGTACGCCGTGGACCGCGAGGAGAACACCCTGGGCCTGCGCTGCTTCGGCATCGCCATCCCGTACCGGACGCCCGCGCGTGACGCGATCAGCTGCTCGGTGCCGGTGGCCAGGCTCACCCCGGCGCACGAGCAGATGATCAAGGACGCGCTGTTCGACGCCCGGGACCGCCTCGCGCTCGCCACCCGGCGCCTCTGAGACCGGGGCCGCCACCGGTCCGCCGCGCCGCCTCCACCGCGGCCGCGGCCGCCCGTGAACGTCTCCCCGGGGCCGCTGCCGCCCCCGTCCTCCCCCTCCGTCCTCCGCCCGTCGCACCGTCCGTTCCACCGGTCCGTCTCCGCCGTGCGGCGGAGGCGGACCGCGGCCGTGCAGGACGCTCCGGCGCCTCGCGCCGCGGCACGGGGAGCGCGGACCGGCGTCCGAGGGCCGGAGAGCCGGACGCTCCGAGGGCCCAAGGGCCCGATGAGGAAATCCTGAGAAAAGCCGCAGGAAGGAACGTTCCAGCGGTACGTGTTCGTCGTTCCGGGGGATGAACAGGACGATCAGGCGTGCCGCCGTCTTCACCCTGCTCCTGGTGCTCGCCCTGCTGGTGCGGGCGACCTGGGTACAGGCGTACCAGGGGAAGGCGCTGGCCGAGAACGAGAACAACCACCGCCGAACCGTCGAGCGGTACGCGCAGCCGCTGGGCGACATCGTGGTGGCGGGCTCCGCCGTAACCGGTTCGGCACGGACCGAGCACGGGGATCTCGCGTACCAGCGCACCTACACCGACGGGGCCCTGTACGCACCGGTCACCGGCTACAGCTCCCAGGCGTACGGCGCGACCCTGCTGGAAGGGGTCCACTCCGGCGTGCTGGACGGCACCGACGACAGGCTGGGCGACCCGCTGGAGGCGCTGACCGGCGCGCAGCAGAAGCCGGGGGACGTGCTGACGACGATCGACCCCGCGGTCCAGAAGGCGGGCTACGAGGCGCTCGGCGACGCCAAGGGCGCCGCCGTCGCCCTCGACCCCGCGACCGGCGAGATCCTCGGTCTGGTGAGCACGCCGTCCTACGACCCCTCGACGATCAGCGGCACCGACGACGCGGACGCCTGGCAGAAGCTGCTCGACGATCCGGACCAGCCGCTGGTGAACCGCGCGCTGCGGCAGCCCCTGCCGCCCGGATCCACGTTCAAGCTCGTCGTGGCGGCGGCCGCGCTGGAGGAGGGCCTGTACGGCTCGGTGGACGAGCGGACGGACAGTCCCGACCCGTACCCGCTGCCCGGCTCGACGAAGGACCTGACCAACGAGAACCCTTCGGCGCCCTGCGAGGACGCCACCATCCGCACGGCGCTGCGGTACTCCTGCAACAACGTCTTCGGGAAGATGGCCGTCGACCTCGGACAGGACACGGTGCGGGAGACGGCCGAGCGGTTCGGCTTCGGCGACGACTCCCTGGACGTCCCGGTGCGTGCCCACCCCAGCGTCTATCCGGCCGGCATGGACGACGCGCAGACGGCGCTGAGCGGCATCGGCCAGTTCTCGGTGACCGCCACCCCGCTCCAGATGTCGATGGTGTCGGCGGCACTCGCCAACGACGGCGTGCTGGTCTCCCCGCACATGGTCTCCGAGGTGGTGGACTCCGACGGCGACACCCTGGAGTCGTACGAGGACCCCGGGGAGCGCCGGATCGTGTCCTCGTCCGTCGCCGAGCAGCTGCGCAGCGCGATGGTGACGGTCGTCGAGGACGGTACCGGGTCCAACGCGCGGATCGCCGGAGCCGAGGTCGGCGGGAAGACCGGTACGGCCCAGCACGGTGAGAACAACAGCCGGACGCCGTACGCCTGGTTCACCTCGTACGCCGAGGATCCCGGCAGCGGCAGGCAGGTCGCGGTGGCGGTGATCGTCGAGGACTCGGGGGCGGAGCGGTCCGAGGTGAGCGGCAACGGGCTGGCGGCGCCCGTCGCGCAGCGGATGATGGCGGCGGCGCTCGCGGACTGAGGCGGGCCGTCCGCCGGTGCGCGACGGCGGCTCCCCGCCCGCGCGCGACGGCGGACGGGGGTGCCGGCGCCTGGCAGAGGGGTGGGCACCGGCCGTGCGCAGGAGTATGCAGGGACCCGTCGATCCCGACTCCCCTTCCTCTGGAGGCCGTTGTGCGTCTGCTGCCCCGTTCCCCGTCCGGCTGGACCATGGCCGTCTTCGGCGTGCTCGCCGCTCTGCTCGGAGCGGTCGGCCTGCTGGCGCCCGACGCGCTGCTCGCGGTCATGGGGTTCGAGGCCGTGCCGCGGGGACGGCGCGCCGACGAAGACCACACGGCGGTGTTCGTCACCGCGTCCTCCATGGCCGCGGTCAACATGGGCGTCTACTACGTCCTGGCCGCGCTGTCCGACTGGAAGGCGTTCTTCCGCTGGACCGTCCCCTTCCGGCTGCTGACCTGCGCGGTCTTCACCCTCGCCGTGGTCTCGGGCCGCGCACCGGCGGGATTCCTCGGCGTGGGGCTGTGGGAGGGCGCGGGAGCGCTGGTGACCGCGGCCGCCCTGCGCCGGGAGGGCCGGGGGGCGCGGACGGCACCCGCCGGGGTCCTGCCGAGCCCTCCTGAGTGACCCGGCGGCGCAAGACCCGGAGGCGCCCGGCGCGAGGTTAGGGCGGTTGCCCGATCCGCGCGGGGGTCCTCAGCTGCGACGGTCCTCGGGAGGGCCGGACCGGACCGGCCCCGCGGGGGCTGAGGGGGCGGATGCGGTGGGACGGGTGGCACGCGAGGTGCTGAGGGACCGCGACGCGGGACTGTACCTGTCCGCGGTGGTGGTCTCCGGCTTCGGTACGTCCGCGATGTGGCTCGCCGCGGGGGTCTGGGTCAAGTCGCTGACGGGCTCCGACTCCCTGGCCGCGCTGACCGCGTTCGCGATGTGGGCGCCGTCGCTGCTCGGCCCGCTGCTGGGGGCCGTCGCCGACCGGTTCCGCCGCCGGCCCCTGCTGGTGTGGTCGAACCTGGCGATGTCCGTGCTGCTGCTCCCGCTGCTCGCCGTGGACTCGGCCGGGCGGGTGTGGATCCTGTACGCGGTGCTGGCGGTCTACGGCGCCGTCTCGGTCGTGCAGGACGCCGCCGAGGCCGGGCTGGTCGCGAAGGTCGTGGACGCCCGGCTGCTCGGCGACGTCAACGGCCTGCGCATGGCGGCGAACGAGGGGATGAAGCTGCTCGCACCGCTCGTGGGGGTGGTGCTCCTCACCCGGTTCGGCGGGGCCTCCGTGGCGCTGCTGGACATCGCGTCGTTCGCCGCGGCCGCCGCGGTCTTCGCGCTGCTGCGGGTGCGCGAGGAGCGGCCCGCCGCCCGGCCGAAGGGCGCCGGCAGGCTGTCGGAGGTGACGGCCGGGGCCCGGGAGCTGTGGCGTTCCCCGGTGCTCCGGCCGCTGGTCGCGGGCGGGGCGGCCACGATGGCGCTGGCCGGGGTCAACGGGGCGCTGGTCTACGCGGTGACGGACTCGGTGCTGGACCGCTCCCCCGCGTTCACGGGGGTGCTCTACGCGGCGCAGGGCGCGGGCTCCGTGCTCTGCGGCCTGCTGGCGGGACCAATGCTGCGCAGGGCGGGTGAGCGCCGGGTCGCGGCCGCCGGGGTGGCCCTGTTCGCCGTCGCCGTCGCGCTGCGGGCCCTGCCGTACGACGCGGTGGCCCTGGTGTGCAGTGCGGGCATCGGGCTCGGCCTGCCGTGCGTGCTGCTGGCGGCGGCGACCGCCGTGCAGCGCGAGACGCCGGACGCGGTGCTGGGCCGCACCGCGGCGACCGCGAGCACGCTGATGTTCCTTCCGAACGCGGTGACGCTGGCGCTGGGCGCCGCGCTGGCGGCGTTCGCCGATGTCCGGGTGCTGCTGCCGCTGACGGGTGCGCTGGGCCTGGCCGTGGCGGCTCTGCTGGCCCGCCCCGGCCGGGGAGCCGCGGAACTCCCGCACCCGTGACACCACCACCGGACCAGGCAGCCGCAGCGCCCCCACCCCCGAGACCGTCAGGCCGGGGAGCGCAGCGCCTCGCGCACGGCGGCCAGGTCCTCGTCGGACGCCAGGCCCGCGTGGTAGAGCCGCAGTTCGGTGGCGCCCGCCTCGGCGGCGCGGGCCGCGTCGGCGGCGAGAGCGGCGGGCGAGCCGCCCATGCCCGAGACGACCGTGAGGTTCGCCGCCAGCACGGTGTCCGGCCGGGTGTGCGGGACGAACGGGGCGAGCAGCCGCGGGCCGCCGGTGCAGGGCACGACCACCCCGTCGGCGACGGAGAGGACGTGTGCCGGGTCGACGCCGGCGTTGGCGCCGCAGCGCAGGGGCTCGGGGTCGGCGTGCAGGAGGACCCGGAAGCCGTCCGGCGCCGCGGCCCGCACGGCCGCCACGGCCCGCTCCTGGAGCGACCGGGCGGTGCCGGTGCGGAACGCGGCGACCGCGTCGGCGAGATCGGCGCCCAGCAGGTCGCGGACGCTCGCGCCCTGCGGCGCGGTGCCCTGCCAGACCGGCTCCAGGGCCTTGCGCACCGTCTCGGCGAGCCGGTCGGGGGCGGCCCCGGCCTCCTCGTATCCCGCTCCGCAGGAGCCGCAGAAGCAGAGCGACATCAGGTACTGCGCCGCCTCCCCCAGCGCGACCCCGGCGATCTTGTCGTGGGCGTGCAGATGGGCGAGGCCGTACCAGCCGCAGGACTCGAGTTCCGTACCGCCCGCGCCGGGGCGGGCCGCCGCCTCCGCGGCGAGGGCGACCAGGTGGTCGCGGACCTCGGGCCGGGCGATGCACGGCGCCCACGGGTAACGGTCGCCGTAGGCGTTCACCACGGAGGTCCCCGGATGCTCCGCGCCCATACGGGAGTTGTGGGCGAGGACCACCCAGCTGTGCACGTCGAGCCCGGCGGCCGCCAGGGCGGCCGCGGCCTCGCCGAAGGCGTCGCCGCTCGCCCAGTCGCCCGCCTCGTAGGGCTTGAGCGCGTGGCCGGACCAGTGGGCCGGGTCGGGCGGGTAGAGGACGGCGGCATGGGAGGCGGTGACGATGCGGTGCCGGGGGTGGCGCGGCGTCAGGGCGCGGGTGGAGTGGTAGGCCGACGCGAGGGTGACCTGCCGGATCCCGAGGGCGGCGAGACGGTCCGGGGCCTCGGGGTCGCCCACGACGTCCCACGGGTAGAGGAAGGCCGACGTCCTCACGCGGCGCCCTCCAGCAGGGTGCGTCCGTGCGCGACGAGGGCCGCGAGGGCGTCGGTGTGGGCGGCGGTGGGCTCGCACAGCGGCGGGCGCACCTCGCCGACGTCGAGTCCGCCGAGGCGCACGCCCGCCTTGACCAGCGAGACGGCGTAGCCGCGGCCCTGGTTGCGCAGTTCGACCAGCGGCACGAAGAACCCGTCGAGCAGCCGGGCCACGGTCTTGTCGTCGCCGGTGGTCAGCGCCCGGTGGAAGGCGAGGGCGATGTCGGGGGCGAAGGCGAAGACGGCGGAGGAGTAGAGGCCGATGCCGATGCCGCGGTAGGCGAGCCCGGTCAGTTCGGCGGTGGGGAGGCCGTTGAAGTAGAGGAACTCGCGCCCGGGCTCCGCGGTGCGGACCGCGCTGACGATCCGCTGCATCAGGTCGAGGTCGCCGAGGCCGTCCTTGAGGCCGATGATCCGCTCGACGCGCGCCAGGGCCACCACGGTGTCGGGGGCGAAGACGGCGTTGTCGCGCTGGTAGACGATGACGTCGAGCGAGGTCGCGGCGGCGATGTCGGTGTAGTGCCGGATCAGACCGGGCTGGTCGGCGACGACGAGGTAGGGCGGCATGGCGAGCAGCCCGTCCGCGCCCTCCTCCTCGGCGGCCCGCGCGTAGGCGATCGCGAGCGCGGTGCCGTGGCCGGTACCGGCCAGGACGGGGACACGGCCGGCGCTCTCCTCCACGGCCGCCCGGACGCAGAGCCGGAACTCCTCGGGCGACAGGGCGTGGAACTCGCCGGTCCCGCAGCAGGCGAAGACCGCGGCGGCTCCCGCGTCGATGCCCGCGCGCACATGGGCGCGGAAGGCCGCGAGGTCGATGCCGCCGTCCGGCCCGTAGGCGGTGACGGGGAAGAACAGCGGCCCCCTGCCCCGGGTGAGCCGGGCGGCGAGGGGATCGGCGGCGAGCGGTTCTGAGGTCACTGGCGCTCCCTGGCCGTGCACCGAGCCTCCGCTCGTGCACAATTCTGATCGACGTCCATATTTCTGAACGCTGCCACGCTAGTCCGGCCCCGGCGGGCGGGTCAAGGAGCCCATCGGCAATCCGAGCCCCGGAATCGTCCACCTCGCGGGAGACTTGACGTCACCGGGGAGCGCTTTCTAGCGTGTCCACGGATGTGAATCGAGTCCACGCACCTGACGCGTCATGGCCGGGAACCCGCGGCCGTGAGTCCCCCGAGGGAGAGACCCAGCGATGCCGGCACCCCGCACCGTCCTGCTCACCGGCGCCGCCGGCGGGCTCGGCACCCTGATGCGCGGGCTGCTGCCCGCCTACGGCTACGAGCTCCGCCTCTTCGACGTCGTGCCGATCGAGGGCGAGCCGGACGCCGTCGTCGGCGACCTCGCCGACCGGGACGCGGTGCGCGAGGCCGTCCGCGGGGTCGACGCCGTGCTCCACCTGGCGGGCATCTCGCTGGAGGCCGACTTCGACAAGATCCTCCGGGCCAACATCGAGGGCACGTACAACCTCTACGAAGCCGCCCGGGAGGAGAAGGTCGACCGGGTCGTCTTCGCCTCCAGCAACCACGCCGTGGGGTACGTCCCGCGCCCGGCCGGCCCCGCGCCGGTCGCCCCCGGCGACCTCATCCCGGTCGAGACCCGCCACCGGCCCGACACCTTCTACGGCCTGTCCAAGTGCTTCGGCGAGGACCTGGCCCAGCTGTACTGGGACCGCCACGGGCTCCAGACCGTCTCGGTGCGCATCGGGTCCTGCTTCATGGAGCCGACCTCGGTGCGGATGCTCTCCGTGTGGATGAGCCCCGGCGACGGCGCGCGGCTCTTCCACGCCGCCCTGAGCGCGGAGGACGTCGGCCACAGCATCGTGTACGGCTCGTCCGCCAACACCCGCCTGTGGTGGGACCTGTCGAGCGCCCGCGCGCTCGGCTACGAGCCGCAGGACGACTCGGAGCAGTACGCGCCGAAGCTGCTCGCCGAGCACGGGGAGCTCGACCCGGAGAAGCCGGAGCACGCCTGCCTCGGCGGCCACTTCACCACCGACCCGCCCCGCTGGCCCCACTGACCGCTCACCCCACCTGGCCCCACTGACCGCTCGCCCCACCTGACCCCACCGGCCGCGGGCCGCACCGGCCATCGGCCCCGCTGACCACCCGCCGCCCGGTCCTGCGCGCCCCAGGGGCGGAGGACCGGGCAGGAACCGGGCAGAGGGCCACGGGCCGGAGGATCGGGAGAACAGAAGAGCGGGAGAGCGGGAGACGGCCCGGGCGGGCGCCGGCCGGGAAATCCGGGTGACCCGCCCGGTCCCGCCGGGTCACGATGTCCGGCATGGGCAGACCTTCAGGATTCAGCTGGACCGAGCGCGGCGACGGCACCGTCGTCGTCACCCACCGCGGCCGCGCGGCCGCCACGCTCCGCGGCGCGCGGGCGGCGAAGTTCCTCGCCGAGGTGGAGTCGGGTGACGCCCAGCTGGTGATGGCGCGCTGGACCGGCGCGTACCGCTTCGGCAACGAGCGCACGGCACGCGACCACCCGCGCAACAGATGAACGCGAGGCGGTCGGGGCCCCGCTCGCGGGTCACCTGATCGGACGCGAACAGTAAGGGAACGGTAAAGCGGCCTCGCTCGTTACGTCAGGCATGACAGCTATGACCCCCGGCTCGAACATCCCTCTCTCCGTCACCCGTGTGGCGGTGGACGTCGCCGCCCCGGTGCGGCTCGACGTATCGGGCCTGCTGCTCACCGCCGACGGCAAGGTGCGCTCCGACGACGACTTCATCTTCTACAACCAGCCGCAGGGACCGGGTGTCACCTACCGATCGGGCGGCGGCACCGCGCCTGACGCGATCGTCGTCGACACCGCGGCCGTGCCCCCTGCCGTAGAGAAGATCGTCGTGACGGCGAGCCCGGACGCGGCGGGCCAGACGTTCCAGGGCATCGAGCCGACCGCCACCATCCGCGGGGCGGACGACGGCACCGCGCTCGCCACGTTCACCCCGCCGCGCCTCGGCTCCGAGACGGCCCTGGTGATCGTGGAGATCTACCGCCGCAACGGCGTCTGGAAGGCGCGCGCCGTGGGCCAGGGGTACGCCGACGGCCTCGCGGGCATCGCCACCGACTTCGGGGTCTCCGTCGACGAGGAGCCCGCGGCGGCCCCGGCGCCCGTCCAGCCCGCGCCCGTCCAACCCGCGCCGGTCCGGCCCGCGCCTCCCGCGCCGGTGACCGACCCCCGGATCGCGGCCGCGGCCCCGCCTCCGCCGGCTCCGCCCGCCCCCGCTCCGGGCACGGGCAAGATCAACCTCGACAAGGGCCGGGTCAGCCTCCAGAAGAACCAGACCGTCTCGCTGGTCAAGGGCGGCCGCCCGCTGCTGTCCCAGGTGAAGATGGGCCTGGGCTGGGAGCCCGCGTTCCGCGGCAAGGACATCGACCTCGACGCGTCCGTCATCGCCTACGGCCCCAACCGCAACCACCTGGACAGCTGCTACTTCGGCAAGCTGTCCATCCTCAACGGCTCCGTCAAGCACTCGGGCGACAACCTGACGGGCGAGGGCGCGGGCGACGACGAGGTCATCGTGGTCGACCTGGGCCGGCTGCCCGCCGACGCGACGGGACTGGTGTTCACGGTGAACTCCTTCTCGGGCCAGAAGTTCACCGAGGTGGCGAAGGCCTACTGCCGGCTGCTGGACGCCGCGACGGGCGAGGAGCTGGTCCGCTTCGACCTCACGGGCGCCGAGCCGCAGACGGGCGTCATGATGGCCAAGCTGATCAAGCAGTTCTCCGGCGAGTGGGAGATGACCGCCATGGGCGACTTCGTGAAGTCGCGCACCGTGCGCGGCATGGTCAAGCCTGCGGCGCAGGCGCTGTGACCTCTCCGCGGGGTGCCCGTCGGGGGCGGCGGGCACCCCGCGGAGAGCTGGTCAGAGCTTCGCCAGTTTGGTGAAGGGGCTGAGGATGCGCCCCTGACGGCCGGCGAAGTCGACGAACACCGCGGCGTTGTCGCCCTCGACGGCGAGAATCCGTCCGAGACCGAACTGGTCGTGGGAGACCCGGTCACCCACGTCGTACCGTTCGATCGGTTCGGCGGCGGGGGCGGGCCGGTTGAAGGGACTGGTGGGCAGGGGGCGCCGGGATCCGGCTGACGTGGTCATTGACCGCAGTATGCGCCCTGAGGCCGTCCGCTGACCATGCCGATGAGGTCACAACCAGGGCCAGGCTCCCGCCGCACCCCGCTCCACCAGCGGCACCATCCGGAAAGCGGCGTCGGAAAGTCCGCCGAAGACATGCCGGTGGGGGCCCTCCGCGGGAGCGTGCCCGTAGCGGTAGCCGGCCAGATTCCACGTGTAGAGGGGCACGCCGGCAGGGACGGGGTCGCCCACACCCCGGCGGGGGCTGTCCGCCGCCTGCTCGTCGGTGACGATCAGCACCCGGTCGTGCCCGTCGTAGTGCGCCCTGACCGCCCGCGCGGTGTCGGTGCCGCCGAGCATCCGGAAGCGTTTCATCACCGTGAGCACCGGCTCGTCCCGCGCGAACTCCACCCGGTGGTGCGAGGTGCCGAACTGCACCAGGTCCGCCTGCTCGCAGCGCATCGCGACGGCCGTGCCGAAGAGCGCGGCGGCGTCCGCCCGGTTGAGCACGGAGCGTTCGGAGAGGGCGTCCCACATCGAGCCCGAGCGGTCGACCAGGATCAGCGTGCGGCCCGGCAGCGCGGGCACGTTCGCCAGCGAGTGCCCGAGGGCCCGCTCCAGCGCGGGCGCCCACCGCTGCGACGGGGCGTGCCGGGAGGCGGCGAGGTAGCGGAAGGGGAACTGCCGGGACGCGGCGACCGCCACGGGGTCCGCGATCCGCGCCGCGACCGATGCCGCGGCCTCGTCCCCCACGCCCGCCTCGTCGAAGTTGCGCAGGTTCCGCAGCAGCGCCATCGGCCCCATCGAGGGGATGACGGCCTCCCAGGCGACGGCGTCCATCGGCCCCTGGAGCCAGCCCGCCAGGGCCTCCCACGTCATGCCCGCCGCGGCGAGCCGCTCCGCGGCGCCGGCTGCGGTGACGGCGGCCCGGCGCTCCGCCACCGGCAGTCCCGTCAGCTCCCGGTGGGCGGCGAGCAGGGGCAGCGTGTCCGGCACCTCGGCCGTGCCGGGGCGGCGCCTGCGGTCGAGGGCGTGCCGGAAGAGGTCGCCCTGCCACGGCTTCGCCGGGTCCGGCGACGCATGCACCAGGGCGAGCACGTCGCCGAAGCGGAACTTCCTGCTCTCCGTGTCGTACTTGAGCAGGGAGCGGGCGCCGTAGAGCCGGCGGACCGCGTCGGCGACACCGCGTTTCACCGGTTTGGGCACCGCGCGCCCGTGGACGGCCGTCCAGTGGGCGAGCAGTTCGCCCGGCTCGTCGGCGCGCTGGAGCACGGCGTCGACGACCCGGCGGTTGTACGAGTCCCCGCCGTCCGCACCCGCGGCGAGACGGGCGTGGACGAAGGCCACGGCGCCGGCGATCGGGGCGGTGCGCATGTGCGCCCCGGTGCGCAGCCAGCCGAGCAGGCCGGCGGTCCACCGCGGGTCCTCGACGGCGAGGGTGCGCACCAGCGAGGTGAACCGGCTGTCCCGGTCACGGGCCGACTCGTAGAAGGTTCCGGTGTCCGTGAAGTGGGCGACCGCCAGCAGGAACAGCTCGGTGCGCGGGTCACGCGCGAAGCCGGGCGCGCCCTCGTGGGTGCGGGGCCGCGCCGGCGGAAGCGCGTCCGGTACGGCGGCCGGGCGGACGAGGTGTCCGCCCTCGACGGGACGCCCGGCGGGGCGCGGCCTGTCCGGCGGCGCCTCCTCGTCGCCGAAGAGGACACGGCCGTGCCGGTCGATGTAGGAGTAGGGAGCTGCCTCGTCGCGCGCTGCGGCGCTGTTGAAACGAGTGATGGGAAAATCCCCCCGGATTTCCGCGGATGAGAGGTGCTGGGGGTGGGCGGCCCGAGATCAGGTTCGGTGACGGAGACGGGTGCTCTGTCCGGTTGAGCTACCGGCACGCGGCCGGACGGGATTCGAACCCGCAATCTCTGTCGTGGAAGTATCCGTCGCCGGGCGCACCGGGCCGCCCCGTGGACCGGGTCTCCCGAGATCCTGCGGTCGGCGGCACAGGACGCCGGGAAGGGCGACGGCCGCGGTCCGCGCACCGGGAGGTGCGGTCCACGGGGTGACTGTAGTGAGGGCCCCGGCGGACACGCCACCGAATTACCGGCCCGCTCTCCCGGGTGCTCCACGGCGGGACGTCCGGCCCCCGGCAGGACGGTCCGGCCCGGACCGGAGGACTCCCGGCCCAGGGCGCCCGGCCCTCCGTGCCGTCTAGTGTCCGCCGGGGCGGCGCCGCCACGGTCCGGTGATCGCGAACATGATGCCGGGCGTCTGGATGCTCGCGTAGAGGGTGCGTCCGTCCGGGGAGAAGACCACACCGGCGAACTCGCTGTAGTCCGGGTCCGCCTCGGTGCCGGCGTTCAGCTCGTTGCGGGCGATCGGGTAGGTGCGGCCGCTGTCGGTGGCCCCGATGAGATGCTGCACGCCGTCGCCGTCCTCGGCGATGACCAGGCCGCCGTACGGGGAGACGGTGATGTTGTCGGGCCCGTCGAAGGCGCCGTCCGCGGCGGGGTCCGGGTCGGCGCCGAACAGCACCTTCAGGGTGAGGGTCCGCCGCCGGGGGTCGTAGAACCAGACCTGGCCGTCGTGCTGCCCGGGGCTCTCCTCGCGGGCGTAGGAGGACACGACGTAGGCGCCCCCGTCGCCCCACCACATGCCTTCGAGCTTGCGGCCCCTCGTGACCTCGTCGTCCCGGAACTGCCTGCGCACCGGGACGGTCCGCGCGTCCCGGTCGGGCACGTCGGCCCAGTCCACGCCGTAGACCGTGCCGATCCGGGTGGCCCGCGAGAGATCGTCCACGAACCGGCCACCGGAATCGAAGCAGCGGGCCGCCTGGAGCGCTCCCGCGTCGTCCGCGAGGGTGCGGAGCCGTCCGCGGCCGTGGGCGAAGCCGCGCGGCGGGACCCAGCGGTAGAGCAGGCCGTTGGGGCCGGACGCGTCCTCGGTGAGGTAGAGGTGTCCGCGCCGCGGGTCGACGACGACCGCTTCGTGGGCGAAGCGGCCGAGCGCCTTGACGGGCTCGGGGCCGAGGTTGGCCCGCCGGTCGAGGGGGTCGACCTCGAAGACGTAGCCGTGGTCCTTGGTCATGCCGTTCTGCCCGGCCCTGGCCTCGGTCTCCTCGCAGGTCAGCCAGGTGTTCCACGGTGTGGTGCCGCCGGCGCAGTTCTGCGCCGTGCCCGCGATGCCGACCCACTGGGCGACCTCGCCGCCGCGCCGGGTCTCGACGACGGTGCAGCCGCCGGGGGCCGCGGGGTCGTAGACCAGGCCGTCGGCGGCGGGCACGGGATGGGCGACACCGGCGCGGGGACCCGAGAGCTCGTGGTTGACGACGAGCAGCGTCGTGCCGCGCGGGCCGTCGAAGGCCGCGGTGCCGTCGTGCTTGCCGGGGGTGAACTCGCCGGACTCCAGCCTGGTGACGCCGGTACGGGTGAGGACCCGGTACGAGAACCCGGCGGGCAGGGCGAGGAGTCCGTCGGGGACGGGTACGAGGGGCCCGTAGCCCGGCTCGCGGCCCCGGCCGTCGCCCCGGTCCGCGGCGTCGTGGTCACCGTGGTCGTGCTCGTCCGAGGCGAGGGCGCCCGGGGCTGTGGCGAGCGATCCGACGGCGCCGGTCAGGGCGACCCCGGCACCGGCGAGGGCGGAGTTCCGGGCGAATTCCCTGCGGCTGATCGGCATTCGGGTCTCCTCGGGGGCGCGTGCGGGCCGGCCTGGTGCGCCTCAGCTTCCCGCCCCCGCGCGAACACGGTCTGAACTCCGGTCGACGGGCGTCCCCTTCGCGGGGGACGACGGTGTCGCGGGTCCCCGGGCCCGCCGCCGACCGCCGGCGCTCGGGTCCGCCGCGCGGACACGACGACCACGGCCGGGACGCCGCCCTACGCGGCGCCCCCGCGCGAGCGTGCCTTGAAGGCCGCCTTGCGGGCCTCCTTCGCCAGCTGCTTGTCCCGGTGCAGGCGGCCCATCGCCTCCAGCACGTCCGCCGTGGCCGGGTGCTCCACCCGCCAGGCGGCGTCGAAGAATCCGCTGTGCTGGCCGACGAGACCCTCGACCAGGTCCTGGAGCTCCTCGGCCTCGCCGTCGGCGTCCAGCTGGGCGGCGATGGTGTCGATCGCGAGCCAGAAGATCATCGACTCCGGCGGCGGCGGTACGTCCGACGCCCCGTGCTCGGCGAGCCAGACACGTGCCAGGCCGCCGAGTTCGGCGTCGTCCAGGACGGCGCGGACCTCGGGCTCGGCGGGGGTGCCGACGAGGGCGAGGGCCTGCTGGCAGTGGAGCCGCCGCAGGGGGGCGTCCCGGTCGCCGCCGCGCGCGGCGGCGAGCAGTTCGCGGGCGGCGTCGGCCGGGGTGCGCGGGGCGAGCCACTGCAACGTCTCGGCGCGCGCGGCCGGTTCGGGGTAGCCGGTGAGGCCGCCGAGGAGCACGTCGGCGCCCTTGTCCGCGAGGTCGCCCACGGCGGGGGCGTCGACGCCCGCCTCCAGCATCCTGGAGCGGATGCCGTACAGGCCGAGCGGCGTGAGCCGGACCAGTCCGTAGCGGGAGACGTCCTCGTCGTCGACGGCCGCCGGTTCCTGCTCCTCACCCTCCTCGGCCATCAGTGCCTCGTCGACGGGCCGGTAGTCCACCAGGCCGACCGGCTCCAGCAGCCGGAACTGGTCGTCGAGGCGCATCATCGCCTCGGAGACCTGCTCCAGCACGTCGTCCGTCGGCTCGCCCATGTCGTCGGGGATCACCATGGAGGCGGCGAGCACGGGCAGCGGGACGGGCTGCTCCCCGGGGCCGGCCTCGGCGACGGTCAGCAGGTAGAGGTTGCCGAGCACGCCCTCCAGGAACTCGGCCTCCGCCTCGGGGTCCCAGTCGAGGGCGTCGAAGTCGATCTCGCCGTCCTCCCCGATGACGTCGTGCAGATCGTCGATGACGGGTGCGGCGGCGTCGGCGAGGACGACGTCGAGGGCGTCCAGCCACAGGCCGAGCACGTCCTGCGGGGAGCCCTTGGTGATCAGTGCGAGGTTGGCGCCCGCGACCGCGCCGCCGGTGGCTCCGGTGTCGTCGCCGTCGTCGGCGGCCGTGCCGTCGCCGGCGCCGGGGGCGTCCTCCTGCGGGTCCTCGACCTCCACCAGACCGGTGTCGACGGCGACCCGCCACGCCTCGCCCGCGTAGGCGGGGCCGTCGCCGTCCGGGTCGTCCGGCAGGCCCAGTTCCCTTGCCGCGTCGGCGAGTTGCCCGGTGACCAGTTCGCCGCCCGCGCCGACCCGCGTGCCCGGTCCCGCCCAGCGCGCGAGCCTGACGGCCCGGGCCAGCAGCGGCGCGGCGAGGGCCGCCCGCGCCAGTTCCGCATCCGAGGGCAGCAGGACCGGCGGAAGGGTGGGACGGTCTTCGGGCATCTTGCGGTTCTCCTCCGCGTGTTACGGACGCCCGTGCCTCGTGCGCGGCGGGCGCCTCCAGCGTAGACGTATTCGGGCGGCCCCGGCCGCCGCCCGGGGATTCGCCCGGCGGGCCGCGGACGGCGGGCTCGGAGTTCACCGGGACGTGGGCCGTCGTACATCTGCGCACCCTTGACAAGTGCCCTGCCCAGCCAAGAGATTGACGCGCGTAGAACCTGCCCGGCCCCCTGCGTGCCGGGCGCGAAACCCTCGTTCCGACCTCCCGGAGTTCCGTGATGCCTTCTTCCGCCGTACCGAGAACGCCCGCCGTGGCGGCCCTCGTCGCCGCCGCCCTCGCCGCGGGTCTGCTCGCCGGTTCCACCACCGCCGGCGCGGCCGAGAACGGCCCCGTGCGCATCCACGACGTCCAGGGCACCACTCGTGTGTCGCCGCTCGTGGGCGGTCAGGTCACCGACGTGCCGGGCATCGTCACGGGTGTGCGGACGTACGGCTCGAAGGGCTTCTGGTTCCAGGACCCCGAGGGCGACGGGGACCCGGCGACCAGCGAGGGCGTCTTCGTCTACACGGGCTCCGCGCCCGAGGTGGCCGTCGGCGACAGCGTGCTGGTCTCGGGCACGGTCGGCGAGTACGTGCCGGGCGGTGCGGCGTCCGGCAACCAGTCGCTGACCCAGATAGCCCGGCCGGCGGTGACGGTCCTCTCGCAGGGGAACGCGGTGCCCGCGCCCGTCACGGTCTCCGCCTGGTCGGTGCCGTCGGCGTACGCGCCCGAGGGCGACGCCGCGACGGGCGGCAGCATCAACGGCCTCACGCTGCGCCCCCGCGCGTACGCCCTGGACTACTGGGAGTCCCTGGAGGGCACCAACATCCGCGTCGGCACCTCCCGGGTGGTCGGCGCGACCAACGCGCACGCGGAACTGTGGGTCACGGTCAAGCCGTGGGAGCACCCCAACCTGCGCGGCGGCACGGTCTACGGCTCCTACGAGGCGCAGAACACCGGCCGCCTCAAGATCCAGTCGCTGACCCCGCTGGCGGAGCAGCCCTTCCCGTCCGCGAACACGGGCGACATCGTCGCCGGCGTCACCGAGGGGCCGCTCGACTTCAACCAGTACGGCGGCTACACCCTGACCGCCCGCACCCTCGGCACGGTCGTCGACCGCGGCCTGGAGCGCGAGCGCACCCGGCCGCAGCGTTCCGGCGAGCTGGCGGTGGCCACGTACAACGTGGAGAACCTGGACCCGTCCGACCCGCAGGAGAAGTTCGACGCACTGGCCAGGGGCGTGGTGGAGAACCTCGCCTCGCCCGACATCCTCGCGCTGGAGGAGATCCAGGACGACAACGGCGCGAAGAACGACGGCACGGTCTCGGCCGGGCAGACGGTCGCCAAGTTCACGGAAGCGATCAGGGCGGCCGGCGGACCGGCCTACGAGTGGCGCTCGGTGGATCCGGAGAACAACAAGGACGGCGGCGAGCCCGGCGGCAACATCCGCCAGGTGTTCCTCTTCAACCCGGAGCGGGTCTCCTTCACCGACCGGGGCGCCGGCGACGCGACGACCGCCACGGGCGTGGTCCGGGAGCGGGGACGCGCGGCCCTCACCCACTCGCCGGGGCGGATCGACCCGGCGAACGCGGCCTGGGAGAGCAGCCGCAAGCCGCTGGCCGGCGAGTTCTCCTTCCGGGGCCGCCCGGTCGTCGTGATCGCCAACCACTTCGGCTCGAAGGGCGGTGACGAGTCCCTGGTCTCCCACCACCAGCCGCCGAACCGTTCCTCCGAGGCCAAGCGGCTGCTCCAGGCCCAGTCGGTCAACGCCTTCGTCAAGGAGGTCCTGAAGGCCGACCGCCGGGCGGACGTCCTCGTCGTCGGCGACATCAACGACTTCGAGTTCTCCGGCACCACGCAGGCCCTCACCGCGGGCGGCGCCCTGCGCGCGGCGATCACCTCGCTGCCGCGCTCCGAGCGCTACTCGTACGTCTACGACGGCAACAGCCAGGTGCTGGACCAGATCCTGACCAGCCCCTCGATCGGCGCCTTCGCGTACGACAGCGTGCACATCAACGCGGAGTTCGCCGACCAGAACAGCGACCACGACCCGCAGGTGCTGCGCTTCCGCCCGTGAGGCGGGCGGGGTGTGCGTCCGCCGGCGCAGGACGCACACCCCGCGATCGCACAGCATTGCTTCACCGTCGACCCCAGAAGGTGTAACTGGAGCTGCGCGGTCCGGGCGAGCAGACTGCTGCCATGCCCACTTCGCACCCTTTCGGCCGCGCCCTGTGCGCCATGGTCACGCCCTTCACCGCCGACGGAGCCCTCGATCCGGGCGGCGCGCAGCAGCTCGCCGCCCGGCTGGTCGACGAGGGCTGCGACGGCCTGGTGCTCTCCGGCACCACCGGCGAATCGCCCACCACGACCGACGCGGAGAAGTCCGCGCTGGTCCGCGCGGTGGTCGAGGCCGTCGGCGACCGCGTCCCCGTCGTCGCGGGCGTCGGCACGGCGGACACCCGGCACAGCGTCGAACTGGCCCGGGCCGCCGAGGAGTCCGGGGCCGCCGGGGTCCTCGCGGTCACCCCGTACTACAGCCGCCCCCCGCAGGCGGCCGTCGAGGCGCACTTCCGGCGGATCGCGGACGGCTGCGGCATCCCGGTGATGCTGTACGACATCCCCGGCCGCACCGGCACCCGCATCGAGCCGGAGACGATGCTGCGGCTCGCCGGGCACCCGGGGATCGCCGCGGTGAAGGACTGCGCGTACGACCTGATGGGCAGCGCCCGCGTCATGGCGGAGACCGGTCTCGCCTACTACTCGGGGTCCGAGGAGCTGAACCTGCCGCTGCTGGCGGTCGGGGGCACCGGATTCGTGTCCACGGTCGCCAACGTGGCCGCCGGGCCCCTGCGGGAGCTCCTCGACGCGCACGGGGCCGGTGACAACGCCCGCGCCCTCCACCTGCACCGCAGAACGCTGCCGCTGGTGGCGGCCATGATGGCGTCGGGCCTGCCCGGCACGGTGACCGCCAAGGCGCTGCTGGGCGCGCTGGGGCTGCCGGGGGGTCCGGTGCGCGAGCCGCTCCAGCTGGCGGACGGCGTGACGACGGCGCGCCTGGTCGCGGTGTACGGGGCGATGGCCGCGCAGGACTGAGCACGGGCGGCCGGGACGTGCAGCCGGCCCCCGGCGGCGGGCGCGAGCACCCTCCCCTCCCTTCAAGTCCTGAACGATTCATCCGGGCCCATCGCGCACCTCCTCGCGAACCGGACCCTGACGCGAACTTCTGCGCCGAGGGTTGACGCACCCCACCCCCACTCTTAACTTCATGGCTTGAGAAAAGCCCCCGCGCCGGGGCTCCCGGGGCCGCGTGCCTTCAGGTCTTGGACACGCACCTCCAAACCTCCGGGCTCCCCGGCGGCGGCGATCCCGTACGACAGCTCCGCACACATCCGCAGATCGCGACGAAGGAGTGTCAGGTGCATGACGCAATGAGGCGTGCGATCACCTCGCTACGGCGCCGCCCGGGCGGCCTGCGGCCCTCCCTGGGCGAACAGCCCCGGGGACACGGCCGCCGGACCGCCGTCCGCCGCCCCCTCACCACGCTCACCGCCGGTGCCCTCGTCGCCGGGTGCCTGGTCATGGCCGGCCCCGGCACCGCCCAGGCCGCGGGCGAACGGGTCGACGTCTGGCTGACCACCACGTCGGACTCCGGCGGCCGCACCGTCACCCGCGGCCTCGCCCAGCAGGCCCCGATCGCCTTCGGGCCCGCCGGCGGCTCGGCGAACCACACCGTCACCGTCGACGAGAACACCACGTACCAGCAGTTCGAGGGCGGCGGCGCCTCCATCACGGACACCACGGCCCATCTGCTGCGCGGCGGGGCCGTCTCGGCCGCCACCCGGGACGCGGTGATGCGCAAGCTCTTCTCCCCCACCGACGGCATCGGCCTGTCTTTCGTGCGCAACCCCATCGGCGCCTCCGACCTGTCCCGGCCGGGCCATGTCTCCCTCGACGACACCTGCTGCGACCTGAACGACTTCGGCGCGAACGGCTACGACACGAACGTGCGCCTGCTGACCTCGCAGGCCCGCCAGCTCAACCCGGCCCTGCGGGTGAAGGGCGTGCCGTGGAGCGCGCCCGGCTGGATGAAGGACAACGGGCGGATGGACCAGATGGGCTGGCTGAAGTGGGAGTACTACCCGCTCTACGCCCAGTACCTGGTCAAGTACGTGCAGAGCTACCAGGCGGCCGGGGTGAAGGTCGACTACCTGTCGGTGCAGAACGAGCCCAACTGCTGCCAGGCCGGCAACCCCACCGCCATGAACTACCCCGGCATGAGCTGGAACCCCTCCGGGCTGGTGGAGTTCACCAAGAACCACGTCTACCCCGCCTTCCGCGCCGCGGGGCTCACCACCAAGATCCTGGTGCACGACTGGAACTACGGCGACTACGCGAACTTCGGCGCGCCGATCCTGAACGACGCGGGCGTGCGCAACGACCCGCTGTTCGGCGGCATCGCCTGGCACGGCTACTTCGGCGACGCGGCGGTCGGCACCCAGGTGCACGACCAGTACCCGTCGGTGAAGCAGTTCAGCACCGAGCACTCCGGCGGCACCTGGATCGGCAACCAGCACAACGAGGACATGACCGACATCGTCAGCTACGCCCGGAACTGGAGCAGCAGCCTGGTCAAGTGGAGCCTGGCGCTCAACCAGAACATGGGCCCGCACAACGGCGGTTGCGGCACCTGCACCGGACTGATCACCGTGCAGGAGGGCGGCGCGCGCGCCGGCCAGGTCGACTACACGGTCGAGTACTACACGACGGGCCACCTGACCAAGTTCGTCAGGCCCGGCGCGTACCGCATCGCCTCCACCGCCAACCAGACCGTGCAGAACGTCGCCTGGCGCAACCCCGACGGCTCCAAGGCGCTCATCGCCCACAACGGTGGCACCTCCGCCCAGTCGGTCCGGGTGAACTGGGGCGACCAGTCCTTCACCTACACGCTGCCCGCCCGCACCACGGCCACCTTCACCTGGGCCGGCACACCCGGCGGCGGAAGCGGCGGCGGGACCTCCGGCACCCTGACCGGCCTGGCGGGCAAGTGCCTCGACGTCGCGGGCGGCGCGACCGCGGACGGCACCGCCGTGCAGCTCCACGCCTGCAACGGCAGCGCGGCCCAGCGCTGGACGGCCGGACCGGACGGCTCCGTCCGCGCCCTCGGCAAGTGCCTCGACGTGAGCGGCGCGTCCACCGCGAACGGCGCACCCGTCCAGCTCTGGACCTGCAACGGCACGGGTGCCCAGCGGTGGTCCTACAACGCGACCACCCACGACGTCGTCAACACGGCGGCCGACAAGTGCCTGGACGTCACCGGCAACTCCTCCGCCGACGGCACCCGCGCCCAGATCTGGAGCTGCACCGGCGCGGGCAACCAGAAATGGACGCTCAACGCCTCCTGACCCCTCACCCGTGACGGGGGCCCGCCCGGTTCTCCGGGCGGGCCCCCTTCACGCCGTGCCGGAAGCGGTCACTCGCCGCCGTCGCTGGTCGTCGTGGAGCTGCCCAGGATCGCCGCGTGCTCCAGCACGTCCTCCATGGGATCGTCGATCTGCCCGGTGCGCACCAGACTGAACTGCGACCCGTTGTGGGAGTTCTGGTGCGTCTCGTCCGCCTGCGCCGGCCCCGGCTGCACCGGCACCGCCAGCAGCGCGAACAGCGCCCCCGTCGTGAGAACAGCAGGCCTGGTCTTCATGGGAATCCTCGCCTCATCCGTCCGTCCGGCCGGAGCCGTGCGGCTCCGCGTCGCCCTGACTATCCGATAGGCGGGCCAGAGGTTACGCAGAGTCACACGATGGGGGCTCGGCCGGTGGCGACCTGACCGGCCGGCGAGAACCGCCGCCGGCACCCAGGAGACGTCGCCAGGCCGGAGGCATGGGCGCCGGAGGCGTGGGCCTCGACCTCGGAGTGGAGAGGCACAGCCCTGCGCCGGGGAGGGTGGTGGGTGGAGGAGGGATGATGCCGTCATGACAGACAGGGCGAGGCGCTCCCTCAGCGAACTCCGTCAGGGCGACGCCGTCCGCGCGATGATCACCGGTCACCAGCCGTGGGGCCTCACGGCAGAACTCGACGGCTACGAACCCGTGGGCGCCTCGCTGGACATGATCCGCCGCAGCGGCGAACCGGGAGTGGCGCGACTCGCCCAGGAACTGCCGCCTGTGGGCGTGACGGTCGACCTCGTCGTCGGGGAGGTGCGTGCGTGGCACCGCGAGCCGTGGATATGGGTGGACCTCACGGCCCCGGGCCCCGACTGACCCCCGGTCCCGGGTGCGGTACGTGCTCGGGTACGGAGATCGAATGGGCTTCCGTCGGCGCACGAGCGCCCTCCCGGGCCGTCCTCGGGCCGTGGAAGGGCGCTCGGTGGTGACCGACGTCGACAGCTGCCGGCAGCTCGGCAGCGGATCAGGACGTTGATCGTTCAGGCGGCCGGGACGGCGGCCGCCGCCGCTCAGTTGTGGCTGTGCAGCACCTCGTTGAGGCCGCCCCACACCGCGTTGTTCGGGCGGGCCTCGACCGTGCCCGTCACGGAGTTGCGGCGGAAGAGGATGTTGCTCGCGCCGGACAGCTCGCGGGCCTTGACGACCTGGCCGTCGGGCATGGTGACCCGGGTGCCGGCGGTGACGTAGAGGCCGGCCTCGACGACGCACTCGTCGCCGAGGGCGATGCCGACGCCCGCCTCCGCGCCCACCAGGCAGCGCTCGCCGATCACGATGCGGACGTTGCCGCCGCCGGACAGGGTGCCCATGGTGGACGCGCCGCCGCCGATGTCCGAGCCGTCGCCGACCACGACGCCCGCGGAGATGCGGCCCTCGACCATGGAGGTGCCGAGGGTGCCGGCGTTGAAGTTGACGAAGCCCTCGTGCATGACGGTGGTGCCCTCGGCGAGGTGCGCGCCGAGGCGGACGCGGTCGGCGTCGGCGATGCGCACGCCCTTGGGGGCGACGTAGTCCGTCATCCGCGGGAACTTGTCCACGGAGGTCACCTGGAGGTGCAGGCCCTCGGCCCGGGCGTTGAGGCGCACGGTCTCCAGGCTGTCCACGGCGACCGGGCCGAGGCTGGTCCAGGCGACGTTGGCGAGGAGCCCGAAGAGCCCGTCGAGGTTCTGCCCGTGCGGCTTGACCAGCCGGTGCGAGAGCAGGTGCAGACGGAGGTAGGCGTCGTGCGCGTCGAGCGGCTTGTCGTCCAGGGACGCGATGACGGTGCGTACGGCGACGACCTCGACACCACGGCGGGCGTCCGGGCCGACGGCCTTGGCCGCGCCTGCGCCGAGGAGCTCGACGGCCTGCTCGGCCGTGAGCCGCTCGGTGCCGGCGGGGCCGGGCTCCGCGGTGAGCGCGGGGGCGGGGTACCAGGTGTCGAGGACGACGCCCTCGGCGGTGAGGGTGGCGAGACCGGCGGCCACGGCGCCGGTGGTGCGCTGAGCGGTGGTGCTGTCGGGCGAGTCAGTCATGACAGGAAACCTAACCGCCGGGGCCGCACCCGGGCCAACCGGTCTCACCTCCCGGTCGCGCCGCACCCGGGGTCCCGCCCACGACGACCGCCCGGGGCCGGAGCGAGCGACACCCCGCCCGCCCCGCGACCTGCCGTGAACCCATCCGCGCCCGCGGCACGGCCTCCCCCGGGCGCGCCCCGGGGAGACCGGCCGGGGCGGCCCCACCCGGGACGCTGGACGACGCGACGGGACTCCGCGCGGCCCGGCACCCGCCCGGGGACCGTCGCGGCGGGGCGGCGGCGGGCCGCCTCGTCACCCCGCCGGGGCGGCATTGCGCGCGCCGGGAGCCGACGGCCCGCGGGACGGGCCGGCGCATGCCCCGGCACAGACCGGCCGCCGGGCCCCGCGCGGGGCGCCGCCGCCGCGTCCTCGCAGGTACGGGGCGGGGGCGGGTGCGAGCAGGAGTACGGCTGTCGCTATTTTGTTCGTCCGGCGGCGCCGACCCGGCGCCTGCCGCACGCCGTCGTCCGGCATCGGGGGAGACACAGAGATGACCCACGCCCACCCGCCCCATCCCCACCCCGCGCACGGCCCGCTGGGCGGCTGGGCACCGCCGCCCGTGCCGCCGAAGCCCGGCGTGATCCCGCTGGCGCCCCCGCTCGGGGTCGGCGGCGTCCTCGGCGGGGCGTTCGCCACCCTCGGGCGGCACTGGAAGCAGCTGCTGGGGTTCACGGCCGCGGTCTACGGCGGGGCGCTGGCGCTGTTCGCCGCCGCGCTGGCCGCGGCGTACGCGGTGTTCGCGCACGACATCCAGCATCTCGCCGACACCTCGGAGTCCACCCGCGCCGACGACGTCTGGCCGCTGCTGGCGGCCTTCGGCGGGGTCTACCTCACCGCCGGGGCGGTGATGCTGGTGGCGGGCGCCCTGGTCCACGCGGCCTGTCCGGCGGTCCTCCAGGACGCGGTGCTCGGACTGCCGAGCTCCTTCCGCACCCTGTGGCGCCGGGCGCTGCCGAGGATGTGGGCCGTGCTCGGCAGCCTTCTGATCTCCGGGCTGATCGCGGCCGTCCCGCTGGTGCTGCTGGTCCTGACGTTCTTCGGCATGATCTTCGCGCTCCTGGCGCTGGTCTCCGACGACGGGAGCGGCTACGGCTGGCTCTTCCTGGGCGGTCTGCTGGGCGTGCTGCTGACGGGCCCGCCGGCGGTCTGGCTGTGGGTGCGGTTCTCGCTGGCCCCGGCGGCCGCGGTCTTCGAGCAGCAGGGCGTGATGCGCTCGCTGTCCCGCTCGGCGCAGCTGGTGCGCGGCAGCTGGTGGCGCGTCTTCGGCATCTCGATGCTGGCCTTCCTGATGGCCGCCGTGGCCGCCTACCTCGTCCAGCTGCCGCTCCAGCTGATGAGCCTGCTCCCCGCCGGTCCGGCCTCCCTCTCCGACGGCTCGTCCGGCGGCGGCGCCGCGGTGGCCGCGGCGGTGATGCTCGCCTTCGCGCTGCTCGGCGCCCTGGTCGGGCAGGCCGTGACGGCGGTCTTCCCGCCGCTGGTCCTCGGCCTGCTCTACGTCGACGAGCGGATGCGCAAGGAGAACCTCGGACCGGCGCTCGCCGAGGCCGCGGGGGCGCACCGGACCTGAGAACCGGTGCTTGACACCCCCCGCCTCCTGCGGCGACCTTGGTTACCCGCAAGTAAGGTACGAGGGTCGATGAGGTCGCCCAGTGGACAGTGACAGCTACGTGCCGCCTGCCTACGGCGGCGTGCCCCTGCACCACCGCCTCACCGGCTCCCTGCGCGAACTGACCTCGGCGGTGCTCGACCGGCTGGTCGACCTCGTGCCGGTCTACGGCACCCTCCCCGACGAGCAGCTGCGCAACGACATCCGCAGGGTCGTCGAGCAGGCCATCCGCAGCTGCGCGACGGTCCTGCGCACCGGCGAACTCCCGGACGACGCCCAGTTGCAGGTGCTCCGCCAGTCGGCCGCGAAGCGCGCCGAGGAGGGCGTGCCGGTGGAGTCGGTGATCCGCGCGTACCACGTGGGGGCCCAGGAGTGCCTGGAGCGGATGGCGCCCCACGCCGGCCCGGACGACCTGGACGCCGTGCAGGAGGCGGGGCTGCTGGTGCTCCGTTTCCTGGAGCAGATGACCGCCACCGTGGTGGCCGGGTACTTCACCGAGCGGCAGGCGGCGGCGAGCGAGGAGCAGTCGGCCCGGCAGGCGGTGCTGACGGCGCTCCTCGACGGCGACGACGTGCGGACCCGCAGCGCCCACTGGGGCTTCGACCTGCCGCCCTGCTACCTCGTGCTCGGGCTCTCGGTCGGCCCCCACCCGGACGAACGGACCGAGGGGGTGAGCCCGCTGATCGCCGTCAAGCGCAAGCGCCGCCGGCTGCGCGTCGAACTGGAGCGTCATGTCGGCGCCCCCGTGCTGGCGGCGCTGGGCGCCGAGGGCGGCATCGTGCTGGTCCCCCGCCGGGTCCCGGCCGGCCTGCTGACGGAGGAGGACTGGAGCTGGCTGGCCGGTGTGGTGTCCCACATGAGCCGTGTCGCCGGGGTGGAGATCGTGGCCGGCGCGACGGCGGCCTCCCCCGAGGACGTCGCCGCGGCGGCCGGTCTGGTCCACGAGATCCGCGCGGTGGCGATCGCCTCGGGCCGGGGGCCGGGCGTCCACCGGCTCTCCGACGTGCTGCTGGAGTACCAGCTGATGCGTCCGGGACCGGCCCGCGACGCGCTCGCCGACCTGGTGGGGCCGCTCGCCGACAGGCCCGAACTCCTGGGCACGCTGCGGGCGTTCCTCCAGTGCGGGCTGAGCCGGCAGCGTACCGCCGAGCTGTTGCGCATCCACCCGAACACGGTGGACTACCGGCTCCGGCGGGCGGCCGACGCCACCGGCCTGGACGCCACCTCGGGCTCCGACGTGATCCGGGTCCGGGCGGCGCTGAGCGCCCACGACGCCCGCTGCGCCCTCACCGGCCTGACGCCTCCCCCCGGCGCACCGGCCGAAGAGGTGCCCGCGGGCCCGTGAGCCCCCTCCCGGCACCCCGGACCGACCGGCCGTTGCCCGCGAACACGTTCGACACTACGGTCCGGAGTGATCACCGGCCGCCCGTGCCCGGGATCGGCCGGAGGGGTGATGAGGGAGCAGGTTCCGGGTGTGATCGGCAATCCGGTGCTGGCGGGGTCGCACCCCGACCCGTCGATCGTGCGCGTGGGGTCCGACTACTACCTGGCCACCTCGACCTTCGAGTGGGCCCCCGGCGTCCGGCTGCACCATTCGACGGATCTGGTGCACTGGCGGCCGCTGGGCGGCGCGCTGGACGGTCCCCGGCTGCTCGACCTGACCGGATGCCCTGACTCCGGGGGCGTCTGGGCACCCGCCCTCAGCCATGCGGACGGCCTGTTCCACCTCGTGTACAGCAACGTGTCCACGTACGCGGGCGGCTTCACCGACAGTCCCAATCTGCTCGTCACCGCGCCGGCGCCGCACGGCCCGTGGTCCGATCCGGTGCCGCTGCACGCCCGGGGCTTCGACGCCTCGCTGTTCCACGACGGCGGGGAGAGCCTCCTGCTGAACATGGTCCACGACTGGCGTCCGGGTCACGGCGGATCCACCGGGCTGGAGATCACCCGGTACGACCGGACCCGCCGCGCGCTCACCGGCGAGCCGCGGCGGATCGTCCTCCCCGCGCAGGACGCGTGGGTCGAGGGCCCCAACCTCTACCGCCGCGGCCCCTGGTACTACCTGCTCACCGCGGACGGCGGCACGGGCTACGGGCACCGGGTGACCGTGGCGCGCTCCCGCTCGGTCACCGGCCCCTACGAACGCGACCCGGCCGGCCCGCTCGTCACCTCCGCCGGCCGGCCGGACCATCCCCTCCAGAAGGCCGGTCACGGCAGCCTGGTGGAGACCGCCGACGGCCGCTGGTACATGGCGTACCTGGTGGCCAGGCCGCTGGGGCGGCACGGTCCGTGCGTCCTCGGCCGCGAGACGGCCCTGACGCCGGTCGCCTGGACCCCGGACGGGTGGCCCCGGACGCCCACGGGCCTTCCGGAGCTCCGCGTCCCGGCGCCCGGCCCTGCTGCCGCGCCCCGGCCGCCGGAGCACGGCCGTGCCGCCGACAGCATGGACGACGGCCCCACCCGCTCCGACGACACCGATGACGCCGACAGCACGGACAGCACCGACGACACCGACGGCACCGACGACACCGACGACTTCGACGCGGCCGAACTGGGGCCCGACTGGTCGACCCTGCGCCGGCATCCGTCGGCCGACTGGCTGTCCCTGACCGAGCGGCCCTCCCACCTGCGGCTGCGCGGCGGACGCTCCCCGAGGAGCCTGACCGGCCCCAGCCTGGTCGCCCGGCGCCTGACCTCGCACCGCTGCTCCTTCGAGGCGACGGTCGAGTACCGGCCGCGCTCCTTCCAGCACCTGGCCGGGATCACCGCGTACTACAACACGCTCACCTGGTATTTCCTCCACGTCACCGCCGACGACGACGGCCGCCCCGTGCTGCGCGCGGCGGGCAGCGACCGGGGCGTGGTCACGCTCGACGAGGCGGGCCAGGTCCCCCTCGGCGACACCGCGCGGCTGCGGCTGGGGTTCGACGTGGACGGGCCCCGGCTGCGCTTCCGGTACGACGCCGGAACCGGCTGGCGGCCCCTCGGCGGGGCGCTCGACGCGACGGTCCTCTCGGACGAGCACGCCGAGGACGTCGAGGACGGCCTCATCCGCGGCCTCGGCTTCACCGGCGCGTTCGCCGGGCTGTGGACCTGGGACCTGACCGGCGGCGGGCTTCCGGCCGACTTCGACGAGGCGACGTACCGCGAGACGGCCTGAGCCGTTCCCCGGGGCCGGGGTGCCCGCGGGCCCGGCTCCCGCGGACCGGGCGGCGCACGTCCCGGCTCCCGCGGACCCGGGCCGAGGCGCATCCCGGCTCCCGCGGACCCGGGGCCAGGCGTGCGGAGGTACTCAGTCCGCCAGCGTCTTCTTCGGGCGCAGCACGCAGAACTCGTTGCCCTCCGGGTCGGCGAGCACCGCCCAGGTCACGTCCTCGCCCTGGCCCACGTCGGCCCGGGTGGCGCCGAGCGCGAGGATCCGCTCGACCTCGGCGGCCTGGTCGTCCGGGCTGAGGTCGAGGTGGAGACGGTTCTTGACGGTGCGGCCCTCGGGGACGGGGAGGAAGCACATGCCGGGCAGCGCGGCGGCGTCCGCCCCGATGACGATCTCGTGGGCGTCCTCGTACACGATCTTCCAGTCGAGCACCTGCGTCCAGAACCGGGCCAGCGCCGGGGCGTCGTGGCAGTCGATCGCGATCTGGTAAAGGGAAACGGCCATGCCCGTCAGTCTGCCTGACGGGCACGGCCGTTCGCGTCCCGGGCTGGGCCGGGGACCGGCTCAGACGTTGAAGCCGAGCGCGCGCAGCTGCTCGCGCCCGTCGTCCGTGATCTTGTCCGGGCCCCACGGCGGCATCCAGACCCAGTTGATCTTCAGCTCGTTGACGATGCCGTCGGTCGCGGACTTCGCCTGGTCCTCGATCACGTCGGTCAGCGGACAGGCAGCCGACGTCAGCGTCATGTCCAGGGTCGCGACGTTGGAGTCGTCGATGTGGATGCCGTAGATGAGGCCCAGGTTGACGACGTCGATCCCCAGCTCGGGGTCGACGACGTCGTACAGCGCCTCGCGGACTTCTTCCTCGGAGGCCGGCTTCAGCGCCGCCCCAGCGTTCTCCGTCATGCCGTTGTCCTCTCGGGGTCGGTGCCGCCGCCCAGCGCCTGCGCGGTCGCGTCCTTCCACGCCATCCAGCTCAGCAGGGCGCACTTCACACGGGCGGGGTACTTGGAGACGCCGGCGAACGCGACCGCGTCCTCCAGCACCTCCTCCATCGCGTCGTCGGGCTCCAGCTGCCCCTTCGACTGCATCAGCTCCAGGAAGGTGCCCTGGATCCGCTGCGCCTCGGCGAGCTCCTTGCCGACCAGCAGTTCGTTCAGCACGGATGCGGAGGCCTGGCTGATCGAGCAGCCCTGCCCCTCGTACGAGACGTCCTCGATGCGGGAGCCGTCGTACTTCACCCGGAGCGTGATCTCGTCGCCGCACGTCGGGTTGACGTGGTGCACCTCGGCGTCACCGTCCCGCAAGCCCCGCCCGTGCGGGTTCTTGTAGTGGTCCAGGATGACGTCCTGGTACATCGAATCCAGCTTCACGCGTCGTCAGCCCTTCATCCGAAGAAGTTACGGACGTGCTCCAGGCCGTCGACCAGAGCATCGACCTCTGCCGGCGTGGAGTACAGATAGAACGACGCCCGCGTGGTCGCGGGAATTCCGTACCTCAGGCAGACCGGCCGCGCGCAGTGGTGTCCCACGCGGACCGCGATGCCCTGCTCGTCCAGCACCTGGCCCACGTCGTGCGGGTGGATGTCGCCGAGCGTGAAGGAGATCGCCGCGCCGCGGTCCTCGGCCGTGGTCGGGCCGATGATCCGCAGGTCCGGCACCTCCAGCAGCCGCTTCACCGCGTACTCGGTGAGGGCGTGCTCGTGCCGGGCGATGTTCTCCATGCCGATCGAGGTGAGGTAGTCCACGGCCGCGCCGAGGCCGACGGCCTGCGCGATCGGGGGCGTGCCCGCCTCGAACTTGTGGGGTGCCGGCGCGTAGGTCGACGAGTGCATCGACACGGTCTCGATCATCTCGCCGCCGCCGAGGAACGGAGGCAGGTCCTCCAGCAGTTCCTGCCGTCCCCAGAGCACGCCGATGCCGGTCGGGCCGCACATCTTGTGGCCGGTGAAGGCCACGAAGTCGGCGCCGAGCGCCTGCACGTCCAGCACCATGTGCGGGGCGGCCTGCGAGGCGTCGATCAGCACCAGGGCGCCGACGTCCTGGGCGCGGCGGACGATCGCCTCGACCGGGTTGACGGTGCCCATGATGTTGGAGACGAGCGTGAAGGAGACGATCTTCGTCTTCTCCGTGATGACCTGCTCGATTCCGGACAGGTCGAGCCGTCCGTCGTCGGTGAGGCCGAACCACTTCAGCTTGGCGCCGGTGCGCTGCGACAGCAGCTGCCACGGGACGATGTTGGAGTGGTGCTCCATCTCCGTGATGACGATCTCGGTCTCGCGGTCCACGCGGTAGGGCTCGTCCGCCCAGCCCAGCATGTTGGCGACGAGGTTGAGCGACTCCGAGGCGTTCTTGGTGAAGATCACCTCGTCGCGGCTCGGCGCGTTGACGAACGCCGCGACCTTGTCACGGGCGCCCTCGTACAGCGCCGTGGCCTCCTCGGCGAGCACGTGCACACCGCGGTGGACGTTGGAGTTGTGGCGCTCGTAGTAGGCGCTGAGCGCGTCGAGCACCTGGCGCGGCTTCTGCGAGGTCGCCGCGTTGTCCAGGTAGACGAGCTTCTTGCCGTCGTGGAGCACCCGGTCGAGGACCGGGAAGTCCTTGCGGATCGCCTCCGTGTCGAGGAGGCCGGGCAGCTGTGTCACGCCCATCCCCTTTCGTGCCCTGCTCCGCCCGCGGGGCTCACCCGCGGGTCGGAGGCGGTCTGCGGGCCGGTGGCCCGGGGCGCGTCGCTCACAGAGAGACGCCGCCCTTGGTGTACTGCTCGTAACCCTCTGCCTCCAGCTTGTCGGCGAGCTCGGGGCCACCCGACTCGACGATCCGGCCGCCCGCGAAGACGTGCACGTGGTCGGGCTGGATGTAGCGCAGGATGCGCGTGTAGTGGGTGATCAGCAGGGTGCCGACCTCGCCCGTGGCACGCACCCGGTTGACGCCCTCGGAGACGACGCGGAGCGCGTCGACGTCCAGGCCGGAGTCCGTCTCGTCGAGGATCGCGATCTTCGGCTTGAGGAGCTCCATCTGGAGGATCTCGTGGCGCTTCTTCTCACCGCCGGAGAAGCCCTCGTTGACGTTGCGCTCGGCGAAGGCCGGGTCCATGTGGAGCTCGCCCATCGCCTCCTTGACCTCCTTCACCCAGGTGCGGAGCTTGGGGGCCTCGCCGCGGATCGCGGTGGCGGAGGTGCGCAGGAAGTTGGAGACCGAGACGCCGGGGACCTCGACCGGGTACTGCATGGCGAGGAACATGCCGGCGCGGGCGCGCTCGTCGACGGACATCTCCAGGACGTCCTCGCCGTCCAGGGTCACGGTGCCACCGGTGATCGTGTACTTGGGGTGGCCCGCGATGGAGTAGGCGAGGGTCGACTTGCCGGAGCCGTTGGGGCCCATGATGGCGTGGGTCTCGCCCTGCTTCACGGTCAGGTCGACGCCCTTGAGGATCTCCCGGGAGCCGTTGTCGGCTTCGACGGAGACGTGCAGGTCGCGGATTTCAAGCGTTGCCATGGGTGACTCAGGACTCCTGGGTGACGGAGACGAGCACATCGTCCCCTTCGATCTGTACGGGGTATACGGGCACGGGGCGCGTGGCGGGAAGCCCGGACGGCTTGCCGGTGCGGAGGTCGAAGCTGGAGCCGTGCAGCCAGCACTCGATCGCGCAGTCCTCGACCTCGCCCTCCGACAGCGAGACGTTCGCGTGCGAGCAGATGTCGTTGATCGCGAACACCTCGCCCTCGGTGCGCACCAGCGACACCGGCGTGCCGTCGAGTTCCACCCGCTTCGGGGTGTCCTCCTCCAGCTCGCTCAGCGCGCAGGCTCTGACGAAGGTCATCAGACGGACGCCTCCAGCTCCGCCTCGATCTTGGCGATGAGGCGCTCCTCGACGTCCGGCAGGCCGATCTGCTGGACGAGCTCGGCGAAGAAGCCGCGGACGACCAGACGGCGGGCCTCGGCCTGGGGGATGCCGCGGGCCATCAGGTAGAAGAGCTGCTCGTCGTCGAAGCGGCCGGTGGCGGAGGCGTGGCCGGCGCCGGCGATCTCGCCGGTCTCGATCTCGAGGTTCGGCACCGAGTCGACGCGCGCGCCGTCCGTGAGGACGAGGTTGCGGTTCATCTCGTAGGTGTCGGTGCCCTCGGCCGCGACGCGGATCAGGACGTCGCCGATCCACACCGCGTGCGCGTCGTCGCCCTGGAGGGCGCCCTTGTAGACCGCGTTGGACTTGCAGTGCGGCACGTTGTGGTCGACGAGGAGGCGGTGCTCCTGGTGCTGGCCCCGGTCGGTGAAGTACAGGCCGAAGAGCTCGGCCTCGCCGCCGGTGCCGGCGTACGAGACGCGCGGGTGGAGGCGGACCAGGTCGCCGCCGAAGGTGACCACCACGGACTTGAAGGAGGCGTCCCGGCCGACCAGCGCGTTGTGCTGGGCGACGTGGACGGCCTTGTCGTTCCAGTCCTGGACGGAGACGACGGTCAGCTTGGCGCCGTCGCCGAGGACGTAGTCGACGTTGGCCGCGAGGACCGCGTCACCGGTGTGGTCGATGACGACGACGGCCTCGGCGAACGCGCCCAGCTCGATCAGCTGGTGGCCGAAGGCGGTGCCGCCCTCGCCGTGCACGGCGATCCGGACCGGCTCGGTGAGCACGGTCTCCTTGGGCACGGTGACGACCGACGCCTGCTCGAACGAGGAGTACGCCTGGGCGGCGACCCGGTCGACCGGGGTGCCCGCGCGGCCGAGCCGCGCGTCGTCGCGGCCGACGGTCTCCACGGTGACGCCCTCGGGCGCCTCGATCGCGACCTTGACGCCCGAACCGGTGGCGACGGCGGTGCCGTCGTGGAGCCCGCGGAGGCGCTCCAGCGGGGTGAACCGCCACTCCTCCTCGCGGCCGTGCGGGACCGGGAAGTCCGCCACGTCGAACGACGGGGGCGCGCTCATACGGGTGGCGACGGTCGACTCCGCGGCCACCGCGATGGAGCCGGCGGTGGTGGAGCCCACCGGAGGGGGTCCCCCCTGGACCGGAGTACTGCGGAGGTCCTCGGGGGCGTTCTGAGCCTCAGCCATGGCTGTCGGTCTGCTCGCTTTCTGCATTCGGTGCGTTCGCGGGTCCTCGGCGGCCGCGGCCGGAAGCTCTGCTCCGGCCGCGGCCGCCACCGGGCCCGCTCACTGGGCTCACCGTGTGAGCCCGGGGACGTGATCGGGGCGGCGGGTCCGGGCGGGTGCCCGGGGCCTTGGGGGGCCTAGCCCACCGAGCCCTCCATCTGCAGCTCGATCAGCCGGTTGAGCTCCAGCGCGTACTCCATGGGGAGTTCCTTGGCGATCGGCTCGACGAAGCCGCGCACGATCATGGCCATCGCCTCGAACTCGGTGAGGCCGCGGCTCATCAGGTAGAAGAGCTGGTCCTCGGAGACCTTGGAGACGGTCGCCTCGTGGCCCATCGAGACGTCGTCCTCGCGGACGTCGACGTACGGGTAGGTGTCCGAGCGGGAGATCGTGTCGACGAGCAGGGCGTCGCAGAGCACGTTGGACTTGGCGCCCGGGGCGCCCTCGCCGATCTCGATCAGGCCGCGGTAGGAGGTGCGGCCGCCGCCGCGGGCCACCGACTTGGAGACGATGTTCGAGGAGGTGTTCGGGGCCATGTGGACCATCTTGGCGCCGGCGTCCTGGTGCTGGCCCTCGCCCGCGAAGGCGATGGACAGGGTCTCGCCCTTGGCGTGCTCGCCCATCAGGTAGACGGCCGGGTACTTCATGGTGACCTTGGAGCCGATGTTGCCGTCGACCCACTCCATGGTCGCGCCCTCGTAGGCCACGGCGCGCTTGGTGACCAGGTTGTAGACGTTGTTCGACCAGTTCTGGATGGTCGTGTAGCGGCAGCGGCCGCCCTTCTTGACGATGATCTCGACCACGGCGCTGTGCAGCGAGTCCGAGGAGTAGATCGGGGCGGTGCAGCCCTCGACGTAGTGGACGTAGGCGTCCTCGTCGACGATGATCAGCGTCCGCTCGAACTGGCCCATGTTCTCCGTGTTGATGCGGAAGTAGGCCTGGAGCGGGATGTCCACGTGGACACCCTTGGGGACGTAGATGAAGGATCCGCCGGACCACACGGCCGTGTTCAGCGAGGCGAACTTGTTGTCGCCGACCGGGATGACGGTGCCGAAGTACTCCTGGAAGAGCTCCGGGTGCTCCTTGAGCGCGGTGTCGGTGTCCAGGAAGATGACGCCCTGCTCCTCCAGGTCCTCGCGGATCTGGTGGTAGACGACCTCGGACTCGTACTGCGCCGCGACACCGGCGACCAGGCGCTGCTTCTCCGCCTCCGGGATGCCGAGCTTGTCGTAGGTGTTCTTGATGTCCTCGGGCAGGTCCTCCCAGGAGGCGGCCTGCGCCTCGGTGGACCGCACGAAGTACTTGATGTTGTCGAAGTCGATGCCCGACAGGTCGGAGCCCCAGCTCGGCATCGGCTTCTTGTCGAACAGCCGCAGGCCCTTGAGCCGCAGCTTCAGCATCCACTCCGGCTCGTTCTTCTTCGCGGAGATGTCGCGGACGACTTCCTCGGAGAGACCGCGCTTGGCGGCGGCGCCGGCCGCGTCGGAGTCGGCCCAGCCGAATTCGTACGTGCCCAGACCCTCGAGTTCGGGGTGGGCAGTCTCCGTGGGGAGAGTCATGCGGGGTTCCTCCCGGCCGTGCTTGCAGATGCTGATGGTGTGGTGGTCTGTGCGGCGCCGCTCCCGGTGGAGCCGCGCGGGATGAACGTGGTGCAGACGCCGTCGCCGTGGGCGATGGTGGCGAGCCGCTGCACGTGCGTCCCGAGGAGCTTCGAGAAGAACTCGGTCTCCGCCTCGCACAGCTGCGGGTACTTCTCGGCCGCGTGGGCGACCGGGCAGTGGTGCTGGCAGAGCTGCTCGCCGACCGGCGCGGTACGGGCCGTAGCAGCGTACCCGTCGGCGCTCAGGGCCTTGGCCAGCGCCTCGGCCCGCTCCTCGGGGGCGGCGGCGGCGACGGCGGCGCGGTAGTTCTCGCCCTGGGTCTCGATGCGGTCCCGCGCGAAGGCGGCCACGGCGGCCTCGCCGGCCGCTCCGCCGCCCGCGGTCCGCTCGATCCAGCGGAGGGCGTCGACGGCCAGCGTGTCGTACGACTGGTCGAAGGCGTCCCGGCCGCAGTCGGTGAGGGCGAAGACCTTGGCGGGGCGGCCGCGGGTGCGCGTGCCGTAGACACGCTGCTCACGGGGTTCCACGACGTTCTCGGAGACGAGGGCGTCGAGGTGGCGGCGGACGGCCGCCTGGGTGAGCCCGAGCCGGCCCGCGAGGTCGGCGACGGTGGAGGGGCCGTGGTCCAGTACGGAGCGCGCGACACGGTTGCGCGTGGAGCGCTCACCGGTCGCGAGTTCCTCGTGGGGAGCCTCGCCAGCGTTTTTCACAACGCCATTGTTGCGTAATTCATCGGCGAACGACAAGCCACGTCCCGGCCCCCGCGCGGTGCCGTGCATCACTTAGGCATACCTAAGCTGACCTGCGGAAACGATCACCCGGACCGCTCCGCCGCAGGTCCGGGCCGCTGTCCGCGCCACCCCCGGGAGACGCCCCACGGGCGCCGCCGGGCCGCCTCACGGGATCGAATCCCGGCGGAACCCGCCGCGTGGCGGCCACCGCCGGCCCGCGTGACCGGCCCGTGCCCCGCCGGTCCGGCCCGCGGGCCGGTCACGGGGGCGCGGGCGGAGGCGTCCGGGCGGGTCCCTAGACTTCCCCGCATGAGTGACGAGTGGGCCGTCCGGGTCCGGGGCCTGGTCAAACGGTACGGATCGAAGACCGCGGTGGACGGCCTGGACCTCGACGTGGCCACCGGCTCCGTGACCGCCGTGCTCGGCCCCAACGGCGCCGGGAAGACGACCACGGTGGAGACCTGCGAGGGCTACCGCCGTCCCGACGCGGGCACCGTGCGCGTCCTCGGACTCGACCCGGTGGCCGACGCGGCCCGGCTGCGTCCGCGGATCGGCGTGATGCTCCAGTCGGGCGGCGTCTACTCCGGCGCCCGCGCCGAGGAGATGCTCCGGCACATGGCGCGGTTGCACGCCCACCCGCTGGACGTCGACGACCTGATCGAACGTCTGGGGCTGGGCGGCTGCGGCCGCACCTCCTACCGGCGGCTCTCCGGCGGCCAGCAGCAGCGCCTGGCGCTCGCCATGGCCGTCGTCGGCCGCCCCGAGCTGGTCTTCCTCGACGAGCCGACGGCGGGCCTCGACCCGCAGGCCCGCCGTTCCACCTGGGAGCTGGTGCGCGAACTGCGCGCCGACGGCGTCACCACCGTGCTGACCACCCACTTCATGGACGAGGCCGAGGAGCTGTCGGACGCGGTCGCGATCGTGGACGCGGGCCGGGTGATCGCCCGGGGCACCGCCGAGGAGCTGTGCCGGGGCGGCGCCGAGAACACCCTCCGCTTCACCGGCAGGCCCGGTCTCGACATCGGCTCCCTGCTCAAGGCACTGCCCGACGGCTCCACCGCCGCCGAGCCGACCCCCGGCGTCTACCGCGTCGGCGGCCGGGTCGACCCGCAGCTGCTGGCCACCGTGACCTCCTGGTGCGCCCAGCACGGGGTGATGCCCGACCGGATCTCGGTGGAGCGGCACACGCTGGAGGACGTCTTCCTGGAGCTGACCGGCAAGGAGCTGCGCGGATGAGCACCGGCATGTACACCCCGAAGCCGGGCGCGGCACCCCTCGCCCGCATGATCACCGCCCAGGCGGCCTTCGAGACCAGGATGCTGCTGCGCAACGGCGAGCAGCTGCTGCTCACCGTGATCATCCCGTCGCTGCTGCTGGTCCTCTTCTCCACGGTCGACATCGTCGACACCGGGGCGGGCGAGCCGGTCGACTTCCTCGCCCCGGGGGTCCTCGCCCTGGCGGTCATGTCGACGGCGTTCACCGGCCAGGCCATCGCGACCGGCTTCGAGCGGCGCTACGGCGTGCTCAAGCGGCTCGGCGCCTCGCCCGTCCCCCGGTGGGCGCTGATGTGCGCCAAGACGCTGTCGGTGCTCGCGACCGAGGTGCTCCAGATCCTGCTGCTGACGGTGATCGCGTTCGGCCTCGGCTGGAACCCGCAGGGCAACCCGCTGTGGGCGGTGCTGCTCCTGGTGCTCGGCACCGCGGCCTTCTCCGGGCTCGGGCTGCTGATGGCGGGGACGCTGAAGGCCGAGGCGACGCTGGCCGCGGCCAATCTGGTCTTCCTCCTGCTCCTGGTGGGCGGTGGCGTGATCGTGCCGCTGGACCGCTTCCCCGAGGGCGTCGCCGCGGTGCTCGCCCTGCTGCCGATCTCGGCGCTCTCCGACGGCCTGCGCGACGTCCTGCGGGACGGCGCGGGAGTGCCGTGGGGAGACATGGGCATTCTCGCCGTGTGGGCCGTGCTCGGACTGGGTGCCGCAGCCCGGCTCTTCCGCTGGGAGTGAGGCGCGCGCCAGGATGCTTCCATCGGGACCCGCACGACCGGAGGTCTGGATGGAACGCTGTGCCGTACTGCGACTCGACGCGCAATGGGCGAAGGTCAGGTCGGGCCGCCCCGGGGCCGCGCCCCGCGAGCGGGAGCGGATGCTCACCGATCTGATCGCCGCGCTCGCCCCGCACGCCGTGGACGATCTCTCCCTCACCGCCAGACTCGGGCTGCGCTACAGCGACCTGGCCCGCCACCACTTCGACATCGGCAGACGCGTGGACGCGCTGGCCGCCGTCGACGCGGCCGTCCGCCACGGCGCCGAGCCCGCCGGGCACGACGCAGAGCACGCGCGGTGGTTCGCCCGGGCCCTGATCAGCCAGGCCGTCTACCTCGCCGAGCCGCTCAGCGACGAACTCGGGCTGCCGCGCTACGCCTTCCACCCGCAGGGCGAACAGCCGGGGGCGGATGACCGGCTGGCGGGTCTGGCGGCGGTCGACGCGACGCACCGGGCCATCGCCGTCTGGGAGTCCCTGGACCAGGGCGACCCCCGCAACCGTGAGGGGCTGGCCCAGGCCCACGCGTTCCTCGGCGACCGGCTGGAGGAACTCGGCCGCCCGGTGGACGCGGCGGAGTGGGCGGTGCGGGCGGAACGTGCCTTCCACGACGCGTGGACGGCGCCGGACCCCGCCGAGCGGGCCCACGCCGCCGTCCTGGAGCACCTGGGCGACCAGCTGGAGCGCCGGCTGCGGCGCTGCCCCTTCGACGGCGGGCTCACCCAGCTGCACAAACGGGAACTGCTGCCGGCCCGGCTGCTGCCGCTGGCCGTGGTCGCGGGACGCATCGAGGGCATGTCGCCGGACGCGATCGCCGAGGGGCTGGCCCTGGACCGTGCCGAGGTGCGCCGGATCCTGCGGGCTCGCTCCTGGCGGGCCGTGTGGCGGTTCGACGTCTGCGCGGGGGACGGCTCGTGGCGGCCAATGGCCTTCCCGTGGCGCGGGATGGACGCGGTGACGGACCGCACGGCGCAGGCGGTGGCGGACGAGCTCGCCGACGCGTTCCTGCACTCTCCGGACCGGCCGGCCGACGCCGCCCGCTGGCGGTTCGCCCTCTGGTGGGACGAGGAGGACCACTGGGACGGTTCGCGCTTCCGCATGACGTTCCCGCCCGGAACCGACCCCTCGTGAATGCATGCACAAGCGCCCGCCTACGATAGGGGCCGTGCAGACCCCCCTCGCCCACATCGCCAAGCGCTGGACCCCGTCGCCCCGGACCCTGCGGCGCGCCGCCCTCTCCGCCGTCCTGATGAGCGTGCTCATCATCGTGACGGGCGGCGCCGTCCGGCTGACCGGATCCGGCCTCGGTTGCGACACCTGGCCCAAGTGCACGGACGACAGCCTGTTCGCCACGCCCGCGCAGGGTCTCCACGGCGCGATCGAGTTCGGCAACCGGCTGCTGACCTACGTGCTGTCCGCGGCCGTCGGCTGGGCGATCATCGCCGTGCGCTCCGTCAAGCCGCGGCGCCGGGGCCTCACCCGGCTGGCCTGGGTGCAGTTCTGGATCGTGCTGGCCAACGCGGTGATCGGCGGGATCACCGTCTGGCTGGGTCTCAACCCCTGGAGCGTGGCCGGGCACTTCCTGCTCGCGAACGGTCTGCTGACGGTGGCGACGATCACCTGGGTGCGCACCGGCGAGGGCGACGGCGCCCCCCGTCCCCGCGTGCCGCGCCCGGTGCGCAAGCTGTCCTGGGCGATCGTCGGGGCGACGGTGGTGCTGATCGTGCTGGGCACGTCGGTGACGGGCTCGGGCAAGCACGCGGGCGACAGCAGCGACGTGCCGCGGATGCCGTGGGACTGGGCGGCCGCCGCCCACATCCACGCCATCGCCGCCTGGGTGGTCTGCGCGCTGGCCGTCGCCATGTGGCTGGTGGTCCGCGTGGTGGACGCTCCGGACGACACCCGGGCCCGCGCACGCGACCTGCTGCTGGTGGTCCTGGCGCAGGGCGTGATCGGCTACGTGCAGTACTTCACCGACGTACCGGAGATCCTGGTGGGCCTGCACATGCTGGGCTCCGCGCTGCTGTGGATCGCCGTGGTCCGGCTCGCGATGAGCCTGCGCGAACGGCCCGCGGTCGCGGTCCCCTCCCCCGGCCGCCCCGCGGACGCGCTCTCCGCCGCCTGACCGGCGCGCGCTGCCGGCGACTCCGCTCGCGCCGCCGCGAGGCAGTACGCACTCCGGCGCGTTGACCGGCGCCGAAGGCTCCCGGCCGACGGCCCCGCGGTCACCGGCCCTCCCGGCCGCGCACAGCAGCCCGGCGACCCCTGGCCCGGGACACCCCGACACGGAACGCACCCCGGCGCGATGCCCGGGACCGGACGCTCCCGGCCGGCGGCCCCGCGTGTGCACAGAACTCCCCGGCGGTGCACGGCCACCCGGGCGGGGCTCCCGCAGGCAGCGGCCCGGCGACTCCGGTTCGCTCCCCGAGACGGAACGCACTCCGGCGCGTTGCCCGGAACCGGAAGCACAAGCCGACGATTCGGCCTCCACGGCGGCCGCGGTGCCGCCGGGCCCGTGAGGTCACCTGGCGGCCCGGAGCCGGACGGGCCGGTGCCGATGCGGGTGCCCTTCGGCAGGCGTCTGCCCGCCTCGGCCGCCACCGGCCCGCGTCGGCGGGCCGGGTGGACGGGCGGGCGGGCAGTGGATTCCGGGACCGGGCAGCGAGGGCGTCGGTGTCAGGCGGCGACCCGGTCCGGACGGCGCGGAACGCGGTGACGGGCGGCCGGCGGCCCCCCGGGAGGGGGCCGGTCCGGGCCTCGGAGGTGCCGGGGGCCGGGTTCCGTGCGGAGCACCCCGTGGCAGTACCGGCCGGCCCGGCACACCGAGGAGGCGGCGCCGGCCCCGGGGCCTTTCCTGCTCCGGGCGACGCTTCCCCGGGCCGGACTTCCCCATACCGTGCTTCCTCGGGCCACGCGTCCCCGGACCGTGCTTCCCCGGTCCTGATGGGCGATCCCGGCGGGAGGCGCCGCTCAGCCGTTGGACGGGCCGCCGACCTGGATGCCCGCCATGCGGGTCCACTCGTAGGGGCCGGTGCGGACCTTCGCGGCGAAGTCGCCGTCGAAGGACTCGTGGAGCGTGATGCCGGACTTCTCGGCCGCGCTGACGGCCACGGCGTGCGTGGGGGCGACGAGGTCGCCCCAGGCTCCGTCCTCGCCGACGAGGACGACGCGGGTGCCCGTCTGTCCGATGTAGGCGAGCTGGCCCTCGGCGCCGCCGTGCGCGGCGGCGAAGGCGTTGATCTGCTTGGCGAGCTTCGCCGCCTTGCGCGCGGTCTTCGCGTCCGGCCCGGCCTCGTGCTCGCCCGTCTCAACCTCGGTGTCTGCCATGGCCAGGATGCTACCGGCGGGTAGTCGCCCTGGCCACGGCGGGGGCGGGTGGCACGCGCCACCCCGGCAGGCGGGTGCTCAGCGCAGGAACGGGTCGACCGCGACGGCGACGAAGAGCAGCGAGACGTAGGTGATGGACCAGTGGAACAGCCGCATCTCCTTGAGCTTGCCGCCGGTCGCTCCGCTCCGGGCGCGGCTCTGGAGCGCGTGCGCCTCCCAGAGCCACCAGCCGCCCGCGGCGAGGGCCACGGCCGTGTAGAACCAGCCGGTGTAGCCGAGCGGGGTGAGCAGCAGCGAGACGGCGACCATCACCCAGCTGTAGAGGACGATCTGGCGGGCGACGACCGTGTTGCCGGCCACGACGGGCAGCATCGGCACGCCGACGCGGGCGTAGTCCTCCTTCACCTTCATCGACAGCGGCCAGTAGTGCGGCGGCGTCCAGAAGAAGATGACCAGGAAGAGGATGACCGCGGCCCACGACATCGAGTTGGTCACCGAGGACCAGCCGATGAGCACCGGCATGCAGCCCGCGATGCCGCCCCAGACGATGTTCTGCGCCGTACGGCGCTTGAGGAGCATCGTGTAGACGACCACGTAGAACAGCAGTGCGCCGAGCGCCAGTGCGGCGGAGAGCCAGTTGACCAGCAGGCCGAACCAGAGCGTGGAGACGACCGCGAGGACGAGGCCGAAGACCAGCCCCTCGCGCGGCGAGACCATGCCGGTCACCAGCGGACGCTGCGCCGTGCGGTCCATGAGCGCGTCGATGTCGCGGTCGATGTACATGTTGAGCGCGTTGGCGCCCCCCGCGGAGAGGTAGCCGCCGAGACAGGTGGCGAGCACCAGCCAGAGGTCGGGCACGCCCTGTTCGGCGAGGAACATCACCGGCACGGTGGTGATGAGCAGCAGCTCGATGATCCGCGGCTTGGTCAGCGCCACGAACGCCCTGACGCGGGCCCCGAACGGCCGACGGCCCCCCGGGCCGGAAGCCAAGACGACCCCTGCGGGTCGGGACTCGACGGCCGTCACGCACACCCCTGACAGAGAAATCCCAGCAAGCCACCGGCGTGAAGGCCCGGTAAAGACTTGCGCGTACCACGCCACTCTAGACGTTGCCCATGAGCCGATCTTCGCGGGGGTGGACTCGTGTTGAGCCCTCGCGCCGGAACCGTGCGTATACATAGGGGACGGCCGCTGCTCACCTGCGCGGGCGCGGTCCCAGCACGTGGACACGGGCGGCGCGGGGCCGAAACGTCCTGTTCGATCGGAAGACGCCTGCTGACAAGTAGGGCAACCGACACGACGGTAGGCTCGACATCGCCCGGTACACCCCTCGTCACCGGGATTCGACATGTGGAGAGGAGCCCTGACTCAGGGTGAGCACCAAGCCGACCACCACAGACCTCGAGTGGACCGCAGTGGACGATCGTGCGGTCGACACCGCCCGCGTCCTGGCCATGGACGCCGTACAGAAGGTCGGCAACGGCCATCCGGGTACGGCCATGAGCCTGGCGCCTGCCGCCTACACCCTCTTCCAGAAGGTGATGCGGCACGACCCCGCGGACGCCGACTGGACGGGACGCGACCGCTTCGTGCTGTCCGCGGGCCACTCCTCCCTGACCCTGTACACCCAGCTCTACCTGGCCGGTTTCGGTCTGGAGCTGGATGACATCAAGGCGTTCCGCACCTGGGGCAGCAAGACCCCCGGTCACCCGGAGTACGGGCACACGACCGGCGTCGAGACGACGACCGGCCCGCTCGGCCAGGGTGTCGCCAACGCCGTGGGCATGGCCATGGCCGCCCGCTACGAGCGCGGTCTGTTCGACCCCGAGGCGGCCCCGGGCACCTCGCCGTTCGACCACCACGTCTTCGTGATCGCCGGTGACGGCTGCCTCCAGGAGGGCATCTCCGCCGAGGCGTCCTCGCTCGCCGGGCACCAGAAGCTCGGCAACCTGGTCCTGCTGTGGGACGACAACCACATCTCGATCGAGGGCGACACCGAGACCGCGGTCTCCGAGGACACCCTGCAGCGGTACGAGGCCTACGGCTGGCACGTGCAGCGGGTCCTGCCCAAGGAGAACGGCGACCTGGACCCGGCGGCGCTGCACGCGGCGATCGAGGCCGCCAAGGCCGAGACCACGCGTCCGTCGTTCATCGCGATGCGCTCGATCATCGCCTGGCCCGCCCCGAACGCCCAGAACACCGAGGCCGCGCACGGCTCGGCGCTGGGCGACGAGGAGGTCGCTGCCACCAAGCGCGTCCTGGGCTTCGACCCGGAGCAGAGCTTCGAGGTCTCCGACGAGGTCCTCGCGCACACCCGTGGCGCGCTGGACCGGGGCCGTGACGTGCGCGCCGAGTGGGAGAAGACGTTCGCCGCGTGGCGCACGGCCAACCCCGAGCGGGCCGCCGACTTCGACCGGATCCGCGCGGGCGAGCTGCCCGCCGGCTGGGAGGAGAAGCTGCCCGAGTTCGAGACCGGCAAGGGGGTGGCCACCCGCGCCGCCTCCGGCAAGGTCCTGCAGGCGCTGGGCCCGGTCGTCCCCGAGCTGTGGGGCGGCTCCGCCGACCTCGCCGGGTCGAACAACACGACGATCGACAAGACGTCGTCGTTCCTGCCCGCCGGCAACCCGCTGCCGGAGGCCGACCCGTACGGCCGCACCGTGCACTTCGGCATCCGCGAGCACGCGATGGCCGCGGTGATGAACGGCATCACCCTGCACGGCAACACCCGTGTCTTCGGCGGCACCTTCCTGGTGTTCTCCGACTACATGCGCAACGCCGTCCGGCTCTCCGCGCTGATGCACCTGCCGGTCACCTACGTGTGGACGCACGACTCGATCGGTCTCGGCGAGGACGGCCCGACGCACCAGCCGGTGGAGCACCTCGCCTCGCTGCGCGCCATCCCCGGGCTGAACGTCGTCCGCCCGGCCGACGCCAACGAGACCGCGATCGCCTGGCGCGAGATCCTGCGGCGCTGGACGAAGGAGTTCGGCGTGGGCGCCCCGCACGGTCTGGCGCTGACCCGTCAGGGCGTGCCGACCTACGAGCGCAACGAGGACGCGGCCAAGGGCGGCTACGTGCTGTTCGAGGCGGAGGGCGGCGCTCCGGAGGTCGTGCTGATCGGCACCGGCTCCGAGGTGCAGCTGGCCGTGGAGGCGCGTGAGCAGCTCCAGGCCGCCGGCGTGCCGGCGCGGGTCGTGTCGATGCCCTCGGTGGAGTGGTTCGAGGAGCAGGAGCAGTCCTACAAGGACGCGGTGCTCCCGCCGTCCGTGCGGGCGCGTGTCGCGGTCGAGGCCGGTGTCGGCCTGACCTGGCACCGCTACGTCGGGGACGCCGGCCGCATCGTCTCGCTGGAGCACTTCGGCGCCTCCGCGGACGCGAAGGTCCTGTTCCGCGAGTTCGGCTTCACCGCCGACGCGGTGGCCGCCGCGGCCCGGGAATCCATCGAAGCCGCCGCGCGCTGACGCCGGTACACGACAAACAGGAGATGCAACTCTCATGACGGACGCACTCAAGCGCCTCTCCGACGAAGGCGTCGCGATCTGGCTGGACGACCTGTCCCGCACCCGGATCACCTCCGGCAACCTCGCCGAGCTGATCGACCAGCAGCACGTCGTCGGCGTCACCACCAACCCGTCGATCTTCCAGAAGGCGATCTCGGACGGCCACGGCTACGACCAGCAGCTCGAGGACCTCGCGGCCCGCAGGGTGACCGTCGAGGAAGCCATCCGCATGATCACGACGGCCGACGTGCGCGACGCCGCCGACATCCTGCGCCCGGTGTTCGACGCGACCGACGGCCAGGACGGCCGGGTCTCGATCGAGGTGGACCCGCGCCTGGCGCACGACACCAAGGCGACGATCGCCGAGGCCAAGCAGCTCGCCTGGCTCGTGGACCGTCCGAACACCCTCATCAAGATCCCGGCCACCCTGGCGGGTCTCCCGGCGATCACCGAGGTCATCGGCCTCGGGATCAGCGTCAACGTCACGCTGATCTTCTCGCTGGAGCGCTACCGCGCGGTCATGGACGCCTACGTCGCCGGTCTGGAGAAGGCGAAGGAGCGCGGCCTGGACCTGTCGAAGATCCACTCGGTGGCGTCCTTCTTCGTGTCCCGGGTGGACACCGAGATCGACAAGCGCCTGGACGCGCTGGGCACCCCGGCGGCCGCGGAGGCCCGCGGCAAGGCGGCCCTGGCCAACGCCCGTCTGGCGTACGAGGCGTTCGAGGAGGTCTTCTCCTCGGACCGCTGGTCCGCCCTCGACAAGGCGCAGGCCAACAAGCAGCGTCCGCTGTGGGCGTCGACCGGCGTCAAGGACAAGGCGTACAAGGACACCCTGTACGTCGACGAGCTGGTCGCCCCGGGCACGGTCAACACCATGCCGGAGGCCACCCTCGACGCCACCGCCGACCACGGGCAGATCACCGGCGACACCGTGCGCGGCACCTACGCGCAGGCCCGCGCCGACCTCGACGCGGTCGAGAAGCTCGGCATCTCCTACGACGAGGTCGTCCAGCTGCTGGAGGACGAGGGCGTGGAGAAGTTCGAGTCCGCCTGGAACGACCTGCTCGCCTCGACCGAGGCGGAGCTCAAGCGCCTCGCACCCTCGGAGGGCTGACCCACCTTGTCCGGTATGGACGGAGCCAATCCGCTCCGTGACACCGCCGACCGACGGCTCCCGCGCATCGCGGGGCCGTCGGGCCTGGTGATCTTCGGTGTCACGGGCGACCTCTCCCGCAAGAAGCTGATGCCCGCGGTGTACGACCTGGCGAACCGCGGGCTGCTGCCGCCGGGCTTCTCCCTCATCGGCTTCGCCCGCCGTGAGTGGCAGCACGAGGACTTCGCCCAGGAGGTCCACGACGCCGTCAAGGAGCACGCGCGCACCCCGTTCCGCGAGGAGGTGTGGCAGCAGCTCATCCAGGGGATGCGGTTCGTCCAGGGCACCTTCGACGACGACGCGGCCTTCGAGGAGCTGAAGGCCACCATCGAGGACCTGGACAAGGCGCAGGGCACCGGCGGGAACTTCGCGTTCTACCTCTCGGTGCCGCCCAAGTTCTTCCCCAAGGTCGTCCAGCAGCTCAAGAAGCACGGGCTGGCCGACCAGAAGGAGGGCTCCTGGCGCCGCGCGGTCATCGAGAAGCCCTTCGGCCACAACCTGGAGAGCGCCGAGGAGCTCAACCAGGTGGTGCACGAGGTCTTCCCGCCCAACGAGGTCTTCAGGATCGACCACTACCTGGGCAAGGAGACCGTCCAGAACATCCTGGCGCTCCGCTTCGCCAACACCCTCTTCGAGCCGATCTGGAACCGGTCGTACGTCGACCACGTGCAGATCACCATGGCCGAGGACATCGGCATCGGCGGCCGGGCCGGCTACTACGACGGCATCGGCGCCGCCCGTGACGTCATCCAGAACCACCTCCTCCAGCTGCTCGCGCTGACCGCGATGGAGGAGCCCGCCTCCTTCGACGCCGACGCGCTGGCCGCGGAGAAGACCAAGGTGCTGGGCGCGGTGAAGCTGCCGGGCGACCTGGCCGCGAACACCGTGCGTGCGCAGTACGCGGCGGGCTGGCAGGGCGGCGCGAAGGCGGTCGGCTACCTCCAGGAGGAGGGCATCGACCCGAACTCCACGACCGACACCTACGCCGCGGTGAAGCTGGAGATCGACAACCGCCGCTGGGCGGGTGTCCCGTTCTACCTGCGCACCGGCAAGCGGCTGGGGCGCCGGGTCACCGAGATCGCGGTGGTCTTCCAGCGGGCGCCGCACTCCCCGTTCGACTCCACGGCCACCGAGGAGCTGGGGCAGAACGCCCTGGTCATCCGGGTGCAGCCGGACGAGGGCGTGACCATGCGCTTCGGCTCCAAGGTGCCCGGCACCTCCATGGAGGTCCGGGACGTCTCGATGGACTTCGCCTACGGCGAGTCGTTCACCGAGTCCAGCCCCGAGGCGTACGAACGGCTCATCCTCGACGTCCTGCTCGGCGACTCCAACCTGTTCCCCCGGGTGGAGGAGGTCGAGCTGTCGTGGAAGATCCTCGACCCGATCGAGGAGTTCTGGGACCGCAGCGGGAAGCCCGCGCAGTACGCGGCGGGCACCTGGGGCCCCGCGGAGGCCGACGAGATGCTCGCACGAGACGGACGGAGCTGGCGCCGGCCATGAAGATCGACCTCACTGACACGACGGCCAGCAAGATCAACAAGGCGCTGGTGCAGGGCCGCCGCGCGATCGGCACCCCGGCCGTCGGCATGGTCCTCACCCTGGTCATCGTGACCGACGAGGAGAACGCCTACGACGCCCTCAGGGCCGCCAACGACGCGGCGCGCGAGCACCCCTCGCGCACCCTCGTCGTCATCAAGCGGGTCTCCCGCTCCCCGCGCGACCGGGCCAAGGCCCGGCTCGACGCGGAGGTGCGGGTCGGCGCCGACGCCGGGACCGGCGAGACGGTGGTGCTGCGGCTGTACGGCGAGGTCGCCGACCACGCCCAGTCCGTGGTCCTCCCGCTGCTGCTGCCGGACGCGCCCGTCGTCGTCTGGTGGCCGGTGAACGCCCCCGTCGACCCGGCGTCCGACCCGCTGGGCGCGCTCGCCCAGCGGCGGGTCACCGACACCTACGCGGCGGAGCAGCCGGTGCAGGAGCTCGTCTCCCGCGCCGACGCGTACACGCCGGGCGACACCGACCTCGCCTGGACGCGGATCACCCCGTGGCGCTCCATGCTCGCCGCGGCCCTGGACCAGGTGACCTGCGAGGTCACCGGGGTCGAGGTGGAGGGCGAGGAGTTCAATCCGAGCTGCGAGCTGCTGGCCATGTGGCTCGCGGACCGGCTGGACGTCCCGGTGCGGCGGCTGCCGTCCGCGGGGCCCGGCCTGACCTCCGTCAGGATGGACTCCACCTGCGGTCCGATCGTGCTGGACCGCCCCGACGGGTCGCTCGCGACCCTGTCGATCCAGGGGCAGCCGGATCGGGCGGTGGCGCTCAAGCGGCGTGAGACGTCCGAGCTGATCGCCGAGGAGCTGCGGCGCCTCGACCCGGACGACACCTACGCCTCCGCCCTGCGCTTCGGGGTGGACCGGCTCGGCGACGGTCCGGGGCCGTCCAGCCAGAAGCCTTCGGACGGCGCGAAGCCGTCGGAGGACGCCGAGGCGTCCGGCGGGGCACAGGCACCGGACGGGACGGAGGCGTCCGGAGCGTCCGCGGCGGAGGCGTCCGCGGCTCCGAAGCGGAAGACGCCCGCGAAGAAGAGCGCCCCGGCCCGGAAGGCGGCTCAGTGAGCGCCCCCGAGCTGGTCGTCCACCGCGACAAGGAGCTGATGGCCCAGGCCGCGGCCGCACGCCTGATCACCAGGATCGTCGACGCGCAGGCCACCCGCGGCGCGGCGTCGGTGGTGCTGACCGGCGGACGCAACGGCAACGGTCTGCTGGCGGCGCTGGGTTCGGCACCGGCGCGGGACGCGATCGACTGGTCGCGGCTCGACCTCTGGTGGGGCGACGAGCGCTTCCTGCCGGACGGCGACCCCGAGCGCAACGTCACCCAGGCCCGCGAGGCGCTGCTGGACCGGGTCCCGCTGGACCCTGCCCGGGTCCACGCGATGCCCGCGTCCGACGGCCCCCTGGGCGCCGACGCTGACGCCGCGGCGGCGGCCTACGCCGCGGAGCTGGCGGCGGCGGCGCGCCCCGAGGACCACGGGCCGGTGCCGGTGTTCGACGTGCTCATGCTGGGCGTCGGGCCGGACACCCATGTGGCCTCGCTCTTCCCGGAGCTGCCCGCCGTCCGCGAGACGGAGCGGACGGTGGTCGGCGTGCACGGTGCGCCGAAGCCGCCGCCGACCCGGATCTCGCTGACGCTGCCCGCGATCCGCGCCGCCCGTGAGGTGTGGCTGCTGGCCGCCGGCGAGGACAAGGCGGAGGCGGTGCAGATCGCGCTCTCGGGAGCGGGCGAGGTCCAGGCGCCGGCCGCGGGCGCCCGCGGCCGTGCCCGCACGCTGTGGCTGCTGGACGCCGCGGCGGCCTCCGGGCTCCCGCGGGATCTGCTGCCGCCGCACTCGGCGTGACCCCGCGTCCCAAGGCCCCCGCCCGGCACTCAGCCGGGCGGGGGCCTTGGGCGTACCGGGGCCTGCACCGTGCGGGGGTGCTCGCCGTGCGGGGACCGCGGGCACCCTGCCGGGACGGCGGTCAGGGGGACGGGCCGCGGGACACGCGGGCGCAGCGGGATCACCCGGACGGGCGCCGCTCCCGGCCGTCGTCCCCGTCCCCGTCCCCGTCCGCGGGCTCGCGGTGTCCGCCGGTGCCCGGAAGCGGCTCCAGGAACGGTGCCAGCAGGCCCGGGACGGCCCGCGCCGCGAAGGCCAGGGCCTCGGCGGCGTCGGCGTCACGGACGTGGTAGGCGCCCGCGCCTGCCGCCGTGGTCGCGGTCAGGGTGAGCAGGCCGGCACGGCGCTGGAAGAGGGACCTGCGGACCGTCCAGCCGATCACCCCGCCGCGCTGGAGGGCCACCGTGCTGCGGCGCACGGTCCCGGAGCGGGTCAGCAGGTAGGCGCCCGAGATGCCGTGCCCGAGGCTGCGGTAGGCGTCGAGGGCGAGCAGCACGGCAGCCGGGAGCGCCACCGCCGCGACGGCGGCGGCGACCCACAGCAGTACCGGGGTGAGCAGCGCCCCCAGCAGGGCGAGGACGAGGACCGGGGCGAGCGCCGTGGCCAGGGCCCACCGCAGCCTGCGGCCGCGTGCGGCGCGCGGATGGCCGGTGAGCAGGTCCGGGTCCGTCGGCGCGGCCGGCTCCCGCAGCACCTGGGCGGCCACCCGGTCCGCGACGGCACGGGGGGCCGGCGGGAGGAGGGTCTTGCGGTCGGTGTGCTCGTTCTCGCTGTCCTTGACGAGACCGGTGGCGACCGCGTCGAGCCTGGCCCCGCCGAACAGCCGCACGCCGAGGGGCTCGACGAGATCGATCCCGCGCAGCCGCCTCTCCTCGATCGAGACGGACCGGGAGGTGAGCAGTCCGCGCCGTATCCGCAGCGTGCCGCCGCTCTCCCGCTCCAGGCGGTAGTTCCACCACATCTCGACCCACAGTCCGAGCGCCCCGACGACGCCTGCCACGAGCGCGACACCGGCGAGGACGAGGACCGTCCAGACGACCGGGGTCTCGGCGAACCGGTCGCCGACCCACTCGATGACCTCGGCCTGGGCGCCGAACCACTCGCTGACCTGCATCACGGCGCCGGCCGCGGCGCCCCCGAGCAGCGGGGCGACGAAGGAGACCGGCGCGTAGGCGATCCAGGCGGGGTCGAGGGAGGCGATCGTCCCGTCGCGGTCCGCCTCCGGCCTCCCGGCCGGCGGGCGGGCGAGGAGTTCGCCGCGCAGCCGCTCGGCCTCGCCGCGCGACACGGAGTCGAGGAGCAGGGTGGACTCGCCGCTGCCGGTGTGTTCGCCGGTGCCGATGCGGACCTGGACCAGGCCGAGGAGCCGCAGCAGCACATGGGCGGTGAGGTCGACGCTGCGGATGCGTTCGCGCGGCAGCGAGCGGCGCTTGACCAGCAGCAGGCCGGTGCGGAGCTCGACCCGCTCGGGGCCCGTGCGGTAGCGGGTGCGGCGCACCCGGACGCCCTCGGCGGCCGTGACGGCTCCGACGAGCACCACCCCGCCCGTCAGCACCCAGGCGAGAGCCTGCCAGAACGGCCGCCCGCCGAGGAGGGCGAGCAGCACCGGCAGGCCCGCGCTGCCGGCCACCCCGAGCATCACGACGCACCGGGCGAGCACCGTGCGCGGGTCGAGGCGGCGCCACTCCCCGCCGGGCGGTGCGGTGCCGCCGGGCGCCGCCGCCGCGGCCGGTGACGGCGGCGGCGGGTCGGGCGCCGTCCGCCCGCTCATGTCGCGTCGCCGGGCGTCGCCCGGGTGATGCGGGTGAGCTGCTCGGCGAGGTCCGCCGCCAGCTCGTGGTCCAGGCCCTGGATCCGGATCTCCCCCTTGGCGGAGGCCGTCGTGACGGTGACCGTCGCCAGCCGGAACGCCTGCTCCAGCGGCCCGCGCACGGTGTCGACGGTCTGGATCCGGGACATCGGGGCGATCCGCCACTCCTGCCACAGGGCCCCGGTGCGGACGTAGACGGCCTCGTCGGTGACCTCCCACCGGTGCACCCGGAACCACCACGAGGGGAGGAACGCGGTCCCGGCCAGCCCGGCGGCGGCGAGTACCGCCGCCGGGCCCCACAGCCAGGTCCGCGCGGGCCCTATCAGGGCCCCGAGGAGCGCCAGGACGGCCACCGGCACGGCGGTCGTCAGCAGGCACTGGACACGCCACCAGGTGACGGCGCGCTCGTTCAGCCTGTGGGTGGGCGGCCGCAGCCGCACCCCGTCCTCGTCCTCCCCCCTCATCGGGTCACCGTCCGCGCAGCGAGCGGTACGCGGCCGCCAGGGCCGCGGTCGAGCTGTCGAGCGCCTCCCCGCCCTCTGAGCCCTCCGAGCCGGTCAGCACGGGCTCGATCCGCTTGGCGAGGACCTTGCCGAGCTCGACGCCCCACTGGTCGAAGGAGTCGATGTTCCAGATCGCGCCCTGGACGAAGACCTTGTGCTCGTACAGGGCGATCAGCTGGCCGAGCACCGACGGGGTCAGGTCCTCGGCGAGGATCGTGGTGGTGGGGTGGTTGCCGCGGAAGGTCTTGTGGGCGACCAGGTCCTCGGGCACGCCCTCGGCGCGGACCTCCTCGGGCGTCTTGCCGAAGGCGAGGGCCTGGGTCTGCGCGAAGAAGTTCGCCATCAGCAGGTCGTGCTGGGGCACCAGGGAGTCGAGCAGTCCGGGCACCGGCCGGGCGAAGCCGATGAAGTCCGCCGGGATGACCTTCGTCCCCTGGTGGATCAACTGGTAGTAGGCGTGCTGCCCGTTGGTGCCGGGCGTGCCCCAGACCACGGGCCCGGTCTGCCAGGTGACGGGGTTGCCGTCGCGGTCCACCGACTTGCCGTTGGACTCCATGTCGAGCTGCTGGAGGTAGGCGGTGAACTTGGACAGGTAGTGCGAGTAGGGCAGCACCGCGTGCGACTGCGCGTCGAAGAACGCGCCGTACCAGACGCCCAGCAGGCCCATCAGCAGCGGCGCGTTGGCCTCGGCGGGAGCGGTGCGGAAGTGCTCGTCGACGAGGTGGAAGCCGTCGAGCATCTCCCGGAAGCGCTCCGGCCCGATGGCGATCATCAGGGAGAGGCCGATGGCCGAGTCGTACGAGTAGCGGCCGCCGACCCAGTCCCAGAACTCGAACATGTTGGCCGTGTCGATGCCGAAGCCGGAGACCTTCCCGGCGTTGGTGGACAGGGCCACGAAGTGCTTGGCCACGGCCTCGGGACCGGCGTCCAGCCCGCTGAGCAGCCACTGGCGCGCGGAGGTGGCGTTGGTGATCGTCTCGATGGTGGTGAAGGTCTTCGAGGCGATGACGAACAGCGTCTCGGCCGGGTCGAGGTCGCGGACGGCCTCGTGGAGGTCGGCGCCGTCCACGTTGGAGACGAACCGGACGGTGAGGTCGCGGTCGGTGTAGGAGCGCAGCACCTCGTACGCCATGGCCGGCCCGAGGTCGGAGCCGCCGATGCCGATGTTGACGATGTTCCGGATGCGGCGGCCGGTGTGGCCGGTCCACTCCCCGGAGCGGACCCGCTCCGCGAAGGCGGCCATCCTGTCGAGCACGGCGTGGACCGCGGGGACGACGTTCTCCCCGTCGACCTCGATCACCGCGTCGCGCGGGGCGCGCAGCGCGGTGTGGAGGACCGCCCGGTCCTCGGTGGTGTTGATCTTCTCGCCGCGGAACATGGCGTCGCGCAGGGCGGCGACGCCGGTCGCGTCGGCCAGCTCGCGCAGCAGGGCGAGCGTCTCGTCGGTGACCAGGTGCTTGGAGTAGTCCAGGTACAGGTCGCCGACCCGCAGGACGTAGCCGCTGCCGCGCTGCGGGTCCGCCTCGAACAGCTCACGCAGGTGGGTGCCGCCCAGCTGCTCGCGGTGCTTGCCGAGAGCGACCCATTGCGACATCTGGTCGAGCCTCGTAGGACGTTCTGCGTTCATCTCGGACATCAGCCCACTTCTTCTCGTACGTGCGTGCATGCCCCGCTGCGCCTCCAACCTAATTGATCAGGAGGGCGGGTGAGGCGGCAGCGGGGCGAAGTGTCCTGCCGTGGGCCGGTGCAGGCGTCTTCGCCCCCCGTACGGCGGCACGGGAGGCCGCGTCCCGGCGGTGCGGCGCGCGTTCGGGACGGAGAAGGGGCCGGGACGAAGCGCGCGGCCGGGACGAAGAAGGTCCGGCCGGGCACCTGTCGGTGCCCGGCCGGACCTGCAATGTCTAGATCTCGCCCCGCAGTTTGGCGAGTGCCTCGGCGAGGATCGCCTCGCCGTCGGCGTCGCTGCGCCGCTCCCGTACGTACGCCAGGTGCGTCTTGTACGGCTCGGTGCGCGGCGGGTCCGGCGGGTTGTCCTGGTCCTGTCCTGCCGGGAACCCGCATCGCGGGCAGTCCCAGGTGTCGGGGACCTGTGCGTCACTGGCGAAGCTCGGCTGCGTCTCGTGCCCGTTCGAGCACCAGAAGGAGATGCGGAGGCGCGGGGCGGACTCGCCGCGCTCCGCCTCACCCATCGGCCCCGCTCCGACCCGGCTTCCCCGGATCGCGTTGCCACTTGCCACGGTCGTAACTCCCTGCGTGATGGTGCTGCACAGCGTCTCACAGCGGCGGCGCCGCGAGTGCCCCAGTCTACGTACGGCCCAACGCGCGTCCAGTGATTGGAGTTACAGCCTGGCGCGCAGCGGCCAGGAGTCCGCTCAGCTGTCCAGCTTCATCAGCAGACCCAGTACGACAATGCACGCGAACCAGAGCAGACCGACCACGATCGTGATGCGGTCGAGGTTGCGCTCGGCCACCGAGGAACCGCCGACGGAGGACTGCATGCCACCGCCGAACATGTCGGAGAGGCCGCCGCCCTTCCCCTTGTGCATCAGCACCAGCAGCATCAGCAGCAGACTGAAGACGATCAGGGCGATCGAGAACCCCATAACCACGGCTGGACCAACTTCCTCGGACTGATCAGGACGGCAACGAAGGACATGCAGGGAAAAGCGGGGACCGGGGCCCGCCGCGCGGGGAAACCGCACAGCACACGTGAGCCTCGGCCCCCGCAAGGGTACGCCGGATCGGCGCTACCGCATACTCACTGGTCGCGGAAGCGGACGATCTTCACGAACTCGTCGGCGTCCAGCGCGGCACCGCCGACCAGGGCCCCGTCGACATCCGGCTGGGCCATGATCGCGGCCACGTTGCCGGCCTTGACCGAGCCGCCGTACTGGATGCGGACCTTGTCGGCCAGCTCCTGGGAGTACAGCTCGGCGAGACGCCCGCGGATCGCGCCGCAGACCTCCTGGGCGTCCTCGGGGGTGGCGACCTCGCCGGTGCCGATGGCCCAGACCGGCTCGTAGGCGATGACGACCGTCTCGGCCTGCTCGGCCGGGACGTCCTTCAGGCCGCCGTCGAGCTGCGCGAGGGTGTGGGCGACCTGGTCGCCCGCCTTGCGGACGTCCAGGCCCTCGCCGATGCACAGGATCGGCGTGATGCCGTGCTTGAACGCGGCCTTCACCTTGGCGTTGCAGATCTCGTCGGTCTCCGCGTGGTACTGGCGGCGCTCGGAGTGGCCCACGGCGACGTAGGCGCACTTCAGCTTGGCCAGCATCGGGCCGGAGATCTCACCGGTGTAGGCACCGGAGTCGTGCGCGGAGACGTCCTGGGCGCCGAACCTGATCGCGAGCTTGTCGCCCTCGATCAGGGTCTGCACGGAACGCAGGTCGGTGAAGGGCACGAGCACGGCGACCTCGACGGCCGCGAAGTCCTTCTCCGACAGGGCGAAGGCGAGCTTCTGGGTGTGGGCGATGGCCTCGAGGTGGTTGAGGTTCATCTTCCAGTTGCCCGCCATCAGCGGGGTACGGCCGTTGTCCACAGCAGTCATCGAGCTTCAGTCCTCCAGTGCGGCGAGGCCGGGGAGCGTCTTGCCCTCGAGGTATTCGAGGCTCGCGCCGCCGCCGGTCGAAATGTGTCCGAACGCATTCTCGTCGAAGCCCAGGATCCGCACGGCGGCGGCCGAGTCCCCGCCGCCGACCACGGTGAACGCCTGGGAGTCGATGAGCGCCTGCGCGACGGCGGCGGTGCCCTCCGCGTAGTCAGGGTGCTCGAAGACACCCATCGGGCCGTTCCAGAAGACGGTGCCCGCGTCGGCGAGCTTCGCGGCGTACAGCTCGCTGGTCCGCGGGCCGATGTCGAGGCCCATCCGGCCGGCGGGCATGGCGTCGGCGGCGACGACCTCGGAGTCGGACGGCGCCTTCGTCCTGAGGTCCGGGAAACCGGCGGCGACCCGTACGTCGACGGGGAGCACGAACTCCACACCGCGGGCCTCGGCGCGCTTCAGGTACTCCTGGACCGCGGGGATCTGGTCCTCCTGGAGCAGCGAGGAGCCGACCTCGTGGCCCTGGGCCTTGAGGAAGGTGAACACCATGCCGCCGCCGACGAGGATGCGGTCGGCCTTCTCCAGCAGGTGGTCGATGACGCCGAGCTTGTCGGAGACCTTGGAGCCGCCGAGCACGACGGCGTAGGGCCGCTTCACGTCCTCGGTGAGCTTCTTCAGGACGCCGACCTCGGTCGCGATCAGCAGGCCGGCGGCGTGCGGCAGCCGGGCGGGCAGGTCGTAGACGGAGGCGTGCTTGCGGTGCACGGCCCCGAAGCCGTCGCCGACGTAGAGGTCGGCGAGGCCGGCCAGCGCGTCGGCGAAGGCGCCGCGCTCGGCGTCGTCCTTGGCGGTCTCGCCCGGGTTGAAGCGCAGGTTCTCCAGGACGGCGACCTGCCCGTCGGCCAGCGCGGCGACGACGCCCTGCGCGGACTCGCCCACCGTGTCGGAGGCGAAGGCCACGTCGGCGCCCAGCAGTTCGCCGAGCCGCGCGGCGGCGGGGGCGAGGGAGAATGCGGGGTCCGGCGCGCCCTTGGGGCGGCCCAGGTGGGAGGCGACGATCACGCGGGCGCCCGCCTCGGCGAGGCGCGCGACGGTGGGCTGCACGGCCCGGATGCGGCCGTCGTCGGTGATCGTCGTGCCGTCGAGCGGCACGTTGAGGTCGGCGCGGACGAACACCCGCTTGCCCGCGACCCCCTCGGCCAGCAGCTGGTCGATGGTCTTCATAGTTCTACGGCTCCTCGTAAGGCTGCACATGCGACAGGGCCCGACCGGCGCCGCGTTGCGCCGTTTACGGGCCCTGCCACTCACATCGTGGTGCTCTCGTGGAAGGTCAGATCAGACCCTGCCACTGATCAGAGCTGGTTGCCGACGAAGACCGTGAGGTCGACGAGGCGGTTGGAGTAACCCCACTCATTGTCGTACCAGCCGAGGATCTTCACCGAGTTGCCCTCCTGGACCATGGTCAGGGAGGAGTCGAAGGTGCAGGACGCCGGGTCGCTGACGATGTCCGAGGACACGATCGGGTCCTCGGTGTAGTACAGGATGCCCTTGAGCTCGCCGTCCGCGGCCTTCTTGAACGCGGCGTTCACCTCGTCCTTGGTGACCTCGCGCTCCAGCTGCACGACCAGGTCGGTGGCCGAGCCCGTGGGGACCGGGACGCGCATGGCGATGCCGTCCAGCTTGCCCTTGAGCTTCGGCAGCACCAGCGCGGTGGCCTTCGCGGCACCGGTGGTGGTGGGGATGATGTTCTCCGCGGCGGCACGGGCGCGGCGCAGGTCCTTGTGCGGGAAGTCCAGGATGCGCTGGTCGTTCGTGTACGCGTGGACCGTGGTCATCAGACCGCGGACGATGCCGAAGTTCTCGTCCAGAACCTTGGCCATCGGCGCCACACAGTTCGTCGTGCAGGACGCGTTGGAGATGACGTGGTGGTTGGCCGCGTCGTACTTGTCCTGGTTGACGCCCATCACGATGGTGATGTCCTCGTCCTTGGCCGGAGCCGAGATGAGGACCTTCTTCGCACCGCCCGCGATGTGCTTCGAGGCGTCCGCCTTGCTGGTGAAGATGCCGGTGGACTCGACGACGATGTCGACGCCCAGCTCGCCCCACGGGATGTCGGCGGGGTTGCGCTCGGAGAGCACCTTGATGGTGTGGCCGTCGACGGTGATGGTGTCGGCGGTGTGCGTCACCTCGGCCTTGAGGCGGCCCAGGATGGTGTCGTACTTGAGCAGGTGAGCGGTGGTCGCGGTGTCACCCAGGTCGTTGACAGCCACGATCTCGATGTCAGCACCCTGCTCCAGCAGCGCGCGGAAGTAGTTACGACCGATGCGGCCAAAGCCGTTGATGCCTACGCGGATCGTCACGAACCGATCTCCTCGTTAGGTACGCCGGTTTTCGACGCCGGCGAGTTTTATAGGGATGTCCCCGACCGCCTCCGACCCTACCTCTCCGGAGCCTGCGGAGTGACATCAGGAACAGCCCGTATGTCTTGCGGCGCCGCGTACCGGCCAGTAAAGGACTCCGGCCCCGAATGGTCCGGTACGGAGCGTCCGGGGCCGGACACACCACCGCCGACACCCGAAAGGGCGTCGGCAGCGGGGTGGTTGACGCGGGGCCGGTGCGGGCGCCGTCAGCCGACGAGGCCGTCGGCCATCTCCTCGGTCAGATTGGACTCCGTACCGGGAATGCCCAGATCCTGGGCGCGCTTGTCGGCCATGGCCAGCAGACGGCGGATACGGCCCGCCACCGCGTCCTTGGTGAGCGGCGGGTCGGCCAGCGCGCCGAGCTCCTCCAGGGACGCCTGCTTGTGCTCCATCCGCAGCCGTCCCGCGGCGGCGAGGTGCTCGGGCACCTCCTCGCCGAGGATCTCCAGGGCCCGCTGGACCCGGGCGCCCGCGGCGACCGCGGCACGGGCGCTGCGGCGGAGGTTCGCGTCGTCGAAGTTGGCCAGCCGGTTGGCGGTGGCCCGGACCTCGCGGCGCATCCGCCGCTCCTCCCAGGCCAGCACCGACTCGTGGGCCCCGAGCCTGGTCAGCAGCGCGCCGATCGCGTCCCCGTCGCGGACGACGACCCGGTCGACGCCGCGCACCTCGCGGGCCTTCGCCGCGATGGAGAGCCTGCGGGCGGCTCCGACCAGCGCCAGGGCGGCCTCGGGGCCGGGGCAGGTGACCTCCAGGGAGGAGGACCGGCCGGGCTCGGTGAGCGAGCCGTGCGCCAGGAACGCGCCGCGCCATGCCGCCTCGGCGTCGCAGGTGGCGCCGGACACGACCTGCGGGGGGAGGCCGCGGATCGGGCGGCCCCGGCCGTCGACGAGACCCGTCTGCCGGGCCAGCTGGTCACCGCCTGCGATCACCCGCACCACGAAGCGCGAACCGCGGCGCAGACCGCCGGGGGCCATCACCATCAGCTCCGAGCCGTGGCCGAAGATCTCCAGGATGTCCCGCTTCAGACGGCGGGCGGCGATACCGGTGTCCAGCTCTGCCTCGATCACGATGCGCCCGCTGACCAGGTGCAGACCGCCCGCGAACCGCAGGATCGACGAGACCTCCGCCTTTCTGCAGCAGGTCCGGGTGACGGGGAGCCGGGAGATCTCGTCCTTCACCGCTGCCGTCATCGCCATGGGCCGATCCTTCCATGCATCCGAAAAATACGGTCGTACGCGGCGGCCAACAGCTCCGGGTCGTGCTTCGGAACACCGTCGGGAGAGGCCACCGGAGCCAGCTCGACCGCGGCTCCGAACCGCTTGGCGGCATCGTCGAGGGACTCGCGGTCGGGCACTGCGGCCTCGTCGGCCAGCACCACGTCCAGGGCGAGTTTAGGCGCGTGTCGTCCCAAAACCTCCAAATGACGCTGCGGTGAGAAGCCATCTGTTTCACCGGGCTGCGGGGCGAGGTTGAGGGAGAGGACCCGGCGCGCCTTGGTCTCCACCAGCGCGTCCAGCAGTTCCGGCACCAGAAGGTGCGGAATGACCGAGGAGAACCAGGATCCGGGCCCGAGGACCACCCAGTCGGCGTCCAGCACGGCCTCGACGGCCTCCGGGACGGCGGGCGGGTCGTGCGGCACGAGGTGGACGGACTGCACCTCGCCGGGCGTGAGCGCCACCGTGGCCTGGCCGCGCACCGTGTCGACGTCGTCGGGGCGGGCCGGATCGTGGCCCCGGACCAGCGCCTGGAGCTCCAGCGGCACCGCGGACATGGGCAGCACCCGGCCGTGGGCGCCGAGCAGTCTGCCGACCAGGTCGAGCGCCTGGACGTGGTCGCCGAGCTGCTCCCACAGGGCGACGATCAGCAGATTGCCGACGGCGTGCTCGTGGAGGTCGCCCTGCGACTGGAAGCGGTGCTGGATGACGCGGGCCCAGGTCTGGCCCCAGTCGTCGTCGCCGCACAGCGCGGCCAGCGCCTTGCGCAGGTCTCCGGGCGGCAGCACGCCGAGCTCCTCGCGGAGCCGGCCGCTGGATCCGCCGTCGTCGGCGACCGTGACGACCGCGGTCAGGTCGCCGGTGATGCGGCGCAGGGCCGCGAGCGACGCGGACAGGCCCATGCCGCCGCCGAGGGCGACGACCTTGGGCTGTGCGCCGCGCTTCCGTGCCGCCGGCGTGCGCGTGGTCCTGCGCAGCCGACGCAGCCGGAGGGTGCGTCCGGTCACTCGCGCCCCATGTCCCGGTGCACGACCACGGTCTCGACCCCCGCGGCGGAGAGCCGGGCCGCCAGCTTCTCCGAGGTGGCGACCGAGCGGTGCTTGCCGCCCGTGCAGCCGACGGCGATCGTCACGTAGCGCTTGCCCTCGCGGCGGTAGCCCGAGGCGATCAGCTGGAGCAGCTCGGTGTACCGGTCGAGGAACTCCTTCGCCCCGGGCTGGTTGAAGACGTAGTTGGACACCTCTTCGTTCAGCCCCGTGAAGGGGCGCAGCTCGGGGACCCAGTGCGGGTTCGGCAGGAAGCGCATGTCGACTACGAGGTCGGCGTCGACGGGCAGCCCATACTTGAAGCCGAAGGACATCACCGTCGCGCGCAGCTCCGGCTCCTCGTCGCCGGCGAACTGGGCGTCCATCTTGGCGCGCAGTTCGTGGACGTTGAGGCTGGAGGTGTCGATCACCAGGTCGGCGTCGCCGCGCAGCTCGCGCAGCAGGTCGCGCTCGGCGGCGATCCCGTCGACGATCCGGCCGTCGCCCTGGAGCGGGTGGGGCCGGCGGACCGACTCGAAGCGGCGCACCAGGGCGTCGTCGGAGGACTCCAGGAAGACGATCCGGCGGGTGACCTGCTTGGCGTCGAGGTCGGCGAGGGACTCGCGGAGGTTGTCGAAGAAGCGCCGGCCGCGGACGTCGACGACGACGGCGATGCGGGCGACGTTGCCCTGCGACCGGGCGCCGAGCTCCACCATGGTGGGGATCAGGGCGGGCGGCAGGTTGTCGACGACGAACCAGCCGAGGTCCTCGAGGCACTTCGCCGCCGTGCTGCGTCCGGCCCCGGACATGCCCGAGATGATCACCAGCTCGGGGATGGCCGCGTCGGCCGCGGTGTCGGCGGGCTCGTGCCCGTTGCCCGTACTCACGTCTGCTGCTCCGTCTCGGTCGTGCTCAGTCATGGCGTGGTGCCCCCGTCGTTCTCTTCAATGATCTCTCCTGTCGCCGTGTTCACGGCGGGTGCGGCCACAGCCGCCTCGGACAGGGCCACGACGACGGACTCGGCCGTCTTGCGGCCCATGCCCGGGACCTCGCAGATCTGCTCGATTGTCGCCTGCCGCAGGCGCTTGACCGAGCCGAAATGCTTGATCAGCGCCTGCTTGCGGGTCTCCCCGAGACCCGGGATCGTATCGAGCGGACTCGTCCGGATCCTCTTGGTCCGCTTGGACCGCTGGTAGCGGATGGCGAAGTCGTGCGCGGTGTCACGGACCCGTTGCAGCAGGTAGAGGCCCTCGCTGGTGCGCGGCAGCACGACCGGGTCGTCCTCGTGCGGCAGCCAGACCTCCTCCAGGCGCTTGGCCAGGCCGCACACCGCGACGTCGTCGATGCCGAGCTCGTCCAGGGCCCGCTGGGCCGCCGCGACCTGCGGGCGGCCGCCGTCGACGACGACGAGCTGGGGCGGGTAGGCGAACTTCCTCGGCCGCCCGTCGTCGGCGTCCTCGCCCTCGGGCGCGTCCTCGCCGATCCACTCCCCCGTGCGGTCCTTCTCCGCGAGGTAGCGGCGGAACCGGCGGCTGACCACCTCGTGCATGGAGCGGACGTCGTCCTGCCCCTCGCCGTGCCAGACCTGGGTGTCGCCGACCCGGCCCTTGATCTGGAAACGGCGGTACTCGCTCTTGCGGGCGAGACCGTCCTCGAAGACGACCATCGACGCCACCACGTCGTCGCCCTGGAAGTGGGAGATGTCGAAGCACTCGATGCGCAGCGGCGCCGAGTCCAGGCCGAGTGCCTCGGCGATCTCCTCCAGGGCCCGGGAGCGGGTGGTCAGATCGCCGGCGCGCTTGGTCTTGTGGAGGGCCAGGGCCTGCTGCGCGTTGCGCTGGACCGTCTCCATCAGGTCCTTCTTGTCGCCGCGCTGGGGCACGCGCAGCGAGACGTTCGACCCCCGGCGTTCGCCGAGCCAGGCGGAGACGGCGGCGACGTCCTCGGGAAGCGCCGGGACGAGGACCTCCTTGGGCACGGCGTCGCCGCGCTCCTCGCCGTAGAGCTGCTGGAGGGCGTGCTCCACCAGGCCCGCCGTGTCGACCGCCTCGACCTTGTCGGTGACCCAGCCGCGCTGGCCGCGGACCCGGCCGCCGCGGACGTGGAAGATCTGGACGGCGGCCTCCAGTTCGTCCTCGGCGAGGGCGACGAGGTCGGCGTCGGTGGCATCGGCGAGCACCACCGCGTTCTTCTCCAGGGCGCGCTTGAGGGCGCCTATGTCGTCACGCAGCCGGGCGGCCCGCTCGTACTCCATGTCCTCGGCCGCCTCGGTCATCATCCGCTCCAGGCGGCGGATGTAGGTGCCGGTGCGGCCGGCCATGAAGTCGCAGAACTCCTCGGCCAGTTCGCGGTGCTCCTCGGGGGTGACCCGTCCCACGCAGGGCGCGGAGCACTTGCCGATGTAGCCGAGCAGACAGGGGCGGCCGCGCTGCACGTGGTTCTTGAACACGCCGGCGGAGCAGGTCCGCACCGGGAAGACGCGCAGCATCAGGTCGACGGTCTCGCGGATCGCCCAGGCGTGCCCGTACGGGCCGAAGTAGCGGACGCCCTTGCGCTTGGCGCCGCGCATCACCTGGACGCGGGGGAACTCCTCGTTCAGCGTGACGGCGAGGTAGGGATAGCTCTTGTCGTCCCGGTACTTGACGTTGAAGCGGGGGTCGAACTCCTTGATCCAGGAGTACTCCAGCTGGAGCGCCTCGACCTCCGTGGACACCACCGTCCACTCCACCGAGGCGGCCGTGGTGACCATGGTGCGCGTACGCGGGTGGAGGTTCGCCAGGTCCTGGAAGTAGCTGGCGAGACGCTGGCGCAGGCTCTTGGCCTTGCCGACGTAGATCACCCGCCGGTGATCGTCGCGGAACTTGTAGACCCCCGGCGAGTCGGGGATCTGTCCCGGCTTGGGGCGGTAGCTGGAGGGGTCGGCCATGCCGCCCACCCTACTGGCGGGCGGTGACACCCCGGTCGACTCCCGGCAGGGACATGACCATGAACCGGCGCTGTGCCGGGACGGTCGGAATTCTTGTCCGCGCAGGGCGGGCACGCTTCAATGCCAGTGGCGCGGCACCGCCGACGGTGTGGCGGGACGTGGACTCCTCCGTCCCCCACCGACGGGCCGCCCCCGCCCCACCCCCGGCGGTCGCACCACGGCGCAGCCCCCACCGCAGCGAGCGAGCCGGAGGAACCATGGACCGCACCGAGGCCGACCTGGCGCGCGTGCTGAACACGGGCCCCTTCCACCAGGCGCTGCGGGCCGCGCTCTCGGTCCGCGGACTGCCCCTCCAGCGGGTCCAGCACCATCTGGCGCACCGCGGCATCAAGGTCGGGGTGACCAGCCTCTGCTACTGGCAGCAGGGCGCCCGCAGACCCCGGCGGCCCGAGTCGCTGCGGGCCGTGCGCGCTCTGGAGGAGGTGCTGGAGCTGCCCGCCCAGTCCCTGATCCGGCTGCTCGGCACGGACGGCCGCCCCCCGGCGCCTCCCGGCCGGGCGCACCGCGGCCCGGCCGAGGTCACGGGCGAGGCGGGACGCCTGCTCGGCGCCGCGCCGCACGGCGCGCTGGAGAGCCTGGCGCTCCAGGAGCGCGTGCGCATCGGCGGGGACCGGCGGCTGCTGGGACGCGACGCGCAGCACGTGGTGCGCGCCCGCCGGGACGGGGTCGACCGCTTCCTCGCCGTGCACCGCGGGGAGGCCGGGTGCGACCCGGACCTGATGGAGATCGGCGCGCTGGAGAACTGCCGCCCCGGCAGGATCCGGCGGGACGGCTCGGCCGGCGTCCTGGTGGCCGAGCTGCTCTTCGACACGGCGCTGCGGACGGGCGAGACGTACGTCCTCGGCTACGGCGTCGAGGACGGCACCGGCGGCCCGAGCGACGCCTGCGTCCGCCGGTTCGGCGACCGGGGCGGGCAGTACCTCCTCCAGGTGCGGTTCGACCGGGGGGCCCTGCCGCTGCGCTGCCACCGTTTCGCCCGGGCCCCGGACGGCACCCCGCGCGGCGCCCGCACCGAACTCGCGGTGAGCGGCCGGCACCGGACGGTCCACCTCCTGGAGCAGGCCGTCCGGCCCGGGACCGTGGGGATCGCCTGGGAGTGGGGGTGACGGAACTCCCGCCTCGGGCCTGCCGCGAGCGCGGGCGGGGCGGTGGGGGCGAGGCGGGGTGTGGTGTGGCGGGGTGTGCGGCCCGGGGGCCGTCGGCGCCGTGCGGGGCGGGGTGGGGTGTGGCGGGGTGTGCGGCCCGGGAGTCGTCGGCACCGTGCGGCTGCCTACGCGTCGGGGCCGGCGACCAGCTTGCCGCCCTCCGCCCGCACGGGCACCTCGGGCAGGGGCACGGTCGCGGGCCCCTTCAGCGCCTTGCCGGTCGTCACGTCGAAACGGCTGCCGTGGCAGGGGCAGTTGCCCTCCGTGCCCTCCACCTTGTCCAGGACGCATCCCGCGTGGGTGCACTGGGCGCTGAAGGCCTTGTACTGGCCGGCGGCCGGGCAGTGGACCACCAGGCGCTGCTCGCGGTAGAGCTTCGCGCCGCCCACCGGCACGGCGTCGGCGGCGCCGAGGTCGACGGGCGCGGTCGGCGTGGGCACCTCGGCGTGGCCGAGCTTGGAGTCCGTGGAGCAGGCGGCCGCGCCGAGCCCGGCGGCGCCGGCGAGGGCCGCGCCCTTCAGGACGGTACGGCGGGCGGTCGGGCGGCCGGGCATGGGGACTCCACGGGTCGGTTCGTCGTGGCGCGACCGGGGCGGGAGCCGGGGTACGCCGTGGGGTGGCACACCTCGGCGACCCGCACGACGTCCTTGGGCCCGCACGGCCTCGGCGGGCGGGACGTCCCGGGACCTCGGTGACGGAACCGACGATACCGGCGCCGCCCGGCCGGGCCGGTGGCGGGCTCCCTGTCGGCCCGGTGGGCCATGGGCTACGTTCTGGCCCGTGATCGTCGTCGCCGGTGAGGCTCTGATCGACCTGGTCCCGTACGGGGACCACGCTCCGCTGCCCGCGCTGCTGCCCCGGGCGGGCGGGGGTCCGTACAACACGGCCGTGGCCCTCGGACGGCTCGGGGCGGACGCCGCCTTCTGCTCCCGGGTGTCCACCGACGGCTTCGGGGAGGCCCTGCTCGACGGCCTCCGCGCGGCAGGCGTGGACGTCTCGGCGGTGCGGCGCGGGCCGGAGCCGACGACGCTGGCCGTCGCCGCGGTCGGCGCGGACGGTGCGGCCGGATACGGCTTCTACGCCGAGGGGACCGCGGACCGGCTGTTCGAGCTGCCCGCGGAACTGCCCGCCGGCGCTCACGCGCTGGCGCTGGGCACCTGCTCGCTGGTGCTGGAGCCGGGGGCGAGCGCTTACGAGGCGCTGCTGCTGCGGGAGTCGGGACGCGGGCTGTTCACCCTGCTCGACCCCAACGTGCGGGCGGGGCTGATCCCGGACGCGGAGGCCTACCGTGCGCGCTTCGCCCGGTGGCTCCCCCACGTCACCCTGCTGAAGCTGTCCGAGGACGACGCCGACTGGCTGGGCGGGGTGCCGCAGGGCCCGGAGGCGGTGGTGGTCACCCGCGCGGGCGCGGGGCTGGGCGTGCGGACCGCGTCCGGCCTGGAGGTCTCCGTGCCGGCGGTGCCGGTGGCCGTCGCGGACACCATCGGCGCGGGCGACACCGTGAACGCGGCGCTCCTGCACGCGCTGGACCGCCGCGGCTCGCTGGCCCCCGGGGCGCTGCGGGGCCTCGGGCCGGACGCCTGGCACGACGTCCTCGCCTTCGCGGCCCGCGCCGCGGCGGTGACCTGCTCCCGTACGGGCGCCGAGCCACCGTACGCGTCCGAGCTGCCCGCGGTCTGAGCCGCACGGACGGGGTCGAGGCGGGCAGGACGGGAGCGAGCAAACGAGTCGCGCGGGGAACCCCGGACCCGGGTGGCGCGTGGGCCCGGGGCACGTACGGGGGCGGTCCCGCCGGGCCAGGGGCCAGGGCCCGGCGAGGGCGGCAGCGCGACGGCGGCGCCCCGCACCCGCGGGCTCGCCGACCGCGGGCACGGAAGCGGATCGGCCCGCGCCGGGCGCGGCCCCGGGCAGGGGCATGGGCCGGCGCGGCCCCGGAGCCGAGCCGGCGGGCCGGGTGCGGGAGCACTCCCCCGCGCCCGGCCCTTGTGCTCAGGCCTTCCGCTGGCGCGGGGTGCGGCCGGCGGTCGCCGCCGTCGTCTTCTTCGCCGCGGTCTTCTTCGCCGCCGTCTTCCTGGCCGGCTTGCGCGCCGCCGGCACCGGTGCCGCGTCGCTGATGCGCTCCGCGTCGAGGATGTCCCGGAGGAACTTGCCGGTGTGGCTGGCCGGGACGCCCGCGACCTGTTCGGGGGTGCCCTCGGCGATGACCAGACCGCCGCCGCTGCCGCCCTCCGGGCCCATGTCGACGACCCAGTCGGCGACCTTGATCACGTCGAGGTTGTGCTCGATCACGATGACCGAGTTCCCCTTGTCGACGAGTCCGCTCAGCACCTTGATCAGCTTGCTGATGTCCTCGAAGTGCAGGCCGGTGGTCGGCTCGTCCAGGACGTAGACGGTCCGGCCGGTGGAGCGCTTCTGGAGCTCGGAGGCGAGCTTCACGCGCTGCGCCTCGCCGCCGGAGAGGGTGGGCGCCGACTGTCCGAGCCGGACGTACCCGAGGCCCACCTCGTTGAGCGTGCGCAGGTGACGGGAGATCGTGGGGACCGCCTCGAAGAAGTCGAGCGCCTCCTCGATCGGCATGTCGAGCACCTCGGCGATGGACTTGCCCTTGTAGTGGACCTCCAGCGTCTCCCGGTTGTAGCGCGCTCCGTGGCACACCTCGCAGGGGACGTAGACGTCCGGCAGGAAGTTCATCTCGATCTTGATGGTGCCGTCGCCGGAGCAGTTCTCGCAGCGGCCGCCCTTGACGTTGAAGGAGAACCGGCCGGGGAGGTACCCGCGGACCTTGGCCTCCATCGTCTCCGCGAACAGCTTGCGGACGTGGTCGAAGACACCCGTGTACGTGGCCGGGTTGGAGCGCGGGGTGCGGCCGATGGGCGACTGGTCGACGTGGACCACCTTGTCGACGAGGTCGTCGCCGTCGACCCGGGTGTGACGGCCCGGGACGGACTTCGCGCCGTTCAGTTCGCGGGCGAGGTGGGTGTAGAGGATGTCGTTGACCAGGGTCGACTTGCCGGAGCCGGAGACACCGGTGACGGCCGTGAGCACGCCGAGCGGGAACGAGACGTCGATGTCCCGGAGGTTGTTCTCCCGGGCGCCGTGCACGGTGAGCCGGCGCCCCGGGTCGACCGGGCGGCGGACGTCGGGGGTGGGGATCGCCTTCTTGCCGGACAGGTACTGCCCGGTCATCGACTCGGCGTTCTTCAGGAGGTCCTTCAGCGAACCGGAGTGCACGACCTTGCCGCCGTGCTCGCCGGCTCCGGGGCCGATGTCGACGACCCAGTCCGCGACCTTGATGGTGTCCTCGTCGTGCTCGACGACGATCAGGGTGTTGCCCATGTCGCGGAGCCGGACCAGGGTCTCGATCAGGCGGTGGTTGTCGCGCTGGTGAAGGCCGATGGAGGGCTCGTCCAGCACGTAGAGCACGCCGACGAGACCGGAGCCGATCTGGGTGGCGAGCCGGATGCGCTGGGCCTCGCCGCCGGAGAGGGTGCCGGCCGCGCGGTTGAGCGAGAGGTAGTCCAGGCCGACGTCGACGAGGAAGCGCAGCCGCTCGTTGACCTCCTTGAGGACCCGCTCGGCGATCTTCTTGTCCCGGGCGGTCAGCTTGAGACGGCCGAGGAAGTCGGCGCACTCGCTGATCGACATGGCGGAGACGTCGGCGATGGACTTCTCCATCACGGTGACCGCGAGCACGATCGGCTTGAGGCGGGTGCCCTCGCAGGTGGGGCACGGCACCTCGCGCATGTAGCCCTCGAAGCGCTCCCTGCTGGAGTCGCTCTCCGCCTCGGAGTGCCGCCGCTTGACGAACTGCACGGCGCCTTCGAAGGCGGGGGTGGTCCAGGCCCGCTCGCGGCCGTAGCGGTTGCGGTAGCGGACCTCGAGCTGGGTCTTGTGGCCGTAGAGCAGGGCCTTCTTCGCGCGGGCGGGCAGCCCGGCCCAGGGCATGTCGGTGGAGAACCCGAGCGCCTGCGCCAGCCCGTTGATCAGCCGGCCGAAGTACTCCTTGGTGTGGCCGTGCGACCAGGGGTGGATGGCGCCCTCGTCGAGGGACTTGTCCTCGTCGGGGACGATCAGCTCCGGGTCGACCTCCATGCGGGTGCCGATGCCAGTGCAGTCGGGGCACGCGCCGAAGGGCGAGTTGAAGGAGAAGGAGCGCGGCTCCAGCTCCTCGAAGGAGAGGTCGTCGTACGGGCAGTACAGGTGCTCCGAGTACATCCGCTCGCGCTCGGGGTCGTCCTCGGGGAGGTCGACGAAGTCGAGCACGACCATGCCGCCGGAGAGGCCGAGGGCGGTCTCGACGGAGTCCGTCAGCCGGCGCTTGGCGCTGTCCTTGACCGTGAGGCGGTCGACGACCACCTCGATGGTGTGCTTCTCCTGCTTCTTCAGGGCCGGCGGCTCCGCGAGCTGGACGGTCTGCCCGTCCACCCGGGCGCGGCTGTACCCCTTGGTCTGGAGGTCGGAGAACAGGTCGACGAACTCGCCCTTGCGCTCCCGCACCAGCGGCGAGAGCACCTGGAAGCGGCTGCCCTCGGGCAGCGCGAGCACCTTGTCGACGATGGCCTGCGGCGACTGCCTCGAGATCGGGCGGGAGCACTCGGGGCAGTGCGGCTTGCCGATGCGGGCGAAGAGCAGCCGGAGGTAGTCGTAGACCTCGGTGATGGTGCCGACCGTGGAGCGCGGGTTGCGCGAGGTGGACTTCTGGTCGATGGAGACGGCCGGGGAGAGGCCCTCGATGAAGTCGACGTCGGGCTTGTCCATCTGCCCGAGGAACTGCCGTGCGTAGGAGGAGAGCGACTCGACGTAGCGGCGCTGCCCCTCGGCGAAGATCGTGTCGAACGCGAGAGACGACTTGCCCGACCCCGAGAGCCCGGTGAAGACGATGAGGGAGTCGCGCGGGAGGTCGAGCGAGACGTTCTTCAGATTGTGCTCGCGCGCGCCACGGACGATGAGACGGTCGGCCACGCCGGTCCGCACCTTTCTAGAGAGAAGCGGCGGCACAGCCCCCGCCGCGTGTGATGTCTGCCTGTGGGGGGCCGCCAGAACGATGGATGCCTGACTTTCAAGAATGCCTCCACCGAGCGTATAGCACGCGCATTCGATTTACGGACGTCTTCCGCCCGCTTCACCCGATCGTGTGGCGGAGCTATCGTCAGCCGCATGATCGACCACGCGCATGACCTGGCCTCTGTACGTGAGGCGACCGGGCGACTGCAGAACGCGGCCGCCCACCTCGACAACGCGGCAGCGGCCGAGCCGTCACGGCTTCCCGGGTGGAGCCGGGGGCATGTGCTGGCCCACCTCTCCCGTAACGCCGACGCGCTCGTAAATGTTCTCCGGGGGCTGCCGATGTACGTCAGCGGGGAGGCGCGTGACGCCGACATCGAGCGCGACGCGCCCCGCCCGATGAGCGCCCACCTCGACGACCTGCGGGAAAGCGCCGGACGCTTCGACGCCCAGGGTGCGGCCCCCGCGGACTGGGGCCGCACGGTCGAGCTGCGCAACGGGGTCACCGACCGCGCGGCACGCGTGCCGTTCCGCCGGCTCGTCGAGGTCGAGCTGCACCACGTGGACCTCGGGGTCGGCTACGAGCTGGAGGACCTCCCGGAGGAGTTCACCGGGCGCGAGACCGACTTCCTCGCGCGGCGCTTCAGCGGCCTCGCGAGCGTGCCCCCGACGCGGATCGTGACCGGCGCGGGCGAGTGGGCCACCGGCGGCACCGACGGCCCGCCGGTCACGGTCACCGGCACGCCCGCGGACGTCGTCGGCTGGCTCGCGGGCCGCCGCGACGGCGCCGCCCTCCGCACGAGCGGCGGCCCGCTGCCCGTGCTGCCGCCCCTCTGAGGTCCGTCGCCCCGGGGGCGGCCTGTCCGGCGTACGCGGCGGGCCGGCGTACGCGGCGGGCCGACGTGCGGCGCCGGGCGCGCGGGTCTCCCCGGGCCGCAGGGCCCGGGGCCTGAGGGACGCCCTCGCGCCGGGTCGCGTCCGGGCGCCGCGGCCGGGCGGCGGGGCTCCGTTGCCGCCGTCGGGCGCCCGCCGGCCGGTGCGGGACAGCCCGTAGGCTGAGCGGCATGACATACAGCGGTGTGGTGAAGGTCGGCGGCCCGGCGGACGTGCACGAGCTCACGGACCTGATGATCTCCAAGGTCGCGGTCGGCCCGATGGACAACAACGCCTATCTGCTGCGCTGCCGGGCGACGGGCGAGCAGATCCTGATCGACGCGGCGGCCGAGGCGGCGACCCTGCTCAGCCTGATCGGCGACGACTCGGTCTCGGCGGTCGTCACCACCCACCGCCACGGCGACCACTGGGGCGCCCTCGCCGAGGTCGTCGCGGCGACCGGCGCGCGGACGTACGCGGGCCGGCACGACGCCGAGGGCATCCCCGTGGCGACCGACGTGCCGGTCGACGACGGGGACACGCTGCGGGTAGGGCGGGTCGAGCTGACCGCTCGCCATCTCGTCGGGCACACGCCCGGCTCGATCGTGCTCGTCTACGACGACCCGCACGGTCACCCGCACGTGTTCACCGGCGACTGCCTGTTCCCCGGCGGCGTCGGCAACACCCACGACGACCCGGCGGCCTTCGCGTCGCTGCTGGACGGCGTCGAGGAGAAGCTCTTCGGCCCGCTGCCCGACGAGACCTGGGTCTACCCGGGCCACGGGAGGGACACCACGCTCGGCGCGGAACGCCCGCATCTCGCCGAGTGGCGCGGCCGCGGCTGGTAGTCCGCCCGCGCGGGCGGCGGCGCCCGTACGCCTGCCGGACGCGTGCGGGCGGCGGCGCCCCCGCGCCTCCTGGTGCCCGTGCGACGGACACCGCGCCGGGCCCGCCGTCCGTGCGGAAACCCGGGCGCGACCGGCCTCGACGTCCCGGCCCGCCCGGAGGCAGGGGCTGCGGGCGCGCAGGCCGCGGGGCCCAGGCCGGCAGCCGTGCCGAGCGTCAAGGACCCGGCCACTCCGACCGCACCGGGTCACGGACCGCGACAGCCCGGCGCGGAGGGCTCGGACCCGGCCGGGCGGCGCGGACCTGGTCCCGCTCACGGGTCGCGCCGGCCGGGCGGCGTGACCCGGGGCTCAGGCCCGGTCGACGGTGGTGGCGTCCGCGGGTTCGGGGCCGTCCTGGCCGGAGAAGGAGCGGACGACCGCGGGCGGCAGGGGGCCGAGGCCCAGCAGGCCCGTCACCAGGCGGACGGTGAGCGTGTGCCAGGCACCCGCCCCGCGCAGCATCGCGTGGTCCCCGCCGGGCACCCGCAGGGCGCAGGTCGCGGCCCCGGCGGCCCGCGCGCGCCGGGCCGCGCTCCACGAGTCCCGCGGGTCCGTCACCCGGTCGCGGTCACCGTGGACCAGCACGACGTCCTTGCCCGCGAGATGGTCCACGGGCTCGCCCTCGGGGCACCAGGGGGCGAGGGCGACCACGCCCCGCACCGCGGGGTGCGCGGCAGCGCTCAGCGCGGCACGGCCCCCCATCGAGTGGCCGACGAGGACGACCGGGACGCTCCCGCAGGAGGCGGCCAGCTCGTCGAGGGCGCGCACGGCGTCCCGGGCGGCATCGGCCCGCTCCCCGTTCCAGCCGCGGTGGAGGTAGCGCACCCGGCCCAGAGCGATTCCGCGGCCCGCCGTGGCCCGTGCGATCGACGCCGAGAAGGGCCGCATCCGGGCACCTGCCAGGCTCAGCGCGGACGGTGGGGCGAGGCCGTCGGCGCGGCCGCCGTGGAGCACCAGGACCGCGGCCGACGGGCGGTCGGGCGCGCGGTCGAGCGCGAGGGCGGGCGCGAGGGCGGGCGGCGCGGTGTGCGGCTGCGGGCGTACGGCGATGACGGTCACGTCCCTCTGTGCGGCGGCCGGTCCCGCGGGAAGCGGTTCCGGCGATGCGGTCCTGTCACGGTATTCGCAGCCGCGGCCCCCGTGGACGGGTGCGGACGCGACGAGGCCCCGGCCGGGGGCGGGACGCTCTCGCGTCCGCCCCCGGCCGGGGCCGGGGTCAGGGACCCGCCGGTGCCGTGTCAGGCCTCGACGCTGTCCTTGTCCTTGTCCGCGTCGCCCTGCGCGCCGCCGGCGGCGGCCTCGGCCGCCTCCCTCTCCGACTGCTTCTTGGACGCGATCAGGCTGGTGATCGTCGTGATGACGAGCACACCGCAGATCACGGCCAGGGAGAACGGGATGGAGATCTCGGGCACGTGCACGCCGCTCTCGTGCAGCGCGTGCAGCACGAGCTTGACGCCGATGAAGCCGAGGATCACCGACAGGCCGTAGCTGAGGTGGACCAGCTTCTTCAGCAGTCCGCCGATGAGGAAGTAGAGCTGGCGCAGACCCATCAGGGCGAAGGCGTTCGCCGTGAACACGATGTACGGGTCCTGGGTCAGGCCGAAGATCGCCGGGATCGAGTCGAGCGCGAACAGCACGTCGGTGGTGCCGATCGCGAGCATGACCACCATCAGGGGGGTCATCACGCGCTTGCCGTTGACCTTGATGAAGAGCTTGGTGCCGTGGTACTTGTCCGCGACGCCGAACTTCTTCTCGACGGACTTGAGGAGCCTGTTCTCCTCGAACTCCTCCTCCTCGTCGTCGGCACGCGCCTCCTGGATGAGCTTCCAGGCGGTGTAGATCAGGAACGCGCCGAAGATGTAGAAGACCCAGGAGAAGCTGGCGATGATCGCGGCACCGGCCGCGATGAAGATCGCGCGGAGCACCAGGGCGATGAGGACACCGATCAGCAGCACCCGCTGCTGGAGGTGGGACGGCACCGCGAACTTCGCCATGATCAGGACGAAGACGAAGAGGTTGTCCACACTCAGGGACTTCTCGGTGATGAAGCCCGCGAAGAACTCACCGGATGCCTGGCTCTCGCCCGCGACGAGAAGTCCGACGCCGAAGAGCACGGCGAGGACGACCCAGACGATGGTCCAGATTCCGGCTTCCTTGATCGACACGTCATGGGGCTTGCGCCCGATGAAGAAGTCGACGGCGATGAGGGCACTGAGACCGAGAATGGTCAGCACCCAGACAGTCATTGAAACGTCCACTGCGCCTCCGGCGTCGTACGGCTACTGATCAGCGTCGTCGCTGCCGGAGGTCTCCTCCACCCGGGCGGCTCGCGCCGCGGCTCGGGCCGGCGCCCCGGGACCTCTCTTTCGGTCCGTATTGACGGGCACGCCGCAAGTCGGGAGTACTCCCCTCCGCTCAAGGAACAGTACAGGGAAGCCCAAGGAAAGGTAAAGTCGGTGCTTGTGGCGCTGCCCGCAGAGCATGGCAGCGCCGCCGGGGGACCGGCTCAGCGCCCCCAGGAGCGCCGGGAGGCGGCCACTTGTTCGAGTACCTGGCGCAGGATGGCGCTGCCCGGCGGCACGGTCGCCGGCTCGTACGTCCAGGCGTGCCGGACCCAGGGGTCGGCCAGATGGTCGTCGGGCACCGGCGTGATCCGCAGGAGTGAACGCCACAGCGGGTCGAGCACGGGGCCGTACGCGCTGGCGTCCTCACGGTCCGCGACCATCAGCAGATGGACGCCGACGGCCGGGCCCTCGTCGGCCAGGTAGCGCAGCTGGGTGACGGCGCGGTCGTCGAAGCCGTGCGGGAAGTCGTTGACGATCAGCAGCTGCTCGGCGCGGTCGAGGTCCGGCGGGAGGGCGTCCGCCGCGCCGCCGCGCATGGCCATGGAGACCAGGTCGACGCGCTCGGTGAGCCGCGAGAGCACCGTGTGCACGCCCTGGGCCCCGGCGGCGGGGGGCGCGGCGAGCACACCGGTCTCGACGAGCGGGGCGAGCGGCGCGGCCGCCGAGCCGGCCGGGTCGATGACATGGACGGTGAACTCCCCCGGCGGGTACACCGCGATCAGCCGGGCCGCGAGGGCCACCGCCGTGTCGGCGGCCTGACGGCGCAGTGCGCCCTCGTCCATGGCCAGCGCGGCGTCCGAACTGGACCTGCCGCTGTCGACCCACAGCCCCCGCTCCAGCGGAAGGCGCACCAGCAGCGGAATCCTCAGTTCGGGGCTCTCCGGCAGGTGGATGTCACCGATCCGCAGGGCCATGGGGATCTCCATGGGCACCCGGTAGGCGTGCCAGACCGGGTTGTCCCAGCGCGCGTAGGAGGCGGGCAGCGCCGGCTCCACGACCTCGGACTCGGCCGTGAGCTGGGCCAGGTCGCGGTCGAGCACCTGGCGCGCCTGGTCGCGCAGCTGCTCGAACTTGGCGCGGGCGGCGGCACGCGCCGCGTCCCCGCCGCTGCCGATGCGGCTGCGCGGGTCGGAGAGGACCTGGTCGAGTTCCTTGTCCATCCGGGACTCGGCGAACTCCACGGCGCTGCGGTACGCGGCGACCGCCCGGGCGAGGTCCTCGAACATCCCCCAGACCTGGTTGTAGAGGCGCTCGTCCATGGACCAGCCGGTGGCGTCGCCGGCGACCGGGCCCGAGGGGCCGCCGGACCCGGCGGCGGGGGCCGCCACCGGCGGAGGCGGGGCGGTGGGCCGGCGGCGCGGGTGGGAGTAGTCGATCGGCCCCGCGGGCACCTGCGGGCCGTCGGGGACCGGGGTCGGCTGGGGTCCGGGGGACGTGGGGGCCGAGGGGCCGTCGGGGATCGTCCGTCCGGCGCTGGGGGGCGTGTCCGGGACGGCGGTCCGGTCGGGGCCGGGCGCCGCGGGGGCGCCGCCGTCCGTACGGGTGGAGACCCGGGCCGGCTCGGTGCGGGGCACCGCGGGCGCGACGACCGCGCGGACGGACTCGGCGATGTCCCGGGCCCGCGTGACGCCCTGGTCGGCCAGGAGGTCGCCGAGACCGCCGGCATAGCCCTGGCCGACGGCTCGGACCTTCCAGGCACCCTGGCGCCGGTACACCTCGAGGGCCACGACCGCGGACTCGCTGTCGAGGCCGGTGACGGTGAAGCTGGCGATCTCCTCGCCGTTCTCGGCGACGACGGCGACGAACGGCGCGGCGGTCCCGCCGAACCGCTCCGGGGAGCCGGCGGCGCCCGTCAGCGCGAGGAGCACGCTGATCTGCTGCGCCTCCGCGGGGACCGCGTCCAGGTCGAGCGCGAAGCGCGGGGCGCTCTCGGCGCCCGCGGGCACCTCGACACCGGGGAGCACCGGGGCGCCGGGGCGGGCGACCCACTCGTCACGGGCGGCGCCGCGGTCGTCCGCGAGGGTGGCGCAGGCCACGACCGGATGACCGGCCGACACCCGTATGTCCAGTCGGGTGTGCGGCAAGGGGTGGTTCTGCCCCCGGACCAGCTCGGCCGTCATCGCTCTCTGTCCCCTCGGTCCTGTGCAGTGCGGTGCTGATGGTGGTGCGGTGCTGATGGTGATGGTGGGGCTGATGGTGATGGTGGGGCTGGTCGTGCAGGGCCGCGGGCGGGCCCGAAGCGGTGCAGCTCCCGGTGGCCGTGCCCCCGGGAGCTGCGGGTCCGCCGGGTGCGGGGACCGGCCGCGGCCGGTCCCCGCACCCGCGGGCGGGTCCTACAGGTGCGGCAGGATCGCCGGCATGAGGTCCTGGAAGGTCCGGCCGTTGGCCGGGTTGCCCAGGGCGGTCATCTGCCAGCCGTTGCCGGCCCGGTGCACCTTGGCCATGATCTGCGCCGTGTACTGGCCGCCGCCGTCGAGCGTGTAGCGGGCCATCTCCTGGCCGTTGGTCTCGTCGACGATGCGGCAGAAGGCGTTCTGGACCTCCTGGAACGTCTGGCCGGTGAAGGAGTTCACCGTGAAGACGATCTGGTCGATGTGGACCGGGACCCGCTGGAGGTCCACGAGGATCGCCTCGTCGTCGCCGCCCGAACCGGCGCCGCCCACGAGGTTGTCACCGGTGTGCTTGACCGAACCGTCGTCGCTGACCAGGTGGCGGAAGAACACGACGTCCACCGGCTGCTTGTCGGCGAAGAGCACCGCCGACGCGTCGAGGTCGATCTCTCGGGTCCGGGAGCCGAACAGACCACGGCGAGGAGCGGCCTGCCAGCCGAGTCCCATCCGCACAGCCGTGAGGGTGCCCCCGTCGCTCTTCTGCAGGCTGATCGCCTGCCCCTTGGTCATGTTGACCGTCACGCGCTGTCCCCTTCTCGAAAACTCCGCCGCACTTCGTGCGGTTGACCTGCACCCTACGCAGTGATTGCTGCCCCGGAGCACCGCCCGCCCGATTTTGTGTCGGTCTTGCAACACTGGCGCGCGGCATGCCTCACGCGAGCCCCGCCTCCCTCATCTGGCGCAGCTCCTTCTTCAACTCGCCCACCTCGTCACGCAGTCGCGCGGCCACCTCGAACTGCAGCTCCGCCGCGGCCGCCCGCATCCGCTCCGTCATCTCCTCGATGATGCCCGCGAGTTCGGCGGCGGGCCGGTCGGTGAGGGCTCCGCCCTTCCTGCCCGCTCCGCCGGCGGTGCCGAGGGAGGGCACGGGTGCCTTCGCGCCCTTGCCCGGCTTCTCCGCCTTCGACTGCCGGTAGCCCGTCCCGAGGAGTTCCTCGGTGTCGATCTCCTCACGCGCGATGGTCGCGACGATGTCGTTGATCTTCTTGCGGAGCGGCTGCGGGTCGATGCCCTTCTCCGTGTTGTACGCGATCTGCTTCTCCCGGCGGCGGTTGGTCTCCTCGATGGCCTTCTCCATCGCCGGGGTGATCTTGTCCGCGTACATGTGGACCTGGCCCGAGACGTTGCGCGCCGCGCGGCCGATCGTCTGGATGAGCGAGGTGCCGGACCTGAGGAAGCCCTCCTTGTCGGCGTCGAGAATCGCCACCAGGGACACCTCCGGCAGGTCGAGCCCCTCCCGGAGGAGGTTGATGCCCACGAGGACGTCGTACTCACCGGCCCGCAGCTCGCGCAGCAGCTCGATCCTGCGCAGGGTGTCGACGTCGCTGTGGAGGTAGCGGACCTGGATGCCCAGCTCGAGGAAGTAGTCGGTGAGGTCCTCGGCCATCTTCTTGGTGAGGGTGGTGACGAGGACCCGTTCGTCCCGCTCGGTGCGCAGCCGGATCTCGTGGACGAGGTCGTCGATCTGCCCCTCGGTGGGCTTGACCACGACCTCCGGGTCGACGAGACCGGTCGGGCGGATGATCTGCTCGACGAACCCGTCCCCGCGCGACAGCTCGTAGGCGCCGGGGGTCGCCGAGAGGTAGACGGTCTGGCCGATCCGCTGCTGGAACTCCTCCCACTTGAGAGGACGGTTGTCGAGCGCGGACGGCAGCCGGAAACCGTGGTCGACCAGCGTCCGCTTGCGGGAGGCGTCGCCCTCGTACATCGCGCCGATCTGGGGCACGGTGACGTGGGACTCGTCGATGACGAGCAGGAAGTCCTCGGGGAAGTAGTCGAGGAGGGTGTTCGGCGGGGAGCCGGGCTCACGGCCGTCGAAGTGCATCGAGTAGTTCTCGATGCCGGAGCAGGAGCCGATCTGCCGCATCATCTCGATGTCGTACGTGGTGCGCATGCGCAGCCGCTGGGACTCCAGCAGCTTGCCCTGCTTGTCCAGCTCGGCGAGACGCTGCTCCAGCTCCGTCTCGATGTCGTTGACCGCGCGCTCCATCCGCTCGGGGCCGGCGACGTAGTGGCTGGCGGGGAAGACGTACAGCGACCGGTCCTCGCTCAGGATCTCGCCGGTGAGGGGGTGGAGGGTGGACAGCGCCTCGATCTCGTCGCCGAACATCTCGATCCGGACGGCGAGCTCCTCGTAGACGGGGAAGATCTCGATGGTGTCGCCGCGGACCCGGAAGGTGCCCCGCTGGAAGGCGAGGTCGTTGCGGGTGTACTGGATGTCGACGAATCGGCGGAGCAGCTGGTCGCGGTCGATCTCGTCGCCGACCTTGAGCTGCACCATGCGGTCGACGTACTCCTGCGGCGTGCCGAGGCCGTAGATGCAGGAGACGGAGGCGACGACGACGACGTCCCGGCGGGTGAGCAGGGAGTTCGTCGCCGAGTGGCGCAGGCGCTCGACCTCCTCGTTGATCGAGGAGTCCTTCTCGATGTAGGTGTCCGACTGCGGGACGTACGCCTCGGGCTGGTAGTAGTCGTAGTACGAGACGAAGTACTCGACCGCGTTGTTCGGGAGGAGCTCGCGGAACTCGTTGGCCAGCTGGGCCGCGAGGGTCTTGTTGGGCGCCATCACCAGGGTCGGGCGCTGGAGCTTCTCGATCATCCACGCGGTGGTGGCCGACTTGCCCGTGCCCGTGGCGCCGAGCAGGACGACGTCCTTCTCGCCCGCGCGCACACGCCGCTCCAGGTCGGCGATGGCCGTCGGCTGGTCGCCGCTGGGCTGGTAGGGGCTGACGACCTCGAAGGGCGCCACCGAACGTTCGATCTTGGAAACGGGCCGCATGGATCCCACCGTACGACCCGCCACCGACAACGGGGCCCGAACAGCCTCCCTCGACCGGGAAACCGCTGGTCGGCGGGGTGCCGGGCGAGGGCGCGGCGGCGGGGTGGGGTGACGCTCAGGGGCGGTCGCGCTGCGCGAGGCCGCGGCGTCGGCCGGGCTCCGCCGCCCAGGCGGCGGCCCGTCGCGGCGGCCGGGCCGCCCGCTGCGCGGGGATGCCGGGGCGCCGGGGCGCCTCCACGCCGTCGCGCTCCCGGTCGCCGCCGACCAGCAGCGGGTCGAACATCACCACGGCGGCGGCCAGCAGCAGGAAGACCAGCGGGCCGATCAGCACGGGAGCCAGCAGGGTGGCCGGCGACTCCCCCGGGTCCGGCCCGCCGCCGGTCGCCGGATGCAGGTGGACGCTGACGGCGGCCATCCCCACGTAGTGCATGCCGCTCACCGCGATGCCCATGACCAGGCTCGCCAGGAGGCTCGCGGAGAACCGGTGGACGGAGACGGCCGCCCACAGCGCCGCCGTCGCCGCGACGACGGCGATGACCACGGACAGGGCGACCGTGGGGGTGTCGTACTCGATCGTCCCCCGCAGTCGCATTCCGGCCATTCCCAGGTAGTGCATGGAGGCGATGCCGAGACCGGTGAGGGTGCCGCCGGTGACGAGGGCCATCGTGGTGGCGCCCCGGTAGCCGACGATGAAGACGCCCACGCCCACCATGACGACGGCGACCGCGAGCGAGGCGAACGTCACGGCGCGGTCGTAGCCGATCGGCGCCTCGGCCACGGTGAACCCCATCATGGCGATGAAGTGCATCGTCCAGATCCCGGAGCCGATGGCGGCGCTTCCGAGGGCGAGCCAGACGGGCCGGTAGCGGCCGCCGTTGCGCACGGATCTGGTGGTGCAGCGCAGACCGAGGGCGCCCCCGAGGCACGCCATGAGATAGGCCGCCACGGGCGTGACGAGACCGTATCCGAATCCGTCCACCGTGCCCTGCATCACACACCTTCCGCCCCGTGTGAGTCCCGACGCCCCTGGTCCGGCCTCTGCCGCCGACCGTGGTCCACCGGTCCCCGCCCGGTCCCCCCGCGGACGCGGGGCACGGGGAACACCGATCGGTTCACGCCATTCCGTGCCGCCTGATGCAACGTCCGTTTCCGGGCGAGCGTACGGCCCGGGGCAGCCGAAGCAAACGGCGGGGGAGCAATTTGTCGACACACGGAGCAGTCGGCGGTCAGCCGCGGGCGGCCGTGTTCACGTCGTGGCCATATTTCTCCTGTCCCTCGTTCTCCGGACGCTGCGACCGTCGGCCCGTCCGCGCACCACCGCCACGACATGAGGAGTTTCTGTGCACCTTCGCCCGCGCCCCGCCGCCGCCCTGGCCGCCACCGCCGCCGGTGTCACCGCGCTGCTCGTGCCCGCCCCGGCCCACGCCGGCCCGGCCGCGGCGGCGGGACCCCAGGGAACGCCTCTGGTGATCGCACACCGCGGCGCCTCCGCCTACGCGCCCGAGAACACCCTCGCCGCCGTCGACACCGCCGACAGGATGGGCTTCGCCTGGGTGGAGAACGACGTCCAGCGCACCCGGGACGGCGAGCTCGTCGTCGTCCACGACGACTCGCTGGCCCGCACCACGGATGTGGAGCAGCGCTTCCCCGGCCGCGCCCCGTGGAAGGTCGGGGACTTCACCGCGGCCGAGATCGCCACGCTCGACGCGGGCAGCTGGTTCGGCGGGCAGTGGGCGGGCGCCCGGGTGCCGACGCTCCGGCAGTACCTGCGGCGGGTCGACGACAACGGCCAGAAGCTCCTGCTGGAGATCAAGAAGCCGGAGCTCTACCCGGGCATCGAGCGGGACACGCTGCGGGTCCTGGGCGAGGAGGGCTGGCTGGACCGGCGGCACGTGCACGGCCGGCTGGTCGTCCAGAGCTTCGGTGCCGACAGCATCAGGGCCGTCCACGAGCAGCGGCCGGACGTCACCACCGGCTTCCTCGGCACGCCGGCGGTGGCCGACCTTCCCTCGTACGCGGCCTTCACCGACCAGATCAACCCGAGCCACACCTCGCTCACCGCCGAGTACGTCGCCGCCGTGCAGGCCCTCAAGGGGGCCCACGGCAAGCGGCTCCGGGTCAGCACCTGGACCGTCAACGACGCGGCAGGCGCGGCCCGGGTGGCCGCCTTCGGGGTCGACGGGATCATCACCAACAACCCGGACGTGGTGCGGGACGCCGTCGGCTGACGGACGCCGCCGGCGACAGGCACCGGCGCGAGCGGCGCGCGCCGGGCGGGAGGCCGGGCGTCGGCAGTGGTGAACGGGCGGGGGCGGCGGGCCGGCCGCCGATGCGGGGCCGGGTTCGCCGGTGGTGGGGCCCGTTGTCGGTGGCGGGTCCTACCGTGGTCGCATGAACACCTTCGAGTGGGGCGTCGTCGACACGGACATCGGTCCGCTGCTGCTCGCCGCGAGCGGGCGCGGGCTGGTGGCCGTCGCCTTCCACGCCGGCCCCGCCGTCCGCGACCGCACGCTGGCCCGGCTGGCCGAACGGCTCGGCGCGCAGCCCGTCGCCCGCACGGAGGGGCGGCTCGCCGAGCCGGTTCGCCAGCTCCGGGCGTACTTCGCCGGCGGGCTGAAGGAGTTCGACCTCCCGCTGGACTGGTCGCTGAGCAGCGGCTTCAACCGCGAGGTGCTGCGGGAACTGCTGGCCGGTGTGGAGTACGGCACCGTCGTCGGATACGGGGACCTGGCCGCCCGCGTGGGGCAGCCCGGTGCGGCGCAGGCCGTCGGCGCGGCGATGGGGTCCAACCCGATACCCGTGGTGGTGCCGTGCCACCGGGTGGTCGAGACGGACGGCGGACTGGGCGGCTTCGGCGGCGGTCTGGAGACCAAGCGCCGGCTGCTCGCCCTGGAGGGCGTCCTGCCGGAACCGCTGTTCTGATCCGCCGCCCCGGGCGGCCGCTCTCCAGGCACACGAGTGCGACGGCCCCCGGTCCGGGCGACGGTCACCGGCCCGGCCCCTGCGGCAGCGGTGACGGTGACGGACGCAGGTGGTGACCACCGCCGCGGGTCCGGCCCCGGGACGCGATGCCACACTGCCCCGGTGACGACCCTCCGCCCCGGCCCGCCCGACGACTCCGAACCCCCCGGCATACCCGCCCGCACCGGCGGCGACAGCACCGCGCACGCATCCCCCGTCACCGGCTCCGCCGGGCTCCCCGCGCTGCGGCGCCGTGTGAACGCGGTGCTCGTCACCAGTCAGATCCTGGGCGGCCTCGGGGTCGCCACGGGCATTGCCCTCGCCACCGTCCTCGCGCAGGAGATCAGCGGCACGGAGGCGCTGGCCGGGCTCGCGCCCACCGCCGGCGTCGTCGGCACCGCCCTGCTGTCGGTGCCGCTGGCAGCCCTGATGACGGCCCGGGGACGGCGGCCCGGTCTGGTGCTCGCGTACACGATCGGGGCGGTCGGCGCGGCGGTCGTCGTGGTGGCCGCGGTCGTCCGGAGCTTTCCGCTGCTGCTCCTCGGCATGGCGGGGTTCGGCGCGGCGTCCTCCGCGAACCTCCAGGCCCGATTCGCCGCGGCGGACCTCGCGGAGCCCGAGCACCGGGCCCGGGCGATCTCCCTGGTCGTGTGGGCGACGACGGTGGGCGCGGTCCTGGGCCCGAACATCGCCGCACCCGCAGGGCGAAGCGTGTCCGCGCTCGGCATCCCGGCGGCCGCGGGCCCGTTCCTGTGGGCGGCGGGAGTCTTCCTGGCAGCAGCGGCCCTGGTCCTGGTGCGGCTGCGACCGGATCCGCTGCTGACCGCGCGTGCCCTCTCCCCCGAGGACCGCTCCCCCGAGGGCCGTTCGCTGCGCGCGGGAGTCCGTGCGGTACGCGACTCCCCCATGGCCCGGCTGGCGCTGGTGACGGTCGCCGTCTCGCACACGGCGATGGTCTCGATCATGTCGATGACCCCGGTCGCCCTCGGTCACCACGGCGCCGGCATCCAGCTGATCGGCCTGGTGATCAGCGGCCACATCGCGGGAATGTACGCGTTCGCCCCGCTGATGGGCCGGCTCGCGGACCGGATCGGGCGTCTGTCGGTCATCGGCCTGGCCGCGGGCCTGATCGCCGTCGCCGCGCTGCTGGCGGGCACCGCGGGAGCGAGCCACGGCCGCACGGCGGCCGGTCTGTTCCTGCTGGGCCTCGGCTGGTCGGCCGGGCTGGTCGCCGGATCGGCGCTGCTCACGGACTCCGTTCCGCAGCCGGCGCGTGCGGCCGTCCAGGGCCTGTCGGACCTCACCATGAACACCGCGGCGGGGATCGGCGGCGCCGCGGCCGGTCTGGTGGTCGCGCAGGCCGGCTACCCCTGGCTCAACGCGCTCGGCGCCGCGCTGCTGCTGCCGATGGCGGCCCTGACGGTCCGGCGGGCCGTGGGCCGCCGGCGCCCCGCCGGCTGACCCGGGCGGGCCGGCTGACCCGGTCCCTGCGCCGACCGCCCCCGGACGCCCGGGACACACCGGTGTTTGCGGTTCCCCTCGCCGCGCCAGGGATGAGGGCATGCCGAACAGTGCCGTGGAAGTGTCCGCAGAGGTACGCAGCGCCCTCGCCTCCGGTGACCCGGTGGTGGCCCTGGAGTCGACGATCATCGCGCACGGGCTGCCCCGCCCGCGCAATCTCGCCGTCGCCCGCGAACTCGAGGAACTGGTGCGGGAGCAGGGAGCCGTGCCCGCCACTGTCGCCGTCCTCGACGGCCGGCTGTGCGTGGGCCTCGGCAAGGAGGGCCTGGAGCGGATCGCCGGCGACCCCGGCATCCGGAAGCTGGGGCACCGCGACCTCGCACCCGCGCTCGCGGCGGGGGTCAGCGGCGCGACGACCGTGTCGGGAACCGCGCTGGCGGCGGAGAGGGCCGGCATCAGGGTCTTCGCCACGGGCGGCCTCGGGGGCGTCCACCGGGGCTGGACGCAGACCCAGGACGAGTCCGCCGATCTGGGACTGCTCGCCCGGGCCGGTGTGACCGTGGTCTGCGCGGGCGTCAAGTCGATCCTCGACGTACCGGCCACGCTCCAGCGCCTGGAGACACTCGGCGTGGGGGTGCTCGGGTACGGGACGGGCCACTTCCCCGGCTTCTACCTGTCCTCCTCGGGGGAGCCCGTGGACTGGACCGTGGAATCGCCCGAGGAGATCGCCTCCGTGATGCGCGCCCAGGACCTGCTCGGCCCGCCGTGCACCTCGCTGGTGGTGGCCAACCCCGTCCCCGCGGCGGACCAGCTGGATCCCGCACTGCACGACCGGGTGCTCGCCCTGGCCCTGGAGGAGGCGGAGCGCGAGGGCGTCACGGGGCAGGCCGTCACCCCCTTCCTCCTCGAACGGCTCACCCGCGGGACGGACGGCGCGTCGCTGGAGGCCAACCTGGCCGCGGTACGCGGCAACGTCACGCTCGCCGCACGTGTCGCGGCGGCCTACGCGGCGGTGCGCGCATGACGTCGTGGACGCGGCGGCCGCACCGGGCGCCGTGGCCGCACGAGACGCACGGCCACGAGACACACGGGCACGAGCATGCCGGGCTGCTGGTCGTCGGCGACGTGGTCACGGATGTGGTGGCCCGCCACGCGGCGCCCCTCGTCCGGGGCACCGACACCGCTGCCGGCATCCGGATCCTGCCGGGCGGCGCGGGGGCCAACGTCTGCTGCTGGGCCGCGGACGGAGGCTGCGGCGACGTGCGGATCCTGGCCCGGGTGGGCGAGGAGGACGTGGCCTGGCACGCGGAGCGGCTGCGCGCGGCCGGGGTGCGTCCGCTGCTGGTGACCGATGCGGAACTGGGGACCGCCACGGTCATCGCGCTCGTCGACGCGTCGGCCGAGCGCACGTTCCTCACGGACAGCGGAGCGGTGCTGCGGCTGGAGCCCGACGACTGGTCGCCGGAGCTTCTCGACGGGGTGGGCCATCTGCATCTGTCCGGCTATCTGTTCTTCGCCGACTCCAGCAGGGAGGTGGCCCGGACGGCGATGGACGCGGCGCGGGCCCGGGGCATCCCGGTGAGCGTGGACCCCGCGTCCGCCGGGTTCATCACCGCCATGGGCGTGGACGCGACCCTGTCGGCCCTGGACGGCGTCGACATCCTCCTCCCGAACGCGGACGAGGCCCGGTTGCTCACCGGCCTCGACGATCCGGCGGAGGCCGCGGCCGAGCTCAGCGGGCTGGCGCCGCTCACCGTGGTCACCCTGGGCGCCGACGGCGCCCTGGTCGCCGAGTCGGGCAAGGTCACGGCGAGGGTCCCGGCGTACCCGGCCGAGCCGGTGGACTCGACGGGCGCGGGCGACGCGTTCACCGGGGCGTTCCTCGCGGCACGCCTCTGCGGCGCGGACGCGGCGACGGCCGCCGAGGCGGGGTGCCGGGCCGGCGCGCAGGCGGTGACGCTCATCGGCGGCCGCCCCTGAGGCGGGACCGCGGCGCGTCCCGGGCCGCGAGCGGGGCGTCGCCTGCCCCGTCCTCGCGGCTCACGGCACGGGGACGCGGGGCGCGCCGGGGCGGGTGGCCCGGCGCGGGAGCGCGCGTCCGGGACCGACGGATGCAGGGTGCGGGGAGCCGTCAGGGCAGGCCGCTCCAGGCCGGGCGCCTGGGGTCGTCGGCGCGGACGAGGACGTCCGCCGCGCGGCCGGGTGCCACCTCGTCCTCGTAGCGCGCGAAAGCCGGCAGGGTCCAGCGGTCTGCCGCCTCGGTACGCCGTTCCAGCGCCCCCGGCGAGAGCCGCAGGTGAACCGTCAGGTCGAACGGGAACCAGTGCCCCAGCAGGAACGGACCGTGCAGCAACAGCACTCCGCCGTGCGGCAGTTCCACGTGCGGCGAGCGGGTGGCCCGGTCGGTGCCGGGGTCCCACAGGTCGGGCAGCACCCGACCGCTGCCGCCCGCGTCCAGCGGCCCCAGCACCTCTCGCCACAGCGCACCGGTGTCGAACCAGCCGCTGAGGTAGGTGTCGGGGTCCTCGCGGCCGTATTCGTAGCGCAGTGAGGCCGGCCGCAGGAAGCCTCCCGTGCCGACCGTGAGCACACCGCGTCCGCGCAGTCTCAGCTCCTCGGCGATGCGCGCCGCCAGGTCCTCGGGGCGGGCGGCGGGGGCGCCGTCGATGCCGAGGCGCAGCCAGGGGCTTCCGTCGGCGGACGTCGTCGCGAGCGTCCGCTCGGCGAGGTGTCCGGCCAGCAGCTCCCAGGTGATCGGTTCGACTCGCACCCGCCCATCATCACCCGGCGGCCCTCCACCGTCACACGTCGCCCGCGTCCTGTCCGGCCGCCCTGCGCGCATCCGCCAGTCCGAGGAAGCCGGCGTCCCCCTCCACGGCGATCCGTCCGTCCCGCACCGCCTTCTCGGGCGTCGTCCCCCCGCCGGCCAGCGCGGTGCAGGTCTCCGTGTCGAGGGTGAGGACGACGGTCGGCGACTCGGCCGGGCCGTCGCCGTAGGCCGGTGACGCGTCGTCGGGCAGGCGCAGGTGGAAGACGCCCTCCCCGATGCGGACTTCGACCGTCCCGCTGCCGGCGGCGGCCGGACCGAGGACCCGCAGCAGCGGAATGGCGAACCAGTGGGCGCGGACGGCGTCCGTGGCGCGGCGTTCGGCGAGCTCGGGGGCGCCCCAGGCGGCGAGCGCTTCGAGCACCGGGAGCAGGGCACGGCCGCGTGCGGTGAGTTCGTAGACGTGGGCGGCCGAGGGCGGGGGCAGCCGGTGGCGCTCGGCCAGGCCCGTCACTTCCATGTCCTTGAGGCGCGACGCCAGGACGTCGGTGCTGACCCCGGGCAGGTCCGCGTGCAGGTCGGTGTACCGGCGGGGCCCGGCCAGCAGTTCGCGGACGACGAGCAGCGTCCACCGGTCGCCGACGGCGTCGAGTGCGCGGGCCGCGGCGCAGTACTGGTCGTAGCTCCGGCGGCGGGTCTCACGTGGCATGCGACGCAGTCTAGACATGTTGTTGGACTTTCCAAGCTCATGCTTGGTAAAACCAAGTACGACATTCAGTCCTGGGGAGGCCACGGCATGGAGTTCCGGCAGTCGAGCAAACTCAGCGAGGTCTGCTACGAGATCCGCGGGCCGGTGATCGAGCACGCCAACGCGCTGGAGGAGGCGGGCCACAGCGTCCTGCGCCTCAACACGGGCAACCCCGCGCTCTTCGGCTTCGAGGCCCCCGAGGAGATCGTGCAGGACATGATCCGGATGCTGCCGCAGGCGCACGGCTACACGGACTCCCGCGGCATCCTGTCGGCCCGCCGCGCGGTGGCGCAGCGCTACCAGGCGCTCGGCCTCGCCGATGTCGACGTCGACGACGTCTTCCTGGGCAACGGTGTCTCCGAGCTGGTGTCGATGGCCGTCCAGGCGCTGCTGGAGGACGGCGACGAAGTGCTCGTTCCCGCGCCGGACTTCCCCCTGTGGACGGCCGTCACCACACTCGCCGGCGGCAGGGCCGTGCACTACCTGTGCGACGAGGAGTCGGACTGGTACCCGGATCTGGCCGACATGGCGTCGAAGATCACGGACCGGACCCGGGCCGTCGTCATCATCAACCCGAACAACCCCACCGGCGCCGTGTACCCGCGCGAGGTCGTCGAGGGCATCCTCGATCTCGCGCGCCGCCACGGGCTGATGGTCTTCGCCGACGAGATCTACGACCAGATCGTCTACGACGACGCGGTGCACCACCCGGCCGCCGTCCTCGCCCCGGACCTCGTGGTCCTGACCTTCGGCGGCCTGTCCAAGACCTACCGGGTGGCCGGCTTCCGCTCCGGCTGGCTGGTCGTCAGCGGTCCGCGCGGGCATGCGCGCAGCTACATCGAGGGCCTCACCATGCTGGCGTCCATGCGGCTGTGCGCCAACGCGCCCGCGCAGTACGCCATCCAGGCCGCGCTGGGCGGCCGCCAGTCGATCAGGGAACTGGTCGCCCCGGGCGGCAGACTGTACGAGCAGCGCGAGCGGGCCTGGCAGAAACTCAACGAGATCCCCGGTGTCTCCTGCGTGAAGCCGAAGGGGGCGCTGTACGCGTTTCCGCGACTCGACCCGAAGGTGCACCCGATCCACGACGACGAGAAGTTCGTGCTGGACCTGCTGCTCCGGGAGAAGATCCAGGTGGTGCAGGGCACCGGCTTCAACTGGCCCCGGACCGACCACTTCCGCATCCTCACCCTGCCGCACGTGGACGACCTGGACGCGGCCATCAGCCGCATCGGCAGGTTCCTCGCCGGCTACCGCCAGTAGGGACGGGGCGCCGTGCCCGAGGACCGGCGGCCCGCTTCGGCACGGGACCGCGGCGCCCGGAGAACGGAGCGGGCCCGGGGGCGTAGCCAACCCCCGAGCCCTGAGATGCCGCCCGTTCGGCACGCCGGCACGCTTGAGGACCCGGGTCAGTCATGATGTCGTCGCGTCCTGCCTTTGGACCACCGCGCATCGAGCTGCGCGGGCCGGACTTGAACCGGCAATTCGACGTCCGGAGCCCAGGTCCGGTCGATCCGGCGATCGGCGGCGAATGCTGAGTCTGGAGCAAGAGTCTGAGATTGAACGCGGTCTGCCTCTGCCTGACTTGGGCCACCCCGGCTCGAGTGCCGGGGGGAGGATTCGAACCTCCACCACCACCGCGTGATCACGACGAACTTCAGTTTCAGCTTTGCGCTCCTCGCGCACCCCGGCCCGCACACAGACGGCCCGGGGAGTCTTCGACGGCTATCCGAAGAGATAGCCGAACACGGCGTCACCCACCCGCTGGTCGGTGACCTCGGCGCCGTTGGCCTCCTCGCGGGCGAACTTCACCGCCTGCTGGAGCTTCTCCACCCGCTCCAGCAGTTCGTTGACCCGCCGCGCCGGCAGGGCGCCGGAGAACTTCACGGTCGTCCAGTACCCGACCGGGATGTCCTCGTAGTACACCTCCACCTGCGCCGGGTGCTTCTCCGTGGCCTCGGCCTTCACGTGGTTGCGCGGCACTTTCCTGGTGCGCAGCGTGCGCACCGCGTCCGTCTTCCAGGCATCCGTGGACGGGTCCTGGGTCCAGGACTCGGAGGCGTCGAGCACCGGCAGCTTCCGCACGAAGGTGTTGATGTCGGTGAGCTGCTTCTCCAGGAAGAGCAGGTACGACACGGGCACGTCGGCCACCAGCACGCGGCCGTCGACGCTCACGTCCGCACGGGCCGCGCAGTTGGCCCAGTCCTTGGTGGCGGTCACGTCGAAGAGCCTGGTCAGCGTCTTCGCCGTCTCGCGCAGCACGTCCTCGGCCTTCACCTGCACCCGGGTGGACTCGGGCGGCAGCTGCTCGCCCTCCTCGTCCTTGGGCTGGTAGGTGCGCGAGATCCCGGCGAGCAGGGCGGGCTTCTGGAGCCCGTGGTGCGCCGCCGTCAGGTCCTGATGCGCTTTGGACTTGACGCCCTTCTCCACTGCGATGATCTGATTGAGTTTCGCCACACCGGGAACGTAGCAAGACCCCCCGACCCGATCGAACGATTTTCCGCACTGGAGCGCGCACATGTGGGCCACCGTCATCGCGGTCGCAGGCACCCTGCTGGGGTCGGTGGCGACCCACCTGTTCCAGCACCGCACGACGGAGCGCACCGCCGCCCTCGCCCGCGAGGAACAGCTGCGCCAGGAGCGGATCACGGCCTACAGCGCCTTCGCGGGCGCGCTCGTGGACTACCGGCGCGGCCAGAACGACCGCTGGCACCGGGCACAGGAGACCCCGGGCAGCGCGGTGGCCGAGGCCGCGCGCATCGACTCGTACCGGCTGCGCTCCGGTGCCCACCAGGCCCTCATCCGCGTCCAGTTGGTGTGCGACGACCCGCAGGCCCTGGCCCTTGCCGCCGAGGCCTTCGAGGTCACCAACTGCATACACGAGGCGCCGGACGAGCCGGAGCGCTCGCGGCGCTCGGAACAGGCCCGCGAGACGCTGTCCGAGTTCATCGGCGCCGCGGCGCCGGGGGTGCGCTGACCCGGTCCCGGCCTGTGCGGCGGGGTCCCGGCAGCGCGCAGGCTCGGTCCCGGCCTGTGCGGCGGGGTCCCGGCAGCGCGCAGGCTCGGTCCCGGCCTGTGCGGGGGGCGCGCGGGGATGCGCTAGGCCCGTACGCCGAGCAGCCGGACCGGGCTGCCCTCCAGATAGGCGGCGATGTCCTCGACCGCCTGCCGGTAGTAGCCCGTGTAGTTGTCGCGGGTGACGTAGCCGAGGTGGGGCAGTCCGAGGAAGCGCGGCGCGCTGCGCAGCGGGTGGCTCGCGGGCAGCGGCTCCTCGTCGAAGACGTCGGCTCCCGCTCCGGCGATCCAGCCCTCGCGCAGGGCGGTGACGAGTGCCGCCTGGTCGACGATCGCGGCCCGTGAGGTGTTGACGAGGTAGGCGTCCGGCCGCATCAGGCGCAGTTCCGGCACGCCGATCAGCCCGCGGGAGCGCTCGCCCAGCTGCAGGTGCACCGACACGAAGTCGCCACCCGCCAGCAGCTCTTCGAGGGACCCGGCGCGGACCGCGCCGCAGGCGGCGGCCCGCTCGTCGGTGAGGTTGGGGCTCCACGCCGTGACCTCCATCCCGAACGCCCGGCCCACGCCGGCCACCTGCGCCCCGATCCTGCCGAGCCCCAGCAGGGCGAGAGTGCTGCCGCGCAGGTCGGTGCCGACCGTGGACTGCCAGGGTCCGCCTTCGCGCAGGGCCGTGTTCTCGGTCACCACCCGGCGGGCGAGGCCGAGGATCAGTGCCCAGGTCAGCTCCGCGGGCGGCGCCGAACCGCTGGAGGTCCCGCAGACGGTGACGCCGTGGCGTGCGGCCGCGTCGAGGTCGATCGAGGCGTTGCGCATGCCGGAGGTGACCAGCAGCCGCAGTCGGGACAGACGGGCGAGCAGCGATGCGGTGACGGGGGTGCGTTCGCGCATCACGACGAGGATCTCGCAGTCCCCGACCGCCTCCACCACCTCGTCCTCGGTGGCGAGATGCCGGTTCAGGGAGCGGACGTCGACGGACGGGGCGAGCGGGGACCAGTCCGCCAGCAGGAGCGCGACGTCCTGGTAGTCGTCGAGCACGGCACAGCGCAGCGTCATGGGAGACGAGCCTAGACCGTGGGTATCTTCCCGGCATGGGCCTGGTGGTCGTCCAGCCGCTGAAGGGCAGGCACTGCGCGGAGTGCCGCCGTGGGCCGCTGCCGATGCACGCGGTCGAAGCCGGGGTGCCGCTCTGCCTCGACTGCGCCGATCTCGGGCACCTGGTGTTCCTTCCGCGCGGCGACGCCGCGCTCACCCGCCGGGCGCGCGAGGCCGGTTCGCTCCACGCGGTGGTCGTGCGACGCAACCGGCGCCGCCGGCGCTACGAGCGGCAGGGGCTGCTGGTGGAGGAGGAGGCGCTCGCGGCGGCGGAGGCCTCGTGTCTCGCGGACGCCGGTGCCCGTGCGCGGCGGCGGGCGCGGGACGCGGAGCGCCGGGCCGCCGCGGACGCGCGGTTCACGGCCGCTCTCACGGCGGAGATCCGGCGGCTGTTTCCGGGCTGCCCGGACGAACGGGCCGCGGACATCGCCGTCCACGCCTCGGTGCGCGGCAGCGGGCGGGTGGGCCGGTCCGCCGCCGGGCGGGCACTGGACGAAGGAGCGGTCACGGCCGCGGTACGGGCCTCGGTCCGCCATCTCGACACCGCCTATGACGCGATGCTGGGGGCCGGAGTCGCGCGTCATGTGGCGCGCTCGCGGGTGGCCGCGTCGGTCGACGCGGTGCTGGCCGCGTGGCGCGCGGAACCCTCATTCCCGGCCGGCGTCCGCGAAGGGCCGCCCCGGTGACCGCCCCTCCTCCGCGAACGTCTCGGGGGCGGGGCGGACGGCGAGACACGTCGCCGGACAGCCCGGGGCGGGCGAGGAATTGCGTCGCCGGACAGCTCGGGGCGGACGGCGACGCGGACACGGCTGCGGTCGGCCGCGGGCGGCAGGGACGGACAGCGGTCACTGGGACCGGGGCGACCGTGACAGCGGGCGCAGCCGCCGGGACCTGGCGGGCCCACGGGAGCGTGCGGCGACGCCCGAGGTGCCTGCCGAGGTGCCCGCCGGGGTGCTCCGGGCCCGCCCGGCAGGCAGCCGGTCGCCCTGCCGGGCCGGACCCGGGCGCCGTGCCGGAGGACGGGCCGGGGACCGCGGCAGGCGTACGGGTCAGGCGCCGACGCCGGCCCGCGCAGGGCGGAAGCGCCGGTAGAGGACCACGCCGCCGAGCACCATCGCCGCGCCGGCGGGGAGGGTCAGGCCGAGCGCTCCGGCACCGGTGTGGGCGAGGGACTCCCCCGCGGGCTCCGGCGCCTCGGCGACGTCGTCGCCCTGCGGTGCGGGTCCGGCCGGCGGCGCGGTCTTCGGGGGCGTGGTGGGCTGTGACACGACCGGGGGCTCGACCGAGTCGTTCACGGACGTGTTGCCGGTGGACGGGTTGCCGATGCCGACCACGTTGACCGAGTTGCCGCTGAGGTTGACGGGCAGGTCCACCGGCAGCTTGACGCCGTTGCCGGAGAGCACGCCGGGAGAGCCGGCGCTGTCGCCCTCCGCCACCGCGCCGCCGCCGTTGTGGCCTCCGGAGGTGTGGGTGCCGACGCCGTCCACGGCCTCGTCCGTGTGACCGGACTGCGCGCCGCCGCGTCCGCTGTGCGACACATTGGCGCAGGAGTTGCCGGCAGCGGGGTTGAGCAGTCCGACGACGTTGACCGTGTTGCCGCAGGCGTTGACCGGGACGTGCACGGGAAGCTGCACCGCATTGCCCGACAGCACACCGGGGGATCCGGCGGCGGCGCCGTCCGCGTGGGAGTCGGCCTGCGCCCAGCCGGTGGCCATCGCCAGCACGCCACCCGTGAGCATCACGGTGGCCAGGCCCTTTCGGTGAACCTGCCTCATGGTTCCCTGCCTTCAGATCTGGTACGCGGGACACTCGCCCGCACCCGGGATAACGCGACCGGCGCCCGTGGGTTCTGCCGTACGGGATGTCCGCCGTTCCGTACGAACGCGGCGTCGAACGCACCCCGTTGGCGCCCACGGGGCGGAAGCACCGCTTCCGCCCGTCCCGTCCCGCGTGCCGCACCGCCCGCCCGTTCGGCGGCGGTCGCCGTCACGCAGGTGGGACGCGGTGCGCTCGTGCGGGTGGTTTGTCGCCGCCGCCGGTGATCCGAGGGGGCGCGGAGCTGTGCGGTCGGCAGAGTGAGGGGGCCGGCCGGCACCGGGACGTTCGGCCGGAACCGAACGAACGAAGGGATCGATCCGTGCTCTCCCCGAAGCTGTCGCGTCCGCTGCCGCGCTCGGTGAAGCAGCGCACGCTGCTCGCCGGCCTGGGTGCGGCCATCGCCGTCCTCGCCGTGGCCGCACCCACCGCGCAGGCCGGACTCGCAGGCGACCGCACCGTGTCCATCGCCCCGGCCTCCGCCGGCGCGGCCGCCCGGGGCGAACGCTACGTCGAGACACGGCTGTTCTTCGGGACCGAGCGCCCGGACGGCGGCCCGGAGGTGACGGACGCGCAGTTCATGGCCTTCGTCGACCGCCATGTCACCCCCCGTTTCCCGGAGGGCCTCACGGTGCAGGAGGGCCGGGGTCAGTGGCGGGACTCCCGCGGGGTCGTCGAGAGGGAGCGGTCGTACGAGCTGATCCTCCTCTACCCGGCCTCCGAGGCGTCGCGGCGTTTCCCGGTGATCGAGGCGATCCGCGACGCCTATGTGACGTCCTTCGCGCAGGACTCGGTGGCACGCCTCGACGAACCGACCCTCGCGGACTTCTGACCCGGGGTCCCGCGGCACGGACGGCCGCGGCCCCCGCACGACCGGGCATGGCACCGCACGGCCTGCCGTGAAGCGGCACGGCCGCCGGGCGACCGGGCACGAGCGGACCGGCGCCCCGCGGCACCGGGGCACGGCCGCCGTTCAGCGGGCCCTCAGCGTGGTGAGGGCCGCGACGGGATCCTCCTCCGGGGAGCCCCGCGGCCACCAGTCCTCGCGGCCGGGGTCGGATTCGTAGCCGTACCAGAGGCCGTCCCTGCCGAGCCGCAGCTGGAGCGCGGCCGAGGACAGCTGGTTGCGCCAGGGCCGGAACGGCGGCAGGCCGGCGGCGGCCAGGGCGGGGCGGGCCCGGTCGAAGGGACCGGCCGGCGGGTCCCATGCCTCCTCCAGTACGCGCAGGGCCGCCTCGCCGCCCTGTCGCCAGGCCGCGACGGCCCGGGCCAGGTCCGTGGGAGTGCGGTCCGCCGCGGCGGCGAGGTCGCGGTACAGGGCGCGGGTCGAGGCGGTCAGCCCGGACCCCGGGTGCGCGGCGGCCAGGCGTACGGAGTCCTGCCAGGGCGTCAGCCCGGCCACCGGGTCGGTGCCGGTGGTGAGCAGGGTGTGCGCACGGGCGGCGGCCTCCGTGGCGAGCAGGTCGAGAGCGAGCGGGTCGGGGGCGCCGGACGCCGCCGGGTAGGCGGGCGGTCTCCCCGGCCGGACAGGGGGCGCGACCGGCGGCGGCAGGGGCGGGCGCCACGCGGCGTGGACGGCTTCGCGGGCCGGGATCCCGGCCGCGGGGGGCTCGGACGGAGCACGTTCGGCGGCGGAACGGCCGGCGTTGCGGCGGGCGAGGGCGGAGAGGATCTCCCGCTCCCCCCGGCCGCGCATGAGGAACAGGACGAACGGATCCTCGTCGAGGATCGCGGCCGTGCGGTAGCACAGCGCGGCGGCGTGCTTGCACGGGTAGCCGTCGTCCGGGCAGGAGCAGTCCGGGACGAGGTCGCCGGGGGCGGGCAGCAGGTCGGCGGCCGCGGCCAGGGTGTGCGGGACGTCCTTGTCCAGCAGGGCGGCGATGTGGTCGGGGCGTGCCGCGGCGGCGTCGAGGAACTGCTCCCACTCCTCGTCGCCCAGGGTCCGCATGCGGAGCTCGGTGCGGTAGGGCCGCGGCCGGCCGCCCTGGACGTAGGCCGTGACCCTGCCGGGTGTCACGGTGATCGACGCGACGTTGCCGCGCCCCGCGTACCCGCGTCCGCGTTCGAGGCGGGCGGGGTCGAGGGCGGCGTCCTCCAGTGCCTCGACCCAGGCATGGCCCCACCAGGTGCCGGCCGGCAGGGTGCCGGCGGGTTCGTCCGCGGTGAACGTCCGGCGCAGGTCGTCGTGGGACGGACGGGCCCTGAGCGAGGAGCGGCGGGAGCCGCCGGGGCGGGGGGTCATGACGGCCTCCGCAGCGAGACGAGGTCGGCCAGCTCGCGGTCGGTCAGCTCGGTGAGGGCGGCCTCCCCGGAGCCGAGGACCGCGTCGGCGAGCGCCCGTTTGGAGGCGAGCATCTCGGCGATGCGGTCCTCGACCGTGCCTTCGGCGACGAGCCGGTGCACCTGTACCGGCTGGGTCTGTCCGATGCGGTAGGCGCGGTCCGTCGCCTGCTCCTCGACCGCCGGGTTCCACCAGCGGTCGAAGTGGACGACGTGGCCGGCCCTGGTGAGGTTGAGGCCGGTGCCGGCGGCCTTGAGGGAAAGGAGGAAGACCGGGACCTCTCCGGACTGGAACCGGTCCACCATGCGCTCCCGTTCGGCGACGGGCGTGCCGCCGTGGAGCAGCTGGCTGGGGACGGCCCGTGACGACAGATGGTCCGAGAGCAGGCGTGCCATGGCCACGTACTGGGTGAAGACCAGCACCGACCCGTCCTCGGCGAGGATGGTCTCCAGGAGCTCGTCGAGAAGGGCGAGTTTGCCCGACCGTCCGGCGAGCCTGGTCGTGCCGGCGCCGGCGGCGAAGCGGGTGCCGTATCCCTTGCCGTGTTCCTTGAGGAACTGCGCGGGGTGGTTGCAGATCTGTTTCAGGGAGGTGAGGAGCTTCATCACCAGGCCTCGGCGTGCCATGCCCTCCGCCGCCTCGACGGCCGCCATGGTCTCGCGCACCACGGCCTCGTAGAGGGACGCCTGTTCGCGGGTGAGAGGCACCGGGTGGTCGGTCTCGGTCTTCGGGGGGAGTTCGGGGACGATTCCCGGGTCCGATTTCCTGCGCCGCAGCAGGAACGGGCGGACGAGGCGGGCGAGGCGTTCGGCGGCCGCGTCGTCCTCGCCGTTCTCCACGATGCGGGCGTGACGTGCGCGGAACGCCTTGAGCGGACCGAGCAGTCCGGGGGTCGTCCAGTCCAGCAGGGCCCACAGTTCGGAGAGGTTGTTCTCCACCGGGGTGCCGGTGAGGGCGACGCGGGCCGGTGCGGGGATGGTCCTCAGCGCCTTGGCGGTCGCCGAGTAGGGGTTCTTCACGTGCTGGGCCTCGTCGGCGACGACCATGCCCCAGTCGTGGGCCGCGAGCTGCTCGGCGCTGGTGCGCATGGTGCCGTAGGTGGTGAGGACGAAGCCGGCGCCGGCGTCCTGGAGGGAGCGGTCCGTGCCGTGGTAGCGGCGGACGGGAACCCCCGGGGCGAAGCGGGTGATCTCCCGCTGCCAGTTGCCGAGGAGGGAGGCGGGGCAGACGACGAGCGTGGGGGCCCGCCGGGCCCGCCTCAGGTGGAGGGCGATCACGGTGACGGTCTTGCCCAGCCCCATGTCGTCGGCGAGGCAGCCTCCGAGGCCGAGCGTGGTCATCATGTCCAGCCAGGCCAGGCCCCGCAGCTGGTAGTCGCGGAGGGTGGCCGTGAGCCCTGCGGGGGCCCGGACGGGGGCGGCGCCGGCGGTGAGCCGGTCCCGCAGCGCGGCCAGCGCTCCGGTGGGAACGGCCTCGACCGTCTCCCCGTCGACCTCTGCCGTCCCGGTGAGGGCGACCGCGAGTGCGTCGACCGGCTCCAGCAGCCCCAACTCCCTCTTGCGGGCCTTGCGGACGAGGTCGGGATCGACGACGACCCACTGGTCGCGCAGGCGGACCACGGGGCGGTGGGACTCGGCGAGGATGTCCATCTCGCCCTCGGTGAGCGGGTCGCCGGAGAGCGCGAGCTGCCAGTCGAACGCCAGCAGGGCGGCACTGTCGAAGAAGGAGGTGCCGTCGGTCGCCGATCCCGGCGCGGGTCTGACCACGGCGGCGGCGGTCAGCGAGCGGACCAGGTCCCTGGGCCAGTGGACGGCGATCCCCGCCGCGTCCAGGCGGGCGGCACCGGGACCCAGCAGCTCGTAGAGTTCGTCCTCCGACAGCGGGAGGACGTCCGGGACGTCCTGCTCCAGCAGTCTGTTCAACGGAGGCCAGACGCGGCCGGCCCGGCGCAGCGCCAGCATCGCGTCGACGCGCGCACGCGGTCCGAAGTGCTCCTCGCCGTCTCCCGCCCACAGCCTGCCCGCGTCCGTCACCAGCGTCGGGTCGGCGAGGCTGTGCACCTGCACCAGGGCCGTCGCCGCACGGCGCGGCTGCTCCCCGGCGTCGTCGGTGGTGTCGAAGAGCTCGTAGGCGGAGAGGTCCAGGCGCAGCGACACCCGCACCCCCGCGTCCATACCGGCCGCTGCCTCGGCCGCCCAGGCGCGGGCCAGGGGCAGGTGCTGGGCGGTGGGAGCGGCGAACGGTGCTCCGGCCGCGTGGGCCGCCGCCGGGGTGCGGGGCAGGCTGTCGGCGACGGCGTCGAAGAGCTGGCGCACCAGCGCTTCCGGCTCGGGCAGTTGCAGCGGGGAGGTCCCGGGCAGGGGGACCGCGTGGGCCTCCGGCGGCATGGCGGCTGCCACGGCCCGCAGGTGCGCGATGTCGTCGGCGTCGAGCGGTCCGGCACGCCAGGCGTCGTGGTCGCCCGCGGTGAGTCCGGGCAGCATCCTGCCGCGGGCGACGAGGTGGAGGGCGTGGAGCATCGCGGCTCCCCAGCATGCCGCGGCCGGGTGCGCGGCGGGATCACGGCGGGCGTGCACGAGCAGCGGGGCGGCTTCGGCGACGGGCAGCGTACGGGCGGGCACACTGCGGCTCCGCAGCCCCTGGCCGTGCGGCCGCACGACGGTGATCCGGCGGTGCGCGCCGGGGACCTCTCCGCCGTCCGGGTCCCAGAAGGCGATCAGGCCGTCGCGGGGCAGTGCGCCGGGGAGGAACACGGCGGCGCAGCGGCGCAGCGCGCCGTCCGCCGCACCGGCGGTCGTGTCGGCCGGGGACATGCCGTCCGGAGCCATGGGTCACCTCCTCCAGGAGTGCAGTGGTGCGCACCGCATCCGATTCGACGACCTTACGGGCGGCGTCTGACAATCCCGGCGGCGACGGCGACGACCTGCGCTTTTCCCGCACCCCGGGGGACCCGGCGGCCCGCCCGGGCCGACATGTGTGCGGGGTCCGGGCAGGTCGGCGGTCCGGTGCGTGGGCGGCCCGTGTTTCTCCCGCTCCGGGGAGGCCCGCCGACACCGGCTCCGCACGGCCCCGACCGCTCGGAGTGGGGGCGGGGGGCTCACACCGCGGACGGTGCGGAGGGCGGCGCCGCTCCGTCGGGCGGATGCCCACCGGAGGGCTCCTCCCCCCGCCGGGACGCTCTCGGGACGGCTCCGGGGCCGCCGTCCCCTTCCGCCACGGCCTTCCGGAAGCCTTCGGTCAGGGCTTCGGCGAGGGCATCGGCATGCCCCGGCGCCTCCACCCGTGGCCCGATGGCCGGTTGGCTTGCGGTGGTCCCGGCCGTCTCCGCGGGCCCGACGCCGGCATCCTCCGGCGCCGTCTCACCCGCCGTCTCCGCGGCCCCGGCGGCATCCTCGGGCGCCGTCTCCCCGGCCGTGCGCAGCGCGTCGGCGGCCCGCGGCGCCGGCGTCGGCGCGGCGGGCTGCTGTGCGCGCTCCAGGAAGCGCAGCAGTTCCACCGGGAACGGCAGGACGAGGGTGGAGTTCTTCTCGGCCGCGACGGCGACCACGGTCTGCAGCAGCCGCAGCTGGAGGGCGGCGGGCTGGCGGGACATCTCCCCGGCCGCCTCGGCGAGCTTCTTCGACGCCTGCAGTTCGGCGTCGGCGTTGATCACGCGCGCCCGCCGTTCGCGGTCGGCCTCGGCCTGGCGTGCCATCGAGCGCTTCATGGCCTCGGGCAGCGACACGTCCTTGATCTCCACGCGGTCGATCTGCACGCCCCATCCGACCGCGGGACTGTCGATCATCAGCTCCAGGCCCTCGTTCAGCTTCTCCCGGTTGGACAGCAGGTCGTCGAGGTCGCTCTTGCCGATGATCGACCGCAGCGACGTCTGCGCCATCTGCGAGACGGCGAACCGGTAGTCCTCCACCTCGACGAGGGCGTTCGGCGCGTCGACGACACGGAAGTAGACGACCGCGTCGACCCGGACGGTGACGTTGTCCCGGGTGATGCCCTCCTGCGCGGTTACGGGCATCGTGACGATCTGCATGTTCACCTTGTGCATGCGGTCGATCACGGGGACGATCAGGGTGAATCCCGGCTCGCGCACCTCGCGGCGCAGCCTCCCGAGGCGGAAGACCACTCCCCGCTCGTACTGCTTGACGACCCGGGCCGCGGCCATGGCGTAGACCGCGCACCCGGCGAGGGCGGCGCTCGCCGCCACCACCAGTTCTTCGACCATGGGGGCACCCCCTGCCGTCGGACCACGGTCCCTGCGACTGGGTTCACTACTACGGTATGCCCGTTATGCCCCGGCATTGACGGTTCACTCATACTGCTTGCCCCGAAGCGCCCGCGCACGTGCGGAGCACGGCCCCGCAACCCGCCCGGAACGGGGGCCGGGGGTCCATGCTGGAGGGGAAGGGGGCGAACGGCGATGCGCAGTGGAAACGAACCGGTGAACGCCCGGAGCGCGCTGCGGCTCCGGCTGGGGCTGGGGATCTGGGGCCTCGTGTGGGCGGGGGCGGCGACGGCCGCCTTCGCGCTGACGGAACACCCGGGATGGGCTCTGCTGTGCGGCCTGATCTTCCTGGTCGCGGCGGTCGACGTCACCCTGGTGACCCGCCGCATCCGCCAGGGTCCGCACTACCAACCGGGCCGCGACGTGCCGCCGTACGACCCTGATCACGGCTGACAGCCCGACGGCGTGCGCGGCCGATCCGCGCGGCACCGGTCACCGGCTCAGGGCGCCCCCCGGAGCCTGAATCCGTCCACGCCGGAGGACTGACCGGCCCAGGGGCGGCGGCCCAGCGGGCGAGTTCCGGCGCGGACGCTCAGGAACCGGTGTCGAAGCGGGCGGCGCGCAGGTACTCCGGGTTCGGGTCCAGCGCGGCGGCGAGCCTGAAGTGGCGTTTCGCCTGCTCGGGCTTGCCCGAGCGTTCGAAGGTGCGGGCGAGCGCGAAGTGGGCGAAGGCGTTGTCCGGTTCGCGCTCCAGAACGAGCTCGAACTCGAGCTCGGCGGGGCGCAGCTGGGCCGCCGCGAAAAAGGCGCGGGCACGGAGCAGACGGGCCGCGGTGTGCTCGGGGTGGGCGGCGATGACGGAGTCGAGCAGTTTCACGGCGCCACGCGGGTCCCGTGCGGCGAGCAACTGCTCGGCCGCCCGGTAGTCGATGACGTGTGTCTCCGGATTGGTGTCGGGCACGCTCGGATCCTTCCCCTCGCTCGCCGCATTCCAACACCGCCGACGGGAACGGTATTCCGCCACCCGCGCGGCGCCGCTCACCGCCGGCAGCGCGTTCAGGCCGCGCGGATGGCGTTCGTCACCGGCCGCGGCAGCGCTCGGCGGCCCTGCGGCGGAGTTCGTCCCACACCTTGCGGACCTGGGGCTCCAGTTCGCCGAGCGGCCCGTCGTTGTCGATGACGTGGTCGGCGACCGCACGCCGCTGTTCCCGGGTGGCCTGGGCGGCCATCCTGGCCCTGGCGTCGGACTCGGACATTCCTCGCAGCCGTACGAGCCGGTCGAGCTGGGTCCCGGGGGTGGCGTCGACGACGACGACCACGTCGTAGAGCTCCGCCAGTCCGTTCTCCGTGAGCAGCGGCACGTCGTGGACGACGACGTCGTCCGGCCCCGCCGCGGCCTCCAGTTCGCGCGAGCGCGCTCCGACGAGGGGGTGGACGATCGCGTTCAGCGTCGCCAGGCGCTCGGGATCGCTGAAGACGACGGCACCGAGCTTCGGCCGGTCGAGAGCGCCCTGGGGGGTGAGGACGTCCTGGCCGAACGCCTCGACGACAGCGGCCAGGCCCGGTGTGCCCGGCTCCACGACCTCGCGCGCGATCCTGTCCGCGTCGACCAGCACCGCTCCGTACGAGACGAACAGCCGGGACACTTCGCTCTTCCCGGCGCCGATGCCACCGGTCAGGCCCACGGTCAGCAAGGCCGCGCCTCCACTCGTTCGACGACGCCCCGCTTCCCGCGGGGCTTCTGCCGGACCGGACGCGGCCGCGGCACCGCGGCCACCGGTCGCGCCGGCCCCGCCGGAGACGGAGGTTACGGCGTATGACGGCTGACGCAGCCTAGCCGATCAGCCCGAATCGCCTTCGCGTTCGGCGAGGAAGCGCTCGAATTCCTGGCCGATCTCGTCCGCCGACGGCAGGTCGACGGGCTCGGCGACCAGACTGCCGCGTGTCTCGGCGCCGGCGATCGCGTCGTACTGGTGCTCCAGGCCTTGCACGAGGGCGACGAGTTCCTCGTCCCCTTCCCCGATCTGCCGCTCGATCTCCGTCTGGGTCCGGTGCGCGGCGGTGCGCAGCGCGTGTGCGACACCGGGCAGCACCAGACCGGTCGCTGCCGTGATGGCTTCCAGCGCGGTGAGCGCGGCGTCGGGGTAGGCGGAGCGTGCGACGTAGTGGGGGACGTGAGCGGCGACGCCGAGGACGTCGTGTCCGGCTTCCATCAGACGGTATTCGACCAGGGCTTCCGCACTGCCGGGTACCTGCGCCTCGTCGAACGGGCTGCGGTGCCCCGGCACGAGGTCCGTACGGTTGCCGTGGGGGGTGAGCCCGACGGGCCGGGTGTGCGGCACGCCCATGGGGATGCCGTGGAAGTTGACCGCGAGCCTGACCCGCAGGCGTTCGACGATCCGGCGGACCGCGGCGGCGAAGCGCTCCCACTCGACGTCCGGCTCGGGGCCGGAGAGGAGCAGGAACGGGGCGCCGGTGGCGTCCTGCACGATCCGGACCTCGAGCACGGGGGTGTCGTACGCGCTCCAGCGGTCGCGGCGGAACGTCAGCAGCGGCCGGCGGGCACGGTAGTCCACCAGCTTGTCGTGGTCGAAGCGGGCCACGACCTGGTGGGGAAGTGCGTCCAGTACGTTCTCGACGATCTGCTCGCCGGTCTCGCCCGCGTCGATGTAGCCCTCGAAGTGGTACAGCATGACGAGGCCCGCCGACTCCTGCGCGAGCGCCGTGTCGACGACCGCGAGCCCCTTCGGGTCCCATTCGTACAGCCCCTGCGGATCATCCACGGTTACCGCTCCTCCTCGTGTCCATCAGACGTAACACCTGGTAGGGGCCTCGCATTCCCGGTACCGGCTCGAACACCCGCCGACCGGCGGCAGGTTCGAGCGGAGCGCGACCCATTCTCCACCTCTGGTCTAGACCTTGACACCCCAGCGCGGCATCCCTAACGTCTCCGGGCAGCACGGATTCACGGACGCGCCCTCTGTTCACGTACGAGAACACTCGAACCGGCAGGAAGGCCCCCATGCGCACCCGACACCTGCTCCCCCTCCTCATCGCCCCCGCCCTCGCGGCCGGCGGCCTGGCACTGACCGCACCACCGGCCGCGGCGGCCGCGGTCGTCGACGTGGACACCGCGGCGGAACTCAAGGCGGCCCTCTCGGCCGCGCGGCCCGGCGACACCATCCAGCTCGCCGACGGCACCTACACGGGCAACTTCAAGGCCACCGCGGACGGCACCTCCGCGGCCCGCATCACCCTGACCGGCTCGTCCCGGGCGGCCCTGAAGGCGGGCGGCGGCTACGGGCTGCACCTCAACGGCGCCTCCTACTGGACCGTCCGCGGTATCACGGTCACGGGCGGCCAGAAGGGCATCATGACCGACGCGGCCGACAACGTGATCATCGAGTCGGTCACCGTGCACGACCTGGACATGGAGGGAATCCACTTCCGCACGTCCAGCCGGAACGGCATCGTCAGGGACTCGCACATATACGACACCGGCAACAACGGCCGGGGCATGGGCGAAGGCGTCTACGTCGGCTCGGCAGGCGGCACCTCCGACCGCAGCGACAACGCCCAGATCATCGGGAACGTCATCGGCCCGGACGTCGGCGGCGAGGCGGTCGACATCAAGGAGGGCACGACCGGGGCGAGGATCATCGGCAACACCTTCGACGGGCGGGGCCTGACCGGGGCCAACTACGACGACTCCTGGGTCGACGTGAAGGGCAACGGCGTCCTCGTCGAGAACAACACCGGGAAGAACACGACCAACAACGGCTTCGAGACGCACACGCAGCAGAGCGGCTGGGGCTGCGGAACGGTCTTCCGCGGCAACCACTCCGACCTGACCGGTGCGACAGGCGCCAAGCGGCTCGCGGTGTACGTGACCAACCAGAGCGCGAGCTGCCCGACGAGCGTCCACGCGAGCAACACCGTCACCGGCGGCAGCGGACTGACGAACATCGCCGTCACGCCGTGAGCGGGCCGCGATCCGCGCCGCCTCCCGCCGTGCGACACCACGAGCCGCGGACCCGCCGGCCCGCGGCCCTCCCGGGCCTTCGCTCCATGCCCGCTCCGGCCGGCTGACGGCCCGGACATCCGGCCGCCGCAACGGCGCAAGGCCCGCCCCCCGGAGAGGGGGCGGGCCTTGCGTCAGCTGCTGTGCAGCCCGGGGTCAGAGCGTCAGCTCTGGCCGCCGGCCAGCTTCTCGCGCAGGGCGGCGAGCGCCTCGTCCGACGCCAGGGCGCCGGAGTTGTCGTCCGACTCCGAGGAGTACGAACCGCCACCGGCGGGCGCGGCGGCCGGAGCGGCGGCGCCACCCTCGGCAGCAGCGGCCTCGTCGGCCTCGCGGGACTTGATGACCTGGGCCTGGTGCTGCTCGAAGCGCTGCTGCGCCTCGGCGTACTGCGTCTCCCACGCCTCACGCTGGGTCTCGAAGCCCTCGAGCCAGTCGTTGGTCTCGGGGTCGAAGCCCTCGGGGTAGATGTAGTTGCCCTGGTCGTCGTAGGACGCGGCCATGCCGTACAGGGTCGGGTCGAACTCGACCGAGGCCGGGTCGGCACCGAAGGACTCGTTGGCCTGCTTCAGCGAGAGGCTGATGCGGCGGCGCTCGAGGTCGATGTCGATGACCTTGACGAAGATCTCGTCGTTGACCTGGACGACCTGCTCCGGGATCTCCACGTGGCGCTCGGCCAGCTCGGAGATGTGGACCAGGCCCTCGATGCCCTCGTCCACGCGGACGAACGCACCGAACGGAACCAGCTTGGTGACCTTACCCGGGACGACCTGACCGATCTGGTGGGTCCGGGCGAACTGCTGCCACGGGTCCTCCTGCGTCGCCTTCAGCGACAGGGAGACACGCTCGCGGTCCATGTCGACGTCGAGAACCTCGACGGTGACCTCCTGGCCGACCTCGACGACCTCGGACGGGTGGTCGATGTGCTTCCAGGACAGCTCGGAGACGTGCACGAGACCGTCGACGCCACCCAGGTCCACGAAGGCACCGAAGTTGACGATCGAGGAGACGACGCCGGAACGGACCTGACCCTTCTGCAGGGTGGTGAGGAACGTCTGGCGGACCTCGGACTGGGTCTGCTCCAGCCAGGCACGGCGGGACAGGACCACGTTGTTGCGGTTCTTGTCCAGCTCGATGATCTTGGCCTCGAGCTCCTTGCCCACGTAGGGCTGGAGGTCGCGGACACGACGCATCTCGACGAGGGAGGCCGGCAGGAAGCCACGGAGGCCGATGTCGAGGATGAGACCACCCTTGACGACCTCGATGACGGTACCGGTGACGATGCCGTCCTCTTCCTTGATCTTCTCGATGGTGCCCCAGGCGCGCTCGTACTGGGCGCGCTTCTTCGAGAGGATCAGGCGGCCTTCCTTGTCCTCCTTCTGGAGAACCAGGGCCTCGATCTCGTCGCCGACCTTGACGACCTCGTTCGGGTCGACGTCGTGCTTGATCGAGAGCTCGCGGCTCGGGATGACACCTTCGGTCTTGTAACCGATGTCGAGCAGGACCTCGTCCCGGTCGACCTTCACGATGACGCCGTCGACGATGTCGCCGTCGTTGAAGTACTTGATCGTCTCGTCGATCGCGGCGAGGAAGGCTTCCTCGTTACCGATGTCGTTGACCGCAACCTGCGGGGTGGTGGCGGTGGTCTCGGTGCTGCTCGTCATGTGGGAAAGGGCTCCGGTACGGACATTGAAGTCGTAGGTACTGCTACGCCGAGAGCCCGTATCGCAGCTGCAGAAGCCGGACAGCCTAGGAAGCGCCGTCCGGAAGGATCCGGGGCGCCTCGTGAACCGAGGGATACATACAGATGCGAGCGCGGCCTGCTCCGTCTGAGGCGCGCAGGCTCGCAGCGCAACTTGTAGCATACGGGGGCAGCCGGACACGGTCAATGCGCGAAGCCGCCCACCCGGGGTGGAACTCCGCATACCCGGCACAACTAATCTTCGCCGAGGCCGCGATGGCCCCGTCCGAGCCCTCCACGGCGCGGGGTACGCAAACTACAACGACGGTGACCATGAGCCAAGATCCTGAACCGGAAGCGACCCGCCGTGACGCCGGGGAGGCGGAGAGCAGTCGGGCGAACCGGGGCTGGTGGGACCGGAACGCCGACGAGTACCAGCAGGACCACGGCGGCTTCCTCGGGGACGACCGGTTCGTCTGGGGTCCCGAGGGCCTCGACGAGGCGGAGGCCGCGCTGCTCGGGCCGGCGGCCTCGCTGAAGGGGCTGCGCGTCCTGGAGATCGGCGCCGGCGCGGCGCAGTGCTCCCGCTGGCTCGCCGCCCAGGGCGCGGCACCGGTCGCCCTCGACCTCTCCCACCGACAGCTCCAGCACGCGCTGCGCATCGGCGGCGACCTCGCACTGGTCGAGGCGGACGCGGGGACGCTGCCGTTCCGGGACGGGGTGTTCGACCTCGCCTGCTCCGCATACGGAGCGGTGCCCTTCGTGGCCGATCCGGTCCGGGTGTTCCGCGAGGTGCGGCGGGTGCTGCGACCGGGCGGACGCTGGGTCTTCTCGGTGACCCATCCGCTCCGGTGGGCCTTCCCCGACGAGCCCGGCCCCGAGGGCCTCTCCGTCTCCGCCTCCTACTTCGACCGGACCCCGTACGTCGAGCAGGACGAGGACGGGCGGGCGGTCTACGTCGAGCACCACCGGACCGTGGGCGACCGGGTCCGGGACGTGGTGGCGGGCGGGTTCCGGCTGGTGGACCTGGTCGAGCCGGAATGGCCCGCGTGGAACGGACAGGAATGGGGCGGCTGGTCACCGCTGCGCGGGAACCTGATCCCGGGCACGGCGATCTTCGTGTGCGAACGCGACGAGTCGGCCGCCGCCTGAGACGGCGGCCCCGCCCCGCGAGCCCGCCCGTCGCACTCCCACCCCGTCCTCCCGCCGCTTCCCGGTGCTGCCCCCGCCGCCTTCCAGTCCTACAAAACGACGAACGGCGGCGTCTGTGGACGGGGCGAGGACGGCACTGCCCGGGCCGTACGAGACTGAGGCCGTGATCCGAACCGACGCTCTCGACCGTCTCCCCGTCCGTCACGCCGTTCCCGGGCTCCTGTCCGCGCTCGGCGACCGCGGTGCGGCCGTCCTCCACGCGCCGCCCGGCACCGGCAAGACCACGCTGGTGCCGCTGGCCCTGGCCGGACTCATAGGCCGGGGAGACAGCCGCCGGGTGCTGGTCGCGGAGCCCCGCAGGATGGCGGTGCGCGCGGCCGCCCGCAGGATGGCCTGGCTGCTCGGCCAGGAAGTGGGCGAGCAGGTCGGCTTCTCCGTGCGCGGCGAGCGGCGGGCGGGACCGCTCACCCGTGTCGAGGTCGTGACGACGGGTGTGCTCCTCCAGCGGCTCCAGCGAGATCCGGAGCTGCCCGGTGTGGACACGGTCCTCCTCGACGAGTGCCACGAGCGGCACCTCGACGCCGACACGGCCCTGGCCTTCCTGATGGACGTCCGGTCCGCCCTGCGGCCGGAGCTCCGGCTGGTCGCCGCCTCCGCGACGACCGACGCCGCGAGCTGGGCCGCCCTGCTCGCCGGTCCGGACGGCACCGGGCCCGTGCCCGTCGTCCGCAGCGAGGGCCAGGGGCACGGCGCCGATGTCCATGACGCCCCGCCTCCGGCCGGGCTCCGGCCCGCCCACGGCACCTGGGTCGACCCGCAACTGCTGCGCCACGTGGCGGCGACGGTCCGGCTGGCGCTCTCCCGGCACGAAGGCGACGTCCTCTGCTTCCTGCCCGGTACCGGCGAGATCGCCCGGACCGCGGGAATGCTGGCCGGCGTGGAGGCGGAGGTGCTGCAACTGCACGGCCGGGCGCCCGCGGCCGTTCAGGAGGCGGTGCTGCGCGGCGGTGACCGACGGCGGGTCGTGCTCGCCACCTCGGTCGCCGAGTCCAGCCTGACCGTGCCGGGTGTCAGGGTGGTCGTCGACTCCGGTCTGGCACGGGAGCCGCGCATCGACCATGCTCGCGGGCTGGGCTCGCTGGCCACGGTGCCGGTCTCCGCCGCGGCGGCCGCCCAGCGGGCCGGGCGGGCGGGACGCGAGGCCCGCGGCGCGGTCTACCGCTGCTGGCAGGCGGCCGACGACGCCCGGCGTCCCGCCTACCCGTCCCCGGAGATCTCGATCGCCGACCTGACGTCCTTCGCCCTGCGCGCGGCGTGCTGGGGCGACCCGGACGCTGCCGGGCTGACCCTGCCGGACGCGCCGCCGGCGGGCGCGATGGCGGCCGCGCGGTCGGTGCTGGCGGCGATCGGCGCCGTCGACGGGGAAGGGCGCGCGACGCCCCGCGGGGAGCGGATGGCCCGGATCGGTGTGCACCCGCGGCTCGCCCGGGCTCTGCTGGACGCGGCGCCGCGGCTGGGGGCGCGGCGGACGTCGGAGCTCGTGGCCCTCCTCGCCGAGGAGCCGCCGCGGGAGTACGGGGACGACCTCGCGGCCGCCTGGCGCACCGCTCGGCGGGGTGGCGACGCCTACGCCGGCCGCTGGGGCGCGGAGACCCGGCGTCTGATGTCGGCCCTGTCCGGCGGCGGGGAGTCAGGCGGCGGGCGGGGCGGGGGCGGTCCGGAGGCGGGCGGGTACGGCACGGCGAAGCCGGGCGGCGGGGAGGGGCTCACCGAGGACGCAGCGGCGGGGCTGGTGGCCGCGCTGGCCTTCCCCGAGCGCGTGGCGCGGTCCCGGGGCGAGCGGTCGTTCCTCATGGTGTCCGGCACGGGGGCGGAGCTCGGTGAGACGTCCGCGCTGCGGGGTGTCCCGTGGCTGGCGGTCGCCGTCGCGGACCGGCCGGCGAACGCCGTCTCGGCCAGGGTGCGGCTCGCGGCGGCCGTGGACGAGGAGACCGCCCGCGCGGCGGCGGGCCATCTGCGGACCGAGGCGGAGGAGGTCCACTGGGAGGACGGGGACGTCGTCTCACGGCAGGTGGAGCGGCTGGGCGCCGTGGCGCTGACGACACGGCAGCTGCGGGCGGCGGACCCGGGGCTCGTCCGGCAGGCACTGCTGGAGGGGCTGCGCGGCGAAGGCACTGGCCTGCTGCTGTGGACACGCGAGGCACACGGGCTGAGGGACCGGCTGGCGTTCCTGCACCGGGTGGTGGGCGAGCCGTGGCCGGACGTGTCGGACGGCGCCCTGATGGAGCGGGCGGCCGACTGGCTGGAGCCCGAACTGTCCCGGGCGCGGCGCCGTTCGGACCTGGGAAGGCTGCCGGCCGGCGAGGCCCTGCGGAGGCTGATGCCGTGGACCACGGGCGAGGCCGGGCGCCTGGACGAGCTGGCCCCGGAGCGGATCGAGGTGCCCAGCGGGTCACGGGTGCGTGTGGAGTACGGAGGGGAGCAGCCCGTCCTCGCCGTGAAACTGCAGGAGCTGTTCGGGTTGCGGGAGACACCGCGCGTCGCCGGCGTCCCGGTTCTGGTGCACCTCCTCTCCCCCGCCGGGCGGCCGACGGCCGTCACGGCGGACCTGGCGTCGTTCTGGCGCGACGGCTACCGGTCGGTGCGTGCCGAGCTGCGGGGCCGCTACCCGCGCCATCCGTGGCCCGAGGACCCGTCGACCGCGGAGCCGACACGGCACACCAAGGCGCGGCAGAGCCGCCTCTCCGGCGAGAGCTGACACCGCCCCACCCGCTCCGGGACCTGGAGGCCGCCCGGTCGGGACCGGCACGCCCGCCGGGCGCGGCCGCACTTCGGGCGGTACGGCCCCGGGGGCCGCGGCCCACAACGCGGTGCGGCGGCTCCGAGGCGGGACCACGGCGCCCCCGACCGGTGCGGCGCCCGGCAGCGGACCCACGAAGCGAGGCCGCGGCCCGGACGGCGACCCCGGGGCGGAACCGCGTCGACCGCGGCACGCGGGGCCAGCGACCCCGGGGCGGCCCCCGGGCCCGGGCGCCGGGGCGGCCGGGGCTTCACGGGACGGTGACCGCCCCTCGAACGGGCGGGGTGCGCGGGCCGGTCGGCGTCGCGGGTGTCAGCCGGTGGCGGAGGGCGACGGGGAGGGGGATGCCTCTTCCGGTGCCTCCGGGGCCACGACGGTCACTTCGACGTCGAGCGAGGCCCCGCCCGGTGTGGAGAGACGCAGCAGGAAGGTGCCCGCCGTCTCGCCCGCCGTGAGTTCGGGCAGCTTCAGGAGCCCGCCGGCCCCGGTCCGGAGGGTGAGGGTGCGCACGGGGCCGTCGGCGCTTCCGAAGGAAGGGCTCGTGGCGCCGGCCGGCTCCCCGGCCGCGGTGAGGACGGTGACGGTCACGTCCGCGTTGGGGGCCGCGGCTCCCTTGCAGGCGGCCGCGACGGTGAGCCGCTCGGCGAACGCGGTGCCGGGAGCGGCGGTGAACGTCATGTCGTCGGTCCGCTTCAGCTGGTCGGCGACCCGCTGGTGCACGGTGGCGACGAGGTCCACGGGGGCGAGGGTGCGTCCCTCGACGGTGGCGCGGACGGTGAAGGTTCCGGTCTTCTCCCCCGCGAGCAGGGCGGGCGCGGCCACCGAGCCGTCGGCGCCGGTGAGGAGGACCAGGCTGCTCCTGCCGCCGGGGAAGCGGGTGTCGGTGTCGCCGATGACGGTGAAGCGGACGCCCTGGCGGGCGACGGCCTTGCCCGCGTTGTCCGTCACCCTGACCGCGGCACGGGCGGTGAACTCCTCGCCGGCGGTGGCGGTCAGCCGCCCGGTGCCGTCGTTCTCGATCGCGGCGACGCGGGGCGGGGTGGTGGGCCGTGTGGCCTCGCCGGGCTTGTCGCCCGGCGCGGTCGGCGGGGGCGTCGACGGGTCGGGGGAGCTGCCCCCGCCCGGAGTGCCCGGCGTGGGCGAGGGCGTCGGGGAGGGGGTGGCGCCGGGGCTCGTGCCGCCCGGGCGTGACCCCGCGCTGTCGGGCCCGTTGCCGACGGGCAGCACACCGGTGCCGTCGGGGACCTGGTGCGTGCCGCGCTTGTAGTACTCGAACCAGGACAGGACCGTGCGCACGTACTCGCGCGAGTGGTTGTAGCCGAGGATGGCCTTGTCCAGGTCCTCCGGCACGGTGAGGTCCCGGCCGCCGTGGCAGAGGTAGCGGCCTGCGGCGAGGGCGGCGTCGTAGATGTTGTTGGGGTCCTTGCGGCCGTCGCCGTTGGCGTCCTGGCCCCAGGTCGCCCAGGTCGACGGGATGAACTGCATCGGGCCGACGGCACGGTCGTGCACGCTGTCGCCGTCGAAGGCGCCCTTGTCCGTGTCGGAGATGTTGGCGAATCCGACGCCGTTCAGCACGGGCCCGAGGATCGGGGCGAGTGTGGTGCCGTTGGCGTCGACCCGGCCCCCGCGGGCCTGCCCGGACTCCACCTTGCCGATGGCCGCGAGGAGTTGCCACGGCAGGCGGCACTCGGGGTTGCTCTCGGCGAGGGAGCGCTCGGCCTGCTTGTAGGCGGCGAGGACCGTCGCGGGTATACCTGCCTCCCCGGCCCCGGTGACCGGTTTGCCCACGGCGGCGCCGGCGTTGTCCGGCGTGTTCAGCGGCGGGAGGTCCGTGTAGTAGGGGGAGTTGCCGGTGACCGGTGTGCCGGACGACGGCGGTGTGTCGCTCGCCTCCAGGCTGCCGCCGGACGGCTCGGGTGCGGCACCGGGAGCCTGGGAAGCGGAGAGTGCGGCCACGGCGAGCGCGGCCACGGCGGTGGTCGCCGCCCCCTTGTAGAGCCGGCGGCCGATGTTCGCTGCCATACGTCTGGACCCTCCCCGGTCGGCGGCGTGACACGCGCTCCCCAGGGCGCGGTCTCACGCGACCCTAGTGCAACTCGGGGCCCCGGAACACCGGTCCCTGACCGGTGTTCACCGGTTCGCCACCTTTGACGTGGCGCACGGGGCCGTCCGGATCGCGGAAACGGAACGCCTCCCATGTGTCGCGCATACTGGACGCGCCGACCGAGTCGACGTCACAGGGGGCCTGCCGGAATGCCGTTCACTCTCAGCCATGCGGCGGCGGTGCTGCCCGGTGTCCGCAGGGACGGAACGGCCCGCGGACCTCTGCTGGCCTCGGCGCTCGTCCTCGGCTCGCTCGCGCCCGACATGACGTACTTCGCGGCGAGCTTCGTGCCCGGGGCGATGGAGTTCGGGACCGTGACCCACGGCCCGGCGGGCGTGCTCACGGTGGACGTGGCCGTGACCGCGCTGCTGGTCGCGCTCTGGCTCGTGGTGCGCGACCCGCTGGTGGCGCTGCTGCCGCGGACGTGGCGGGGCAGAGTCCACGCGGTCCTGCGGGGCCGCCCGTGGCGCACGCGGCCGCTGCCGGTCGTGGCGTTCTGGTTCTGGGTGTCCGCGGTGCTCGGGGCGTCGACCCATGTGGTGTGGGACGCGTTCACCCACATCGACCGGTGGGGCGTGCGGCTGGTGCCCGTCCTGGACGAGACAGTCGCGGGCTTCCCCCTCTACACGTTCACCCAGTACGGCAGTTCGGCCCTCGCGCTGGTGGCGCTGGCCTGGTTCGCGGTCTCGGCGCTGCGGCGGGCCGAGCCCGTGGCCGTGCCGTCGCCGCCGGTACTGGGCCGGGCCGCCCGGCGGGCCGCCTGGACGCTGATCGCGCTGTGCGTCCTCGGCGGCACCGTGCACCGCTGCCTTCGCTGGTACCAGTACTGGGGTGCCGTCGAGACACCGCTCGACATCATCCCGACGGCGTGTTTCGGCGCCGGCGCCGGTCTCGCCGTGGGGCTCCTGCTGTACGCGGCGGCGGTGCGGCTCGGGGCGGGGACCGTGGAGCCCCCGCCCGCAAGCGGCACTCAGTGCGCGGCGGACTCCCAGTCGGGGCCCACGCCCACCGAGACGTCCAGCGGCGCCCGCAACGCGACCGCCGACGACATCTCCTGACGCACCAGGGCCTCCACCTGCTCGCGCTCCCCCGGGGAGACCTCCAGCACGATTTCGTCGTGGACCTGGAGCAGCAGCCGCGACTGCAGCTCCGCCTCCGTCAGCGCCCGGTCCACCTGGAGCATGGCGACCTTGACGATGTCGGCCGCGGTCCCCTGGATGGGGGCGTTCAGCGCCATCCGCTCGGCGGCCTCGCGGCGCTGCCGGTTGTCGCTGTTGAGGTCCGGCAGGTAGCGGCGACGGCCGAGCATGGTCGCCGTGTAGCCCGTGGCCCGGGCCTCCTCGACGACGCGGTGCAGGTAGTCGCGCACCCCGCCGAACCGCTCGAAGTACGTGTCCATCAGCACCCGGGCCTCGGCCGGCTCGATCCCGAGCTGCTGGGACAGCCCGAACGCGGAGAGCCCGTACGCCAGCCCGTAGGACATCGCCTTGATCTTGCGGCGCATCTCCGCGTCGACGGCGGACCCCTCCACGGCGAACACCTGGGAGGCGACGGTGGTGTGGAGGTCCTCACCGGAGGTGAAGGCCTCGATCAGGCCCTCGTCCTCCGACAGGTGCGCCATGACCCGCAGCTCGATCTGGCTGTAGTCGGCGGTCATCAGCGACTCGAAGCCCTCGCCGACGACGAAGCCGCGCCGGATCGCCCGCCCCTCGTCCGTGCGGACGGGCACGTTCTGCAGATTGGGGTCGGTCGAGGAGAGACGGCCGGTGGCGGCGACGGTCTGGCTGAACGTGGTGTGGATACGGCCGTCGGCCGCGACCGTCTTGATCAGCCCCTCGACCGTGGAGCGCAGCCGGGCCTGCTCCCGGTGGCGCAGCATGATGACGGGCAGCTCGTGGTCCGTCTGGCCGGCCAGCCAGGCGAGGGCGTCGGCGTCCGTCGTGTAACCGGTCTTCGTCTTCTTCGTCTTGGGCAGGTTGAGCTCGCCGAAGAAGACCTCCTGGAGCTGCTTGGGCGAGCCGAGGTTGAACTCGTGGCCGACGGCGGCGTGCGCCTCCTTCACCGCCTGCTGCACCGCGCCCGCGAACTGCTGCTCCATCGCCTCCAGATGACCGCGGTCGGCGGCGATGCCGTGCCGCTCCATCCGGGCCAGCAGCAGTGAGGTCGGCAGTTCCACGTCGTGCAGCAGCTCCGTGGCGCCGACCTCGGTGAGCCTCTCGCCGAGGGCGTCGCCGAGGTCGAGGACCGCGCGGGCCTGCGCCATCAGCGCGTCGGCCTCCGCGTCCTCGTCGGCCCCGAAGGCGAGCTGGCCGTCGGCGGACGCGGGGGCGAGCTCGCGGTGCAGGTACTCGACGGACAGGGCGTCCAGAGCGAACGACCGGCGGCCGGGCTTGACCAGGTACGCGGCGAGCGCCGTGTCCATGGTGATCCCCCCGATCCGCCAGCCGTGCTCGGGGAACACCCGCAGGGCGTCCTTCGCGTTGTGCATGACCTTGGGACGGGCAGGGTCGGCGATCCATGCGGCGAAGGCCCGCTCGTCGTCCTCGCCGATCTGCGTGGTGTCGAACCACGCCGCCTTGCCGTCCGCCCCGGCGAGCGCGATCTCGGCGACGCTGCCGACGCCCAGGGCCCAGCTCGCGACCGTGGCGACACCGAGCGGCTGACCGGCGTGCCGCTCCAGCCACGGACCGAGCTCACCGGCGGCGAGCACGCTGCCGTCCAGCTCGACCCCCGCGGCCGGCGGCGGCGCCTCCTCCTCCGCGGCCCCCGGGTCCACGGCGAGCAGCCGCTCGCGCAGGCTCGGGTTGCGGATCTCCAGGACCTCCAGGAAGCCCTTCAGCGCCGTGCGGTCGTACGGGGCGCGCTCCAGGTCGGCGACGGCCTTCGGCAGCTCCACGTCCCGCACCAGCTCGGTGAGGTGCCGGTTGAGCTTGACCGACTCCAGGTGGTCGCGCAGCGCCTGGCCGACCTTCCCCTTCACCTCGTCGGCACGCTCCACCAGCTCGGCGAACGAGCCGAACTGGGAGATCCACTTGGTGGCCGTCTTCTCGCCCACCCCCGGGATGCCCGGCAGGTTGTCCGACGGGTCGCCGCGCAGCGCGGCGAAGTCCGGGTACTGCCGGGGGGTGAGCCCGTACTTCTCCTCGACCTTTGCCGGGGTGAAGCGGGTCAGCTCCGAGACGCCCTTCGTCGGGTACAGCACCGTGGTGTGCTCGCTGACCAGCTGGAAGGAGTCCCGGTCACCGGTGACGATCAGCACCTCGAAGCCGGCCGCCTCCGCCTGGGTGGCGAGGGTCGCGATGATGTCGTCGGCCTCGAAGCCGTCGACCGCGAAGCGGACCGCGTTCATCGTGTCCAGGAGCTCGCCGATCAGCTCGACCTGGCCCTTGAACTCGTCGGGCGTCTTGGAGCGGTTCGCCTTGTACTCGGGGAAGTCCGCGGAACGCCACGTCTTGCGCGAGACGTCGAAGGCCACCGCGAAATGCGTGGGCGCCTCGTCGCGCAGCGTGTTCGCGAGCATCGAGGCGAAGCCGTAGACGGCGTTGGTCGTCTGGCCGCTCGCCGAGGTGAAGTTCTCCGCGGGCAGGGCGAAGAACGCCCGGTACGCCAGGGAATGCCCGTCCATGAGGAGCAGGCGGGGTCGGTTGTCTGCCGTCTTCTTCGATGCCGTCTCAGCCACGGTCCCGATCCTGCCACGTACCGCCGACAATCCCGACCGGCCCGACCGGGCCCGCGACGCTGTCGGTGGCCCGTGACAAGATCTGAGGTGCACGCACAGACGCCCGCTCGAAGGAGAGCGCGATGCCCAGCAAGCCGCCCGCAGGGGACCCGGTCCAGGACGCGCCGCAGGTCGCGGCCCCTCAGCACGCGGCCGCCGGGCTGACGGCCATCGCCCACACCCTGCGCATGGCCCAGGAGCAGATGGGCGTCGCCCGCACCGCCCGCACCCTGCTCAAGGTCAACCAGAAGGACGGCTTCGACTGCCCCGGCTGCGCCTGGCCCGAGGGCGACAAGCGCCACGTGGCCGAGTTCTGCGAGAACGGCGCGAAGGCCGTCGCCGAGGAGGCCACGGTGCGCCGGGTCACCCCGGAGTTCTTCGCCGCGCACCCCGTGTCCGACCTCGCGGAGCGCAGCGGCTACTGGCTCGGCCAGCAGGGCCGCATCACCCGGCCCGTGCACCTGGCCGAGGGCGCCACCCACTACGAGGCGGTGAGCTGGGAGAAGGCGTTCGCGATCATCGCCGAGGAGCTGGGCGCCCTCGACTCCCCCGACGAGGCCCTCTTCTACACCTCCGGCCGCACCAGCAACGAGGCCGCCTTCCTCCTCCAGCTCTTCGCCCGCGAGTTCGGCACCAACAACCTGCCCGACTGCTCCAACATGTGCCACGAGTCCTCGGGATCGGCGCTCACCGAGACCATCGGCGTCGGCAAGGGCAGCGTCTCCCTGGAGGACCTCCACCAGGCCGACCTGATCATCGTCGCCGGACAGAACCCGGGCACCAACCACCCCCGGATGCTGACCGCCCTGGAGCAGGCCAAGGCCTCCGGCGCGAAGATCATCTCCGTCAATCCGCTGCCCGAGGCCGGCCTGGAGCGCTTCAAGAACCCGCAGAGCGTCTCCGGCCTGGTCAAGGGCGTCTCTCTGACCGACCTCTTCCTCCAGGTCCGCATCGGCGGCGACCAGGCCCTCTTCCGCCTGCTGAACAAGCTGATCCTGGAACGCGGCGGCGCGGTCGACGAGACCTTCGTCGCCGCGCACACCCACGGCTTCGACGAGTTCGCCGAGGCCGCCCGTTCCGCCGACTGGGACGAGACACTCGCCGCCACCGGGCTCGGCCGCGACGAGATCGAGCAGGCCCTCGCCATGGTCCTCGCCTCCGAGCGCACCATCGTCTGCTGGGCGATGGGCCTCACCCAGCACAAGCACTCCGTGGCCACCATCCGCGAAGTGGTCAACTTCCTCCTCCTGAGGGGCAACATCGGCCGCCCCGGCGCAGGCGTCTGCCCCGTCCGCGGACACTCCAACGTGCAGGGCGACCGCACCATGGGGATCTTCGAGCGCCCCTCCGCCGCGTTCCTCGACGCGCTGGAAGCCGAGTTCGGCTTCGCCCCGCCGCGCCACCACGGCCTCGACGTCGTCCGCTCCATCGAGGCACTGCGCGACGGCCGGGCGAAGGTCTTCTTCGCCATGGGCGGCAACTTCGTCGCCGCCACCCCCGACACCGACGTCACCGAGGCGGCCGTGCGCCGCGCCCGCCTCACCGTCCACGTCTCGACGAAACTGAACCGCTCGCACGCCGTCACCGGCCGCCGCGCCCTGATCCTGCCCACCCTCGGCCGCACCGACAAGGACGTCCAGGCCGGCGGCCGCCAGGTCGTCACCGTCGAGGACTCCATGGGCATGGTCCACGCCTCACGCGGCAACCTCGCCCCCGCAAGCCCCCATCTCCTCTCCGAACCCGCCATCGTCGCCCGCATGGCCCGCGCCGTCCTCGGCCCCGCCTCCCGCACCCCCTGGGAGGAGTTCGAGAAGGACTACGGCACCATCCGCGACCGCATCGCCCGCGTCGTCCCCGGCTTCGTGGACTTCAACGCGAAGATCGCGCGGCCCGGCGGCTTCGCCCTCCCCCACGCCCCCCGCGACGAGCGCCGCTTCCCCACCGCCACCGGCAAGGCCAACTTCACCGCCGCCCCCGTCGAGTACCCGAAGCTCCCCGCCGGCCGGCTGCTGCTCCAGACCCTGCGCTCCCACGACCAGTACAACACCACGATCTACGGCCTCGACGACCGCTACCGCGGCATCAGGGGCGGCCGCCGCGTCGTCCTCGTCCACCCCGACGACGCCCGCGAACTCGGCCTCGCCGACGGCGCGTACGCCGACCTCGTCGGCGAATGGAAGGACGGCGTGGAGCGCCGCGCCCCCGGCTTCCGGGTCGTCCACTACCCCACGGCCCGCGGCTGCGCCGCCGCCTACTACCCGGAGACGAACGTCCTGGTCCCGCTGGACTCCACCGCCGACACCAGCAACACCCCCGCCAGCAAGTCCGTCATCGTGCGTCTGGAACAATCACCGTCCGCCTAAGCGTTCGCTCAGGCAGTAGGGACAACGACGTTCGACGATCGGAGCGGCCCCATGGGCGAGCAGACCGTGCAGTTCCCGCAGGAAGTCATCGACCAGTACGCCGAACTCGGGGTGGACCTGCCCGCCCTGTTCTCCGCCGGAGACCTCGGCGAACGCATGGGCGTCACGATCACCGAAGCCGCCGCGGACCGCGTCGTCGGCACCATGCCCGTCAAGGGCAACACCCAGCCCTACGGACTCCTCCACGGCGGCGCCTCCGCCGTACTCGCCGAAACCCTCGGATCGGTCGGCTCCATGCTCCACGGCGGCCCCTCCAAGATCGCCGTCGGCGTCGACCTCAACTGCACCCACCACCGCGGCGCCCGCGACGGCATCGTCACCGGCGTCGCCACCCCCGTCCACCGCGGCCGCTCCACCGCCACCTACGAAATCGTCATCTCCGACGAACAGAACCGGCGCGTCTGCACCGCCCGCCTCACCTGCCTCCTCCGCGACGCCCAGGGCTGACCCCACACCCCCCGCACACCCGCACACCGCACACCGCACACGACAAGGGGCCAGGAGACCGAAGTCCCCTGGCCCCTCACCTCGCACAGCCGCAGCCGTCAGGCGCCCTCACCGAGGTACGCCGCACGGATCCGCGTGTCGGACAGCAGCTCGGACGCCGGACCCGACATCGCCACCGCACCCGTCTCCAGGACATAGCCGCGGTCGGCCAGGCCCAAGGCCTGCGTGGCGTTCTGCTCGACGAGCAGCACGGTCGTGCCCTGCTTGTTGATCTCCTCGATGATCTCGAAGATCTGCTGCACGATCAGCGGCGCCAGACCCATCGAAGGCTCGTCCAGGAGCAGCAGCTCCGGCCGGCCCATCAGCGCGCGGCCGATGGCCAGCATCTGCTGCTCACCGCCGGAGAGCGTGCCCGCGAGCTGCGTACGCCGCTCGGCCAGGCGCGGGAACAGGGTGAACGCGCGGTCCAGGTCGGCGGCGTCCACCGAGTTGAACTTGTACGCGCCCATCTCCAGGTTCTCGCGCACGGTCATCGTCGCGAAGACCCGCCGGCCCTCGGGCACATGCCCGATGCCGAACTGCACCAGCTCGTGCGACTTGATCCCGTCGATCCGCTCACCGCGGTACAGCACCTCGCCGACCCGCGGCTGGAGCATGCCCGAGATGGTGCGCAGCGTCGTCGTCTTGCCCGCGCCGTTACCGCCCAGCAGAGCGACGATCTCGCCCTTGCGCACGGTCAGGTCGATGCCCTTGAGGGCCTCGATGGCGCCGTAGAAGACGTGCATGCCCTTGAGTTCGAGGAGGGTCTCCTCCGCAGGACCACCGGTACCGGCGTCCTTCTGCAGCTCGGTCGTGGTGCTCACTTGCCGCTCTCCTCGTCCGGCGAAGCGCCGTCCGCCGCCTGATCCGTCGTCGCCCCGGACGGCGCCGCCCCAGCAGGGGCGCCCTCCTCCGAAGCGTCCTCGTCCGGCACCGCGGCGTCGGACGACGCCGCGTCACCGGAGGCGACCGCGGGCGCGGCCGCCGGCCCCGCCACGTCGTTCTCCTCCGACGCGCGCTGCTCGGCGATCACGGCCTGCACCACCTCGGCGTCCTCCGAGGAGGCACCGAGGTACGCCTCGATGACCGCCGGGTGCTGCTGCACCTCGCTCGGCGACCCCTCGGCGATCCGCTTGCCGAAGTTCAGCACCATCACCCGGTCCGCCACCGACATCACCAGACGCATGTCGTGCTCGATCAGCAGCACGCTCACACCCAGCTCGGTGTTGATCCGGCGGATCAGCTGCTCCAGCTCCAGCTTCTCCGTCGGGTTCGTCCCCGCCGCCGGCTCGTCCAGCAGGAGCACCTGCGGGTCCGTCGCCAGCGCCCGCGCGATCTCCAGACTGCGCTGGTCACCGTAGGACAGACTGCCCGCGATCTCGTTGAGCTTGCTCTCCAGCCCCACGAACCGCAGCAACCGGTGCGCCCGCTCGTCGCTCTGCCGCTCCGCCTTACGCGCGTTCGGCAGACCCAGCATGATCGACACCGGACCGGCCTTCAGCCGCGTCTCCGCCGCGATCTTCACGTTCTCCAGCGCCGTCAGCGCCGAGAACAGACGGATGTTCTGGAACGTACGCGCCAGACCCACCCGGTTGACGATGTGCGGCTTCCTGCCGAGCAGCGACTTCTCGTCACCGTCCTTCGAACGGAAGAGAATCTTCCCGTCCTGCGGGGTGTACGCCCCCGTCAGCGAGTTGAACAGCGAGGTCTTCCCCGCGCCGTTCGGCCCGATCACCGCCAGGACCTCGCCCCGGCGCATCCGCACGTCGACCTTGTCCAGCACGGTCAGACCGCCGAACCGCAGCGTCAGCTCCGACGCGTGCAGCACCAGGTCCGCACCGGCGTCCGCGGACCCCGCGCCCGCCGTCGCTTCGTTCTTCACGTCGGTGCCCATCAGATCCTGCCTCCCGCCGGCTCGGTCATCGCGTCGGCGTCACCGATGCCTTCCTCGGCCATCTTCAGCTCACGCTGCCTGCGGCGGGACGGCCAGACGCCCTGCGGCCGGTAGATCATCATGACCACCAGCAGCGCGCCCAGGTACATGTAACGGTCGGACGGGTCCACCCAGTCCTTCAACGCCTCCGGCAGCCACACCAGCAGCGCCGTGCCGATCAGCACACCCGGGATCGAACCCATACCGCCGAAGATGACGTAGGCCAGGATCAGGATGGACTGCAGCAGCGGGAAGACCTCGGGATTGATGTACCCGTACTTGCTGGTGAAGATCACACCCGCGACACCCGACGTCGACGCACCGATCGCGAACGCCATCAGCTTGAAGCGGACCGTGTCCACACCGTTCGCCGCCGCCGCGATCTCGTCCTCACGGATCGCCGTCCACGCACGGCCCACCCGGGAGTGCTCCAGCCGCGCGAACAGGAAGATCACCAGCACGATGAAGAAGACCAGCAGATACCAGTAGGGCAGCGGCTTGATCGACCACTTGTACTCGATACCGGCGAAGTCGATCGAGAAGTCCGGGATCAGACGCGCGCCCTGCGGGCCGCCCGTCAGGCCGTCGGCGTTCTTCGCGACCAGGTAGATGATCTCGTGGAAGCCGAGGGTCACGATCGCCAGGTAGTCGCCCCTCAGCCGCAGCGTCGGAGCACCGAGCAGCAGACCGCAGATCAGACACGTCACCACCGCGACCGGGATGACCCAGAAGTTGTTCAGCACCACCGGCGGCTCGACCGGAAGCCGGCCCGTCCAGTACGCGGTCGAGTACGCGCCGACCGCGAAGAACGCGAAGAAGCCGAGGTCCAGCAGACCCGCCCAGCCGATCACCACGTTCAGGCCGATCGCCAGCAGCGCGAAGATCGCGATCTGGTCCACCAGCACCGTCTGCCAGGTCCGCTCCAGACCCGACGGAATGACCAGCACCAGGATCAGCAGAACCGCCAGCGCACCCATCCGCAGCCGCTTGTCCGACTTGAACCGGGCCACCAGCCCGCCCACCGGACCGCTCGACGTCGTCGACTGCGCAGCCGACTTCGCCTTCGCCACACCCGACTTGATCGGCGCGCCCACGAACTCCCGCAGCGCCCACACACCGACCGTCAGGCCCAGGCAGATCCACAGGTTCGGACCCGTGAACGTGTGCTCGATCGAGTAGAAGATGTCCCGGGTGTTGCCCTGCTCACCCGTCACCAGCGCGAGCAGCACACCGAGCGCGATCATCGCCCACAGGCGCGTGAAACGCTCCGTCCGGTACCACGCCGTACGGCGCAGCTTCGCCGCAGCAGACGGCGTCAGGTTCTTCGAAGTCTCCACCGTGCTCATGCCGCCCTCCCCACTCGCTCGCCGAGGATGCCCATCGGGCGGAACATCAGCACCAGGATCAGCACGACCATGGCCGACACCGCACGCCACTCGTCACCGAGCAGCGGCACGGTCATCGTCTCCACGATGCCGATCAGGATGCCACCGAACATCGCACCGCGGATGTTGCCGATACCACCGACCACGGCGGCGGCGAACGCGGTGATGCCCGGAATGAAGCCCATCGTGTACGACACCTGGTTCAGGTTGGCGAACAGGAAGCCCGCCACACCGCCCAGGACACCGCCGACGATGAACGTGCGGGAGATGACCTTGTCGATGTTGACACCCATCAGCCCCGCGACCTCGGCGTCCTGCGCCACCGCGCGGATGCCCTTGCCGAGCTTGGTGCGGTTCACCAGCAGGTCGAGCGCGATCATCATGACCACGGCCGTCGCGAACTGCAGCATCTGGGTGATGTTCACACCCGCGCCGAAGATCGAGAAGATCTCGCGGTTCTGGTACATCTCCGGCAGCGGCAGCGGGTCACGCCCGAAGAGCTTGCCGGCGAGGTTGTACAGGAAGAACGAGGCGCCGATCGCCGTGATCAGGAAGATCAGGCGGGGAGCACCGCGTCTGCGCAGAGGCCGGTACGCGACCTTCTCCAGGCCGTACGCCGTGACACCACCGAAGAGCGCCGACCCCGCCATGGCGAGAGCGACGAAGCCGATGGACGCCAGAGCGGTCGGGTTGTCCCCCGGATTGACGAGCTGAAGGACGATGAGGCTGCCGTAGGCGCCGAGCATGAACACCTCGCTGTGCGCGAAGTTGATCAGCTGCAGCACACCGTAGACAAGTGTGTAGCCGATGGCGATGACGGCGTACAGCGAGCCGAGCATCACCCCTAGGACGAGATAGTCCCAGAATTCCTGAAGGGACATGGAGCAGACTTCCTTGTGGGAGCTGAGCGGACCCGGCGCTCGTGGCGACGAGGGCGGCCCGCGGGCGGAACTTTCGAAACAGCGGGGGAACGACGCCCCTCACTTCGCAGACGGGGGCCGGGAGAACTGCTGCCTCCCGGCCCCCAGTCGCATGGCCTCAGCCACTCTGTCGCGTGGCTTCAGCCACTAAGCCCCAGCGTCAGCCGGCCAGCTCGTTGATGTTGCCCTGGTACCCGATCTTGCCGCCCTTGACCTGGTACAGGTAGACGTCGGTGCCCTTGAACTCGCCGTTCTCACCGAACTCGAACGTCTTCGTCAGGCCCTTGTAGGAGGCCTTCGCCAGCGCGTCGCGCAGCGCCTCGCGCTCCACGTCGGCACCCGACTTCTTGACCTCTTCGATGATCATGTTGGTGATGTCGTACGCCTCGGCGGAGTACGTGCCGGGCGCCCGGCCGAACTCCTTCTGGTAGTCCTCGGCGAACTTCTTCGTCCCGGCCTCGACGGTGGCGTCGGTGCAGGGGCAGGTGAGGAACCAGTTCTCGGAGGCGTCACCGGCCAGCTCGACGAACTTCGCGTCGTTCGAGCCGTCGCCCGAGATGCCCGCGCCCTTGTAGCCGGCGTCCTTCAGCTTCTTCGCGAACGGCGCCAGGTCCTGGTAGTAACCGGCGTAGATCAGCGCGTCGGCCTTGGAGTTGACGACGTCCTTGGCCGTGGCCGAGTAGTCCGGCGTCTTCTGCGGGACGGACTTCTTGACGACCTCGATGCCGGCGTCCTTCAGACCCTTCTCGGCGACAGTCGCCAGGCCCACGCCGTAGTCGGTCTTGTCGTCGATCAGGTAGACCTTCTTCGCCTGCAGCTTCTTGGCGTAGTAGGTCGCCATGCCGGCGCCCTGCATGTTGTCGTTGGGGACACCGCGCAGGAAGGAGGTGAAGCCGTTCTCCTTGTCCGTCAGCAGCGGGTTGGTCGCCGACGGGGACACCGTCACCAGACCGGACTCCGCGTACAGCGGCGACGAGGTGTTCGTCGGACCGGAGAAGGCGGGACCGACGACGGCGACGACGCCCTCGTCGTCGATGATCTTCTGCGCGGCGGCCGTGGCCTTGTCCGGCAGACCCTGGTCGTCACCCGCGACGTACTCGAGCTCGAAGTCGAGGTCGCCCTTGGCGTTGGCCTGCTGGATGGCCAGCTTCACGCCGTTCTGCATGTTCTCGCCGAGTGCCACGTTGTCACCGGAGAGCGGGCCCTGGAAGGCAATCTTCACGGCACCGTCGCTGCCGGAATCCGATCCGCATCCCGTCAACGCGAGAGCACCCACTGCCAGCGGTATGGCCAGCTTGACGATGGTCTTGTTCAGCACTACGAACCCCTTGGAGCCGCCCGAACGATCTTGTCTGCGGGCGCAGTTGCCGGCGCCTCGCAGGACACCGCTTGTCCGCGCGGTGTGCCGGGAATGTAATCGCGCGTTCGTGCGCACCGATAGGTGACCGGAGGATGTGTGATCGCCCTGTGACCTGAGTCATGCGCCGGAAACAGAACACTCCTTACCGGCGACCGGACATGTCATCCGTGATCCACAGCTTCCCGACAACTCGCGCAGCACCCGCGCGAGGGCCGCACACCCTCCCCGGAACCCCGCCCGGGCCACCGGAATCCCCCCAGGTCAACAGCCCTGAGCACCCCCGGCGAATGTGACGCCGACCACTTCCGCGACGCTCACGGCATGGCCGGAACTCGACCCCCGGAGGGCCGCACCACCCGTGTCCGCTGAGCGGACCGTCTCACCGCAGAGCACCCTCCGCCCCACCGCACACCCGAGACCTCGCCACTCACACAGGGTCACCGCGTGCGCACGAAACGTCAGAAGAGCGTAGGCGCCACAGTAGCGGCCACACCTCCCCCACGCCCCCGCCTCGACGACAACCTTCACAACTTCCGCCGCCCTCCCTCCCCCACCGCACTCCCCCGCAACGGCGAAAGCCCCCGGCACACCCGAAATCGGGATGCGCCGGAGGCTCCGGTACGTCACGGCCCGCCAGGGCCCCGCCTACTGCCCCTTGGCCGCCTTCTTCTCCTCGGCGTCCTCGATGACCGCCTCGGCCACCTGCTGCATGGACAGCCGCCGGTCCATCGACGTCTTCTGGATCCACCGGAACGCCGCCGGCTCCGTCAGCCCGTACTGCGTCTGCAGGATGCTCTTCGCCCGGTCCACCAGCTTCCGCGTCTCCAGCCGCTGCGAGAGGTCGGCGACCTCCTTCTCCAGCGCCCGGAGCTCGGTGAACCGCGACACCGCCATCTCGATGGCCGGCACCACGTCGCTCTTGCTGAACGGCTTCACCAGGTACGCCATCGCCCCCGCGTCCCGGGCCCGCTCCACGAGGTCCCGCTGGGAGAACGCGGTCAGCATCAGCACCGGGGCGATGGACTCCTCGGCGATCTTCTCCGCCGCCGAAATACCGTCCAGCACGGGCATCTTCACGTCGAGGATGACCAGATCCGGGCGGTGCTCCCGCGCCAGCTCGACGGCGCGCTGCCCGTCACCGGCCTCACCGACGACCGCGTACCCCTCCTCCTCCAGCATCTCTTTGAGGTCGAGCCTGATCAGGGCCTCGTCCTCGGCGATGACGACGCGGGTCGTCAGCGGCGGTACGTGCGACTTGTCGTCGTCGTCGGCGATCGGCTGGGGCGACTCGGGGGCGGTCACGGGACTCCTCGTTTCAAGGCAGGGTGCTCCCCATGAGCCTACCCAGCTGCGGTAAGGTGGTGCGCACGGCATCAGACTTAACCTTCGATTCCGTGAGCCCCGGTAGCCCAACTGGCAGCAGGCAATGGATTCAAAACCCATACAGTGTCGGTTCGAATCCGACCCGGGGCACTTTACCTTCTATTCCAAGGTCACGGTATTTCGCTCATCTTTCACGTGATCGTGTGAACCACGGCCTTACCCGCCACTCATCCCGCGGGCATTCGCGAGGGTCGTCCATGTGTACGACATGACCGCGCGACAACACGCCCTGAACCTCCTCTCCCAGGGCCGCAGCCTGAATTCTGTGAGCGGAGAACTGGGGATCTCCCGGTCGGCACTGCGCTCATGGAAAGCTCGGCCGTCTCCGCTCCGCAGCGACCTCCTGTGCCCGCGCTGTCAGGGCGATCCCGATGCCCGGCCTCCCGGGGCCGCGTACGCCTATCTCCTCGGCCTGTATCTCGGTGACGGCTGCATCTCCCCTTTGCCCCGTGGGGTCCACCTGCTCCGCATCGCGTGCGCCGATGCATGGCCCGGTCTGATCGACTCGTGCGCGGAGGCCGTCCGGGCCGCCCGCCCGGGCAACCGGGTCGGACGGGTCACGCGTCAGGGATGCACGTACGTCACGTCGTACAGCAAGCACTGGCCCTGCCTCTTCCCCCAGCACGGCCCCGGCCGCAAGCACGACCGCAGGATCGTCCTCGAGTCCTGGCAGCGGGAGATCGTGGACGCGTCGCCCTGGGAGTTCGTGCGCGGGCTGGTGCACTCCGACGGGTGCCGGAACATGAACTGGACGACGCGGATCGTGGGCGGGGAGGTCAAGCGGTACGAGTACGCGCGGTACTTCTTCACCAACGTGTCCGACGACATCCGGCGCCTCTACACGGACACCCTCGACAGCCTCGGCGTCGAGTGGCGGACGTGTGTGCGCGGCGGCCGGCCGTACAGCGTGTCGGTGGCCCGACGCGCGTCCGTGGCGCTGATGGACGCGCATGTCGGGCCGAAGCACTGAACCCGCCGGGCGGGATGCCGGGGCCGGCGGGCCGGGTGGCGGCGGGGCCCGCTACTTCACGCTCTCGCCGATGTGGTGGACGCGCACCAGGTTGGTCGAGCCGGCGACGCCGGGCGGCGAGCCGGCCGTGATGACGACGATGTCGCCCTTGCGGCAGCGGCCGATGCGCAGGAGTTCCTCGTCGACCTGGGCGACCATCGCGTCGGTGGAGTCGACGTGGGGGCCGAGGAAGGTCTCGACGCCCCAGGTGAGGTTGAGCTGGGCGCGGGTCGCGGGGTCGGGGGTGAAGGCGAGGAGGGGGATCGGCGAGCGGTAGCGGGAGAGGCGGCGGACGGTGTCGCCGGACTGGGTGAAGGCGACGAGGAACGTGGCGCCGAGGAAGTCGCCCATCTCGGCGGCGGCGCGGGCGACGGCGCCGCCCTGGGTGCGGGGCTTGTTCCGCTCGGTGAGCGGCGGGAGGCCCTTGGCGAGGACGTCCTCCTCGGCGGCCTCGACGATGCGGCTCATGGTGCGCACGGTCTCGACGGGGTACTTGCCGACGCTGGTCTCGCCGGAGAGCATCACGGCGTCGGTGCCGTCGATGACGGCGTTGGCGACGTCGGAGGCCTCGGCGCGGGTGGGGCGGCTGTTGTCGATCATCGAGTCGAGCATCTGGGTGGCGACGATGACCGGCTTGGCGTTGCGCTTGGCCAGCTTGATGGCGCGCTTCTGGACGATTGGGACCTGTTCGAGGGGCATTTCGACGCCGAGGTCGCCGCGGGCGACCATGATGCCGTCGAAGGCGGCGACGATGTCGTCGATGTTCTCGACGGCCTGGGGCTTCTCGACCTTGGCGATGACGGGGACGCGGCGTCCTTCCTCGTCCATGACGCGGTGGACGTCCTCGATGTCGCGGCCGGTGCGGACGAAGGAGAGGGCGATGACGTCGGCGCCGGTGCGCAGGGCCCAGCGGAGGTCTTCGATGTCCTTCTCGGAGAGGGCGGGGACGGAGACGGCGACGCCGGGGAGGTTGAGGCCCTTGTGGTCGGAGACCATGCCGCCTTCGATGACGGCGGTGTGCACGCGGGGGCCGTCGACGCGGGTCACTTCGAGGGCGACCTTGCCGTCGTCGACGAGGATGCGTTCGCCGGGGGTGACGTCGCCGGCGAGTCCGCGGTAGGTGGTGCCGCAGGTGTGGCGGTCGCCTTCGACGTCTTCGACGGTGATGGTGAATTCATCGCCGCGTTCGAGAAGTACGGGGCCTTCCTGGAAGCGGCCGAGGCGGATCTTCGGGCCTTGAAGGTCGGCGAGGATGCCGACGCTGCGGCCGGTTTCCTCGGCGGCCTTGCGGACGTGCCGGAATCTTTCCTCGTGGTCGGCGTAGATGCCGTGGCTGAGGTTGAGTCGGGCGATGTCCATTCCGGCTTCGACCAGAGCTTTGATCTGGTCGTATGTGTCGGTGGCGGGGCCCAGGGTGCAGACGATTTTCGCTCGGCGCATGGTTCGAGCCTATGGCTTACCGGCGGGTAGAGAATTGGCCCGGCATGACTGTTCAACAACCTTTGCATGAAGGGCTGTTGACAAGTGTTGAATTGTGCAGGGGGTCGCTCCGATGAGCGTGCGGAGTGGTGTGCGGAGTGGTGTGCGCGGAGATTCACCCGAGGCGTGGCGGGGTGATGGTGAAGCGGGCGGTGAGCTGCGCGAAGACGGTCTGGAGCTGGGGTTCGAGGTCGAGGGCGGGTGCGGCCTCGGTGGTGGCGGGTCCGCCGAAGGAGCGGAGGGCGCCGGCGGGCTGCATGGGGGCGAAGGGGTCGTCGGTGCCGGTGTCGGCGATTTCGATGAGGGTGTCGAGGTCGCTGCCGAGCGCGTGTGCGTATTCGCGGGCGCGGCGGACGGCGTCGTGGACGGCGGCGCGCCGGGCTTCGGCGTGGACGGGTGAGTCGGGGCGCAGGGTCCACCAGGGGCCGGTGACGGTGGTGAGGTCGAGGTCGGCGAGGCGGGTGGTGAGTTCGCCGAGGGCGGTGAAGTCGGTGAGGACGGCGGTGGTGCGGACGGTGCCGTGGTAGGCGCGGATGCGTTCGCCGCGGCCGTGCTGGCTGAGTTCGGGGCTGATGGAGAAGGCACCGGTGGAGAGCTTCTCGACGGCGTCGCCGTAGGAGCGGACGAGGTCGAGGACGGCGGTGTTGCGGCGGGTGAGGTCGTCGAGGGCGGTGCGGCGGTCCTTGCCGCGGGCGCCGGTCTGGACGGCGATGGTGGCGGTCTCGGGGTCGCGTTCGAGCCGGGCTTCGCCGCGGACGTGGACGCGGGGAGGTGCGAGGGGGGCGGTCGGGGCGGTCGGGGCGGTGGGGATGCCGTCGGCGGCCATGTGGCTCCTCGGTGGGGGTTGCCGGGTCTGCGCGCGTCCGGAGTGAGGTGTGTGAGGTGTGTGAGGTGAAGCCTTCCCCACCGAGGGGGTGCTGCGCCATTATCTACGCGCGTTGTGCACGTGAGCGAAGGAGACGAACATGCCGTTGAACCGCAGGAAGTTCCTGGAGCGGTCGGCCGCCGCGGGTGCCGGTGCGGCCGTCGCGGGGAGCGCGGCCGCGCCCGCTTCGGCGGCCGGTGCGCGGGAGCAGGAGCGCGGTGGGGGCCGGGGGGCGAAGCGGTACTCCTTCACGGTGATGGGGACGACCGATCTGCACGGCAACGTCTTCAACTGGGACTACTTCACGGACAGGGAGTTCGACGACAAGGCGCACAACGATGTGGGCCTGGCGAAGATCTCGACGCTGGTGGACCGGGTGCGTGCGGAGCGCGGGCGGGGCAACACGCTGCTGATCGACGCGGGTGACACCATCCAGGGCACGCAGTTGTCGTACTACTACGCCAAGGTGGACCCGATCACGGCGCGGCGGGGTCCGGTGCATCCGATGGCGCAGGCGATGAACGCCATCGGGTACGACGCGGCGGCGCTCGGGAACCACGAGTTCAACTACGGCATCCCGGTGCTGCGGAAGTTCGAGGAGCAGTGCGACTTCCCGTTGCTGGGGGCGAACGCGCTGGACGCGAAAACGCTGCGCCCGGCGTTCGCGCCGTACAGCATGCACCGGCTGCGCACGCCGTGCGGGCGTGATGTGCGGGTGGCGGTGCTGGGTCTGACGAATCCGGGGATCGCGATCTGGGACAAGCAGAACGTGGCCGGCCGGATGGTGTTCCCGGGTCTGGAGGAGCAGGCGGCGAAATGGGTGCCGCGGCTGCGGTCGATGGGCGCCGATGTGATGGTCGTGTCGGCGCACTCGGGGTCGAGCGGCACGTCCTCGTACGGGGACCAGCTGCCGTACGTGGAGAACGCGGCGGGTCTGGTGGCCGAGCAGGTGCCGGGGATCGACGCGATCCTGGTGGGTCACGCGCACACGGAGATCGCCGAGCACTTCGTCACCAACAGGGAGACGGGTGCGCAGGTGGTGCTGTCGGAGCCGTTGAAGTGGGGGCAGCGGCTGACGCTGTTCGACTTCGACCTGGTGTGGGGCCGGGGTCGCTGGACGGTGGAGCGGGTGGGCGCGCGGGTGCTGAACTCGAACGCGGTGGAGGAGGATCCGCGGATCACGCGGCTGCTGGGTGACGAGCACCGGAAGGTGGTGGCGTACGTCAACCAGGTGATCGGTACGTCGGTGGCGGCGATGACGACGGCGGAGGCCGCGTGGAAGGACGAGCCGATCATCGACCTGATCAACCATGTGCAGGCCGAGACGGTGCGGGCGGCGCTGGCGGGCGGGGAGTACGGGGCGCTGCCGGTGCTGTCGCAGGCTTCGTGTTTCTCGCGCACGGCGGCGATTCCGGCGGGCGAGGTGACGATCCGGGACGCGGCGGGCCTGTACGTGTTCGAGAACACGCTGGAGGCGCGGGTGCTGACGGGTGCGCAGCTGAAGGACTACCTGGAGTTCTCGGCGCGGTATTTCGTGCGGACGGCGCCGGGTGCGGCGGTGGATCCGTCGCAGTTGACGAACGCGGACGGGACGCCGGACTACAACTACGACGCGGTGTCGGGTCTGGTGTACGACATCGACATCTCGCGGCCTGCGGGGTCGCGGATCACGGGGCTGGCCTTCGAGGGTGCGCCGGTGGATCCTGCGGCGCGGTTCGTGCTGGCGGTGAACAACTACCGGGCGAGCGGTGGGGGGAACTTCCCGCATGTGGCGGGGGCGCCGCAGGTGTGGGCGAACTCGGAGGAGATCCGGAACACGATCATCGGGTGGGTGCAGTCGGAGGGGACGGTGGATCCTGCGGTGTTCGCGTCGGTGGGGTGGCGGCTGACGCGGGAGGGTGTGCCGGTGTTCTAGGCGTGTCGCGGGGCCCCGGGGGTGCGTTCCCCGGGGCCCCGCGGTGTGTCAGTGCTGCTGGAGGGGTGTGAGCGCGGGTGTCTGGCCGGGGATGCCGGGTGCTTCGCGGCGTTCGAGGCCGAAGCTGGTGAACGCGGTGCGCCGCGGCAGGGGGTAGGGCTCCTTGCCGGTGAGGGTGTTGAGGATGGAGGCGCTGCGCCAGGCGGCGAGGCCGAGGTCGGGGGCGCCGACGCCGTGGGTGTGGCGTTCGGCGTTCTGGACGTAGACGCTTCCGGTGACGGCGGGGTCGAGTGCCAGGCGGTGGCGGTCGTCGACGATCGGGCGGCCGGCGCTGTCGCGGCGCATGTAGGGGTCGATGCCGGCGAGGAGTCCTCCGAGGGGGCGTTCGCGGTAGCCGGTGGCGAGGACGACGGCGTCGGTGGTGAGCCGGGAGCGGGTGCCCTGCTGGGTGTGTTCGAGGTGGAGTTCGACTTTGGTGGTGGCGACGCGGCCGGCGGTGCGGACGGTGACTCCGGGGGTGAGGACGGCGTCGGGCCAGCCTCCGTCGAGGGTGCGGCGGTAGAGCTCCTGGTGGATGGCGTCGATGGTGGTGGCGTCGATGCCTTTGTGGAGCTGCCACTGGCGGGGGACGAGGTCGTTGCGCACGCGTTCGGGGAGGGCGTGGAAGTAGCGGGTGTAGTCGGGGGTGAAGTGTTCGAGGCCGAGTTTGGAGTACTCCATGGGGGCGAAGGACTCGGTGCGGGCGAGCCAGTGGAGGCGTTCCGCGCCGGCGGGTCTGGTCCTGAGCAGGTCGAGGAAGATCTCGGCGCCGGACTGGCCGGATCCGATGACGGTGACGTGGCCCGCGGTGGCGAGGGTGTCGCGGTGGTCGAGGTAGTCGGCGGAGTGGATGACGGGGACGCCGGGTGCGCCGGCGAGGGGGCGCAGGGGTTCGGGGATGTGCGGTTCGGTGCCGACGCCGAGGGCGATGTTGCGGGTGTAGGCGCGGCCGAGGGCTTCGGCTTCGCCGGTGGTGTCGAGCTGGGTGTAGTCGACTTCGAAGAGGTCGCGTTCGGGGCTCCAGCGGACGGCGTCGACCTGGTGGCCGAAGTGGAGGCCGGGGATGCCGTCGGCGGCCCAGCGGCAGTAGGCGTCGTATTCGGAGCGCTGGATGTGGAAGGTCTCGGCGAAGTAGAAGGGGAACAGCCGGTCGCGTGAGCGCAGGTAGTTGAGGAACGACCAGGGGCTGGCGGGGTCGGCGAGGGTGACGAGGTCGGCGAGGAAGGGCACCTGGAGGGTGGTGCCTTCGATGAGGAGCCCGGGGTGCCAGCGGAAGGCGGGCCGCTGGTCGTAGAAGGCGGTGGCGAGGCCGCCGGGGACGCCGTGGGCGAGGGCGGCGAGGGAGAGGTTGAACGGGCCGATGCCGATGCCCACGAGGTCGTGGGGGCGGATGGTGTCGGCCGCCGCCGGGGCGGCCTGGGGTGCGGGCGTGCCGTTCATCGGGGCGTGCTGCCTTCCACGAGGGCGATCAGGGTGTCGAGCCGTTCCGGGGTGGTGTGCGGGTTGAGCACGGTGGCCTTGAGCCAGACGCGGCCGCCGGCGCGGGCGCGGCCGAGGACGGCGGTGCCCTCGGTGAGCAGGGTGCGCCGGATGCCGGCGGTCTGTTCGTCGGTGGCGCCGGTGGGCCGGAGGAGGACGGTGGAGAGGGTGGGGCGTTCGTAGAGCTCGAGGCGGGGGTGTTTGGCGACGCGGTCGGCGAGGTCCTGGGCGGTGGTGCAGACGCGGTCGACGAGGTCGCCGAGGCCGCTGCGGCCGAGGGCGCGCAGGGTGACGGCGGTCTTGAGGATGTCCGGGCGGCGGGTGGTGCGCAGGGAGCGGCCGAGGAGGTCGGGGAGGCCGGCGTCGGTGTCGTCGGTGGCGTTGAGGTAGTCGGCGGTGTGGGCGAGGGGGGCGGCGCGGTCGGCCGTGGGGAGTGCGAGGAGTCCGGCGGCTACGGGCTGCCAGCCGAGTTTGTGCAGGTCGAGGGTGACGGAGTCGGCGCGGTCGAGTCCGTCGAGGAGGTGGCGGCGGCTGTCGCTGAACAGCAGGGGGCCGCCGTAGGCGGCGTCGACGTGGAGGGCGGCGCCGTGGTGTGCGGTGATGTCGGCGATGGCGGCCAGGGGGTCGATGCGGCCCGTGTCGGTGGTGCCGGCGGTGGCGACGACGAGGGCGGGTCCGGGGGTGACGGTGAGGGTGCGGTGGAGGGCGTCCGGGTCGTCGAGGGCGGTGGTGACCGGTGCGGGGAGTCCGAGGAGCCAGGCGGCGCGGTGCACGGAGTGGTGGGTGTCGGTGCCGCAGACGACGCGGAGCGGGGTGCCGGGGGCGCGTTCCCTGGCGAGGAGGAGGGCGAGCTGGTTGGACTCGGTGCCGCCGGTGGTGACGAGGGCTTCGGGGTCGGGCCGTGCCGGGTAGACCTGGGCGGCGAGGGCGCGGGTGACGGTCTGCTCGATCTCGGAGGCGGCGGGGGCCTGGTCCCAGGAGTCCATGGACGGGTTGAGCGCGGCGGCGGCGAGGTCGGCGGCGACGGCGAGTGCGAGGGGTGGGGTGTGCAGGTGGGCGGCGCAGAGGGGGTCGGCGGGGTCGGCGGAGCCTTCGGCGAGGGTGCGGACGAGGTCGCGGAGGGCGTGCCCGGGGTCGTGGCCGTGTGCGGGGAGGGGGTCGCGCAGGAGGTCGCGCACCCGGGCGGCGACCGCTTCGGGGCCGCCTGCGGGGAGGGGGCCGCCGCGGGCCTCGGCTCCGTCCTCGAGTGCGCGGAGCACGATGTCGAGGAGAGGCCGCAGGGCGCCCGGCCCGGTGGTGCCTCCGGCGAGGCGCGGTGTCGGGTGGCGGGGAGAGGGCGTGCGCATGTGGTCCTTCGGGGCCAGGTCGTCGCGGGGCAGGGTGCACCCGGGTAGCTCAACGATCGGGACCGGAAGGAGTATCGGAGGGGCGTGGTGACCGGCGGCGGGGGGCGGCCGGGGGTAGGGCGGCCGGCGTGGTGGGACGACGGGCAGCGGGCCGCCCCTCCGGTGGCTCGGGCGGCCTGTGACCTCGGCCCGGCTCTACGCTGACCATGCGGTCCGGGCCACGTTCCGGCGTGTGTCAGGTCTGCTCCCACGGAACCCCGGCATCTGCCGGGGTTCCGTCGTTCCGGCCGGGACCGGGCTGATCGGTGGCGGGGCGGATGGGCAGCGCCGGGGCGGCCGGAGGCCCCGTTTGCGCCGCCGTCCCGGACGGCGGCGCAGTCTCCGCGGCTCACGGCCCGCGGTCGCGGCGGGAGTTCAGGCTCCCCGGACGCGCAGGGCGCGTGCCAGGTCGTCCAGCTGGTCCGTCAGCTTGCGGCGCAGTGCCGGGAGGAGGTCGTCGGTCTCCAGGCAGGTGCGGCCCAGTCGCAGGGACTCGTTGTCGACGGCGTGGGAGGGGAAGGCCAGGCGTCCCGCGGCTTCGGCGATCGCCGGGCCGCGGCGGGCGGCGAGGGCGACCGCGTCGGGGTAGAAGCGGGCGACGTACTCGCGTGTCAGGGATGCCTGTTCGGGCTGCCAGAAGCCCTGGGCGGTGGCGTTGAACAGGTAGTTGGACAGGTCGTCGGAGCCGAAGAGGGCCGACCAGGCGGCGGCCTTGGCCTCGGCGGTGGGCTGGGCCGCGCGGCAGCGGGCGGCGCCTTCCCGGCCGGTCGCGCTCGGGTCCCGTTCGAGTTCGGCGGCGATCTCCTTCTCGCCGGCGGCGCCGAGCACGCTGAGCCGGGTGAGGATGCGCCAGCGGAGTTCGGGGTCGAGTTCGGGGCCGCCGGGGACGTTGCCGTCGTTCAGCCATTCCTGGAGGGAGTGGGGCTGGGTCGCCGCGTCGACGAAGTGGCGTACGGCGGCGAGGCGCAGTCCGGGGTCGCTGCCGTCCTCGGTGCGGCGCAGCAGGGCGCGGCAGGTGTCGGTGAGGAGGGCGAGGGCGGCGGGGCGCTGTTCGGCGGGCAGGTAGCGGTCGGCGATCTGGCCGGCGGCGAAGGCGAGGACGCCCTGGACGACGGCGAGGTCGGTCTCGCGCGGGAGGTGGGCGCGGGCTGCTTCCAGGTAGGTGGTGGGGGCGAGTTCGCCGTCGCGGACCATGTCGCGGGCGGCGTTCCAGACGACGGCGCGGGTCAGCGGGTCGGGGATGCCGGACAGGGAGGCGAGGACGGTGGCCCAGGACTCGGTGTCGAGGCGCACCTTGGCGTAGGTGGTGTCGGTGTCGTTGAGGAGGACGAGGGCGGGGCGGCGGCCGGGGCGGGTGACGGGTGCGTCGAGGGGCACGTCGAGGTCGATGCGTTCGCGCAGGACGAGGGTGCCGGGTTCGACCGGGTCGCGGTCGTAGGCGCCGGCGCCGATGCGGTGGGGGCGGCTGCCGTCGTGGGTGATGCCGAGGGTCCAGCCGCCGTCGGTGTGGGTGACGGTGGGGGTGAGGGTGTCGACGCCGGTGGTGCGCAGCCAGCGGTCGGCCCAGGCGTGGACGTCGCGGTCGGTGGCTGCGGCGAGGGAGTCGATGAAGTCGGCGAGGGTGGCGTTGGCGAACTTGTGGCGGGCGAAGTGGGTGTTGATGCCGGCGAGGAAGTCCTTCTCCCCCATCCAGGCGACGAGCTGCCGGAGTGCGGAGGCGCCCTTGGCGTAGGAGATGCCGTCGAAGTTGAGCATGGCGGAGGCGGTGTCGGGCACGGCCTCCGGGTCGGGTGCGACGGGGTGGGTGGAGGGCCGCTGGTCGGCCTCGTAGCCCCAGGACTTGCGGGAGACGCCGAACTCGACCCAGGGGTCGGTGCACCAGTCGCCGGGGGAGGTGCCGGCGGTGCCGCCCGCCGTCACCTCGCCGAGGGTCTGGTAGCCCATGTACTCGGCGAAGGACTCGTTGAGCCAGATGTCGTCCCACCAGCGGAGGGTGACGAGGTCGCCGAACCACATGTGGGCCATTTCGTGGGCGATGACCATGGCGCGGGTCTGGCGCTGGGTGCCGGTGACGGCGGAGCGGAAGACGAACTCGTCGCGGAAGGTGACGAGGCCGGGGTTCTCCATCGCCCCGGCGTTGAACTCGGGGACGAAGGCCTGGTCGTAGGAGTCGAAGGGGTAGGGCTCCTCGAACTTCTCGTGGTAGCGGTCGAAGCAGCGGCGGGTGACGTCGAGGAGTTCGTCCGCGTCGGCGTCGAGGTGGGCCGCGAGGGAGCGGCGGACGTGGAGCCCGAAGGGGAGGCCGGCGTGGTCGACGCGCACGGAGTGCCAGGGGCCGGCGGCGACGGCGACGAGGTAGGTGGAGATCGGCGGGGTCGGGGCGCAGGTCCAGCGGCCGGTGCCGTCGGGGGTGGCGATGCCGTTGCCGAGGACGGTCCAGTCGCCGGGGGCGGTGACGGCGACGTCGAAGACGGCCTTCAGGTCGGGCTGGTCGAAGGCGGCGAAGACGCGCTGGACGTCCTCCATGAAGAGCTGGGTGTAGACGTAGGTCTCGCCGTCGCTGGGGTCGGTGAAGCGGTGCATGCCCTCGCCGGTGCGGGAGTAGCGCATGGCCGCGTCGGCGCGGAGTTCGTGTGCGCCCTCAGTGAGGCCGGTGAGGGGGTAGCGGTTGCCGTCGAGGGCGGCGGGGTCGAGGGGGTGTCCGTCCAGGGTGAGCGAGCGCAGTTCGGCGGGCTTGAGCTCGACGAAGGTGTCTCCCGCCGTGCGCGCGGTGAAGCGGATCACGGTGCGGGAGTCGAAGGTGTCGTCGCCGGTCGTCAGGTCCAGTTCGATCGCGTAGTGGTGCACGTCGATCTGCTGGGCTCGGGTCTGCGCTTCGTCGCGCGTCAGTACGGACATGGGTGTCATGCTGCCCGATGGGCGCTGTCCGGTACACGGGGAAAAATTGCGCGGTCAGCGGACGTGGGTGCGGTGGCTGTGCGCGGGGCCGCCGCCGGGGCGGGGGCGCGGCCCGGGGTGGGGCGGGGGCCGGTCCGGGTCCGGCGGGGCGGTGGCCGCGGGGGTCCCGGCGGCGCCCGGGGGCTCAGTCCCCGGGGGTGGGCGGGGTGCTCTCCGCGATGGTCTCGTGGTGGCGGATGACCTCGGCGATGATGAAGTTGAGCAGCTTCTCCGCGAACGCGGGGTCCAGGTTGGCGCTCCCGGCGAGCTGCCGCAGGCGTTCGATCTGGCGTGCCTCGCGGGCGGGGTCGGCCGGGGGGAGCCGGTGCTCGGCCTTGAGGTGGCCCACCTGCTGGGTGCACTTGAAGCGCTCGGCGAGCATGTACACGACGGCCGCATCGATGTTGTCGATGCTCTCCCGCAGGCGGGTCAGTTCGGCGCGGACGCCCTCGTCGATGTCACTGGTGGTCATGGGGAGGGAGCTTACGTGGCGGGGCCGAGGACGGTCGGGGGGTGTTCGGGGTCTGGGACGCGGTTGCTCCAGCCGCCGGGCACGACGCGCCCCTGCTGCTCCCTGAAGCGGATGGGGGCGAGGCCCACCCGGCGGGTGAAGAGGCGGGAGAAGTACGCGGGGTCCTCGTAGCCGACCCGGCGCGCGACGGCCGCGACGGGCAGGTCGGTGCCGGCGAGGAGTTCCTTGGCCCGGCCGAGGCGGATGCCGAGGAGGAAGTCCTTGGGGCTGCATCCGGCGGCCCGGCGCACGGCGGTGCGCAGCGCGGCGGGGGTCATGCCGTGGCGGGCGGCGTGCTCGGCGACGGAGAGGGGCTGGAACGCGTCGCGGGTGAGGGCGGTGAGGACGGGGTCGCCGTCCGCGTCGGTGTCGGCGCGGGCGCGGCGCAGGGTGACGAGGAGTTCGTGGACGGCTGCGGCGGTCTCGATCTCCATCAGCGGGTTGCCGCGGCGGGCGGCGCGGGCGATGCGGCCGACGACGGCGCGGGCGCCGGTGGCGTCGGCGAGCGGCACGACGGGCCGGTCGGCCTCGATGCAGCCGAGTTCGGTGTAGGTGGCGGTGGCGGGGCCGGTGAAGTCGACGAAGCACTCGTCCCAGCCGGTGGCGTCGGGTCCGTAGTGGTGCGGGACGGCGGGGGTGAGCCAGATCACGGCGGGTGCGGTGACCTTGGTGCGCCGTCCGTCGGCGGTGCGGTACCAGCCGCTGCCGGCGCTGATCACGACGGCGACGTGGTGGTCGAGGGTGCGGGGTCCGACGGTGGGCAGGCGGCCGTGCTGGAGGCCGACGCCGAGGCAGACGAGGCCGAGGCGGTGGTGGACCGGGCCGGGGGTGAAGTACCGCATCCAGGTGTGATACATGTCGGCCTTCTCTCCTTTCGTACCGGTTCGCGTCGATGGTCGTCGTCCGGTCGCCGGTCTGCCGCGGCGGCGGGGCCGGGCGGTGCCGCGGGGGCGGCGGCCGGTGCCGAGTCCAAGCCAGGGCGATCTTTGTCCATGGACGCGCCGCACGCCAGGGGGCGATCGTTCCTGGCGTGAGCACGAGAGAGACGGACGGGCCGGTGGCGGACTTCACGGTGGGCGGGGCGGACTTCCTGCTGGACGGGCGGCCGGTGCGGCTGCTGTCCGGCGCGCTGCACTACTTCCGGGTGCACGAGGAGCAGTGGACGCACCGGCTGGCGATGCTGCGGGCGATGGGGCTCAACTGCGTCGAGACGTACGTCCCGTGGAATCTGCACGAGCCGGCGCCGGGGCGGTACGCGGACGCCGGCGCGCTCGGCCGGTTCCTGGACGCGGTGCGGGACGCGGGTCTGTGGGCGGTGGTGCGCCCGGGGCCGTACATCTGCGCCGAGTGGGAGAACGGCGGTCTGCCGCACTGGCTGACGGGGCGGCTGGGGCGGCGGGTGCGCACGCGGGACCCGGAGTACCTGGGGCATGTGGAGCGCTGGTTCGGCCGGCTGCTCCCGCAGGTGGTGGAGCGCGAGATCGGGCGCGGCGGTCCGGTGGTGATGGTGCAGGCGGAGAACGAGTACGGGAGTTTCGGCAGCGACGCGGAGTACCTGCGCGAGGTGGTGGAGCTGCTGCGGCGGTGCGGGGTGGGCGTGCCGCTGTTCACGTCCGACGGGCCGGAGGACCACATGCTCACCGGCGGTTCGGTGCCCGGTGTCCTCGCGACGGTGAACTTCGGGTCGCAGGCGGCCGAGGCGTTCGCGGCGCTGCGGCGGCACCGGCCGGACGGGCCGCTGATGTGCATGGAGTTCTGGTGCGGCTGGTTCGAGCACTGGGGCAGCGAGCGGGTGGTGCGCGATCCGCTGGACGCGGCGTCGGCGCTGCGGGAGATCCTGGAGGCCGGGGCGTCGGTCAACGTGTACATGGCGCACGGGGGGACGAGCTTCGCGGGCTGGGCGGGGGCGAACCGGTCGGGTCCGCTGCAGGACGGGGCGCTGTCGGGGACGGTGACGTCGTACGACTACGACGCGCCGGTCGACGAGGCGGGGCTGCCGACGGAGAAGTTCTGGCGCTTCCGCGAGGTGCTCGCCGCGTACGCGGACGGGCCGCTGCCCGACGTGCCGCCCGCGCCGGTGCGGCTGGGCGCTCCGGCCGGGGCGCGGCCGGAGTCGTGGACGCCGCTCGCGGACGTGGTGGAGGAGCTGGGCGGCGCGGAGTGGGAGGGGCCCGTTCCGCCGACGTTCGAGGAGCTGGACGTGGACCGGGGCCTGGTGCACTACCGGGTGGAGGTGCCGGGGCCGCGGCAGCCGTATCCGCTGCGGGTGGCGGGGCTGCGGGACCGTGCGGTGGTGGAGGTCGACGGGGTGCGGGCGGGGATCCTCGACGAGGAGCGGCCTGTGCTGCCGGAGCCCGTGGCCGGTCCGGCGGTGGTGGACCTGTGGGTGGAGTCCCTGGGGAGGGTGAACTACGGGCCGCGCACGGGCGAGGCGAAGGGCATCTGCGGGGGCGTCCTGCACGAGCGGCAGTACGTGCACGGGGTGCGGGCGCGGGGGCTGCGGCTGGACGCGTTCGACGACCGGGCGGCGGTGGAGCGCCTGCCGTGGCGGGCGTGTCCGGAGGGTGCCGGGGGCGGCGGTGGCCCGCGCGGTCTGTTCCGGGCGGTGGCCGAGGTGGCGGAGCCCGGTGACGCCTGGCTGGAACTGCCCGGCTGGACGCGGGGGTTCGTCTGGGTGAACGGCTTCTGCGCGGGCCGCTACTGGTCGGCGGGGCCGCAGGGGGCGCTGTTCGTGCCGGGGCCGGTGCTGCGGGCCGGTGCGAACGAGGTGTGGGTGCTGGAGCTGCAGGACGCCGGGGCGGGCGCGGAGGTCCGTCTGCGGTGAACGGGCACGGCGCCCGTCCGCACCGCCGTGCGGCGGGGCGGACGGCCGTCGGGCGTCGGCCGCCCGGCGTCGGTCCGGCGTCCGGCCGGTGAGCCCGTGCCGTACGCGTACCGCCCGGGCCCTGCCGTACGCGTACCGCCCGGCGCCGGTGGTCCGGCGCCGGGCGGTGCGGTGCGGGTGCGCCGCGTCGTCAGACGCTGCGCGGGTGCGCGTTACAGGTTCGCGGCGGCCGACTTGATGGCGGCGGCGAAGGTGGACACCTCGGTGTAGACGCCGGGGTAGCCGGGCCGTGCGCAGCCCTCGCCCCAGCTCACGATGCCGACCTGGATCCAGGCGCCCGCGTTGTCCCGGCGGAACATGGGGCCGCCGGAGTCGCCCTGGCAGGTGTCGACGCCGCCCTGGGAGTAGCCCGCGCAGATCTCCTCGGCGGGGACCAGGTCGCTGCCGTAGGACTGGCGGCACGAGGCGTCGGAGACGAACGGCACCTGGGCCTTGAGCAGGTAGCGCTGCTGCGCGCCGCCTTCCCTCGCGGCGCCCCAGCCGGCGACGGTGAACGTGCCGCTGTTGTACGCGGTGGTCTCGGCGATCTTGAGCGTCGGGAGGTTGATCGGCTGGGCGAGCTTGATCAGCGCCCAGTCCTTGCCGACTCCGTTGTAGCCGGGGGCCTGGAGGACCTTGGTGGAGCGCACCTTGATGGCGCTGGAACTGTTGAGGTCCACCACGCCGGCGGTGGCGGTGATGCTGGTGTTGTTGCCGGAGCCGTTCACGCAGTGGGCGGCGGTGAGGACGATGTCCTTGGTGTAGAGGGCGCCGCCGCAGCCCATGGAGAGCCGGACCATGAAGGGGAACTCGCCCTGGGCCGCGCGGGTGCCGCCGACGACGGGCGGAGCGGCGGACGAGGCGGCCGAGGCGGACGAGGGCTGGAGGCTGACGGCGGCGAGGACCACCGCGCCGGCGGCCGCACATCTCTTCAGTGCACGCAGAAGCTGCTTCAACGGACTGCCTTTCGTGGGGGGTTGACCGGTGCGTCCGCGCCGGGCGTGCGGCAGTACCTGTCCGTGCGCCAGACCGTAATGACATGCGCCCGACAAGACGTGTCCCGGATTATGGACAGTGCGCCGGTGGCACGACAAGGAGCAGGTTTCGGCCAACCCGCCCGGTGCGGGGCGCGCGCGCCCGCGCGGGCCGTCCCGGGCGCCGCTCGGCGCGCCCGTAGAGTGGAGCGCGGCGGCGGTCGTGTGCAGGGGGTGCGGACGTGTCGGACGGCGACGGCGTGGTGCGCGGTTTCCCGCACCTGGACACGGTGCGGTCGGCCGTGACCGCCCTGTACCGCAGGCTCTCCCCCGACGGCGTGCGGCGGTTCGCGCCCAGCGTGCTCCCCGCCGACGTGGCCTTCTCCCCCGACGACGACCTGTACCTGGGGACCCAGCGGGTGGCCCGCGCCCTCGTCTCCCATCTGCGGCTGCCGGACGCCCGGATGATCGTGGGCTTCCGCGACATGGAGCACGCGGCGAGCGTGGAACTGACAGCGGGCCCGGAGTACTTCATCGAGCTGAACAGCCGCTTCCGCACCCACCGGCGCGACATCGGCGCGGCGCTCGCCCACGAGATCACCCACGTCCTGCTGCACCGGCTCGGGCTCTCGTTCCCCGGCACGCGGGACAACGAGATCCTGACGGACACCGTGACGACCTACCTCGGCGCCGGCTGGCTGCTGCTCGACGCGTTCCGCGAGGACGCGCTGACCAGCCAGAAACTCGGCTACCTCACACCCGAGGAGTTCGGCTACGTGCTGGCCGGACGGGCCGCGGTCTTCGGCGAGGACCCCTCGGCCTGGTTCACCAGCCCACAGGGCTACCGGGCCTACACGGCGGGCCGCACCGAGGCGCTGCGCGACGTGCGGCAGCCGCCGTTCACCACCGCGGGACGGGTCGGCCGCCTCCGTTACGCCCGGGACCGCCGCCACGCCCTCGCGGGGACCGGAGCCGCACAGGGGCCGCCGGGCTCCTACGCCTTCGAGCAGGGCCCCGGCGGACTGCGGGTCTCCTTCCCGTGCGCCACCTGCCACCAGCGGATCCGGATCCCCGTCAGCGGCCGGGTGCGGGCCCGCTGCGGCCTGTGCCGGACGGTACTCGAATGCGACACCTGACCCCCGGTCCGTAGGGTCGACGCCATGGACGAGGCACGGACCGGCAGCGCGGACACACTCTTCGACGCGCTGTACGGGGGCACGGAGGACACCGTCCTCGCGCTGCTGCGCGCGGGCGCCCCGGCGGAGGCGACGGACGAGGACGGGCAGACACCGCTCTATCTGGCGGCCGTCGCGGGCGAGCCGGGCATCGTACGGCTGCTGCTCGTCGCGGGAGCCGACCCGGACCGGCCCTCGGGGCCCGACCGGGACGACCTGCCGCTGTGCGGGGCCGCGGTCGGCGGCCACACCGAGGTCGTCCGGGCGCTGCTCGCCGCCGGAGCCTCGCCCGACCGGCGGGAGGCGCTCGGTTTCACGGCGCTCGCCTGGGCCGTCGGGCAGGGCCACACCGCCACCGTGGAGGCCCTGCTCGAACACGGTGCGGACCCCGACCTCCCCTGCCCCGGCGGCGAGGCACCGCTGGTGGTCGCGGCCCGCCGGGGATCGCCGTCGACGGTGCGGGCCCTGCTCCGGCACGGGGCAGGCGCCCGCGCCGAGGCGCTCGACGAGGCCCGCGCGTGGCTGGAACGGGACGTGGAGACCTCGCTGCGCCAGGCGCTGCTCACCGCCTACGGGCCGGACGCCGGGACCGTCTCCCGGCGGATCCCGGAGGACGGCGGGGTCACGGTGGTGGTGGAGGTGCTGCGCGACGGCCGCCCGGCGGCCGGGAACGAGCAGCAGACCGGCCACGGTGCGATCGCCACCCTGCTGGAGACCGCGCTCGGCGTCCGGACCCCGTACGCGACCCTCGCCGGCCGCGCCCTGCGGGAGGGCGATCCGGAGCGGGACGACTGGACGGAGCCGGTGGCGGCGCTCAGGCGGCGCGGCGACGAGGAGACGTTCCAGGCCGCGGCCGCGTGGTGTGCGAGCGACGACCCGCTGCACCGGGCGTTCGCGGCGGACGTGCTGGCGGGGCTCGGGTTCGACGGCGCCCGGCAGGACCCCGCGGCGGGGCGGGCGCCGGGCGCCCGGGGCGAGGCCGAGCGCCGCGCGGACGGCGTCGACCGCCCGTTCGCCGCGCGCGCCCTGCCGCTGCTGAGGGAGCTGTCCCGCGGGGCCCGTCACCCGGAGCCGGTCCGCGCGGCCGTCCACGCGCTCGGCCGGTACGCCGACCCGTCGGCGGTCGCGGACATCGCGCGGCACGCCGCGCATCCCGACGCGCCGGTCCGGCGGCAGGTGGCCGCCGCCCTGTGCGGGCTGGTGCCGGCCGACGGCGCCGAAGGGCTGGCGGCGCTGATCGCGCTGGCCGGCGACCCGGATCCCGAGGTCGGCGAACGGGCGACGGCCTCTCTCGCGGGGGCCGACGCCGACACCCCGGAGATACGTGAGGCCCTGGCCGCCCGCCTCGACGACCGCGACCCCGGCACCGCGGCGGAGGCGGCGCGGGGACTGGCGATCCGCCAGGACCCGCGCGCCGGGGCGGCGCTGTCCCGTCTGCTGACGGAACAGCCCCCGAGCACCCGCGCCCACCGCACGGCGGCGGAGGCCGTCCGGCACCTCGCGGACCCGCGCCTGCGCACCCTCCTGGAATCCATCACCCCGCGCCGCCCCTGACCCCTGCGGACCGCCACGCCCCCGGAGCCCGCGGCCGACGACGGCCACCACCCGGGGGTCCGGCCCCTGCGCAACGGGACCCACCGCGACGCCGGCAACGGCCCGGGACCGGCCCCGGCCACGGACCACACCTCCCGGCGAGCCCCATCACCGGGCCACCCGCCACGCCCGACCGGCACACCCCCGACCACAGACCACACCCCCCGGGCCCCGTCGGCGACGACAGCAACGGCCCCGAGTGCCCGGCGTACGCCCGGGACGCCCGGGCGCCCGTCACCGCCCGGCCCCCGCCCGAACTCCCCCGGGCCGGGGCCCGCCACCAGCAAGCACAACGGCGCGGGCCGGACTCCCTGAGGAGTCCGGCCCGCGCCGTTGTGGGTGTGCCGCTCAGGCCGCGCCGGTGCCCCGGGCGCGGCGGTTCCGGGAGCGGGGGGCCCGCCCCTCGCCCTGCGGGGCGGACCCGGCGCCGCGGCGGGCCTCGCCCTGCCCGCCCGCACGCCCCGCGGACGCGGAAGCACCCGCGGACGCCGCACGACGCGACGGCCTCGACGCCTCACCCTGACCACCGGCGGCGGAGCCGCGCCCCGCGCCCGCAGCAGCCCCGCCGGCAGCGGACGCGCCGCGTCCCGCCCTGGGCGTCTGGCGCTGCGCCGTGCCGCTCTCCGCGCGCCGGCCGCGCCCGCCGCGCGGAGAGCGGCGGCGGGACGGCGTCCCCGAGGCGTCCGCGGGGGCGGCGGCCTGCTGCGGGATCTCGATGGTCACCGGCACGCCGGACGGCTCGCGGGCACCGGTCAGACGGGTCAGCTCCTCGTCCGAGGAGGAGACCCGCGCGGTCTTGGGCGCTATCCCCGCGTCCGCCATCAGCCGGGTGATCTCCCGCCGCTGGGCGGGCAGCACGAGCGTGACGACGCTGCCGGACTCCCCCGCGCGGGCCGTGCGCCCGCCGCGGTGGACGTAGTCCTTGTGGTCGACGGGCGGGTCGACGTTGACCACCAGGTCGAGGTCGTCGACGTGGATGCCGCGGGCCGCCACGTTCGTGGCGACCAGCGCGGTGACCTGGCCGTTCTTGAACTGGTCGAGAGTGCGGTTGCGCTGCGGCTGGGAACGGCCGCCGTGCAGGGCGGCCGCCCGGACGCCGCTGGCCAGCAGGCGCTTGGCGAAGCGGTCCGCGGAGCGCTTGGTGTCGACGAACAGGATCACCCGCCCGTCGCGGGCGGCGATCCGCAGGGCGACGGCCTTCTTCTCCGTCTCGTCGGCGATGTGCAGCACATGGTGCTCCATCGTCGTCACGGCGCCGGCCGACGGGTCGACCGAGTGCACCACCGGGTCGGTGAGGAACATGCGCACGAGGCGGTCGATGTTCTTGTCCAGCGTGGCGGAGAACAGCATCCGCTGGCCGTCCGGCTCGACCTGCTTGATCAGCTTGGTGACCTGCGGCATGAAGCCCATGTCGGCCATCTGGTCGGCCTCGTCCAGGACGGTCACCGACACCTGGTCGAGGCGGCAGTCGCCCCGGTCCACCAGGTCGATCAGTCGTCCGGGGGTCGCCACGAGCACCTCGGCGCCGCGGCGCAGCGCGCCCGCCTGCTTGTTGATCGACAGGCCGCCGACCACGGTGGCGAGCCGCAGCTGCACCGAGGTCGCGTACGGGGTGAGCGCGTCGGTGACCTGCTGGGCGAGTTCACGGGTGGGCACCAGGACGAGCGCGAGCGGCGCCCCGGGCTCGGCGCGGCGGCCGGCGGTGCGGGAGAGCAGCGCGAGCCCGAAGGCGAGGGTCTTGCCGGAGCCGGTGCGTCCGCGTCCGAGGAGGTCGCGGCCCGCGAGCGAGTTCGGCAGGGTGGCGGCCTGGATGGGGAACGGCTCGGTGACGTCCTGGGCCGCGAGCGTCTTCAGCAGGGCGGCGGGCATCTCCAGCTCGTCGAATGCCGCCACGGCGGGCAGCGCCGGGGTGACGGTCTCGGGCAGCGTGAATTCCTGCGGCGGCGCCACGGCGCGGGCGGCGCCCTTGGAGCGGCCGCCTCTGCCTGCGGAGCCCTGGGCGCGCGCGGTGCCGCGCGCGGGACGGGAGTCCGTACGGGATTCGGTGGGGCGCTTGCGTGCCGGGCGTTCGGAGCGGTTCATGTGCGAGAAATGCCTTCCAGGCCCTGGGACAGGGACGAGCCGGGGCCCGCACCGTGCGGTGCGGGCCCCGGCTGCGATGAAGCGGGTCCGGCGATCAGGCCGGGAGGATGTTCTCCGCCTGCGGGCCCTTCTGGCCCTGCGTGACGTCGAAGGTCACCTTCTGGCCTTCCTGGAGCTCACGGAAGCCCGAGGTGGCGATGTTGGAGTAGTGGGCGAAGACGTCGGCGCCGCCGCCGTCCTGCTCGATGAAGCCGAAGCCCTTTTCCGAGTTGAACCACTTCACGGTTCCGGTTGCCATGTCATTCTCCTCTTGACGGGGGCACGCCGGGAATCCACACCTCGTGGACTCCCCGTCGCCGCATTGACCCCATCCGGAGAGTCCGGAAACAAAACATGCGCCTGACGAAGCATTCCCGTCAGGCGCACACAGAGTTCATGGGTACCAAAACTGCAACGCAGCCACCGTAGCACGAATCGCCACGGACACCTGTGTCCCCGCTCACGCCCGGCAGAACCCCAGGTGGCACGGCCTGCGCTCAGCGGCGGCGGACCGGGGCGGATGCAGTCCGCGGCCGGGAGTGATGTCCTGGAAGCGGGTACCGGGCCGCCACCGGGGCGACAGGGAGGCGTGGGGCCCGCAGTCCAGGAGTGGCGCGATGACGATCTTCATGCACGCGACCCTGCCGGGTGTCACGCCCGCGCAGTACGACGCGCTCAACGCGGATCTGCGGTCGCTGCCGGGCGACACCTTCGCGGGGTGCCTCGCGCACACCTGCGTACCGTCCGGTGAGGGGCTCGACATCTACGACGTGTGGGAGTCCGAGGAGGCGATGGACGCGTTCGCCGCGGCCATGATGCCCGTGGCCGAGAAGCACGGGATGCCCACGGGGCCCGGCCGTCCCGTGGTGCGCGAGGCGCACAACTTCTGGATTCCCGGGAGTTCCTGAGGCACGCGGGCGCCGGGAAGGGCTCAGCGCACGATGCCCCGGGCGCGTGCGGCCGCGAGCCAGTGCGGGAACTCGGCCACCAGCCGGTCGTACAGCTCGGCGTCCGGGAGCTGCCTCGGGTCCTGTCCCGCGTGGAAGAAGCCCGCGTTGTCGACGGGCCGCTTGGCGGGCACGGCGAGGTCGTCGAGCCGGCGCAGGAAGTCGAACTGGGTGCTGCGCTTGTTGCCGAACCCGACGAACTGCCAGAAGAGCGGCAGCCCGGCGGCCTTGCAGAGCCAGCGCTCGGCGGCGTGCTTGCTGATCGGTCCGCCGTCGGTCTGGAAGACGACGAGCGCGGGGGCGGTGGATCCGCTGTCGAGGTAGTGGTCGATGACGGCGTCCATCGCCAGGTGGTAGCTGGTCTTCCCCATGTGCCCGAGTCCGGCGACGATCCGGTCGATGCGGCCGTCGTGGTCGTCGAGGGCGATCTCGGTGACGGCGTCGACGTCCGTGGAGAAGAAGACCACCGGGACGACGCCGTCGTCGTCGAGGTTGGCCGACAGGCCGAGGACCCGGTCGGCCAGCGCCTGGACGCTGCCGTCGCGGTAGTAGTCCTTCATCGACCCGGAGTAGTCGACGACCAGGTACACGGCGGCGCGCTGCCCCTCCAGCCCGTGCTTGCGCAGGCTGACGCCGGCGCTCTTGTAGAGGGACACGATCCCCGGCGCCCGCTCCTCGACCTTGCGGAGACTGATCGCCGGGCCCGGGGTGGTCTGCGTGCTCATGGGGCGTGCCTCCGCGTTCGCCGTACCGTGTCCTGATCGTCCGACGATATCCCGTCCCGGACGCCGCCAAGGAGGCCCGGGACAGGGGCGGTTGGGGCGCGGGACGGAGGCGGTCGGGGCGCGGGACAGGGGCGGTCGGAGCGGGCAGGCGCGCGCCTGCCCGCGCACCGGGGCCGCCTCCCGGAGCACGCGGTCGTACCGGTTGCGGCCCCCGCTCCCGGCCCCGGACGCATCACGGCGCCTGCCGGATCCGGTCGGGGACGAGGCAGGCGCCGTGTTCAGTACCGCACGCCGTTGTACGGGACGTATGGGGTTGTGCGCGCGGCACCGGGTGGCGGCCGGTGCCGTGCTCCGGTCGTCAGACCGTGAGCGCGCGGTCGGTCGGGCGGATCGGCGCCGGGAGGGCGCTCGCTCCCGTGAGGAAGCGGTCGACACCGCGTGCCGCGGAGCGGCCCTCGGCGATCGCCCACACGATCAGCGACTGGCCGCGGCCCGCGTCTCCGGCGACGAAGACGCCGTCGACGTTGGTGGCGAAGTCGGCGTCGCGGGCGATGTTGCCGCGGTCGTCGAGCTCCAGTCCGAACTGCTGGACCAGTCCGTTGGACTGGTCCGTGCCCGTGAAGCCCATCGCCAGCGTGACCAGCTGTGCCGGAATCCGGCGCTCGGTGCCGGGCTTCTGGGTCAGCTTACCGTCCACGAACTCGACCTCGACCAGGTGGAGGGCCTGGACGTTGCCGTCCTCGTCGCCCTCGAAGTGGGTGGTGGAGACGGAGTAGACCCGTCCCTCCTCGCCCGCCTTCGGCGAGGAGGGTCCCTGCCCGGGGTTGACCTTGCCCTCGTTGCGAGCCAGGTACTCACCCTCCTCGTGGGCCGAGGTGACCTTGTAGAGCATGGGGAAGGTCGGCCAGGGCTGGCCGGCGACCCGGTCCTCGCCCGGTCGGGGCATGATCTCCAGCTGGGTGACCGAGGCCGCGCCCTGGCGGTGGGCGGTGCCGACGCAGTCGGCGCCGGTGTCGCCGCCGCCGATGACGACGACGTGCTTGCCCTCGGCGGTGAGCGGGGGCGCCACGAAGTCGCCCTCCTGCACCTTGTTGGCGAGCGGCAGGTACTCCATGGCGAAGTGGATGCCGTTCAGCTCGCGGCCGGGGACCGGCAGGTCGCGGGAGACGGTGGCGCCGGCGGCGATGACGACCGCGTCGTAGCGGCGGCGCAGCGCGTCGGACGGCATGTCGGTGCCGATCTCGACCTCGGTGCGGAACTTGGTGCCCTCCGCGCGCATCTGCTCGATGCGGCGGTTGATGTGCACCTTCTCCATCTTGAACTCGGGGATGCCGTAGCGCAGCAGGCCGCCGATGCGGTCGGCGCGCTCGTAGACGACGACGGTGTGGCCGGCCCGGGTGAGCTGCTGGGCGGCGGCGAGACCGGCGGGGCCGGAGCCGACGACGGCGACGGTCTTGCCGGAGAGGCGGTCCGGCGGCTGCGGGGTGACGTCGCCGGAGTCCCAGGCCTTGTCGATGATGGAGACTTCGACGTTCTTGATGGTGACGGCCGGCTGGTTGATGCCGAGGACGCACGCGGCCTCGCACGGCGCGGGGCACAGCCGCCCGGTGAACTCCGGGAAGTTGTTGGTCGCGTGGAGGCGCTCGGACGCCGCCGACCAGTCCTCGCGGTAGGCGTAGTCGTTCCACTCGGGGATGAGGTTGCCGAGCGGACAGCCGTTGTGGCAGAACGGGATGCCGCAGTCCATGCAGCGGCCGGCCTGCTTGCTGATGATCGGCAGCAGGGAGCCGGGGACGTAGACCTCGTTCCAGTCCTTGACGCGCTCCTCGACGGGGCGGGTCTCGGCGACCTCGCGGCCGGTGGTCAGGAAGCCCTTGGGGTCAGCCATTGGTCGCCGCCTCCATCATCTTCTCGGTGGTCTCCTGCTCGGTGAGACCGGCGAGCTCAGCGGCGTCCTTGGCGGCGAGCACTGCCTTGTACGTGGTGGGGATGATCTTGCTGAACCGGGCGGCGTTCGTCTCCCAGTCGGCCAGCAGCTTCTCGGCGACGGTGGAGCCCGTCTCCTCGTGGTGGCGGCGCACGACGTCGTGCAGCCACTGCTTGTCGGCGTCGGACGGGGTCTCGATCGCCTGGAGGTTGCCGGAGTTGACGTTGTCCCGGTCGAGGTCGACGACGTAGGCGATGCCGCCGGACATGCCGGCCGCGAAGTTGCGGCCGGTCTCGCCGAGGACGACCGCGTGTCCGCCGGTCATGTACTCGCAGCCGTGGTCGCCCACGCCCTCGGAGACGACCAGGGCGCCGGAGTTGCGGACGCAGAACCGCTCGCCGGTGCGGCCGCGCAGGAACATCTCGCCGCCGGTCGCGCCGTAGCCGATGGTGTTGCCGGCGATGGTCGAGTACTCGGCGAGGTGGTCGGCGCCTCGGTCCGGGCGGACGATCACCCGGCCGCCGGAGAGGCCCTTGCCGACGTAGTCGTTGGCGTCGCCCTCGAGGCGGAGCGTGACGCCGCTCGGCACGAAGGCGCCGAAGGACTGGCCGGCGGAGCCGGTGAAGGTGATGTCGATGGTGTCGGCGGGCAGGCCCGCGCCGCCGAACCGCTTGGTCACCTGGTGGCCGAGCATGGTGCCGACGGTCCGGTTGATGTTCCGGATGCCGATCTGGGCGCGCACCGGCCGGGCGTCCTCGACGGAGGCGGCGTTCAGCGCCTCGGCGGCGAGCTCGATCAGCTCGTTGTCGAGGGCCTTCGCCAGGCCGTGGTCCTGCTCGGTGATCTGGTGGCGCACCGCGCCCTCGGGCAGTTCGGGCACGTGGAACAGCGGCGCGAGGTCGAGGCCTTGGGCCTTCCAGTGGGTGACGGCGCGCGTGGTGTCCAGCAGCTCGGCGTGGCCGACGGCCTCCTCGACGCTGCGGAAGCCCAGCTCGGCGAGGATCTCGCGGACCTCCTCGGCGATGAACTCGAAGAAGTTGACGACGAACTCGGCCTTGCCGGAGAACCGCTCGCGCAGCACCGGGTTCTGCGTGGCGATGCCGACCGGACAGGTGTCCAGGTGGCAGACGCGCATCATGACGCAGCCGGAGACGACGAGGGGGGCGGTCGCGAAGCCGAACTCCTCGGCGCCGAGCAGCGCGGCGATGACGACGTCGCGGCCGGTCTTGAGCTGGCCGTCGGTCTGCACGACGATGCGGTCGCGCAGGCCGTTGAGCAGCAGCGTCTGCTGGGTCTCGGCGAGGCCGAGCTCCCAGGGGCCGCCCGCGTGCTTCAGCGAGGTCAGCGGGGAGGCGCCCGTTCCGCCGTCGTGGCCGGAGATGAGGACGACGTCCGCGTGCGCCTTGGAGACGCCGGCGGCGACCGTGCCGACGCCGACCTCGGAGACCAGCTTCACGTGGATGCGGGCGACCGGGTTGGCGTTCTTGAGGTCGTGGATGAGCTGGGCGAGGTCCTCGATGGAGTAGATGTCGTGGTGCGGCGGCGGTGAGATGAGGCCGACGCCGGGCGTCGAGTGACGCGTCTTGGCGACCCACGGGTAGACCTTGTGGCCGGGGAGCTGTCCGCCCTCGCCGGGCTTGGCGCCCTGGGCCATCTTGATCTGGATGTCGTCGGCGTTGACGAGGTACTCGCTGGTGACGCCGAAGCGGCCGGAGGCGACCTGCTTGATGGAGGAGCGGCGCTCGGGGTCGTACAGGCGCTCCGGGTCCTCGCCGCCCTCGCCGGTGTTGGACTTGCCGCCCAGCTGGTTCATGGCGATGGCGAGCGTCTCGTGCGCCTCCTTGGAGATGGAGCCGTACGACATGGCGCCGGTGGAGAAGCGCTTGACGATCTCGGAGACGGGCTCGACCTCGTCGACGGGGATCGACGGGCGGTCGGAGGTGAAGCCGAACAGGCCGCGGAGCGTCATCAGGCGCTCGGACTGCTCGTTCACCCGGTCCGTGTACTTCTTGAAGATGTCGTACCGCTTGGTGCGCGTGGCGTGCTGGAGGCGGAAGACGGTCTCCGGGTCGAAGAGGTGCGGTTCGCCCTCGCGGCGCCACTGGTACTCGCCGCCGATCTCCAGCGCGCGGTGCGCGGAGGGGATGCCGGTGGCGGGGTACGCCTTGGCGTGCCGGGCGGCGACCTCCTTGGCGACGACGTCCAGGCCGGCGCCGCCGATCTTGGTGGCGGTGCCGTTGAAGTACGTCGCCACGAAGGCGTCGTCGAGGCCGACGGCCTCGAAGACCTGGGCGCCGCGGTAGGAGGCGACGGTGGAGATGCCCATCTTGGACATGACCTTGAGGACGCCCTTGCCGAGGGCGTAGATGAGGTTGCGGATCGCCTTCTCGGGCTCCAGGCCCTCGATGAAGGTGCCGGCGCGCACGAGGTCCTCGACGGACTCCATCGCCAGGTACGGGTTGACCGCGGCGGCGCCGTAGCCGATGAGCAGCGCGACGTGGTGGACCTCGCGGACATCGCCGGCCTCGACCAGCAGGCCCACCTGGGTGCGCTGCTTGGTGCGGATGAGGTGGTGGTGGACCGCCGAGGTGAGCAGCAGCGACGGGATCGGCGCGTGCTCGGCGTCGGAGTGCCGGTCGGAGAGCACGACGAGCCGGGCGCCGTTCTCGATGGCGGCGTCCGCCTCGGCGCAGATCTCGTCGATGCGGGCGGCGAGCGCGTCGCCGCCGCCGGAGACGCGGTAGAGGCCGGACAGCGTGGCGGCCTTCATGCCGGGCATGTCGCCGTCGGCGTTGATGTGGATGAGCTTGGCCAGCTCGTCGTTGTCGATCACCGGGAACGGCAGGGTGACGCTGCGGCAGGACGCGGCGGTCGGCTCCAGCAGGTTGCCCTGCGGGCCGAGCGAGGAGTACAGCGAGGTGACGAGCTCCTCGCGGATGGCGTCCAGCGGCGGGTTGGTGACCTGCGCGAAGAGCTGGGTGAAGTAGTCGAAGAGCAGCCGGGGGCGCTCGGACAGGGCCGCGATCGGGGAGTCGGTGCCCATGGAGCCCAGCGGCTCGCCGCCGGTGCGGGCCATCGGCGCCAGGATGACGCGCAGCTCCTCCTCGGTGTAGCCGAAGGTCTGCTGGCGGCGGGTGACGGAGGCGTGGGTGTGGACGATGTGCTCGCGCTCGGGGAGGTCCTCGAGCTCGATCTCGCCGGTTTCCAGCCACTGGGCGTAGGGGTGCTCGGCGGCGAGGGCGGACTTGATCTCGTCGTCCTCGATGATGCGGTGCTCGGCGGTGTCGACGAGGAACATCCGGCCGGGCTGGAGGCGGCCCTTGCGGACGACCTTGGCGGGGTCGATGTCGAGGACGCCGACCTCGGAGGAGAGCACGACGAGGCCGTCGTCGGTGACCCAGTAGCGGCCGGGGCGCAGGCCGTTGCGGTCGAGGACCGCGCCGACCTGGACGCCGTCGGTGAAGGTGACGCAGGCCGGTCCGTCCCAGGGCTCCATCATCGTGGAGTGGTACTGGTAGAAGGCGCGCCGGGCCGGGTCCATGGAGTCGTGGTTCTCCCACGCCTCGGGGACCATCATCAGCACCGAGTGCGGCAGCGAACGGCCGCCGAGGTGGAGCAGCTCCAGGACCTCGTCGAAGGAGGCGGAGTCGGAGGCGTCCGGGGTGCAGACCGGGAAGATGCGCTCCAGGCTGCCCTCGCGGAACAGGTCCGAGCCGAGCTGGGACTCGCGGGCGCGCATCCAGTTGCGGTTGCCCTTGACCGTGTTGATCTCGCCGTTGTGCGCGACGAAGCGGTACGGGTGGGCCAGCGGCCAGCTCGGGAAGGTGTTCGTGGAGAACCGGGAGTGCACGAGGGCGACGGCGGTCGCGCAGCGCCGGTCGGACAGGTCCGGGAAGAAGGGCTCCAGCTGGCCGGTGGTCAGCATGCCCTTGTAGACGATCGTGCGGGCGGAGAGCGACGGGAAGTACACGCCGGCCTCGCGCTCGGCGCGCTTGCGCAGCACGAAGGCCTTGCGGTCCAGGGCGATGCCGGTGCTGGTGCCGTCGGCGACGAAGAGCTGGCGGAAGGCCGGCATCGTGGCGCGGGCGCCGTTGCCGAGCAGCTCGGGTGCGACGGGGACCTCGCGCCAGCCGAGGACGGTGAGGCCCTCCTCGCCAGCGATGGTCTCGATGCGCGAGACGGCGTCGGCGTTGTCCTCGGCGGGGAGGAAGGCGATGCCGACGGCGTAGGAGCCGGCCTCGGGGAGATCGAATCCGGCCACTTCGCGCAGGAAGGCGTCGGGGACCTGGAGGAGGATGCCCGCGCCGTCGCCGGAGTCGGGCTCGGAGCCGGTGGCGCCGCGGTGCTCGAGGTTCCGCAGTACGGTCAGCGCCTGCTCGACCAGCTCATGGCTGGCTACACCGGTGAGGGTGGCCACGAACCCGACACCGCAGGCGTCGTGTTCGTTACGGGGGTCGTACATCCCCTGGGGGGCGGGGCGACCGTCCATGGGCGACCAGGCGTCGGAACGCATCGGCTCTCCCGTCGTCGTCGTGGCATGTGCAGTGCCGAGGGACGACGTTGGCCCTGGCGAAATTTCGTGCAGGTTACATGATGGAGCGCTTCTCGGAAAGCGGATAGACCATTCCAGCATGCGGACACCGCGCAGCGCGGTGACAGGGGGTCCCGGGGCGAACGAACCGGATGAAGGGGACGGATCGCGGTACCGGAGGACCGGCGCGGACAGGCTTCGTTGCCCGGAGCGCTTCCGGCTCATGCCCGGTGATTGCGGAGGCGAAACCACCGGGTAACGGCTACCTATGTCGTGCCTTGCATAGTGTCTCACTGTTGCGCCGCCCGGCGGAGGGGATGTACGTCACAGCGTCGGGGATGGAGCGGCAAAGCGCGACCGCACCGGCCCCTGACCTGGGGCCGGTGCGGTCGCGGCAGGCGGGCGGGACGGCGGGAGCGGGCTACACCGCGGAGCCGATGAGCATGCCGAGCCCGTAGGTGAGCGCGGCGGCGGCGCCGCCGAGCGCCAGCTGGCGCAGGCCGCTGAACATCCAGCCGCGGGCCGTGACCTTCGCCACCAGGGCGCCGCAGGCGAACAGCCCGGCGAGGGCGAGCAGCACCGCGGGCCACAGGGCGCTCGCTCCCAGCAGGTACGGCAGCACGGGCAGGAGCGCGCCGAGGGCGAACGAGCCGAAGGACGAGACGGCGGCGACGGCCGGCGACGGGAGGTCGTCCGGATCGATGCCGAGTTCCTCGCGGGCGTGGATCTCCAGCGCCTGCTCCGGATCCCGGGACAGCTGCATCGCCACCTCGCGGGCGAGTGCGGGCTCCACGCCCCGGGCCGTGTAGAGCGCGGCGAGCTCCTCCATCTCGTCGACCGGGTGCCTGCGCAGCTCGCGGCGTTCGATGTCGAGCTCGGCCTGGACCAGCTCGCGCTGCGAGGCGACCGAGGTGTACTCCCCCGCGGCCATGGAGAACGCTCCGGCGGCCAGTCCGGCGAGGCCCGTGACGACGATGGTCTGCTGGGAGACGGCGCCGCCGGCGACGCCGGTCATCAGGGCCAGGTTCGAGACGAGCCCGTCCATCGCGCCGAACACCGCGGGGCGCAGCCATCCGCCGTTCACGTCGCGGTGGGTGTGGTTGTCCCGGTGCGCCTCGTGCAGCGCGGCCTCGGTCTCGATGATGGACACAGCTCTCCCCTCTTGCCCGCGGTCCCCGTGCACCGCGGCCCTCTGACCTCGAACGTACGCCGTATGTAAGGGGCGCGCCAGCAAGGCAGGCCGTACTTACCCGGCGCCCGGAGGGGCCTCCGCGCGGCATCGCGCCGTACGCCGGGTCGGGTGACAGAAACGTTTCTGTGATGCGGTCCGGGGCGGGGCGTGGCAGACATCCGGGACCAGGCTCGCGCGCGCGAAAGGGCCCCTCATGGAGTTGCTGACCGAGTCGTGCACCGACGGGCCGTCCACCGTCCCGGTGGACGGCCCCGCCGTCCCCACGCCCGACTCCCCGACCGCCTCCGCCGCCGCCGCGCCGTCGTGCGCCGACCGTGCGCGCGGAGCGCTCCTCGGACTCGCGGTGGGCGACGCGCTCGGCGCACCCGCCGAGAACATGCGGCCGTCCGAGATCCGCCGGCGCTGGGGGCGTATCGAGGGGTTCGTCAGCGACGACCCCGCCGGGACCGACGACACCGAGTACGCCATCTTCTCGGGGCTGCTGCTCGCCCGGCACGGCTCGGGGCTGACCGTCGCCCATGTGGAGGCGGCCTGGCACGAGTGGATCGCGGACCGGGACGAGGGCCCGTTCCGGGGGGCCGGTTTCAGCGAGCGGGGCACGCTGGAGAACCTGCGGCGCGGGCTGGCGGCCCCGATCTCGGCCCAGCACCGGCACGCGTGGAGCGACGGGCTCGCGATGCGCGCGGCCCCGTTCGGCGTCTTCGCGGCCGGACGCCCCGACGAGGCGGCGCGGCTGGTCACCGTCGACGGGAGTGTCAGCCACGACGGCGAGGGGATCCTCGGCGGCAGGGCGGTGGCGGCGGGGGTGGCGGCCGCGATGGGCGGGGCGGGCCCCGCGGGGGTGATCGGGGCGGCGCTGTCCGTGGTGCCCATGGACTCGTGGACCGCGCGCTCCCTGCGCCGCGGGGTGATCGCGGCGGGCCGCGCCCATCCGGACGCGCTGTCGACGGAGCGGGCGGTGCGTTCGGCCGTCGTGATCGGCGGCTATCCCTGGACCGACCTGGCGCCCGAGGCCGTGGGACTGGCGTTCGGCGCGTTCGCGGCGGCCCGCGGGGACTTCCGCACGGCGGTGCTGACCGCGGTCAACATGGGCCGCGACGCGGACACCACCGCGGCCGTCGCGGGCGCCCTCGCGGGAGCGGTCAACGGCGCGGGCGCGATCCCGCCGGAGTGGGCGAGCGCCATCGGCCCGGTCCGCGGCAGCTGCCTCCCGTCGATGCGCGGACACCACGTCCTGGACGTGGCCGCCCTCCTGACCCCGCCGACGTCATGACCGGCACCGCGCCCGAGGCGACCGCGGCCGACCGCACCCGGCCCGAGGCGACCGCGACCGGCACACCCGCGGCCGACCGCACCGCGCCCCGACCGGTCGGGGGCACCCGGACAGGCGGCGGCACGGGGGCGGCCGGCGGTACCGGGACGGGCGGCGGCGCGGCTGCTCCCGGACCGGGCCGGGGCCGCGCCGCCGGGCCCGCCGTCGCCGAGGCCACCGCCCGCGGCGGCCCCGCGCACCCGTACGCCCACCGCGCCCCCGCAGCACCCGCAGCCGTCGCCCGGCCGCTCGAAGGGCTGCTGCTGGGGCTGGCCGCCGGGGACGCGGCCGGCTGGCCGGCGGCCCGGCACCGGGCGGGCCGCATGCCGGAATGGACCCGGCGGCTCACCCGGGAGCTCGACACGTTCGCCGAGCAGAACCAGACCACCACGCTCCCGGTGCCGATCGCGCTGAACCAGCCGCCCGAGCCGCTGCGCCTCGGGCCGTCCGACGACGCCGAGTGGGCCGCGTTCGCGGCGGGCGTCGTGCTCACCGCCCACGGCGACGGCTTCCGGGACCTGCCCCCCGCCCGCCGGATCAGAGCAGCCGTCGACCTCGCCTGGAACGCCCTCGCGAGCCAGGTCGCCGCGGCGGCCGCCCGGGCCCCGGAGGTCGAGTCGGCCGTGCTTCCGCTGCGGGCCCGCATCTCCGTACGCGCGGGTCTCGGCAACCTCGCCACCGGCCTGCGGCCGCCGGCGACCGGCCACGACAATCCGCACTACTTCGACGACGCCGCCTGCGTGCGGGCCGCCGTGCTCGCCGTCGTGCACCCCGGCGACCCGGAGGCCGCCGCCGAACTCGCCGAGTTCGACGCCCGCTACACGCAGGACGGCGACGGCGTCCACGGGGCCCGGGCCATGGCCGCCGCGGTGGCGGCGGCCCTCGGCGGGGCGGACGCGGAGACCGCCGCGGCGGCCGCCCTCGGGCAGCTGCCCGAGTCCACCGAGATCGGACGCAACGCCCGCCACGCGCTCGCCCTCGCGCGGGACGCCGACTGCGCCTTCGACCTGGTCCCTCTGCTGGAGCACCAGATCGTGGACCACGTCTACAGCTACGGCATCGCCGCCGCCGAGACGGTGCCCGTGGCGCTCGCGCTGACCCTCGCCGCCGGGGGCCGGGTCGCCGAGGCCGTGCCCGCGGCGGCCTGCCTCTCCCGGGTGGCCGACTCGGCGCCCGCGCTGGCCGGGGCCCTGACCGGCGTACTGGGCGGCGGCGACCGGGTGCCGGCCGGCTGGCGGGAGGCCTGCCGGCACCTCGCCGGCTGCGCCCTCCCCCACCTCGCCGGCACCGACCTCGTCGCCCTCGCCGCCCTCCTGGCGGCGTCGGGGGACGCGGATGCCGGGGGCCTCGGCCCCTGACGGGCACCGTCATCCACGGCCGGGAACGGCGCCCCGGTACGGGGCCTCCGGCAGCGGGGCCCGTGGCGGGCCGCCGCCCGGCCGGGCGCCGTCTCCCCCCGGAACGCGGGCCCCGGTGCCGGGCCCTCGCACCGGCCCGGTGGCGGACACCGGTCCACCGCTGCCCGGCGCGCACAGCCACCACAACGGGAGACCCCGCACCGAGCCGCGTCCCCGCCGCACGAAGCGCGACGCGCGTCCGCCGCAACGGGTCCCGCGCCACCGTCACAGCACGGCACAGCACCCCGGAACCACCCCCGGCCATCCGCCCCACGCGCAGGAGCCGGTGACGGCACCAGGGGCGGAGGAGTCACCCGCCCTCGCCTGCGCCCCGCACGCGCGAGCCGGGGACAACCACCGGGCGGGGCCCCGGCAACGGCCGGCAGCGGACTCGCCGGCACTGCGTCACCGGACGCCGCCCCACGACACCCCCGGCACCACGGCAGGGCGCACCGCCGGAACGCCGCGACAGCCTCCGCCCCGCACGCGCGGCCGGGGCGCGCCGGGCCCGTCCTCCGGCGCCCCGCCCGTCGTCGCGCGGCCCCCGGAGCGAGAGCGGCCGCGCTCCCGGCGCCGGCACCCCCGCCCCCTCCCCGTGCGCCGACCGCGTGCGGGGTGCCGACGCCGGGCAGGAGGTCCGCGCGGGGGGAGCCGACGGGGACCTGGCCGAATCCCCGGGCGAGGTACGCCGCACACGACGGAACAAGGGGGACAATCCGGTCATGACGACAGCGACGGCGAACGCGGCCACCCCTCCGGCGAGCCCCAACTCCCCCTCCCTCGACGACCGGTTCACGGGCAGCCTGGTCGGCGCCGCCGTCGGCGACGCTCTCGGCGGGCCGGTCGAGGGCTACACCCCGGAGCAGATCGTCGAGCGGCACGGCGGCCGGGTCGAGGGCATCGTCGGCCCCTGGAACGGCGACGCGTGGCGCACCGCGCGCCCGATCGCCCCGTACCACAAGGGCGACGGCCACATCACCGACGACACCCTGCTCACCCACGCGCTGGTCCGCGTCTACGGCGTCGTGCGCGACCATCTGGACGCCTACGCGGTCGCCGAACACCTCGTGCCCGATCTGATCTCGACCCCCCGCTGGATCCCCGAACTGGAGGCGGAGGCCCTGCCCCTGCAGCGGATCTTCCTGGCGGAGAAGTGGCTGGTGCACCGGCTGCACTACGGCCACAACGACCCCCGTGAGGCGGGCGTCGGCAACATCGTCAACTGCGGTGCGGCGATGTACATGGCACCGGTCGGCCTGGTCAACGCCGCCGACCCGGAGGCCGCCTACCACGAGGCACTCGACATCGCGGGTGCGCACCAGTCGTCCTACGGACGGGAGGCCGCAGGCGTCTTCGCGGCGGCCGTCGCCGCCGCGGCCGCGCCCGGGGCGACCCCGGCGAGCGTCGTGGAGAGCGTGCTCGCGCTGGCCAAGGACGGCACCCAGGCCGCGATCGAGGCCGTCGCGGAGACCGCCGTGCGCCACACCGACGTCGAGTCGGCGCTCGCGCCGCTGCGCGCGGCGATCGCCCCCTTCGACACGGTCGGCCCCGACTACCGGGCTCCTTCGCTGGGCGCCCGGCGCCCGTCCCGCCTGCACTCCATCGAGGAGCTTCCCATCGCCCTGGGGATGCTGCTCGTCGGCGGGGGCGACTACCGGCGGACCGTGCTCGCCTGCGTCAACTACGGGCGCGACTGCGACTCGATCGCGACCATGGCGGGAGCTCTCGTGGGCGCGATGCACGGGGAGTCGGCGGTACCGGGCGACTGGGCGGACCGGGTCGGGCGGGCCAGCCGGACCGATCTGCGCGCGCCCGCGGCGGAACTCGTCGCGGTGGCCCGGGAGATCCACGCACGGGACCTGACGCGCCGCCGCGCCCACGAGGCCGCGTTCGCCGCGCTGGCGGACGCCCGGTGACGGGCGCCCTGCGTCTGACCTGGGTGCAGCCCGAGGACCTCGTCGGCCACGAGCTGCGCCAGGCCGACGAGGACGGGCGGGACGCGTCCGCGATCCGCGACCGCTGGCTCGCCGCGGGCGGCGCCCCGGCGCCCGCGCGCGCGGGCGCCTCCCCCGCACCCGCGCCGCCCCGGCTGCGGGCGCTCGCCGAACGCCTCCTCGACGAACTCGCCGCCCTGCCCTCCCCCTTGGCCGCCGACGAACCGGTGGACTGGCCGTCGATCGCCGCCGTCTGCCCGGCCCTGGACCGGCGGCCCGGCGACCGGCAGGGGCGGGGTGACGGGCAGGCGAGCGGTGACGGGCCGGGGCCCGGCGACGGCGGCGCGGACCCGTCCGCGTCCGCCGGTGCCCCGCACGGGGCGTGGAACGGTGGCGCGCGCTCCCCCGGGCCGGACCGCGCGGGCCGGCCGGATGCGCGGGCCCGGACCGTACCGGCCGCGCACCCGCCGCACGCCCCCGGGTACGGGCAGGCGGCACCGCACGGCGACGGCCCGCGCCGCGACCCGTCCCGGCGGCCGCCCCGCGCCGCGCCCGGTGAGGACGCCTTGCACGCCGCGTGGCTCGGCAGGGCCGCCGGCTGCCTGCTGGGCAAGCCCGTGGAGAAGCTTCCGCTGCCCGCCATCCGCGCCCTGGCCCGGGCGACCGGCAACTGGCCGCTCGCCGACTGGTTCACCGCCCGCGGGGTGCCCCCGGAGCTGGCCGCCGCCCACCCCTGGAACCGGCGCAGCGCGGCCAACAGCCTCGCCGAGAACATCGACGGCATGCCGGAGGACGACGACCTCAACTACCCGCTGCTCGGCCTGCTGCTGCTGCGCCGCCACGGCCGCCGGTTCACCACCGCCGACGTCGGCGCGCTGTGGCTGGACGAACTGCCCGCGGGCCGCACCTTCACCGCCGAGCGCGTCGCCTACCGCAATCTGCTCTGCGGGACGGAGCCGCCCGCGGCCGCGCTGCGCCGCAACCCCTTCCGGGAGTGGATCGGCGCCGCGATCCGCGCCGACGTGCACGGCTGGACCAACCCGGGGTCACCGGCCGCCGCCGCCGAGCAGGCCTTCCGCGACGCCGCGCTCAGCCACACCGCGAACGGCGCCTACAGCGCCATGTTCGTCGCCGCCGCGGTGGCGGCCGCGGCCGGCGGCGACGCCGGGGTGCACGAGGCGCTGGACGCCGGGCTCTCGGTGGTGCCGCCCCGCTCGCGGCTGGCCGGTGCCGTCCGGTTCGGTGTCGCGGCCGCCCGCGCGGAGGAGGACTTCGACCGGGCGGTCGACCGGATCCACGGCGCGTACGGCGCCCTGCACTGGGTGCACGCGGTGCCCAACGCCGCCGTGCTCGCGGCCGCGCTGACCCACGCGGACGGCGACTTCGCGGGGTCCGTCTGCCGTGCGGTGTCGGGCGGCTGGGACACCGACTCCAACGGCGCGACCGCCGGATCGGTCGCCGGGCTGCTCGCCGGCTCCCCCGACGCGCTGCCCGAACGCTGGACCGCACCGCTGAAGAACCGGCTCGCCACGTCCGTCGCCGGATTCGACGGCGTCGGCTTCGACACCCTCGCCCGTCTGACCGTGGAGGAGGCACTGCGCCCATGACCGGCATCGTGGTACTCGGGAGCACCAACATGGACCTCGTCGCCTACGTGGCGCGGCCGCCGAAACGCGGGGAGACCGTCACCGGAAGGGAGTTCACCACCGTCCCCGGCGGCAAGGGGGCCAACCAGGCCGTCGCCGCGGCCCGCGCCGGCGGCGACGTCACCATGATCGGGGCGGTCGGCACGGACGAGTTCGGCGCCGTGCTGCGGCACACGCTGGAAGCCTCCGGGGTCGACACCGACCTGCTCCGCACGGCCGACGGACCGTCCGGCACGGCGCACATCGTCGTCGACGACGAGGGCGGGAACTCCATCGTCGTCGTCCCCGGCGCGAACGGCACCGTGACCGCGCTCGCACCGGGTGACGAGGCCGTCATCGCCACGGCCGACCTGCTGCTCCTCCAGCTCGAACTCCCCCAGGGCGCCGTTCTCGACGGCGCCCTGGCCGGCCGCCGCCACGGGGTGCGCACCGTGCTCACCCCTTCGCCGGTGCGGCCCCTGCCGCCCGAACTGCTCGCCGCGGTCGATCTCCTCGTCCCCAACGAGCACGAGGCCGCCGCGCTCACCGGCATCGCCGACCCCCACGAGGCCGCCGCCGCCCTGCTGCGCAGCGTCCCCGAAGTGGTCGTCACCCTCGGCTCGGCGGGCGCCCTGCACGCGGCCCGGGGCACCGCGCCGCTCACCGTGCCCGCGCCCCGAGTCACCGCCGTCGACACGACGGCCGCCGGTGACACCTTCGTCGGCACGCTCGCCGTGGCCCTCGCCGAGGGCCGGCCCGTGGAGCAGGCCCTCGCCTGGGCCAGTGCCGCCGCCGCCCTGTCCGTCCAACGCCCGGGAGCGTCCACGTCCATGCCGTACCGCCCCGAGATCGACGCCGCCTCATGACCCCTCCCGACTCCCCGCCGGCCGGAACGCCGGACACCGCGCCGCAGACCCCGCCGGACACCCCGCCGGACGGGGCGCCGCCGCTGCGCGGCCTGCGCGTCCTCGACCTGGCCACGCTCTTCGCCGGCCCGCTGTGCGCCACCCTGCTGGGCGACTACGGGGCCGAGGTCGTGAAGGTCGAACACCCCAGCCGGCCCGACCCCTCGCGCGGCCACGGGCCCGCCAAGGACGGCGTCGGCCTGTGGTGGAAGGTCCTCGGCCGCAACAAGCGCACCATCACACTGGACCTCTCCACGCCCGGCGGAAGACAGACCCTGCTGCGCCTGGCGGCCACCGCCGACGTGGTCGTCGAGAACTTCCGCCCCGGCACCCTGGAGCGGTGGGGCCTGGGCTGGGAGGAGCTCGCCGCCGCCAACCCCCGGCTGGTCCTGGCCCGGGTCACGGGCTTCGGGCAGTTCGGCCCCTACTCCCACCGGCCCGGCTTCGGGACCCTCGCGGAGGCGATGAGCGGCTTCGCGGCGGCGACCGGGGAGCCCGGGGGGCCGCCCACACTGCCGCCGTTCGGCCTCGCCGACTCGGTCGCCGCGCTCGCCACCGCGTACGCCGTGATGACCGCGCTGGCCGCGCGCACCGCCACCGGGCGCGGCCAGGTCGTCGACATGGCCATCATCGAGCCGATCCTGGCCGTGCTCGGCCCGCAGGCACTCTGGTACGACCAGCTCGGCTACGTGCAGCCCCGCACCGGCAACCGCTCGCGCAACAACTCGCCCCGCAACATCTACCGCACCGCGGACGGCGGCTGGGTGGCCGTCTCCACCTCGGCCCAGTCCGTGGCCGAACGCGTGATGCACCTGGTCGGCCGGCCCGAGCTCACCGGCGAGCCCTGGTTCGCCACCGGCAGCGGGCGGGCCGACCACGCGGACGAGCTGGACCGGGCCGTCGGCAGCTGGATCGCGCGGCAGAGCTGCGCGGACGCGATCGCCGCGTTCGAGAAGGCCGAGGCGGCCATCGCACCGGTCTACGACATCCGCGACGTCTACGCCGACCCCCAGTACCAGGCGCTCGGCACGATCACCGAGGTGCCCGACCCGGAGCTGGGCACGCTGCGCATGCAGAACGTCCTCTTCCGGCTCTCCGAGACGCCCGGCGCCATCCGCTGGGCCGGGCGTCCGCACGGCGCGGACACCGAGGCGGTGCTGGCCGAGCTCGGCCTGTCCCCCGCCGACATCGCCGCACTCCGCACCGAAGGAGCGCTATGACCTTCCCGCTGACCTGGCTGTACGCCCCGGGGGACCGTCCGGAGGTGGTGCACAAGGCCATCGCCGCCCGCCCGGACGTCGTCATCGTCGACCTGGAGGACGCGGTGGCCGCACACCGCAAGGCGTACGCGCTCGCGGCCACGGCCGAGCTGCTGTCGCAGCATCTGCCGCTCCCCGTCCATGTCCGGATCGACTCGCCCGCGGACGTCGCGGCGCTGGCGGGGCTGCCCGGACTGGCCGCCCTGCGCATCCCCAAGGTGGCGTACGCCACGGACGTCCAGCGGATCGCCGCGGACGCGCCGGGCGTGCCGCTGTACGCGCTGCTCGAGTCGGCACTGGCCGTGGAGCACGCCTACGCGATCGCCACCGCGCACGACGCCCTGCACGGCATCGCCCTCGGGGAGTCCGACCTGCGGGCGGACCTGGGGGTGCGCGGCGACACGGGGCTGGACTGGCCGCGCACCCGCATCGTGGTCGCCGCTCGCGCGGCGGGGCTGGCACCGCCCGCGCAGTCGGTCTTCCCCGACATCGTCGACATGGACGGGCTGCACGCCTCCTGCGTCCACGGCCGCTCGGTCGGCTTCCTGGGCCGGGCCGCCATCCATCCCCGCCAGCTGCCCGTGATCGAACGCGCCTACCGGCCGACGCCGCAGGAGATCGACGACGCGGAGGAGATCGTCAAGGCGGCGGCGTCGGACTCGGGGGCCATGGCGCTCCCGGACGGCCGGTTCGTGGACGCGGCGGTCGTCGCGGCGGCGGAGCGCACCCTGGCGATCGCCGCCCGCGAACTGCCCTGACCCGGGGCCCGGACACGACGGGGAAGGGGCTGCCGCGGGCGATGCCCGCGGCAGCCCCTTCCTTCTCCGGGCCGTCTCCCGCCACCGCGCAGGTGGCGGAGCCGCTATCCCTTGCCGCCGGCCGGCTTCGCGCCGGTGTCGGCGGAGACGTCGCCGTCCGCGGGGGTGCCGTCGTCCGCGTCGCCGTCCCGCTCGGCGGGCTCCGCGTCGGCGGGAGCGGCGTCGCCGTCACCGGCGGCGTCGTTCCCGGCCTCCGCCTTCGCGGCGGCCTTCGCCGGGCGCGCCGTCTCCGGCTCGACGATCTCCTCGCGGCCCGGGCGCAGCCGGGACGAGATCACGATGTAGGCGACCGCGAGGACGAAGACCAGGATCGACGTCCAGACGTTCAGCCGCAGACCGAGGACGTGGTGCGCCTCGTCGACGCGCATGTACTCGATCCAGGCACGGCCCGTGCAGTACGCGGCGACGTAGAGGGCGAAGGCGCGGCCGTGGCCGAGCGTGAAGCGGCGGTCGGCCCAGATCACGAGGAGGGCGACGCCGATGCACCACAGGGACTCGTAGAGGAACGTCGGGTGGTAGGTGCCGGCCTCGCGGCCCGCGCCCTCGGAGATCTCGACGGCCCAGGGGAGGTCGGTCGCCTTGCCGTACAGCTCCTGGTTGAACCAGTTGCCCCAGCGGCCGATGGCCTGCGCGAGGGCGATCGCCGGTGCGAGGGCGTCCGCCCAGGCGGGCAGCGGGATGCCGCGGCGGCGGCAGCCGATCCAGGCTCCGACCGCGCCGAGCGCGATGGCGCCCCAGATGCCGAGACCGCCTTCCCAGATCTTGAACGCGTCGACCCAGTTCTCACCCTCGCTGAAGTACAGCTGGTAGTCGGTGATCACGTGGTAGAGGCGCCCGCCGACGAGGCCGAAGGGCACGGCCCACACGGCGATGTCGGCGACCGTGCCGGCCTTGCCGCCCCGGGCGACCCAGCGCTTGTTGCCGAACCAGACGGCGACGAAGACGCCGATGATGATGCAGAAGGCGTAGCCGCGCAGCGGGAGCGGTCCGAGGTGGATCACTCCGGTCGACGGACTCGGGATGAAGGCGATTTCCATGGCAGCACTGACGCTACCCTGCCGGGCGGGGCGTGCGGCAACCCACCCGGCAACGTCTGGGTAACGGGGAACCGGGGCGTGCGGCGAAAGCAGCTCCGTCCGCCCTCCGGGCGGGGCCTGCCCCGCTCTCCGGACTCCGCACGGCGGAGGACCGTCCTCGTACCGGGCGTACCGGATGACTCCGGCAACGCGGCATGGGGGCACCTCCCAGCGGTAGCTGGGGGAGCGTGCCGGGCGTCGCGGGCCAGGAGGGACTGTCGCCACACGCCCTGCCCGCCGCGCCCTGCCGCACGGGTCCCGCCGGGGTCAGGAGGCCGGGGCCCCGGTGGGCGCGCTGCCCGCGGGCGAGGGCTGCCGGGTGCCGGGCTGCTTGCCCTTGTTGGCCTCCTCGACCCACTTCTTGAAGTTGGCCACGGAGATCTGCTCCTCGCCCTTGGTGGGGAAGACCGACTCGCCGTTCAGCAGCACCGTCGGCGTGCCGCGGAAGCCGCCCTCCTGGAAGGCGGTGGAGGACTTCTCGACCCAGCTGTCGTGGGTGCCGTCGTTGACGCAGCCGCGGAAGGCGGGGGTGTCCAGGCCGTCGACCTTTCCGGCGAGCTCGATCAGCCTGCCGTTGTCGGCGAAGGCGTCGTCCGGCTCCGGGGGCTGGTTCATGAAGAGGACGTCGTGGTACTCGGCGAACTTGCCGGCGTCCTGGGCGCAGGCCGCCGCGTTGGCCGCGCGCAGGGACCCGGTGCCGCCCATGTTGCCGTCGATGATGGTGGCGAGGTGGTACTCGACCTTGATCTTCCCGGCCTCGACGAGCTCGTGGATCGTGGGCCGCAGCGCGTTCTCGAACTGGGCGCAGGCCGGGCAGCGGAAGTCCTCCCACACGGTGAGGGTGGAGGGGGCGTCGCTCGCGCCGACCGGGATCGCGAGCTGCTCCTCCCCCTGCACCCCGCTGGGCGCGCTGAGCGGGCCGGCCTCCGAGGAGCCGTCCTTCGTGTCCTTGCCGCTGTTGGCCGCGACGAGGCCGACGACGGCGGCCAGGCCGAGGACGCCGACCACGGCCGACGCCACGATCAGGGTCCGGCGGCGCCGCTCGCGGGCCTTGTCCAACTGCCGTTCCCGCTGGATCCGCTCGCGTGCGGTCCGCTTCCGTTCTTGGTTCTCGCTCACGCACCGCAAACGAACCGGGGAGGCGTCTGCGCGCCTCCCCGGTCCCGTTTCCACCCGTTCGAGCTACGCGGTGCCGCGCACGCCCCGGGCGAGATCGCCCGCCAGTTCCCGTACGGCCGCCACCGCGGCGGACGGGCCGTCCGCGTCGAGCATCCGCTTGACGAACGCGGAGCCGACGATCACCCCGTCCGCGAAGCCGGCCACCTCGGCTGCCTGGGCGGGATCGGAGACGCCGAGGCCCACGCAGACCGGGAGGTCGGTCGTGGCACGGGTGCGCCGCACCAGATCCGCCGCCTCGGCGCCGACGGACGCCCGGGTGCCGGTGACGCCCATCAGGGAGGCCGCGTACACGAAGCCGCTGCCGGCCGCCGTGATGGTCGCGAGCCGTGCGTCCCTGCTGCTCGGGGCGACGACAAAGACGGTCGCGAGCCCGTGCTTCTCGGCGTGCTCGCGCCACAGGCCGGACTCCTCGACGGGCAGGTCGGGCAGGATGCACCCGGCGCCCCCGGCCTCGGCGAGCTCGGCGGTGAACCGCTCGACGCCGTAGCGGTCGATCGGGTTCCAGTACGTCATCACCAGGACCGGCTTGCCGGTCGCCGCGTGTGCCTCGCGCACCGTGCGCATCACGTCCGCGATGCGCACGCCGCCGCGCAGGGCGATGTCGTCGGCGGTCTGGATCACCGGGCCGTCGAGGACCGGGTCGCTGTGCGGCAGCCCGACCTCGACGACGTCGGCGCCGCCGTCGAAGGCGGCCTTGACCGCCTCGATGCCGGTGTCGACGTCCGGGAAGCCCGCCGGGAGGTAGGCGATGAGCGCGGCCCGGTTCTCCTCGCGCGCCGCGGCGAGGGTGGTGTTCAGCAGGTCGAGATTGCCGCTCACGAGGCGTCCCCCTGGATCTCGGCGGCGCCGTTGTCCGCCGAGGCGTCGGCCTCGACCCGGGCGTCGGTGTCGTAGAGCCCGAAGTAACGGGCGGCGGTGTCCATGTCCTTGTCGCCGCGGCCGGACAGGTTGACCACGATCAGCCCGTCCTTGCCCAGCTCGCGTCCGACCTCCAGCGCGCCGGCCAGCGCGTGCGCCGACTCGATGGCCGGGATGATGCCCTCGGTGCGCGACAGCAGGCGCAGTGCCTGCATCGCCTCGTCGTCGGTGACCGCGCGGTACTCGCCGCGGCCCGAGTCCTTGAGGTAGGAGTGCTCGGGCCCGATGCCCGGGTAGTCGAGGCCGGCCGAGATCGAGTACGGCTCGGTGATCTGGCCCTCGTCGTCCTGGAGGACGTAGGACCGGGAGCCGTGCAGGATGCCCGGTTCGCCCGCGGTGAGGGTGGCCGCGTGCTCCCCGGTGGCGATGCCGTGGCCGGCGGGCTCGCAGCCGATCAGGCGGACGCCGGAGTCGGGGATGAAGGCGTGGAAGAGGCCGATGGCGTTCGACCCGCCGCCGACGCAGGCGACGGCCGCGTCGGGGAGCCGTCCGGCCCGCTCCAGGAGCTGGCGCCTGGCCTCGACGCCGATGACCCGGTGGAAGTCGCGCACCATGGCCGGGAAGGGGTGGGGCCCGGCGACCGTGCCGAAGAGGTAGTGGGTGCGGTCGACGTTGGCGACCCAGTCGCGGAACGCCTCGTTGATGGCGTCCTTGAGGGTGCGGCTGCCGGACTTCACGGCGACGACCTCGGCGCCCAGCATCCGCATCCGGGCGACGTTGAGCGCCTGCCGCTGGGTGTCGATCTCGCCCATGTAGACGGTGCATTCGAGCCCGAACAGCGCGCACGCGGTGGCCGTGGCCACCCCGTGCTGGCCCGCGCCGGTCTCGGCGATGACCCGGGTCTTGCCCATCCGCCGGGTGAGCAGGGCCTGGCCCAGCACGTTGTTGATCTTGTGCGAGCCGGTGTGGTTCAGATCCTCGCGCTTGAGGAAGACGCGCGCGCCGCCGGCGTGCTCGGCGAAGCGGGGCACCTCCGTGAGGGCGCTGGGGCGGCCGGTGTAGTCGGCGAGCAGCTCGCCGAGTTCGGCGGTGAACGCCGGATCGTGCTTGGCCTTCTCGTACTCGACGGCGACCTCGTCCACGGCGGCGACGAGCGCCTCGGGGATGAACTTGCCGCCGAAGGCTCCGAAGTAGCCCTGGGGGGTGGGGACATGACCGTCGGGGTCGGGAATGAAGAAGTCGCTGGACATGGCGACGGGACTCCTCGTATCCGGGCGGGTGTGCCGCTCCGGGACGTGTCGGGTGGTGGGTGACGGGGCGTCGCGCCCGCGGCCGGAGCCCGCCGCGCCCACGCCCTTCCCGTACGGAGGCTACGCCGCCGCCCCGCCGTGTCCGGTCACCGGCGCGGCCGGAGCCGTACGGGTGCCGGCTCCCGGCCGCTCGGGCCGCCGGGAGTGCGGGGACGCCGCGCGGACGCGGCGGGTGACCGGGCCGGGCCCGGTCAGGGAAGGAGGCGGGTCGGGGCGGTGACCCCGCTCCGCACGGCCTGTCGGCCTGCGCGCTCGGGCGCGCGGCGCCATCGCATCCCGTTGACCTGGCCCGGTTCGTCGCCGATCACGTACCGCACGCGCCGGCCGTGGACCCGGCGTGCCGGTGCGCGGCAGCCCCGCGGACGGCAGCCACGGGCCAGCCGGGCGTAGGCGTGGCCGGCCGCCGCGGGCACGCCGGACCTGCCCGGGCGGACGCCCGGGGCGGGTCGGCGGTGGCGGCGGACGGCGGTCACCGTGGGGTCAGCTCCGCCCGTGGCGCAGGGCCGGGTGGGCGCCGGCGGCGACCAGGTCGGCCACGGCCGCCTTGGGGTCGCGGCCGGTGACGAGGGACTCGCCGACGAGCACGGCGTCGGCGCCGGCGTTCGCGTAGGCGATCAGGTCGTGGGGGCCGCGCACACCGGACTCGGCGATCTTGACGATGTGCGAGGGGATCTCGGGGGCGACGCGCTCGAAGGTGGAGCGGTCGACCTTGAGGGTCTTGAGGTTGCGCGCGTTCACGCCGATGATCTTCGCTCCGGCGTCGACGGCGCGCTCCACCTCGTCCTCGTCGTGGACCTCGACGAGCGGGGTGAGGCCGATGGACTCGGCGCGCTCGATCAGGGAGACCAGCGCCTCCTGCTCCAGCCCGGCGACGATCAGCAGCACCACGTCGGCACCGTAGGCGCGCGCCTCCCAGAGCTGGTAGGCGGTGACGATGAAGTCCTTGCGGAGCACGGGGACGTCGACCCGGGCCCGGACGGCCTCCAGGTCGGCGAGGGAACCGCCGAAGCGCCGCTCCTCGGTCAGCACGGAGATGACCGCCGCGCCGCCCGCCTCGTAGTCGGCGGCCAGGCCGGCCGGGTCGGCGATCGCGGCGAGGGCCCCCTTGGAGGGGCTGGAGCGCTTGACCTCGCAGATCACCTTGACGCCGTCGCCGCGCAGCGCGGCGACCCCGTCCTTGGCAGCGGGGGCCTTGGCGGCGCGCTCCTTGAGCTCGTCGAGGCTGACACGCGCCTGCCGCTCCGCGAGGTCGGCGCGCACACCTTCGATGATCTCGTCGAGCACACTCACGCGAGCGGCCCCCTTCCGGGACGGTGGTGGACGGTTCAGGATCAGCCATCTCGATGGTATCCGCACACGGGCCGAGGCCCCGCATCCGGATGGCCGCCGTCCCACCAGCTGGGACTTTCACGGAGCCAGCGCGGCCCCGAACGGCAGGTTCCGCACCACGGCGAAGACGACCAGGACGGCACCCGCGGACCAGCCGACGAGGGGGCTGACCCGCGGGCGGAAGGGCCTGCCGCGGACGGCGTGAACGAGCCACATCACCCACAGGACGGCGAAGACGAGGTAGCCGGCGACCGCGGCGGCGTTGGCACCCAGCGCGGTAGGCAGGTCACCGTGGACGAAGGCGTGCGCGCTGCGCAGCCCGCCGCACCCCGGGCAGAGGACGCCGGTGAGGCTGAGCAGCGGACAGACCGGGTAGTGGCCCGGCTCGTTGGGATCGACGCTCCCGACGTACGCGAAGGCCGCGGCGACACCCGCGAGCGTGACCAGCGGCCCGGCGAGCCGCCGCCCGGTCGACGGGGGCGCGACCGGGGCGAGCGCCCCGGGGTACGCCCCGCTGCCCCAGCCACCGGGGGCGGGGGGTGCGCCGGGGGGCGCGGGCGCGGGGGGTGCGCCGGAAGGTCCGGGCGGGGCAGCCTCGGCAGCGGGCCGGCCCGCGCTCGCCACGGGCTCGGCGCCCCGGGTGCTCGCAGCCGCCGCCCCGGGAACCGCACCGGATCGCCCGGGCGCGGAGGGCGGCCCGTAAGACGCCGGCGTGGGGCGTTCTCCGTGAGCCGCGGACTCGGCAGCCGACGCGGCACGCCGCCCCGGGCTCCCCGCAGGCCCGTCGCCGGGCCCGCTCGCGGCCGCGGAAGCGGCGGGCCCGTCGCCGTGCGACGCGGGCGCTGAAGACCCGCCGGCAGGCGCGGGCGAAATGGAGCGCGGCCCGTCGGGCGAGCCGGGGTGCGCAGGTGCGCGGGCGGCGTCCGGTGCGGCCGGGGGAGGTGGGGTCGGCTCCGCGAAGGGCTCCTCGCCGCACCGGGTCGGACCGGCGGCCACGGGGTGCGCGTCCGCGGCGGGCGGGGGGTGCGCGCGGGGCGACGGCGCGGGACGGGCGGACTCGGCCGCGGCCGGGGCGGTGCCGTGCGGGGGGCGCGGGGAGGTGGGGGTCACGGCGTGATTGTGCCCGGTGCACGACGGCGGCGCAGCCCGGCCGTGCCGGGCTGCGCCGCCGTCGTGTGTCACGCGGTCACCGCGTCAGGCCGCGGCGCTCTCCCGCGCGGCGGCGCGGGCGCGCGCCTCGGCGACGGCCTGCGGCTCCTTCGGCGTGCCCATGCCCGCCATCTTCATCGCACCGCCGACGACGGCGCCGAGCACGATGAGGGCCGAACCGGCCCAGAAACCGGCCGGGTTGTCCGCGACCATGAAGACGCCTGCGACGCAGAACCCGATGAAGGCGATGATGACGCCGGTCCAGGCGGCCGGGGTGTGTCCGTGGCTGCTGCCCGCCATGAGTGTGCTCCTCGTTTCTGGTGCGCTGTCGTGGGCTGGGTGCCCGTGGGCCGGTGGGGCCGGTCCCCGTGGGCCGGGCTCCGGGGCCCGGTGTCATTGTCCCGCACGCCGGGACGGCGGATGAGCTGGGGTCACCCTTCGCGCGTCGGGTCCTCGCCGCGGTCCAGGGCCTTCCACAGATCCTCGGGGCGGTCGGGGTCGACCGCGGCGGCCCGGCGGGGCCGCGGCGTGCCGTCGCGCTCGTAGCGGCCGGACATGGTGGGCCAGCGCTTTCCGTACCGCAGCGCCAGCACTCCCGCCAGCAGGATCAGCAGCCCGCCGGCGGCTGTGACGTAGGGCCACGCGGTGTGGGTGAGGGCGCCGACCGTGGCGGCGGCGTCCCCGGTGGTGCGGGCGGCCTTCTCGTCGAGGGCGGCGGTGTCGGATGCGTCGAGCAGCGCCGCGGCGCTCGCGCCGGCGCCGCTGAGCGCGAGCAGGGCGGACACCAGCAGCCGGCCGGCGCGGCGTGCGGCGAAGACGGCCACGAGCGCGGCGAGGCCGACGACGGCCAGGGCGGTCGGGACGCCGGTGACGTCGCCGCCCCGGGCGTCCAGCGCGACGGTCCCGCCGCCGACGGACGCGGTGCCCTCGGCCCAGACGCGGCCGGCGGCGAGCAGGACGACGGTGGCTCCGGCGGCACCGAGGAGCAGCGCGGCGGCGAGGCTGCGGCGGCTGCCGCTCGCCGCCGCCGGTGCGGCGGCCGAGGTACGGGGCTGGGGTACGGGAACAGCACTCACCCGCCCCACTATCCCTTACCGGCCGGTCAGCCGTTCAGCCGGTTGGCCGTGTGGACGGCACGGAGCACCGCCGCCGCCTTGTTCCGGCACTCGGTGTCCTCGGCGACCGGGTCGGAGTCGGCCACCACGCCCGCGCCCGCCTGGACGTAGGCGGTGCCGTCGCGGAGCACCGCGGTGCGGATGGCGATGGCCGTGTCGGAGTCGCCGGCGAAGTCCAGGTAGCCGACGGCACCGCCGTAGAGCCCGCGCCGGGACGGTTCGAGCTCGTCGATGATCTGCATGGCCCGCGGCTTCGGCGCTCCCGAGAGGGTGCCCGCGGGGAAGCAGGCGGTGAGCACGTCGAAGGCGGTGCGGCCCTCGGCCACCCGGCCGGTGACGGTGGAAACGATGTGCATCACATGGGAGTAGCGCTCGATCGACATGAAGTCGACCACCTCGACCGTGCCGGGTGCGCAGACACGGCCCAGGTCGTTGCGGCCGAGGTCGACGAGCATGAGGTGCTCGGCGCGCTCCTTGGGGTCGGCGAGCAGTTCCTCCGCGAGGTCGTGGTCCTCCTGCGGACTCGCGCCGCGCGGCCGGGTGCCCGCGATGGGGTGGACCATGGCCCGCCCGTCCTCGACCTTGACCAGCGCCTCCGGGCTGGAGCCGACGACGTCGAACCCGTCGAAGCGGAACAGGTACATGTACGGCGAGGGGTTGGTGGCGCGGAGCACCCGGTAGACGTCCAGCGCGCTCGCGGTGCACGGCGTCTCGAACCGCTGCGAGGGCACGACCTGGAAGGCCTCGCCGGCCCGGATGCGCTCCTTGATGTCCTCGACGGCGGCCTGGTAGTCCTTGCCGCCCCACAGCGCGGAGAACTCCGGCAGTTCGGACGGCGGCAGGACGGCGGGCGGGGACGCGAGCGGCCGGGAGAGGTCGGCCTCCATGGCGTCGAGGCGGGCGACGGCGCCCGCGTACGCCTCGTCGACGCCGGTGTCGAGGTCGTTGTGGTTGATCGCGTTGGCGATCAGCAGGACGCTGCCGTCCCAGTGGTCGAGCACCGCGAGGTCCGAGGTGAGCAGCATGGTCAGCTCGGGGAGGCGGAGGTCGTCGCGCTCGCCGGGACCGATGCGCTCCAGGCGGCGGACGATGTCGTAGCCGAGGTAGCCGACCATGCCGCCGGTGAAGGGCGGCATCCCGGACGCCAGGTCGTGCGGGGTGTGGAGGGTCTCGACGGTCTCCCGCAGCGCGACCAGCGGGTCACCCGCGGTGGGGACGCCGACGGGCGGGGTGCCCAGCCAGTGCGCCTCGCCGTCCCGGGCGGTGAGCGTCGCGTCGGAGCGCACGCCGATGAAGGAGTAGCGCGACCAGGAGCGGCCGTTCTCCGCGGATTCGAGGAGGAAGGTGCCGGGGCGTTCGGCGGCGAGCTTGCGGTAGAGCCCCACGGGCGTGTCGCCGTCCGCCAGCAGCCGGCGGCTGACGGGGATGACGCGGCGGTCCGCCGCCAGCTTGCGGAAGGTCTCGAGATCCATGGCGGCAGACCCTACTTGTCCAGGAGCACGTCGGCGTCGAAACAGGTGCGGGCGCCCGTGTGGCAGGCCGCGCCCACCTGGTCCACCTTCACGAGGACGGTGTCGGCGTCGCAGTCCAGGGCCACGGACTTCACGTGCTGGACGTGGCCGGAGGTGTCGCCCTTCACCCAGTACTCGCCGCGGCTGCGGGACCAGTAGGTGCAGCGTCCGGTGGTCAGGGTGCGGTGCAGCGCCTCGTCGTCCATCCACCCGAGCATGAGCACCTCGCCGGTGTCGTACTGCTGGGCGATGGCGGGTACGAGGCCGTCGGCGCTGCGCTTGAGACGGGCGGCTACGGCGGGGTCGAGGGAGCTCGGCGGGACGCTGCTGGTCATGGTGGCCATTGTGCCGTGCCGGACCGGCCCGGCGGACGGGCGTCCACGGGGCGGACCGGGAACCGGCGGCGAACCCGCGCGAGGGGGCGCGGGGCCCGGTCCGGGTTCCCCGCGCCGGGCGCCGAACGCCCGGGCCCCGTACCCTGGCGGGCATGTCGACCCATGCCAAGCGTGAACGACTTCTGCTCGCCGACCTGTTGGAGGCGGCGGGCCCCGGTGCCCCGACCCTGTGCAAGGGCTGGACGGCGCATGACCTCGCCGCGCACGTCGTGATGCGGGAGCGGCGGCCCGACGCGGCGGGCGGAGTGCTCCTGAAGGCCCTGGCGGACCGGATGGAGCGGATCCGTGCCGAGTTCGCGGCCCAGCCGTACGAGGAGCTGCTGCGGATGATCCGCAGCGGCCCGCCCAGGATGTCGCCGTACTCCCTCAAGCAGATCGACGAGGCGGCCAACACGATCGAGTTCTTCGTGCACGCGGAGGACGTGCGCCGGGCGCAGGCGGACTGGACGCCGCGCGACCTGGACCCGGTCTTCGAGAACGTCCTGTGGTCGCGCCTGGAGAAGGGCGCGCGGCTGCTGGGGCGGCGGGCCCCGCTGGGCGTGGTGCTGCGCAGGCCCGACGGCCAGACGGTGGTCGCCCACCGGGGAACGCCGGTGGTGACGGTGACGGGCCAGCCGGGCGAGCTGACGCTGTTCGCGTTCGGCCGGCAGGACGCCGCCCGGGTGGATCTGGAGGGCGACAAGGACGCGATCGCCCGGGTCCGGACGGCGCAGCTCGGGGTGTAGGCCCCCGCCCGGGTGCAGGAACCTCCGGGCCGGGGCTTCCCGCACAGGCGGGCGCCCGGGGCCGCCGCACCGGCCGGGCTCGCCCGCGCCGCCGGAAAGGGGTCCCGGGCCGGGACCGCGTCCGAAAGTCAGTGCGGCAGCTCGGCCCGCCGCAGGTGGACCGAGCAGAGGCCGTACACGGCTCCCGCCGCGCACACCAGGGCGCTGACCGCGAAGACCGGCGTGGCGTCCCACAGGCCGACCGCGGCGCCGGTGAGCGGAAAGCTCAGCGGCGCCAGGCCGAGGCTGACGAAGGTCGCGAGCGAGGTGACCCGGCCCAGGTGGGCGGGGTCGGCGGCGGTCTGGAGCAGCGCGCCGCACAGGGAGCCGCTCACCCCGGTGAGCACACCGACCAGGGCCGCGACGGCGACGGCCGCGACGAGGCCGGGCAGCAGCGCGAGCGCGGCGATCGCCGCGGAGCCGGTGACCAGCGCGAGGCCCATGACGAGCCCGGCGCGCGGTATCCGGCCCCGGACGGCCAGCAGCAGGGAGGCGGCGGCCGACCCGGCGGCGAAGCCGGCGAGCAGCCAGCCGAGCCCCGGCGCACCCCACCCCCGGGCCTCGGCGAGCAGCGCGAGGCCGACGCCGAGGGGGCCGACGAAGCCGAGGTCGCTGACGGCGACGACCACGATCAGCGGGCCGAGCACCCGGTGCCCGCGGACGTACCGCAGTCCGTCCGCGAGGTCCCCCGCCAACCGCTTCAGGCGGCCGCCCCGCTCAGCCGCCGGGGAGCCCACCGGCCCCGGCGGGGAGTTCTCCGCCGCCGAAGGCGGGAGGGGGGCGATGCGGAGGGTGAGCAGCAGGGGGAGCGAGAGCGCGAAGAGGGCCGCCGCCGCGGTGAACGCCGCGGGTGCCCCGGACAGGGCGGTCGCCGCGCCGCCGAGCGGGGCTCCGGCGACGGTCGCCCCGCGGCCGGCGAGGCCGCGCAGTCCCTGCACCCGGGCGAGCTGTCCGCGGGGCACGATGCGCGGGGGCAGTGCGCCGACGGCCGGCATGAAGACGGCGTCGAGGATCCCGAAGACGACGGCGACCGCCGCGAGCACCCAGAGACCCGGGGTGGTCAGCCACAGCAGGGCGGCGAGGCCCAGCACGACGAGGCAGCGGGCGGTGTCGCTGACGAGGACCACCGTCCGGGGTCCGATCCGGTCGGCGAGGACACCGCCGCCGAGCATGAGCAGGGCGCGCGGCACGGCCCCGGCGGCCAGCACGGCCCCCGCCTCCGCGGCGCTGCCGCCGCGGGTGGCCGCCCAGGTCAGGGCGACGTGGTAGACGCTGTCGCCGGTGGCCGAGAGCCCGTAGGCGCCGAGCCAGCGCAGCACCTGCGGGTCACGGTGGGCGGACAGCCCCACATCGGCGGGCACAGCGGTGGAGCCTCTCGGAACGGCGGCGGGGTGGACGGGGTCCGCCCGGGACACTGCGGGCGACCCCGCACGAATGTACGGGACCCGTTCGGCAACGCCGCACGCGCCCGGGGGCCGGTCTCCACCGAACGGCACCGCGACCACCGCCCCGAACACGCAGCGCACGACCACCGGACCCGCAGACGACAAAACAGCCCCCACACCGGCGGGCCGGTACGTTCCACGCGGACACGGGGCGCGCAGGAGGCGTAAGCGCCCGACGGTCCTCCGGCTAGGGCAACACAAGTCTGGGGCGAGCGGGCGCTCTAGCCTCCGGAGGGACCCGCAACCCCCACTCCACGCACCGGACCAGCGCCGTGCAACCCAAGCCCGTCCGGCGCTTGAGGACACCCGCGCGCAGCGGGGGTGCACCACCCCCGCCCGCACAAAAGGCGCAAGCCCAACCCCGCACCAAAGCCCGTCCGGCGCCTGAGGACAACCCGCGCGCAGCGTGGGTGCGCCACCCACACACCCGCACCCCACAACGCACCCGCCCCCGCGGAAACCGCCCCCGCCCCGGCAAGGCCCCCCGGACGCACCGAGGGGCCTCCAGGACCATCCCCGGAGGCCCCTCCGCACACGGCCTCAGCGAACCGGGTGGCCCGCCTCCCGCAGGCTGTCCTTGACCTGCCCGATGCGCAGGTCACCGAAGTGGAACACGGACGCGGCGAGCACCGCGTCCGCCCCGGCGGCGACGGCGGGCGGGAAGTCGGCGAGCCGGCCCGCGCCGCCGGAGGCGATCACCGGGACCGTCACATGCGTGCGCACGGCCGCGATCATCTCGGTGTCGTAGCCGTCCTTGGTGCCGTCGGCGTCCATGGAGTTGAGCAGGATCTCGCCCGCGCCGAGCTCGGCCGCGCGGTGCGCCCACTCGACGGCGTCGATGCCGGTCCCACGGCGACCGCCGTGGGTGGTGACCTCGAAGGTGCCGGACGGGGTGCGCCGGGCGTCGACGGAGAGCACCAGCACCTGGCGTCCGAAGCGTTCGGCGATCTCGCGGATCAGCTCCGGGCGCGCGATGGCCGCGGTGTTGACGCCGACCTTGTCGGCGCCCGCCCGCAGCAGCCGGTCCACGTCGTCGGCGGAGCGCACTCCGCCGCCCACGGTGAGCGGGATGAAGACCTGTTCCGCGGTGCGGCGCACCACGTCGTAGGTGGTCTCCCGGTTGCCGGAGGAGGCGGTGATGTCGAGGAAGGTCAGCTCGTCGGCGCCTTCGGCGTCGTAGAGCTTGGCCATCTCGACGGGGTCGCCGGCGTCGCGCAGGTTCTGGAAGTTGACGCCCTTGACGACGCGCCCGGCGTCGACGTCCAGGCAGGGGATGACGCGGACCGCGACGGTCATGCGTCACCTCCGGCGGGACGGTAGGCCTCGACCTCGACCTCGACCACGAGCGAGGGGTCGACGAAGCCGGAGACGATGATCATCGACGCCGCGGGCCGCACCGCGTCGAAGAGTTCCTTGTGGGCTCGGCCCACCTCCTCGACGTCGCGGGCGTGGGTGATGTACATCCGGGTGCGCACCACGTCGGCGGCGCCGAGGCCGAGCTGCTTCAGCGCGTCGACGGCGACGCCGAACGCGGTGAGGGTCTGCTCGTACGGGCTGCCCGCGGCGATCTCGCCGTCGACGACGGAGGTGCAGCCGGAGACCAGGACCAGGCCGTTCGGGAGTTCGACGGCGCGGGAGTAGCCGAAGCTCTCCTCCCACGGGCCGCCGGAGGAGACCCGGCGCACGGGGCCGCTCATGCCGCCACCGCCGCGAGTGCCTCCTCCAGGGTGAACGCCTTCGCGTACAGGGCCTTGCCCACGATGGCGCCCTCGACGCCCACGGGCACCAGGCCCGCGAGCGCGCGCAGGTCGTCGAGGGAGGAGACGCCGCCGGAGGCGACGACGGGCTTGTCGGTGGCCGCGCAGACGTTCTTCAGCAGCTCCAGGTTGGGGCCCTGGAGGGTGCCGTCCTTGGCGATGTCGGTGACGACGTAGCGGGCGCAGCCCTCGGAGTCGAGGCGGGCGAGGGTCTCGTAGAGGTCGCCGCCGTCGCGGGTCCAGCCGCGTCCGCGCAGCGTGGTGCCGCGGACGTCGAGGCCGACGGCGATCCGGTCGCCGTGCTCGGCGATGACCTTGGCGACCCACTCGGGGGTCTCCAGCGCGGCGGTGCCGAGGTTGACGCGGCGGCAGCCGGTGGCGAGGGCGGCCGCGAGCGAGGCGTCGTCGCGGATGCCGCCGGAGAGCTCGACCTTGATGTCCATGGCGGCGGCGACCTCGGCGATCAGCTCCCGGTTGTCGCCGGTGCCGAAGGCGGCGTCGAGGTCGACCAGGTGCAGCCACTCGGCGCCGGAGCGCTGCCAGGCGAGCGCGGCCTCCAGCGGGGAGCCGTAGGAGGTCTCGGTGCCCGACTCGCCGTGGACCAGGCGGACGGCCTGGCCGTCGCGGACGTCGACGGCGGGGAGGAGTTCAAGCGTGCTGCTCACAGTGTTCCGATCCAGTTGGTGAGGAGCTGGGCTCCGGCGTCGCCGGACTTCTCGGGGTGGAACTGGGTGGCCCAGAGCGCGCCGTTCTCGACGGCGGCGACGAAGGGCTCGCCGTGCGTCGCCCAGGTGACCCGGGGGGCGCGGATGGCCGGGTTGGTGACCTCCAGCTCCCAGTCGTGCACCGCGTAGGAGTGCACGAAGTAGAAGCGCTCGTCGGCGCCGACGCCGGCGAACAGGTCGCTGTCCGCGGGGGCTTCGACGGTGTTCCAGCCCATGTGGGGCACGACGGGGGCCTTCAGCGGGCCCACGGTGCCCGGCCATTCGTCGAGGCCTTCGGTCTCGACGCCGTGCTCGATGCCGCGGGCGAAGAGGATCTGCATGCCGACGCAGATGCCCATGACGGGGCGGCCGCCGGCCAGCCTGCGTCCGACGACCCACTCGCCGCGGGCCTTGCGCAGTCCGTCCATGCAGGCGGAGAACGCGCCGACGCCGGGGACGAGCAGTCCGTCGGCGTTCATGGCCCTGTCGTAGTCGCGGGTGATCTCGACGTCGGCGCCGACCCGGGCGAGGGCCCGCTCGGCGGAGCGGACGTTGCCGAAGCCGTAGTCGAAGACGACGACCTTCCTGGCTGCGCTCATGGTGCTACCCCCAGATTCCCTGGATGCGCAGGACGCCGGCGAGCAGGCACATGAACGAGGCGCCGGCGAGGAGCACGACGACGCCCTTCGGCATGCCCTGCTTGGAGAAGGAGTACACGCCGCCGGCGAGGAAGAGGCCGACGACGATGAGGATGGTGGAGAGACCCGTCATCGGACTACAGCGCGCCCTTCGTGGAGGGAAGGATGCCGGCGGCGCGGGGGTCCCGCTCCGACGCGTAGCGCAGGGCCCGGGCGAGGGCCTTGAACTGGCACTCGACGATGTGGTGGGCGTTGCGGCCGTACGGGACGTGGATGTGCAGCGCGACCTGCGCCTGGGCGACGAAGGACTCGAAGATGTGGCGGGTCATCGTCGTGTCGTAGGCGCCGATCATGGGCGCCATGTTCTCCGGCTCGGTGTGCACCAGGTAGGGGCGGCCGGAGAGGTCGACGGTGACCTGGGCGAGGGACTCGTCGAGCGGCACGGTGCAGTTGCCGAAGCGGTAGATGCCGACCTTGTCGCCGAGGGCCTGCCGGAAGGCGGCGCCGAGGGCGAGGGCGGTGTCCTCGATGGTGTGGTGGGTGTCGATGTGCAGGTCGCCGTCGGTCTTGACGGTGAGGTCGAACAGACCGTGCCTGCCGAGCTGGTCGAGCATGTGGTCGAAGAAGCCGACGCCGGTGGCGACGTCGACCGTGCCGGTGCCGTCGAGATCGATCTCGACGACGACCGAGGTCTCCTTGGTGGTCCGTTCGACCCTTCCGATACGACCCTCGCGCGTCATGCGCTCTGCTCCTTCTTCAACTCACGAACCGCGTCGAGGAACGCGTCGTTCTCTTCGGGGGTGCCCGCGGTGACCCGCAGCCGGCCCGGTACGCCGTTGTCGCGGACGAGGACGCCCTTGTCGAGGATGCGCTGCCAGACCGCGTGCGCGTCGTCGAAGACGCCGAACTGCACGAAGTTGGCGTCGGACTCGGTGACCTCGTAGCCGGTGGCGCGCAGTTCGGCGACCAGCCGGTCGCGCTCGGCCTTCAGCTGCTCCACGTACCCGAGCAGCGTATCGGTGTGCTCCAGCGCGGCGAGGGCGGTGGCCTGGGTGACCGCGCTGAGGTGGTACGGCAGGCGCACCAGCTGGACGGCGTCCACCACGGCGGGGTGGGCGGCCAGATAGCCGAGGCGCAGCCCGGCGGCGCCGAACGCCTTGGACATGGTGCGGGAGATCACGAGGTTGGGCCGGCCCTCGGTCAGCGGCAGCAGCGAGGGGCGGTGGCTGAACTCCACGTAGGCCTCGTCGACGACGACCAGCGAGGGGCGGGCGGCCTGGGCCGCCTCGTACAGCGCGACGACGGTGTCCGCGTCGACGGCCGTCCCGGTGGGGTTGTTGGGCGAGGTGACGAAGACCACGTGCGGGCGGTGCTCGGCGATCGCGGCGCGGGCGGCACCGGTGTCGACGGTGAAGTCGTCGCGCCGGGGGCCGGAGATCCAGCCGGTGCCGGTGCCACGGGCGATCAGCGCGTGCATGGAGTACGAGGGCTCGAAGCCGATCGCGAGCCTGCCGGGTCCGGCGAACGTCTGGAGGAGCTGCTGGAGCACCTCGTTGGAGCCGTTGGCCGCCCAGACCATCTCCCGGGTGACCGGGTGGCCCGTGGTGCGGGTGAGGTAGGCGGCCAGGCCGTCCCTCAGCTCGGCCGCGTCCCGGTCGGGGTAGCGGTTGAGCCCGCGGGCGGCCTCGCGCACCCGCTCCGTGATCCGCTCGACGAGCGGCTCCGGCAGCGGGTAGGGGTTCTCGTTGGTGTTCAGCCGGACGGGGACGTCGAGCTGCGGGGCGCCGTAGGGCGTCTTGCCGCGCAGTTCGTCGCGGACCGGCAGGTCGTCGATGCCGATGCCGGCGGGTGCCTGGTCGCTCACTGGCCCGGCACCTTCCAGCCGAACCTCGCCTTGAGCGCGGCGCCGTGCGCCGGCAGGTCCTCCGCCTCCGCGAGGGTGACCACGTGGTGGGCGACGTCGGCGAGGGCGTCGCGGGTGTAGTCGACGATGTGGACGCCGCGCAGGAACGACTGCACGGACAGGCCCGACGAGTGGCAGGCGCAGCCGCCGGTCGGCAGGACGTGGTTGGAGCCGGCCGCGTAGTCGCCCAGCGAGACGGGGGACCAGGGGCCGACGAAGACGGCCCCGGCGTTGCGGACCCGGGCGGCGACCTCGGCGGCGTCCGCGGTCTGGATCTCCAGGTGCTCGGCGCCGTACGCGTCGACGACCCGGAGCCCGTCCTCCACCGAGGAGACGAGGACGATCGCGGACTGGCGGCCGGTGAGCGCGGGCTTGATCCGGTCCTCGACGTGCCGGGTGGCGGCCACCTGCGGCTCCAGCTCGCGCTCGACGGCGTCGGCGAGCTCCTCGGAGTCGGTGACGAGCACGGCGGCCGCGAGCGGGTCGTGCTCGGCCTGGCTGATCAGGTCGGCGGCGACGTGGACGGGGTCGGCGGTGGAGTCGGCGAGGACGGCGATCTCCGTCGGGCCGGCCTCGGCGTCGATGCCGATGCGGCCGGTGAAGTACCGCTTGGCGGCCGCGACCCAGATGTTGCCGGGGCCGGTCACCATGTTCGCCGGGGCGCAGGACTCGGTGCCGTATGCGAACATCGCGACGGCGGTGGCACCGCCCGCCGCGTACACCTCGTCGACGCCGAGCAGGGCGCAGGCGGCGAGGATCGTGGGGTGCGGCAGCCCGCCGAACTCCTTCTGCGCGGGAGAGGCCAGCGCGAGGGACGGGACGCCCGCCTCCTGCGCCGGGACCACGTTCATGATCACGGACGAGGGGTACACGGACCGGCCGCCCGGCGCGTAGAGCCCGACGCGGTCGACCGGGATCCACTTCTCGGTCACGGTGCCGCCGGGCACGACCTGGGTGGTGTGGTCCTTGCGGCGCTGGGCGCGGTGGACGATGCGGGCGCGGCGGACCGACTCCTCCAGCGCGGCCCGCACCTCCGGGTCCAGTTCGGCGAGTGCCCTGGTCAGGGCGGCGGCCGGGACCCTGACCCGGTCCAGCTCGACACCGTCGAACCGCTGCGCGTACTCGATCAGCGCCGCGTCGCCCCGATGATGCACGTCCTCGCAGATGGGCCGCACCTTGTCCAGGGCGGCCGCGACGTCGAAGTCGGCACGGGGGAGCAGGTCGCGCAGGGCGCCGCCCTCGGGGAGGGCGTCGCCGCGCAGGTCGATTCGCGAGATCACGCGGTCAATTCTCGCAGACCGGTCCGGGCGGCCGATTTCCGTATCAGTGGCTGATACGGAATCGCCCGCGGCTACGGGCGGGCGACGGCGTGTCCCAGGCGCACCGTCCCTCACAACGGCTCGATCGAGTCACCCCGTTTCCCGCGGGACGACCATCACCACTAGCGTTCAGGCCGTCACTGAGCGGGAAGAACAGCTGTACGAGCCAAGGAAGCGGAGGGCGGCAGTGACCGAGCCGCTGGACGGCGGGCCTCCGGACGGAGTGAGCCCGGCCGAAGCAGCCATGTGGAACGCATTCCGGGACGGCAGCACATTCGACCTCAGTGACACGGACCCCTTGCAGAACAATCCGTTCTCGCCCTTTCCCTGGGGTCCCGAACGCATCGTCCGCGCCTGGGTGGTGGCGCGGCTCCTGCTCAACGGGCCGGAGGCGAGACCCGGGCGGGTCGCGGCGCTCAAGCTGCGCGGCCTGCAGATCACCGGCACGCTCAAGCTGGCGGGCGGCAGCATCGCCCCGTACGTGGAGCTCAACGGCTGCCGCTTCGAGAGCGAGCTGCTGATGCCGGAGGCGCACTTCGCCACGCTCCGGCTGATCAGCTGCGCCGTGCCGCGGATCGAGGCGGCGCGGCTGCGCACGGAGGGCGACCTGCATCTGCCGCGCTGCCGTGTGGAGCACGGCATCCGGCTGACCGACGCGCAGATCGGCACCGACCTGCTGATCAACCAGATCCATGTGCGGCCCGACCGGAGGGGCCGGGCCATCACCGCGGACGGCCTGTCGGTCGCCCAGGACCTCCAGGCCGAACTGATCGAGACCTACGGCGAGTTCAGCATGCGGGGCGCGAAGGTCGGGGTGTCGCTGAGCCTGCGCGGCTCGCGGCTGCGGGCGGCGGGCGACCGGCGGGCGCTGAACGCGCCGCAGCTGAGCGTCGAGCGGACGCTCTACCTGACCGGCGCGTGGGTGAGCGAGGCCACCGGCAACCAGGGCGCCACTCCCCCGTTCGGCACCGTCACCGGCGGTGCGGCGCGGGGCTCGCGGCTCCAGCCCTTCGAGTGCCACGGCGGGGTGCGCATCGACGACGGCAGGTTCGGCGACGCGATCGACATGAACGGCGCCCGGTTCGTCCTCGGCCCGCGCGAGGAGCTGTCGCTGCGCAGGATCACCGCACCCGAGCTGCGCTTCAACGCGGAGCGGCCCGAGGAGGGCCGCGTGGTGCTGAACGGCGCCAAGGTGGTGACGCTGATCGACCTGGCGGCGAGCTGGCCGGGGCCCGGCGGCCTGGCGATCAACGGCTTCGTCTACGAGAACCTCGTGCCCTACGAGGAGTTCCCGCTCTCGCGCCGGCTGGAGTGGGTGGCCTCCGCGACCCCGGAGTACTCGCCGGAGCCGTACGAGCGGCTCGCGACCGTGCTGCGCAACAGCGGGGAGGACGCCGACGCCCGCGAGGTGCTGCTCGCCAAGCAGCGCCGCAGACGGGAGACGCTGCCGCTCGCGGCGAAGCTCTGGGGCTACCTCCAGGACTGGACGGTGGCCTACGGGTACCGGCCGGGGCGCGCGGCGCTGTGGATGGCGGTGCTGTGGGCGGCGGGGGCGATCGCCTTCGCCCAGGTCGAGCCGGAGCCCATGAAGGGGCAGGAGCATCCGGTCTGGAATCCGGCCCTCTACGCCCTCGATCTGCTCGTGCCGGTGATCAATCTCGGCCAGGACGGCTACTGGCGGCTCGACGGGAGGTGGCAGTGGGCGGCGGCCGTGCTGGTGATCCTCGGGTGGATCCTGGCGACCACCGTGGCGGCCGGGGCCTCGCGCCTGCTGCGGCGCGGGTGAGGCGCCGGCGGCGGAGCGATCCGCTTCTTTGCCCGTCCTTGACCGTCGGGCGGGCAACCCCCGGGCCCCCACCAAAGCTTCACAGGGAAGCCTCTGGCGCATAGCTTCACCTGCGGTTTTCAATGGTACGCACCATGTCATTGACGCACGCCGCGATGCGCCTGGCGCGCATGATCCGGCACACCCCCCGGCTGGCCGCCACTCGTCAGGGACTCGTGCCCGACGACGCGGTGCTGCTCGACGCGCCCGACGAGCGCCTCGGTCCGGCCCTCGTCGACGCCGCCGCCGGCGAGTGGGGGACGGCCGCCCAGCTGCTCGCGACCACACGGGAATCAGCCGAATGGGAGAACCGCGACCGCTATGCGACCCGGCTCGCCGCGTTCGCCCGGAACCGGGACGAATGGCTCTCCTCCTGGCTCGCCGCCGCGCCGCGCGACGCCGACGCGCTCCTGCTCAAGGCGCAGCTCGCCGTCGACCGGGCCTGGGAGTCGCCGGCCCGCGCGGAGCGGCTGCGCGAGGTCGGTCCGCTGATCGACGCCGCGGCCGAGGCCGAGGCGGGCGACCCGGTGCCCTGGCGCCTCGCGCTCGACCACGCCCGCGGCACCCACGCCACCCACACCGCGTTCGAGCGGCTGTGGGCCCAGGCCGTGCGGCGTTCCTCCCATCACTACGGCTGCCACGTGGCGGCGCTCCAGTACCTGTCCGCGCAGTGGTACGGATCGCACCGGGAGTGCTTCGACTTCGCGGAGGAGGCGGCCGGGGACGCGCTGCCCGGCTCCCTGGTGCGGGCGCTCCCGGTGCGGGCCGCGTTCGCCCGGCTGCTGACCGGTGAGCCGACCACCTCGGTGCAGGACGACCGGATCGACCGGGCGGCCGACCTCGCCGTCGAGCTGTCCGCGGCCTACGAGCGGGGCGACCCGTGGCCCGCGGAGGTGCGCAACCTGCTCACCCTCGTGCTGGTGTCCCGGGGGCGCTGGGACGAGGCCCTGGAGCAGTTCCGGCGGATCGGCCCGTACGCGACGTCGTTCCCCTGGACCTCGGTGACGGACGACCCGCTGGGCCAGTTCCTGCGCGCCCGGGACGGGGTGCGGATCGAGGTCGCGTCCACGATGCCGCTGCGGGGGGTCAGGGGCAGGTCCGCCGCCCATTACGCTTGACCGCTGTGACCACCGTCTCCCTGCCGCTCTTCCCGCTGAACTCGGTGCTGTTCCCCGGCCTCGTGCTGCCCCTGAACGTCTTCGAGGAGCGATATCGCGCCATGATGCGCGAGCTGTTGAAGACGGGCGACGAGGAAGCGAGGCGCTTCGCCGTCGTCGCGATCCGCGACGGACGGGAGGTCGCGCCCACGTCGCCGGGTCTGCCGGACCCGACCGCGGTCGTCGAGCGCGGCCCCGCGGCCGGCTTCGGGTCCGACCCCGTCCAGGCGTTCCACCGCGTGGGCTGCATCGCCGACGCCGCGACGATCCGCGAGCGCCCCGACGGCGGCTTCGAGGTCCTGGCGACCGGCACCTCCCGTGTCCGGCTGCTGTCCGTGGACGCGAGCGGCCCCTTCCTGGTGGCCGAGCTGGAGGAGCTGCCCGAGGAGCCGGGCGAGGGCGCGGCGGCCCTGGCGGAGGGGGTGCTGCGCGCGTTCCGCAGCTACCAGCAGCGGCTCGCGGGGGCGAGGGAGCGCTCGATGGCGACCGGAGCCGACCTGCCCGACGAGCCGTCCGTGGTCTCCTACCTGGTCGCGGCCGCCGCGGTGCTGGACACCCCGGCCAAGCAGCGCCTGCTGCAGGCCCCCGACACGGCGACGCGGCTGCGCGAGGAACTGAAGCTGCTGCGCGCCGAGACGGCGGTGCTGAGGCACCTGCCCTCGCTGCCCGCGGTGGACCTGACCCGGCAGCCGACGAACCCCAACTGACGCGAGGTACACGAGCGGTGGCGAAGAAGCCGAAGAAGCAGGCCGGGGGCACACCCGCGACGGTGGCGCTGACCGCGGCGGGCACCCCCTTCACGGTGCACGCCTACGACCACGACCCGGCGTCGCCGTCGTACGGCGAGGAGGCCGCCGAGGCCCTCGGGGTCTCCCCCGCCCGGGTCTTCAAGACCCTGGTGGCCGACGTCGACGGCGCCCTGACGGTGGCCGTCGTCCCGGTCGCGGGACAGCTCGACCTCAAGGCGCTCGCCACCGCGGTGGGCGGCAAGCGCGCCTCCATGGCGGACCCCGCGGCGGCCGAGCGCACCACGGGGTACGTCCGCGGCGGCATCTCGCCCCTCGGGCAGCGCAAGCGCCTTCCGACGGTGCTGGACGCGTCGGCCTGGGACCACGAGACGATCTGCGTCTCGGCGGGGCGGCGCGGCCTGGAGGTCGAGCTCGCGGCCGAGGCGCTGCGCACCCTGACGTCCGCGGTCCGCGCCCCGATCGCCCGCGCGTAGGGCGGACGCCGGGCCGGGGGCAGTGGCCTCGGGCAGCGGACGCGGGTGACGGGGACGGCGGCCCCGCGCACGGACCGGGCGGCCACCCCCGCCGGGCAGCGCACGCCGCGCACGGACCGGGCGGCCGCCCCCACGGGGCAGGGCGCCCCGGCCCGCGGCCTCGTCAGGGGGCGCGCGGCGGCCAGGCGGGCGAGGTGTACGGATCGGGGACGGGCTCGGGATCGCGCGGGGCGAAGAGCGCGGTCAGCCCCAGGTGGACCACCATCGCCGCGAGCGGCCAGGCCAGCAGCGCGCCCTTGGCCCGGAGCTGGAGGTAGGCGTCGAAGGTGACGCCCTCCCCGACCTGGCGGGCGTGCTCCGCGACGTCCTGGTCCGGGCCGAGCCACACGCCCATGCCCCATCCCAGGAGGGAGGCCAGCAGGCCGCCCACGGCGAGCGCGACGACCAGGGGGATGCCGCCGCGGCGGCGGAAGAGGAAGGCGCCGGCCGCGCTCAGCGCGCCGAGCGCCACCGCGATCAGGACGAACGTTCCGTCAGCCGCGATGGCCTCCTCGCCCTCGGAGTTCTTCAGGAAGACCGCCTCGCCGTCGGAGACCAGCGGCACCCGGGGAGCCAGCCACAGCCAGAGCAGGCCGAGCGCCACACCGAGCACCGTCACCGCCGCGAGCACCACGGCCGAGTCCCGCAGGTCGCGCCGGAGCTCGGCCTGCTTCGCCAGGCGCGCGTCGTCCGTCCACGCCGGGGGGTACGGGGCGGGCGGCCCCGACGAGGAGGACGGCCGGTCCGGCTGGTGGGGCGGTGTCAGAGGTGCGGTCACCCCGCCATCGTGCCAGGCCCGCCGGGGCGATGCCTCACCGGACCGCTGCCCGCCGGTAGGCCCAGGTCGCCACGGCCAGGGACACCACGCCGACACCCGCGCAGACGGCGAGGTCGAGGGCGACGGCCGGCCAGTCGGGGCGGGCGTCGAAGGTCCGGGCCATGGCCTCGACGCCGTAGGTCGACGGCAGCAGGTCGCGGGCCCAGGCAATGGGGCCGGGCATGCGCTCGGCGGGCAGCACCCCGAGGAGCAGCGCGGCCGACATGCCCAGCTGCCCGAGGAGGGTGGCGAGTTCCTGACGCGGGGCGAGGAGCCCGAGAGCCGCGCCCAGACCGGCCAGGGCCGCCCCGGCGAGGGGGATCACGGCGGCCAGGATCCACAGATGGGTCAGCGGGAGGCCGAACAGGACCGATCCCGCCACCGCGGTGACGATCGTGCCCGGGACGGTGAAGGAGGCGTAGGCGCCGGCCGCGCCGAGGACGACGGCGGCGGGCGGCACGGGCAGGGTGGCGTAGTGGTCGAGGCCGCCCTGCGCACGCAGCTGCCCGAAGTACTGGGCGAGCAGGTTCAGCGCGACGAAGGCGACGACGAGCACGCTGGCGCCCGCGACGACCGCGCGGGCCTCCGAGCCGCCGTCGACGACCCCGCGCATCAGCACCATGATGCCGACGGACTGGAAGGTGGCGACGAACAGGAGGGGGATGCGGGCGACCCGTGCCCGGGACAGCTGCGCCCGGTAGACGGCCCCGAGCGCGGGCAGCAGCCGGGCGGCCGGGGCCAGCGGCGCGGGGGTGGTCCCCTGCGCCGTTCCCTGCCGTGCGGTCGTCGTCCCGGTGGACTCAGCGGACACCGTGCTCACGCCTTGACCAGCCCCTTCGTCGCGTTTCCGCCGAGTGCCAAGTACACGTCCTCCAGGCTGGGGGTGGCCAGGGTGAAGTCGTCGAGGGCCGCGAAGGCCGCTCCCCCGGTCACCGCGGCGACGGCCGCCCGCGCCTCCTCGGGCGCCAGCCGCAGCGTCCAGCGCCTGCCGGACTCCTGCGCGGCGTCGCGGAGCGCGGCGACCTCGGGCACGTCGAGCGGGGCGCGCTCGCGCCACACCAGCTCGACGCGGACCTCTCCGGCGACCCGCTCCTTCAGCCCGGAGGGGCTGTCGCAGGCGATGACGCGGCCCCGGTCGAGGACGGCCACCCGGTCGAGGACGGACTCGGCCTCGATGACGTTGTGGGTGACGAGCAGGACCGTCGCGCCGTGCTCCTCGCGGCGGCGGTCGACCGCCGCCCACACGGCGCGGCGGGCGACGGGGTCCATGCCGGTGGTCGGCTCGTCCAGGACGAGCACCGGGCGGTGTCCGACGAGCGCGGCGGCGAAGCAGGCGAGGCGCCGCTGGCCGCCGGAGAGGCGGCGGATGGGGCGCGAGGCGAGGTCGGCGAGCCCGAGCTCGTCGAGGACGGCGTCCCGCTCCTCGCGGGCCCGGCCCGTGCTCAGGCCGCGCAGCCGGCCGGTCGTCTCGGCGGCCAGGGACACGGTCATCTCGTCGAGGGCGGTGGACTCCTGCCCGAGGTAGCCGATCAGCCGCGCGGCGCGCTCGGGGTGGCGCACGAGATCGTGCCCGAGGAGTTCGACGGTGCCGGAGTCGGGGCGCATCAGCCCGGTGAGCTGACGCACCAGGGTGGACTTGCCCGCGCCGTTGGGGCCGAGCAGCCCGAAGATCTCGCCGTGCCCGACCTCGAGGCTGATCCCGTCGGTGGCCCGCACCTCGGGTGTCCCCGGCGTACCCCTTCGTCCCCGTGCGGCCGGGTACGTCTTCACCAGATCCCGCACCACGCACACCGTACTCACGAGGTACGAGACTACGGGGTCCGCCCGCTCCGGATGCCCTCGGGCCCCGGCTGGTCCGCCGCGGCGGGGTGCTCGGCGGCCGTGCGGACGTCGATCTCGCGCCAGAATCCCGCGCGGATCGCGTACCGGTCGTGCTCGTCGATCTGGTCGTCCTTGTGGGCGAGGAGGCCGAACCGGGCGGCGTAGCGCAGCAGTTCCCCGTCGATGCGGTGCGGGATGCGCGGGTACATGGTGGACAGCTTCTGCACGTGGCCGCTCTCCGGCAGCCGCGCCATCCACCGCCGGGCGAACACCTGTCCCACCTCGAAGGGGTCGCCGCCGACGGTGGTGATGTCCTCCTCCCGGTCCGCCCAGCGCTGCTCGGCGCTGGTGAGCTGGGCGAGGGTGGGCAGCGACGCGCTCTCCGGCGGTTCCCCGAGGGCCCCGCCGGACCGCTCGATCCAGCCCCGGTCGGAGGACCAGCGGAGCGTGGCGCCCGCCGGGGGGTGGGGCGGCGCGGGGTGCTGGCCGTGGGAGCGGAGCGAGGCGAGGTCCTTGGGCGTGGGCACCCCCTTGGCGGCGGGTGCCGGGGCGGCCCGGTCGTCGTCGGCGGCGGGTGCCGGCGGGGCGGCGCCGTTGGCCTGAGCCGCCTGGGCGCGCTGCCCGGCGGCGGAGGCGTGCGCGGACTCGGGGAGCGGGGCGGAGAGGATCGCGGCGATGTCGGGGCGGGTGGCGGGCTGCGGGGCGCAGCCGCCGGCGAAGTCCCTGGCGCGGACGGCGCGGGTGATCCAGGCGCGGTCGAGGACACGGCGTTCGTCGGCCTCGGCCACCAGGTCCTCGGACTGGTTGTAGTCGCCGTCGGCGGCCTGGACGGCCCAGAGGTGGACGGCGACGCCGTGCTCCTTGGCGGACATCAGCCCGGGGAGCAGGTCGCCGTCACCGGTGACGAGGACGACGTCGGAACAGGCGCGATTTCTGGCCAGTTCGGTGAGTTCGGCGTGCATGGCCGCGTCGACGCCCTTCTGGGCCCAGCGGCCGTCGCTGCGGGTCAGGGCGCCGAGCCGGACGGTGACCCGGGGCATCACCCGCAGCCTGCGGTGTTCGGGCTGGGGCACCCGGTCGGGCGCCCCGTCGAACCAGTAGATGCGCAGCAGGGGCCGGCCGGTGTCGGCCTCGGCGAGTTCACGCAGGCCCTGGATGAGGGAGGCGTGGTCGACGGTGATCCGTGAGCGCGAGGGTTCTCCCGCGAGAAGGCTCGCGGCGGCACCCAGCAGGTAACCGGCGTCCACCAGGACGACGCAGCGGTCCACGCGTTCCACCCTCTTTCGGGACTTCGTCAAGAACACCTCCGGGGGCCTCGGCGGTGGTCCGGGAACCTCCCATGCTCCGGGGGAACGCGGGTCGGCAGAGGTCCGGATCGGGGATTGTTCCGGGTTTCCCTCGAGTCTGCCCGACCACGGGTGGGTTAACGGCCGGAACTCGATCATCGGCGTGGCGGATCCGGCGCGATGACCTTCGTGTTCGCCGACTACCGTCCGCAATGATCCAAAATGCGCAGGAAATACGCATATGTGAGTCTGGTCCCGGCCCTGGCCCCTAGACCCTCACAGGAGGCAGCACCATGGCCAAGAACAAGAACCGCGAACGCAGTCAGAAGGCGTCCCCGGCCGAGCGCGGACGCCAGGAGGCCCAGAAGTCGTCGATGGAGGCGCAGGCCGAGCAGCGCATGTCGCAGGTCACGCCCTCGGACATCGCGCACAAGGGCCGGCAGAAGCGCTTCGGCCACAACTGAGGCCCGACGACAGACCTGATCAGCAGAAGGGGCGCGCCCGTCACGACGGGCGCGCCCCTTCTGCCGTGCGGCGGGCTTCGGCCGCTCCCTGCCCCGCCCGGCCGGGCGGGGCAGGGGTCGGGGCAGGGAGGTCAGCCGGCGAGGCAGGACGGTCCGAGCAGCACCTTGAGGTCGCCGAAGAGGGCCGGGTCCGGCTGGACGCGGTGCCGGTCGAGCCGGAGCACGGTCGTCTTGCGGGGACCCTGGAGCTTGATCCGCACCTCGGTGTTGCCCTTGTGATGGCTGAGGATCTCGCCGAGGCGGCTGACCATGGGCGGAGTGACCTTGACCGTCGGGATGGTGACCACGACCGGGGCGTTGGTCCCCGCCGACGACAGGTCCGGGACCATCAGCTCCATGGCGACCAGCCGCGGCACGTCCTCCCGCTTGTCGAGGCGGCCCTTGACGAAGACCACGGTGTCCTCGACGAGCTGGGTGGAGACGAGCTGGTACGTCGCCGGGAAGAACATGCACTCGATGGAACCCGCGAGGTCCTCGACCGTGGCGATTGCCCAGGCGTTGCCCTGCTTGGTCATCTTGCGCTGGAGCCCGGAGATGATGCCGCCGATGGTCACGACCGCACCGTCGGCGTGCTCACCGCCGGTGAGCTGGGAGATCGCGGCGTCCGTCTTGTCGGACAGGACGTGCTCGATGCCGAAGAGCGGGTGGTCGGAGACGTAGAGGCCGAGCATCTCCCGCTCCTGCGCGAGGAGGTAGGACTTCTCCCACTCGACGTCGGAGAACTCCACGTCGAGGCCGAAGCCCGGCTCGCTGGTCTCCTCCTCGCCCATCCCGCCGAAGAGGTCGAACTGCCCTTCCGCCTCCTTGCGCTTGACCGCCACCACGTTGTCGATCATCGGCTCGTGGTGGGCGACCAGCCCCTTGCGGGTGTGGCCCATCTCGTCGAAGGCGCCGGCCTTGATCAGAGACTCGACGGTGCGCTTGTTGCAGACGACGGCCTCGACCTTGTCGAGGAAGTCGGGGAAGGAGCTGTACTTCCCCTTCGCCTTGCGCGTGCGGATGATCGACTCGACGACGTTGGTGCCGACGTTGCGGACGGCGGTGAGGCCGAAGAGGATCACGTCGTCGCCCTGGGCGGCGAAGTTCGACATGGACTCGTTGACGTTGGGCGGCAGGACCTTGATGCCCATGCGGCGGCACTCGTTCAGGTAGACGGCCGACTTGTCCTTGTCGTCCTTGACCGAGGTGAGCAGCGCGGCCATGTACTCGGCCGGGTGGTTGGCCTTGAGATAGGCCGTCCAGTACGTGACCAGGCCGTACGCGGACGAGTGCGCCTTGTTGAAGGCGTAGCCGGCGAAGGGGACCAGTACGTCCCACAGGGCCTGGATGGCCTCGTCGCTGTAGCCGCGGCCGCGGGCTCCCTCCTGGAAGATGGTGAAGTTCTTCGCCAGCTCCTCGGGCTTCTTCTTGCCCATCACGCGGCGCAGGATGTCGGCCTCGCCGAGCGAGTACCCGGCGATGATCTGGGCGGCCTTCTGCACCTGCTCCTGGTAGACGATCAGGCCGTAGGTGATGTCGAGGACCTCCCGGAGCGGCTCCTCCAGCTCCGGGTGGATGGGCGTGATCTCCTGCTGCTTGTTCTTGCGCAGCGCGTAGTTCGTGTGGGAGTTCATTCCCATCGGGCCGGGCCGGTACAGGGCCGACACGGCGGAGATGTCCTCGAAGTTGTCGGGCTTCATCAGCCGCAGGAGGGACCGCATGGGCCCGCCGTCGAACTGGAAGACGCCGAGGGTGTCGCCGCGCTGGAGGAGTTCGAAGGTCTTGGGGTCGTCCAGCGGCAGGGCGAGCATCTCCAGGTCGACGCCCTTGTTGGACTTCACCATCTTGATGGCGTCGTCCATGATCGTCAGGTTGCGCAGGCCGAGGAAGTCCATCTTGATCAGGCCGAGGGACTCGCACTGCGGGTAGTCCCACTGCGTGATGGTGACGCCGTCGGTGTGCCGCACCCAGATCGGGGCGTGGTCGACGATGGGTTCGCTGGACATGATCACGCCGGCCGCGTGCACGCCCATCTGCCGGACCAGGCCCTCGACGCCCTTGGCGGTGTCGATCACCTTCTTGACGTCCGGCTCGTTCTCGTACATCGCCCGGATCTCGCCCGCCTCGCTGTACCGCGGGTGGGACGGGTCGGTGATGCCGTTGAGGTCGATGCCCTTGCCGAGGACGTCGGCGGGCATCGCCTTGGTGAGGCGGTCGCCCATGGCGTACGGGTAGCCGAGAACGCGCGCCGAGTCCTTGATGGCGTTCTTCGCCTTGATCTTGCCGTACGTGCCGATCATGGCGACCTTGTCGGCGCCGTACTTCTCCGTGACGTACCGGATCACCTCGACGCGCCTGCGCTCGTCGAAGTCGATGTCGACATCGGGCATGGACACGCGCTCGGGGTTGAGGAACCGCTCGAAGATCAGGCCGTGCTCGATCGGGTCGAGGTCGGTGATGCCCATGGCGTAGGCGACGATCGAGCCGGCGGCCGAGCCTCGTCCGGGGCCGACGGCGATGCCGTTGTTCTTCGCCCACATGATGAAGTCGGCGACGACGAGGAAGTAGCCCGGGAACCCCATCTGGATGATGACGTCCATCTCGTACTCGGCCTGCTTCTGCCGGTCGTCGGGCACGCCCCCCGGGTAGCGGCGGGCCATGCCGCGCCGCACCTCCTCCTTGAACCAGGTGGTGTTGGTGTGGCCCTCCTCCGGGATGTCGAACCGCGGCATGAGGTCGCGCTGCACGAACATGCCCTCGGTGTCGATCTGCTCGGCCACCAGCAGGGTGTTGGCGCAGCCCTCCTGCCAGGCGTCCGAGGAGTCGATGGCGTACATCTCGTCGGTCGACTTGAGGTAGTAGCCGGTACCGTCGAAGCGGAAGCGGTCCGGGTCGGAGAGGTTCTTGCCGGTCTGGATGCACAGCAGCGCGTCGTGGGCGGTGGCCTCGTGCGCGTAGGTGTAGTGCGAGTCGTTGGTGACCAGCGGGGGGATGCCGAGCTTCTTCCCGATCTCCAGGAGCCCGTCGCGGACCCGGCGCTCGATCTCGATGCCGTGGTCCATCAGCTCCAGGAAGTACCGGTCCTTGCCGAAGATGTCCTGGTACTCGGAGGCCGACTTCAGGGCCTCGTCGAACTGCCCGAGGCGCAGCCTCGTCTGGAGTTCGCCGGAGGGACAGCCGGTGGAGGCGATCAGGCCCTCGGACCACTGGGCGATGGTCTCCTTGTCCATCCGCGGCCACTTCTGGAGCCAGCCCTCGGCGTAGGCGTCGGAGGAGAGCTTGAAGAGGTTGTGCAGTCCGGTGGAGTTCGCCGCCCAGATGGTCTTGTGGGTGTAGCCGCCGGAGCCGGAGACGTCGTCGCGCTTCTGGTGCGGCTGGCCCCACTGGATCTTGCGCTTGTTGCGCCGGGACTCGGGGGCGACGTACGCCTCGATGCCGATGATCGGGGTGACCCCTGCCTTCTTCGCGGAGTGGAAGAAGTCGTAGGCGCCGTGCAGGTTGCCGTGGTCGGACATGGCGATGTGCGTCATGCCCATCTCGTTGCACGCCTTGAACATGTCCCCCAGCCGCGCGGCACCGTCCAGCAGCGAGTACTGGGTGTGGACGTGCAGGTGCGTGAAGGGCGGCTTGGTCACGGCGGTGCGCCTCCGGAAGAACGGCGGTCGACGGCCCGAAGGCGGTCTGGGGGGTCAGCCAGGAAGTCTACGACGCCCGGCGGACACTCCGGGGGGCGACGCCGACTCCCGTCGGCGCGTCCCCGGGCGGGCACTCCCGCACCCCGCCGCGCGTTGGTACGGGACGGAAACGCACGTACGCCATGTACCAGGAGGCACCCCGCGATGCCGGTCCCGCAGCCCACCGCCGAGCAGCGCGGCGAGGAGATCCTCGCCGTGTTCGACACCGCCTTCGGCGAGCTCCTGGCCGCCGATCCGGCCGCCTTCCGGGTCAAGTTCCGCAAGATGGCCGCCTCCGCGTTCGCGTTCTACCGCGGGACGGCCTGCCTCTTCTACAGCGACCTGGAGGCCGAGCGGCACGGCGGGCCGTTCCTGGACGAGCGCACCGGCCGGGTGTGGATCCACGGCGATCTCCACGCCGAGAACTTCGGCACCTACATGGACGCCAACGGGCGTCTGATCTTCAACGTCAACGACTTCGACGAGGCGTACGTCGGCCCGTTCACCTGGGACCTGAAGCGGCTGGCCGCCTCGCTCGCCCTGATCGGCTACACCAAGGCCCTCTCCGACGAGCAGATCACGGAGCTGGTGCGGACCTTCGCCGCGGCCTACCGCGAGCGCATCCACGCCCTGGCGACGGGCGCGAAGACGGACGACCTGCCGCCGTTCACCCTGGACACGGCCGAGGGCCCGCTGCTCGGGGCGCTGCGCGCGGCACGGTCGCTGACCCGTTTCTCGCTGCTGGACTCGATGACCGAGATCCGCGACTACGAGCGCCGCTTCGCGGCCGGCGGCGGGGCGGTCGAGCTCGACGCCGCCATGCGGTACAAGGTGCTCGCGGCGTTCGACGGCTATCTGGAGACGCTGCCGGAGTCGAGCCTCACCCGCCCCGACTCGTACCGGGTGAAGGACGTGGTGGGCCGCCGGGGCATCGGCATCGGGTCGGCCGGCCTGCCGTCGTACAACATCCTCCTGGAGGGCAACAGCGACGCCCTGGAGAACGACGTCGTGATCTACATGAAGCAGGCGCAGACCCCGGCGGTGTCCCGGCACATCACCGACGAGGCGATCCGCGGCTACTTCCGGCACGAGGGCCACCGCACGGTGATCTCCCAGCGCGCGCTCCAGGACCACGCCGACCCGTGGCTCGGCTGGACCGAGCTGGACGGCGCCGGCCAGCTCGTCGCCGAGGTCTCCCCGTACGCGGTGGACCTGGACTGGTCGGACCTCGACGACCCGGCCGAGATCGCGGCGGTCGTCGCGGACCTCGGGCGGGCGACGGCCACCATGCACGCGGCCGCGGACGACGAGAGCGGCCACTCCCTGGTGCCGTTCTCCACCGAGCGGGCCATCGACGCCGCGATCGCGGCCGACGAGGACGGATTCGGCGAGCTGCTGACCGGCTTCGCCCACGAGTACGGCGCCCGGGCCCGCCGTGACCACCAGATCTTCGTGGACCTCTTCCGCAACGGGCGGATCCCGGGCCTCCGGGCGCCCGGCGGGCCGGGGGCGGCGGCCGTTTAAGGAGTCCTTACAGCCCGGCATGACACACTCACCGGCGATGGACATATCAGGGACGCAGCTCAGGACGCTGCGGGCAGCGGTCTTCACGGCACTCGTCGTGACGCTGTCCGCCGCGTCCCACGTGCTGCTCTCGGGTGCCCCGCTGCCGCTGTCCACCGTCGCGCTGCTCGCCGCCGCCGTCTTCGGCGCCGCGTACGCCCTGTCGGGCGCGGAGCGCGGCTTCTGGCGGATCGCGGCCCTGCTGGTGCCGCTGGAGCTGGCGGCGGACACGGTCTTCACCTTCGGGCAGCACACCTGCTACGGCGCCACCGGCGGCCCGGTCGCCGGATCGCTGCGCACCTTCGGCCTCGACGTGCTCTGCGGCGGCGGTCTGGGCACGGGGCTGCCGGGGGTCGCCGAGCCGTCGGCCGCCGCCGGGCTGCTGGCCTCCCCCGACCCGTCGGTGCCGTGGCTGCTGCTGGGCGCGCACGTCGCCGTCGGCCTCCTCGCCGCCGCGTGGCTGCGCCGGGGCGAGGCGGCGCTGGCGGCGATGCTGCGGGCCGCGGGCGCCCTCGCCTTCCGGCCGCTGCTGCTGGCGGTGTCCGCCGTGTGCGGCACAGCTCCCGCCCGGCGGCCCGCGGGCCGCGCCCGGTACCGCGACCCCCGCCCGGCCCGCGTCCGGCCGCTGGTGCACTCCGTGGGACGGAGAGGACCTCCGCGTCCGGTGGCGCTCTGCGCGTAGAGCGCACGCCCCCCTTCCGGAGCCAGTCCTTCCGCAGTCTTCCCACGTCCCCGTACGGAGTGATCGATCATGAGCAAGCGCAACAACCAGGCCAACAAGGCGGCCGCCCGCGAGCGGCTGCGCGAGGAGCGCGAGCGCCAGGCCAGGAAGGAGCGGACCCGCCGGCAGCTGATCGTGGCCGGCAGCGGCGTCCTGGTCCTCGCCGTGGCCGGCGGTGTCGGCTACGGCATCATGCAGGCCAACAAGCCCTCCCACTGGGAGTCCGCGGCGGACGCGAAGAACATCACCGCCCCGAAGAACACCTCGGGCGAGAACGGCACCACGGTCGTGATCGGCAAGGCCGACGCGAAGAAGACCCTGGAGCTGTACGAGGACTCCCGCTGCCCGGTCTGCGCCGTGTTCGAGCAGGAGGTCGGCGCGTCGGTGGACAAGGGCGTCGAGGACGGCTCGTACAAGGTCGCCTACATCGGCGCCACCTTCATCGACGACGCCGCCGGCGGCGAGGGCTCCAAGAACGCGCTCAGCGCACTGGGCGCGGCACTGGACGTGAGCCCCGAGGCGTTCACCGCCTACAAGACGGCCCTCTACTCCGAGAAGTGGCACCCCGAGGAGAACGAGGACTCCTTCGGCAAGGACTCCTACCTGCTGGAGGTCGCGGACACGGTGCCCGCCCTGAAGAACAACGCCGACTTCCGCAAGGACGTCGAGCAGGGCACCTTCGACGCCTGGGCGATGAAGATGTCGGAGAAGTTCGACGACAGCGGGGTGGGCGGCACCCCCACGCTGATGATGGACGGCAAGAAGGTGACCGCCGAGGGCAGCGACACCGCGCCCATGACGGCCGAGCAGTTCGACGCGGCGATCGCGAAGGCGCTGAAGGGCTGACCCCGCGCGGGACCCCCCGGGGGCCGTCCCGCGAACTCCCGGACGACACCGCACGAGGGGCGGGCGAACTTTCTCCGTTCGCCCGCCCATTCGACCTACCGATCAGTAGTCTGATCGGCCGTGACCAGTCGATTTTCCTCAACTCCCCGCCGCCGCACGGTCGTCAAGGCCGTCGCCGCAACCGCCGCCGCCGCGCCCGTCGCGCTGGCCCACGCCGTCCCGGCCACCGCCGCGGACCTGGCACCCGCCTTCCTCCACGGCGTCGCGTCGGGCGACCCGCTGCCCGACGGCGTCCTGCTGTGGACCCGGGTCACCCCCGGTCCCGGCGCCGTCCCGGGCTCCGGACTGGGCCCGGACACCCCGGTCCGGTGGGAAGTGGCCGAGGACAGGGACTTCACCCGGGTCGTCGCCCGGGGCGACGTCACCGCCCGCGCGGCGGCCGACCACACGGTCAAGGCCGACGTGCGCGGTCTGCGGCCCGCCACCGGCTACCACTTCCGCTTCAGCGCGGGCGGCGCCGTGTCCCCCACCGGGCGCACCCGCACCGCCCCGGCCGCGGGCGCCACGGTTCCCGGCATCCGCTTCGGCGTGGTGTCCTGCGCCAACTGGGAGGCCGGCTTCTTCTCCGCCTACCGGCACCTCGCCGCCCGCGCGGACCTGGACGCGGTCCTGCACCTCGGCGACTACATCTACGAGTACGCGGCCGGCGGCTACCCCGCCGGGGGCGGCGTCCGGGCGCACGAACCGCGGCACGAGATCGTCACCCTCGCCGACTACCGGACCCGGCACGCCACCTACAAGACGGACCCCGACCTCCAGGCGCTGCACGCCGCGCATCCGGTCGTCGCGATCTGGGACGACCACGAGATCGCGAACGACGCCTGGGCCGGCGGTGCCGAGAACCACACGCCCGGAGCGGAGGGCGACTGGGCGGCCCGCGCGGCCGCGGCCCGCCAGGCGTACTTCGAGTGGATGCCGGTCCGGGCCTCGACCGAGGGGACCGTCTACCGCCGGCTGCGCTTCGGCAGGCTGGCCGATCTGCACCTGCTGGACCTGCGCTCCTTCCGCTCCGAGCAGACCGGCATCGGGAACGGGGACGCCGACGACCCGGAGCGCACCATCACCGGGCGGGCGCAGCTGGACTGGCTGAAGGCCGGCCTCACCGGCTCGGACACCGCCTGGCGCCTGGTGGGGACCTCGGTGATGATCTCCCCGGTCGCCTTCGGCTCGCTGCCGGCCCACCTGCTGGGCCCGCTCGCAGAGTTGCTGGGCCTGCCCGAGGGGGGCCTGGCGGTCAACGTGGACCAGTGGGACGGCTACACCGACGACCGCCGGGAACTCCTCGCGCATCTCACCGCGGGCGGCATCCGCAACACCGTCTTCCTCACCGGCGACATCCACATGGCCTGGGCGAACGACGTCCCGGTGCGGGCCGCCACCTATCCGGTCTCGCAGTCGGCCGCGACGGAGTTCGTGGTCACCTCGGTGACCTCCGACAACCTGGACGACGTGCTGAACGTCGCGCCGGGCACGGTCTCGCTGGTCGCCCAGGCGGCGGTGCGGGCCGCCAACCGCCACGTGAAGTGGGTGGACATGGACGGCCACGGCTACGGCGTGCTCGACGTCACGCCGGAGCACGCGCAGATGGACTACTACACCCTCTCGGACAAGGCGAAGCCGGACTCGAGCGCCGCGTGGACCCGCTCGTACCGCACGCTGAGCGGCACCCAGAAGGTGGAGCGGGCGGACCGGCCGGTCCGCTGACCCGCCGCCGGGCCCGCCCCGCACCCGGCCGCGGGCCCGCCCGGCAGGGCCCGGCCACCCGCGGCGGGCGGGCCCGGCACGGTCCGCCGGGGCCGGGACGAGCGCGCCCCGCCCGGGGCCGTGACGAGCCCGCCCGACCCGGCCCGTGCCGGCGGTCCGGGACCCCGTGCATGACGGCGGTCCGGGACCCGGTGCGTGACAGCGGGTCGGGACCCGGTGCGTGACGGCGGGTCAGGACTCGTCGAGGGAGTCGAGGAAGGCGAGGGCGGTCCGCCAGGTCCGCTCCGCGGCGCCCTCGTCCCAGTCGTCCAGCCCCGGGTCGGTGTACAGGTGTCCGGCCCCCGCGTACCGGTGGATCTCCACGTCGGCGCCGGCCCGCTGCATCCCCAGGTACCAGGTGTTCAGCCAGTCGTCCGACTCGGAGGGGTCCGGGTCGGCGACGTGGAGCTGGACGGGCAGTCCGTCCGCGTGCGCGTCCTGGGGCAGGTCCGAGGTGCCGTGCAGGAGCAGCAGGCCGCGGGCCTTCTCGTCACCGAGGGCGAGGTTCTGCGCGATCGCGCCGCCGAGCGAGAAGCCGGCGTAGACCAGACCGTCCTCCGAGTACGGCGCCGCGGCGGCGACCGCCCGGCGCAGCAGCTCCTCGTGCCCGATCCGCTCCCTGATCTCCTGGCCCTCTTCACCGGAGTCGGCCGTTTGACCGTCGTACAGGTCGGGCACGCGCACTTCGTGCCCGGCGGCCCGCAACCGGTCGGCTGCGGCCCGCACCGCGGGACGCAGTCCGTAGCTGGAGTGGAGGAGGACGATGTTCATCCGGCCATCCTGCCAGGACCCCGTGCACGACCGCGGCTCCGGCCGCGCGGAGGCCGCCGGCGGCGGCGTCCCGCGCGCGGAGCCTTCTCGTCTTGGAGTCAGGGAGACATGGAGAACGTACTGCGCCCGCTGATCGTGGTCGGCGGCTCGGTGGTGCTGACGCTCGTCGTCGGCTGGGTCGTCGATCTGCTGCTGCGCCGTGCCGACGCACGCCACCCGGAGACACCGCTGTGGGGCATGCTCCGCGGCTGCCGGCTGCCCCTGCAGGTGGTGCTGCTCGGTGCGATGCTGCGCGCCTCCTACGGCGAGATCCGCCACTCGCTCGTGGCGGACTACCGCGCCGGGATAGGCCACGTCCTCTCGCTGGTGCTGATCGCGGCCAGCGCCTGGCTGATCATCCGCATCGCGTCGACGGCGGTGGAGGCGACCTACGCCCGCTACGCGTCCGTCACCAGGGACGCCGCCCGGGTCCGCCGGGTGCGCACCCAGGTGACGCTCATCATGAGGATCGTCACAGCCGTGGTGGCCGTGGTGGCGGTCGCCGCGATGCTGCTGACCTTCCCCGGCATGGAGAAGATCGGCACCTCGATGCTGGCCTCCGCGGGCATCATCGGCATCGTCGCCGGTGTCGCCGCCCAGTCCACGCTGGGCAACCTCTTCGCCGGCTTCCAGATCGCCTTCGGCGACATGGTGCGCATCGGGGACACGGTCGTCGTCGACGGCGAGTGGGGTGTGGTCGAGGAGGTCACCCTCACCTTCCTGGCCGTCCGCACCTGGGACGAGCGCCGGATCACGATGCCGGTGTCGTACTTCACCAGCAAGCCGTTCGAGAACTGGTCGCGCGGCGGCGCCCAGATGACCGGCACCGTCTACTTCCACCTGGACCACTCCGCCCCGCTGCCGCTGATGCGGGAGAAGCTGCGCGAGATCCTGGACGGCTGCGCCGCGTGGGACCGCCGCGACTGGAGCCTCGCGGTCACAGACACCACCCCGAGCACCATCCAGGTGCGGGCGGTCGTCACCGCGAAGGACGCCGACGACATCTGGACGGCCCGCTGCACCGTGCGCGAGCAGATGCTCGCCTGGCTGACCGAGAAGCACCCCTACGCGCTGCCGCGGGTGGTCACCTCCCGCGCGGCCGAACGCCCGGCCGCGCCCGCGGCGGGCCGTGTCGGCACGCCCCGCGCGTCCGAGGTGCACAGCAACAACTCGGAGGAGTACCTGCCCGCCGACGCCTCCGCGCCGAACGGCGACGCTCCCCGCACCGGACGCGGCTGACCCGCCCGCTGCCGGTCCGCCCGAGGACGGACCGGCGGGCGGCGGCGGGTGGTGGCTCAGCGCAGGCTGCGGACGTCGAGGTGGTGCAGCACCCGGTCGACGACCTCCGGATCGACGCCGGGCTCGCTGCGCGCCGAGAGCACCTCGTGACGGGCGGCCGACAGCATCTCCCGCTGGATGCGCCGCACGGTCGCGTACCGCTCGACGCGCTTGGCGAACCACTCCCTGCGCTCGTCGTCGACGATGTCCGGGCTGATCCTCGCCCCGATGTCGAAGGCGCCGCGCAGCAGCCGCTCGCCGGCCTCCTCGGGCAGCTCCTCCGTCTCCTCGATCTCCTTGAGCCGGCGCTTCGCCGCCTTGGCGGCGCGCAGCGCGAGACTCCGCTCCAGCTCCCGCTCGGCTCCCGTGTCGGCGCGCACGCCCAGCCGCTTCACCAGCCAGGGCAGGCTGATGCCCTGGCACACCAGCGTGACCATGATCACGGCGAAGGCGATGAAGACGATCTCCCCGCGCTTGGGGAAGTCGTCGCCCGCGTCCGTCGTGAGCGGGATCGCGAGGGCCAGGGCCACGGAGGCCACGCCCCGCATCCCCGCCCACCACAGCACGACCGTCTCCCGCCAGCTGGTCGGCACGTCCTCGTCGTAGTCCCGCTTGCGGTGGAGGCGCTTGGCGAGCCAGGCCGCGGGCAGCAGCCACAGCAGCCGTACGCCGACGACCACGGCGACCACCACGGCGCTCCAGCCGATCAGTTCACCGAGGCGGCCCTCCGCGGTGCCGAACACGTTGTGCAGTTCGAGGCCGATGAGGCCGAAGGCGATCCCGGTGATCAGCGTGTCCAGGATCTCCCAGAAGGTGTTCCCGGCCAGCCGGCCCATCACGTCGTCGGCGTCGGCGGTGTGCTCGGCGAGGTACAGGGCGCAGGTCAGGACCGCCAGCACGCCCGAGCCCAGGAGTTCCTCCGCGAGCACGTAGGCGGCGAAGGGCACCATCACGGTGAGGCCGGTCTGCAGGGTCGGGTCGCCGAGCAGGCCCATGACCTTGTTGGAGACCCAGCCCAGCGCGAGGCCGACGGCGACGGCGACGACGGCCGACAGCACCAGCTCCCCCGCGGCCCGCCCGACGGAGAACTCGCCGCTCACGGCCGCGGCGATCGCCACGTGGTAGAGCACGATGGCGGTGACGTCGTTGAACAGCCCCTCGCCCTCCATGATCGACACCAGCCGGCGGGGCAGCCCGAGCGACCCGGCGACGGCGGTGGCCGCGACCGGGTCGGGCGGCGCCACGAGTGCGCCGAGCGCGACGGCGGCGGCCACCGGAAGTCCGGGCACCACCGCGTGGGCGGCCGCGGCGACCGCCGCGGTGGTCACGAAGACGAGGGCGACCGCGAGCAGCAGGATCGGCCGGGCGTTGGCGGCGAACTGCCGCCAGGAGGTCCGCTGGACGGCCGCGTAGAGCAACGGGGGCAGCAGCAGCGGGAGGATCAGGTCGGGCGGCACCTCGATGTTCGGCACGAACGGGAGGAAGGCCAGCACGATGCCGGCGAGCGTCATCAGGACCGGCGGGGGCAGCCCCAGCCGGCGCCCCAGCGGCACGCTCACGACCGCTCCGAACAACAGCGCGAACAGCAGCGCCAGTTGGTCCACGGTGCGTCCTCCGGCGGCTCGGAACCTCGGCGATCGGGGTCCCAACCCTGCCACGGGGCCCGGCCGAACCCGGCGCGACGCCCCCGCGCCGCCCGCCGGAGCCACCCCGCGGTCTCCGCCGGCGGCGGGACCGCCCGCACCCCGGGCCGGGCCGGCGGGCGGGCCCCGGGCTCAGGGTCGCTCAGGCTCGGGGTCGCTCAGGCTCGGGGGCGCTCGGGCTCAGGCACCGCGCGGGCGCGCGGGCTCAGGTGTCGAGCGGGCGCCGCATCGACCGGTGCGGGATGCCGGCGTCCTGGTACTCCGCGCCGTACGCCACGTACCCGAGGCGCTCGTAGAAGCCCAGCGCGTGCGACTGCGCGTGCAGGTCCACGGCGGTGAGCCCGAGCCCGCGGGCCTCGTCCTCGATCGCGCGCACCAGCGCCACGCCGACGCCCAGACCACGGGCGGCACCGGTCACCGCGAGCCGGCCGAGCGAACCGACGGAGGGGTCGCCGCCGGTGCGGTCCGCGGCGTGCGGACCGTGCAGCAGCCGGCCGGTGCCCAGCGCCACCCCGTCGTCGCGCACGGCGAGGACGTGCACGGTGACGGCGTCCTCGGCGTCGAAGACGTCGTACTCGATGTCCTCGGGCACCTGCTGCTCGGCGACGAAGACGTCCTTGCGGACCGCGAAGCACGCCTCGCGGTCGGCAGGGCCGCCGGCGACCCGTACCCGCCAGCCGCCGCTCACGCGCTCTCCGCCGCGATCTTCTCCAGCGCCTGCTGGAGGTCGTCCGGGTAGTCGCTGGCGAACTCGACCCACTGTCCGTCGGCCGGGTGCTCGAAGCCGAGGCGCACCGCGTGCAGCCACTGCCTCGTCAGCCCGAGACGCTTGGCCATCGTCGGGTCGGCGCCGTAGGTGAGATCGCCCACGCACGGGTGCCGGTGGGCGGCCATGTGCACCCGGATCTGGTGGGTGCGGCCGGTCTCCAGCTTGATGTCGAGCAGCGAGGCCGCCCGGAACGCCTCGATGAGGTCGTAGTGGGTGACCGAGGGCTTGCCCTCGGCCGTGACCGCCCACTTGTAGTCGAGGTTCGGGTGGCGGCCGATGGGCGCGTCGATGGTGCCGCTCAGCGGGTCGGGGTGGCCCTGCACCAGCGCGTGGTAGCGCTTGTCGACCGTCCGCTCCCGGAACTGCTGCTTGAGCAGGGTGTACGCGCGCTCCGACTTGGCGACCACCATCAGTCCGGAGGTGCCGACGTCGAGCCGGTGGACGATGCCCTGGCGCTCGGCGGCACCCGACGTGGAGATCCGGTATCCCGCGGCGGCCAGACCGCCGATCACGGTCGTCCCGGTCCAGCCGGGGCTCGGGTGCGCGGCCACGCCGACCGGCTTGACGATCACCACGATGTCGTCGTCGTCGTGGACGATCTCCATGCCCTCGACGGGCTCCGCCACGATCTGCACGGGCGCGGGCGCCTGCGGCATCTCGACCTCGAGCCACGCGCCGCCGTGCACCCGCTCGGACTTCCCGACGACCGACCCGTCGACCTGCACCTTCCCGGCGGCGGCCAGCTCGGCCGCCTTGGTGCGGGAGAAACCGAACATCCGGGAGATGGCGGCGTCGACGCGCTCGCCCTCCAGGCCGTCGGGTACGGGCAGGGTGCGGATCTCGGGAAGGGTACTCACCCGTCGAGTATGCCTTGTCAGTCCTTGTGGACCGTCCCGTCGGGGTCCAGCCCCTTGAACGACAGCAGCACGATGAGGATGCCGCCGCAGACGATCGCCGAGTCGGCGAGGTTGAAGACCGCGAAGTGCGCCGGCGCGATGAAGTCGACCACGGCGCCCTCGAAGACGCCGGGCGACCGGAAGATGCGGTCGGTGAGGTTGCCGAGCGCCCCGCCCAGCAGCAGACCCAGCGCGATGGCCCACGGCAGGCTGTACAGCTTGCGGGCGAGCCGGATGATCACCACGATCACGGCGGCCGCGATGAAGGTGAAGATGATCGTGAAGGCCTCGCCCATGCCGAACGCGGCGCCCGGGTTGCGCACCGCCTCGAACCGGAGCAGGTCGCCGATGATCTCGATCGGCTCGTGGTGCTCCAGCTTCTCGACCACGATGATCTTGCTGATCAGGTCGAGCAGATAGGCCGCCACCGCGACCGTGAACAGCGCGAGGATCCGGCGCCTGCCCTTGGGCTGCTCGGCCGGCTCCGCCGTCTCGTCGTCACCATCCGGCGTACCGATGATGCGCTCCGCCTCTGTCACGTGAGTCCCTCAACCTAGGTGCCTGACAGCGGGCCGTCCGGCGGACCGGGCCGCTGCCGGGACGGGCCCGCGCGGTCCGGGCCCCGTGAGGCGCCGACGACGTGCCGCACCGCGCCCCGGCGTCCCGGGCGGCAGGGCCGCCGGGGGCGCGCCGGCGGCGCGGCGACGTGTCGTGCGGGCGTCACGGTCCGGCGAAACGCGGGCCGGACAGGGTCCCTGCGCACGAGGGTACGGCACACCCGTGCGGCATCAGCCCCGGCGTTCCTGCTTCTGCTTGCACTCGACGCAGAGCGTGGCGCGGGGGAACGCCTGCATCCGGGCCTTGCCGATCGGGTTTCCGCAGCTCTCGCAGAGTCCGTAGGTCCCGGCGTCCAGCCGTTCCAGGGCCCGCTCGGTCTGCTCCAGCATCTCGCGGGCGTTGGCGGCGAGGGCCATCTCGTGCTCGCGGGTGATGTTCTTGGTGCCGGTGTCCGCCTCGTCGTCGCCCGCGCCGTCTCCGGAGTCCCGCATGAGTCCGGCGAGCGCGCTCTCCGACGCGGTGATCTCGGCGGTCAGCCGGACCGCCTCGCCCTCCAGGCCGGTGCGGGCCTCGTCCACCTCGGCGGGGGTCCAGGGGTCCTCCCCCGGCCGCACCGCCAGCTCACCGGGTGGCGTCGCCGCCACCGCAGGGGCCGTGGGCCCACCTGCGGCGCTTCGGGCCGCGGTCTTCTTGGTTGCCACCGTCCTGGCTCCTGTCTGCGTCGAGGCCGCGTCCGCGGCCTGCTCCGTGGCCGCCGGAGCGGACCCGGCTGCGGTGCCCGCCGGGGCCTTCCCCGGCGCCGCCCTCTTCGCGGTCTTCTTCGCCGTCTTCTTCGCGGCCTTCTTCGCCGCGGCCTTCGCCGGCGCCTTCGCGGCCGCCGTCGTCTTCGCGGCGGCCTTCTTCGCGGTCTTGCCCGCGGTCTTCTTCGCCGTCTTCTTCGCGGTCTTCGCAGCCGTCTTCTTCGCCGGCGTCCCCTGCGCGGCCGTCGTCCCGGCGGCCTCGCCCGGGGGGTCGTCCGCCGGCGCGGGCGCGGCGGCGGAACGGGAGTGCGCCGATGTGTCGGCGGTCTTCTTCGCCACCATGGCCGCGGCCCCTTCACATATTGTGATCTTGCTCGCGAATCGTGCTGGGACGATAAATCGACACCAGCCCGGCGGCAACGGGGCACGCCGCCGGTCGGACCCGGTCACGGCTGCGGGATGCCGGGTCTGCATCCGTTGTGCCCAGCTGTCCGCCCCGTAATCCGCCCCCGGCGCGCGCGTGGGGCCCGGACGCCCCGGGTGCGGCATTCGGGGCAACCGCCCCCGCTCCGCCGGGGGCGGCGCCCGCCCCGCGGCGTGCCGGGAAAAGCGGTCCGCGACGGGGCCGCCGGGCCCTTACACTGGGCGCAGCGAAAGGCGTGGATGGGGACCAGTAGCGTCGTATGCGGCCATGAGCGACCCGGGGACGGTGAGAGCCCGGGGGCGAGCGCGAGGCGAAGCATCACCCCGGAGCCGCCGGAAGAAAGCCGCCCAGGCGAGTAGAACCGGCATCGCGACCCCAATGAGGGGGTCCGGGGCCTGCGGGCCCGGGGCCAAGGAGGGTGGTACCGCGGGAGCGCAGCGTTGGCTCTCGTCCCTCCGACGGAACGAGCGAGATGTCCGCCGGAGGAGACCGATGACGCCGCCGCAGTACCGCCAGGTACCCGCCCAGGTAGACCTGCCCGCGCTCGAGCACGCCGTGCTCGACTTCTGGCGCGAGGGCAAGATCTTCGCCAAGACCCTGGAGCAGTCCGAGGGACGCCCCGAGTGGGTCTTCTACGAGGGTCCGCCCACGGCCAACGGCATGCCCGGCGCGCACCACATCGAGGCCCGCGTCTTCAAGGACGTCTTCCCGCGCTTCCGCACCATGCGCGGCTACCACGTCGCCCGCAAGGCCGGCTGGGACTGCCACGGCCTGCCGGTCGAGCTCGCCGTCGAGAAGGAGCTCGGCTTCTCCGGCAAGAAGGACATCGAGGCCTACGGCATCGCCGAGTTCAACGCCAAGTGCCGTGAGTCGGTGACCCGGCACACGGACGCGTTCGCCGAGCTGACGACGCGCATGGGCTACTGGACCGACATGGACGACCCGTACCGGACGATGGACCCGGACTACATCCAGTCCGTGTGGTGGTCGCTGAAGCAGATCTTCGACAAGGGCCTGCTGGTCCAGGACCACCGGGTCGCCCCGTGGTGTCCGCGCTGCGGCACCGGGCTCTCCGACCACGAGCTGGCGCAGGGCTACGAGACGGTCGTGGACCCGTCGGTCTACGTGCGCTTCCCGCTGACCTCCGGCCCGCTGGCGGGCGAGGCGGCCCTGGTGGTGTGGACGACCACCCCGTGGACGCTGGTGTCCAACACGGCGGTCGCCGCCCACCCCGAGGTCACGTACGTGGTGGCGCGCAGGACCGGCGACGAGGACTCCGAGAGGCTGGTCGTCGCCGAGCCGCTGCTGGAGAAGGCGCTGGGCGAGGGCTGGGAGGCGACCGGGCAGTCGTTCACCGGCGCCGAGATGGAGCGCTGGACGTACCAGCGGCCCTTCGAGCTGGTGGAGTTCCCGAGCGTAGGCGAGGGAACCGGCAAGGGCAGCCCGTCCGGGGCCCACTACGTGGTCAACGCCGAGTACGTCACCACCGAGGACGGCACGGGTCTGGTCCACCAGTCCCCCGCGTTCGGTGAGGAGGACCTCAAGGTCTGCCGCTCCTACGGGCTGCCGGTCGTCAACCCGGTCCGCCCCGACGGCACCTTCGAGGAGGACGTGCCGCTCGTCGGCGGCGTCTTCTTCAAGAAGGCCGACGAAGCCCTGACCGCCGACCTGCAGGCACGCGGGCTGCTGTTCAAGCACATCCCGTACGAGCACAGCTACCCGCACTGCTGGCGCTGCCACACGGCGCTGCTCTACTACGCGCAGCCCTCCTGGTACATCCGCACCACGGCGGTCAAGGACCGCCTGCTCGCCGAGAACGAGGCGACCAACTGGTTCCCCGACTCGGTCAAGCAGGGCCGGTACGGGGACTGGCTGAACAACAACATCGACTGGGCGCTCTCCCGGAACCGCTACTGGGGGACCCCGCTGCCGATCTGGCGCTGCGAGGACGACCACCTCACCTGCGTCGGCTCGCTCGCCGAGCTGACCGAGCTGACCGGCGCCGACCAGTCGGGCCTCGACCCGCACCGCCCGTACATCGACGACGTCACCTTCGCCTGCCCGCAGTGCTCCGCCACCGCGACGCGCGTCCCGGAGGTCATCGACGCCTGGTACGACTCCGGTTCGATGCCCTTCGCGCAGTGGGGCTACCCCTACAAGAACAAGGACGTCTTCGAGAAGCGCTACCCGGCGCAGTTCATCTCGGAGGCCATCGACCAGACCCGCGGCTGGTTCTACACGCTGATGGCCGTCGGCACGCTGGTCTTCGACAAGTCCTCGTACGAGAACGTGGTCTGCCTCGGGCACATCCTGGCCGAGGACGGCCGCAAGATGTCCAAGCACCTGGGCAACATCCTCCAGCCGATCCCGCTGATGGACCAGCACGGCGCCGACGCCGTGCGCTGGTTCATGGCGGCCGGCGGCTCGCCGTGGGCCGCCCGGCGCGTGGGGCACGGCACGATCCAGGAGGTCGTGCGCAAGACCCTGCTGACGTACTGGAACACCGTCGCCTTCCAGGCGCTGTACGCCCGTACGTCGAACTGGGCGCCCTCCGCGGCCGATCCGGCGCCCGCCGACCGCACGGTCCTCGACCGGTGGCTGCTGAGCGAGCTGCACGCGCTGGTGGACCAGGTGACCTCGGCGCTGGAGGCGTACGACACCCAGCGCGCGGGGAAGCTGCTCTCGGCGTTCGTCGACGACCTCTCCAACTGGTATGTGCGCCGCTCCCGCCGCCGCTTCTGGCAGGGCGACAAGGCCGCTCTGCGCACCCTCCACGAGGTCGTGGAGACCGTGACGCGTCTGATGGCGCCGCTCACCCCGTTCATCACCGAGCGGGTCTGGCAGGACCTGGTCGTGCCGGTCACCCCGGACGCGCCCGAGTCGGTGCACCTGTCCTCCTGGCCGGTCGCCGACCTGGACGCGATCGACCCGGCGCTGTCGCAGCAGATGGTGCTCGTGAGGCGTCTGGTGGAGCTGGGACGGGCGACGCGTGCGGAGTCCGGCGTCAAGACCCGCCAGCCGCTGTCGCGCGCCCTGGTGGCCGTCTCCGGCTTCGAGACCCTCTCCCCCGAGCTGCACGCGCAGATCACCGAGGAGCTGAACGTCTCCTCCCTCGCGTCGCTCTCCGAGGTCGGCGGCTCGCTGGTCGACACCACGGCGAAGGCCAACTTCCGCGCGCTGGGCAAGCGTTTCGGCAAGGGCGTCCAGGACGTGGCCAAGGCGGTCGCCGCGGCCGACGCCGCCGCGCTCTCGCTGGCGCTGCGCTCCGGTGAGGCGACGCTGGAGGTGGGCGGCGAGACGATCTCCCTCTCCCCGGAGGAGGTCATCATCACCGAGACCCCGCGCGAGGGCTGGTCCGTGGCATCGGACGCGGGGGCGACCGTCGCCCTCGACCTGGAGATCACGCCGGAACTGCGGCGTGCGGGTCTGGCGCGCGACGCGATCCGCCTGATCCAGGAGGCCCGCAAGAACAGCGGCCTGGACGTGGCGGACCGGATCGCGCTGCGCTGGTCCTCCTCCGACCCGGAGGTGGCCTCCGCCCTGGCCGACCACGCGACGCTGATCGCGGACGAGGTGCTGGCGACGGACTTCGCCACCGGGGAGGCGGACGCGTCCTACGGCGACGCCTTCACCGACGAGGGCCTCTCCCTGACGTTCCGCCTCCGCAAGGTCTGACGCCACGGCGTCCCGAGGGCCCGGCAGCCGCCCGCTGCCGGGCCCTCGCCCGTCCCGGGGCAGACCTCCCGGCCGGCGGGAAGTCCGGCCCGCGCCCGGGGCCGGCTCCCCGGGCAGCGGCCCCCCCATGCCGGCCCGTCCGAGGGCTCCCCTCCCGGGCAACGGCCCGGCCGCCCCGGCCCGTCCCGCGACCGAGGACACGGCGCGCAGCGACGTGCACCATCACCCGGGCCGGCGGCCCCGTGACCTCACGCCCTCCGGCGGGGGCTCCGTCCCCGCACCCCCGCGCCTCAGACGCCGGCGAGGCTGACCATCCCGCCCGCCCCGCCGAGGAGTCCGAGGCCCCGCAGCCGGACTGCAGGGGCAGAAGCCCCTGCCGTCGTCGCCTGGGGCGCAAGCCCCCGCCCGCCAGGGCCCACCCGGGGCGGGCGCGGGGGCGGCGCGCGCAAAGGGCCGGGCCCGGAGCACGTGGTGTGCTTCCGGGCCCGGCCCTTGTGTCTGCCGACGGTTGCGCCGTTACGCGCGCGGCGTCAGTTGTCGTCCTCGTCGATGAGGAAGCCCCGCATCGGCGACGGCGCCTGCTGCATCGGCTGCGGCGCCTGCGGCCGGACCGGTGCCATCGGCTGGGTCATGGCCGGGGACATCTGCTGCTGACCGCCGTAGGACGGGCCGGACGGCGAGGGGCCGTGGCCGCCCATCGTCTGGTTGCCGCCGTAGGACGGGGCGCTCGCGCCGGCCGGTGCCATGGAGGGCGCCGGGGACGGCGGGAGCGAGGCCGCGGCGGGGGTGCGCGGCGGGGCCAGCGAGTCGTCGGCCTGGGTCTCCAGCTGGCGCAGCTGCGACTCCAGGTACGACTTCAGGCGCGTGCGGTACTCGCGCTCGAAGCCCCGCAGGTCCTCGACCTTGCGCTCCAGCGTGGCGCGCGCGGACTCCAGGGAGCCCATGGCCACGCGGTGCTTCTCCTGTGCGTCCCGCTCCAGGGCGTCGGCCTTGGCGCGGGCGTCGCGCTCGAGGCCCTCGGCGCGCGAACGCGCCTCGCCGACGATCTTGTTGGCCTCGGAGCGGGCCTCGGCGATCGCCTGGTCGGCGGTCTGCTGGGCCAGCGAGAGGACACGGGCCGCGCTGTCGCCGCCGGGACCCTGGCCCATCGGACCGGGGCCCTGCGGGCCGCCGTGGCCCATGGGGCCGCCCATCGGACCGCCCATGGGGCCGCCCTGCATCGGACCGGGGCCCATGGGGCCGCCGGGACCCTGACCCATCGGGCCGGGGCCCTGCGGGCCGCCGTGGCTGGGACCGGCCGGCAGCTGCGGAGCACCACCGGGCAGCTGGGGCGGGCCCATCTGCGGGGGCTGCTGCTGGACGGGGGGTCCGGATATGGCGGCGGGCACGGGGGCGCCGGGACCGCGGCCGTCCTGCGGCTCCGGGGGTTTGCGCATGCCCTGCTGCTGCTGGTTCTGCGCGGCCGCACGGGTCGCGGCGGCCAGCTTGGCGCGCAGGTCCTCGTTCTCGCGGAGCAGACGGGTCAGCTCGGCTTCGACCTCGTCGAGGAAGGCATCGACCTCGTCCTCGTCATAGCCTTCTCGGAGGCGGACGGTCGTGAACTGCTTGTTCCGCACGTCCTCGGGGGTCAGCGGCATCTCTTCTTCACCTCTACGTAGTCGTCGGCAGTCGGCAGGACCGTATCGCTCACATCGAGCTCCCCACGCCGCGAACGACGGAGATCAGGATGTAGACGATGATCATCAGAACGAAGAAGGACAGGTCGAGTGCCACGCCCCCGAGACGCAACGGCGGGATGAACCGCCGAAGAAGCTTGAGCGGTGGATCGGTGACAGTGTAGGTGGCCTCCAGAACGACCACCATCGCCTTGCCGGGTTGCCATGAACGTGCGAACTGGAAGACGTAGTCCATGACCAGCCGGAAGATCAACACGACCAGGAAGCACATCAGCGCGATGTAGATCACTTGTAGTGCGACGCCCATCCCGCGCTTCCCTCTCCCCTGGTCTCTCGTGTTGCCGGCCGTGCGGCCGGGTCGTTCCCGGAGTCTTTCCTCAGCTCTGGTTGAAGAATCCGCCCTCTGCGATGCGGGCCTTGTCCTCAGCCGTGACATCGACGTTAGCAGGCGACAACAGGAACACCTTCTGCGTCACTCGTTCAATGCTGCCATGCAGGCCGAAGACGAGTCCCGCGGCAAAGTCGACAAGTCGCTTCGCGTCGGTGTCGTCCATCTCCGTGAGGTTCATGATCACCGGGGTGCCCTCACGGAAGTGTTCCCCGATGGTACGGGCCTCGTTGTAGGTCCGGGGGTGCAGCGTGGTGATGCGGTAGGGCTCCCGCTCGGACACGGCCTTGGGCATGATCACCGGTGCGTTCTTCTCCAGGCTCGGACGTTCAGGTGTGATGGATGCCACGGGGGCGATACGCGCCGGGCGCGGGCTCTCGACCGGCAGGGCGACGGGCTCGCGGGGTGCGGGCGGGGCGGCCACGCGGACCGGCTCCTCCCGCTCGATCTGGTGCGGGGGTGCGTGCCGCCGGTGGTCGCGCTCCGGCTCGGGCTCGGGTTCGAAGTCGTCATCGGGGTCGAAGCCCCGGCCGTCGTACCCATCGTCCTCCACGAGGCCGAGGTAGACCGCCATCTTGCGCATAGCGCCGGCCATTCTCTGAGTCCTCCGCTCTGTGGTGGATCGGCAATCGTCACCAAGTGCCCGTATCCACTCGGCCCGCCCCGCTTTCGGCGGGAATGACCATATTTTCTACTGTGGTCCGACTTGCTTCGCGACGTTACCGGAGCCTCGGTCGGACTCCGAGTACCGCAGTGCCGACGCGCACATGTGTCGCTCCCGCCGCCACGGCCTGCTCGAGGTCCGCACTCATCCCTGCTGACACCATGTTCGCAGCCGGATGAGCCGCGCGCAGGCCGGATGAGAATTCCATCAGCCGCTCGAACGCCGCCTGTTGCCGCCCCGCATAGGGGCCGGCCAGCGGCGCGACGGTCATCAGCCCGCCGAGCCGCAGTCCCGGTGCGGCGGCCACCGCGTCCGCCAACTCCTCGATCCGGTCCGGCGCGACGCCGCCGCGCTCCCCCTGCCGCCCGGACTCCGCGTCGAGCGCGACCTGGACCAGGCAGCCGATCTCGCGGTCCGCCCGGACCGCCGCGGCCGAGAGGGCGGAGACGAGCTTCGGCCGGTCGACGGACTGCACGACATCGGCGTAACCCGCCACGGAACGGACTTTGTTGGTCTGGAGCTGGCCGACGAAATGCCACCGGATGTCCAGATCCGCACAGGCCGCGGCTTTCGGGGCCGCGTCCTGGTCACGGTTCTCCGCCATGTGACGCACCCCGAGTCCGTGCAGGATCCGCACATCGGAGGCGGGGTAGGTCTTGGTGACCACGATCAGCGTCACCTCGCCGCGGTCGCGTCCGGCGGCCGCGCAGGCGGCGGCGATCCGCTCCTCCACCCGCGCCAGGTTGTCGGCGAGTTCGGTGCTGCGGTCCGTCATGACCCATCCCGGCTTTCGAGCCAGACGTATCCGGCGAGCCGCCCGGTGGTCCGGTCACGGCGGTACGAGTAGTGGTCGCGCGATTCCAGGGTGCAGATCCCGGACGCGCGGCGGTCGGTGACGCCGAGCGCGGCGAGCTGGGCGTGCACCGCGGCGGTCACGTCGACGGCGGGAGTGCCCCAGCTCGTCTCGGACCAGGCGGCCGGTTCCACTTCGGCGACGTCCGCCCGCATCTGCTCGGGAACCTCGTAGCAACGGCCGCAGACGGCGGGGCCGGTGCGCGCGACGATGCGTGCCGGTTCGGCGCCGAGCGCGGTCATCGCCGCCACGGTCGCGGGGACGATGCCGGCGACCGTGCCGGGCCGGCCGGCGTGCGCGGCGGCGGCGACGCCCGCCACCGGGTCGGCCAGCAGGACGGGGGTGCAGTCCGCGGTGAGCACCGCGAGCGCCAGACCGCGCCGGGCGGTGACCACCCCGTCGACGGACGGGACGGGCGCGTCCCCCCACGGGCCGTCGACCACCGCGACGTCCTTGCCGTGCACCTGGTTCATCCAGACGACCTGGTCCGGGTCGATGCCCAGGGACCGGGCGGCGGCGGCGCGGTTGGCCCGGACGGCGTCCGGGTCGTCGCCGACCGCGCCGCCGAGGTTGAGCTCCTCGTACGGAGCGGCGCTCACCCCGCCCCACCTGTCGGTGAAGGCGAAGCGGGCGCCGCTCGCGTGTATCGCGTCGTGCTCCACGGTCACTTCAGGAAGTCGGGGACGTCCAGCTCTTCGGCCTGGGTGTCGTACGGACGGGCCGAGGGGACCTGGGGCGGGGACGACGGGGAGATCGTGTCGCCGGAGACCGGGGCGGGCTCGGCGGGTGCCGGGGGCTCCTCGCGCACGGGCACCGTGCCCAGACCGCTCGCGGGGCGCACCGGCTCGGGGCGCTGCGGCGGGGCCTGCTCCTCGCGCTTGGCGGAAGCGGAGCCGATGACGTTCTCCCGGCGGGTCGGCGGCTGTCCGCCGTCGAAGCCGGCCGCGATGACCGTGACCCGGACCTCGTCGCCGAGCGCGTCGTCGATGACGGCGCCGAAGATGATGTTGGCCTCGGGGTGGGCCGCCTCGCTCACCAGCTGGGCGGCCTCGTTGATCTCGAAGAGGCCGAGGTCGCTGCCGCCCGAGATGGAGAGCAGCACGCCGCGGGCGCCGTCGATGGACGCCTCCAGCAGCGGGGAGGAGATGGCCATCTCCGCGGCGGCCACGGCGCGGTCGTCGCCGCGGGCGGAGCCGATGCCCATCAGGGCCGACCCGGCCTCGGACATCACGGACTTGACGTCGGCGAAGTCGAGGTTGATCAGGCCGGGGGTGGTGATGAGGTCGGTGATGCCCTGGACACCCGAGAGCAGCACCTGGTCCGCGGACTTGAAGGCGTCGAGGACGCTCACCTGCCGGTCCGAGATGGACAGCAGGCGGTCGTTGGGGATGACGATGAGGGTGTCGACCTCTTCGCGGAGCTCGGCGATGCCGTCCTCCGCCTGGTTGGCGCGCCGGCGTCCCTCGAAGGTGAAGGGGCGGGTGACGACGCCGATGGTCAGGGCGCCGAGCGAGCGCGCGATGTTGGCGACGACGGGGGCGCCGCCGGTGCCGGTGCCGCCGCCTTCTCCCGCGGTGACGAAGACCATGTCGGCCCCCTTGAGGACCTCCTCGATCTCCTCGCGGTGGTCCTCTGCCGCCTTGCGACCGACTGCCGGGTTGGCTCCGGCGCCGAGGCCCCGGGTGAGTTCGCGGCCGACGTCGAGCTTGACGTCGGCGTCGCTCATCAACAGCGCTTGCGCGTCCGTGTTGATCGCGATGAACTCGACGCCTTTGAGACCGACCTCGATCATTCGGTTGATGGCATTGACACCACCGCCGCCGACACCGATGACCTTGATGACTGCGAGGTAGTTCTGCGGTGCTGCCACGTCGAAGGCCTCTCGCCTCGAGTTACGTGTCGACGCCTCGCGGGACCGCGGTGCGCCGACTGATGTCGAATGGGGACGGCCCGACCAGCCCGGCTGCCGACCCGAACCCTAACGGTGAAGTTTAGGGTTATCAGTGTGTCTGTTCCCTGGACTCTTCCGAACAGGACACTAAGTCGACACGAGGCGCCCGTTCAACGAACACGCCGAACCTCCCGTTTTTCTTTTCACCCTATGTGATCACGCCGCTCGATGCGCAACCAGGGTGCTGGCCTGCGCAGATGTGCGTCAACTCCCCGCTGCGGCAGGGGCGGTGGGGGCGCTCACGTCGAACTGACGCGCACCGGGAGACGCTTTCATCAGCGCCGCGAGTGTGCGAGCCTTCGCCGGGCCGTGCTCGGAACTCCCCCACAGCACCCGCCGGTCGCCCGTGAGCCGCAGGGAGATGTCGTCGTAGGACCGCACCTCCAGGGACGCGGTCTCGCGCACCACCCGGGCGGGCAGATCGCCGCGCACCGCCACCGCCTCGGTGAGCAGCCGGTCGGCGTCGAACCGTGCGGCGCCGGGTGATCCGGCGAGGTCGAGGCGGACGAGCGGCACACCGCGGGGCGCCTTGTCGGCCGTGGCGAACTGCACGCCCTCCGCGTCCACTTCGGCGAACCGCGCGCCCTTCTCCAGGGCCAGGACCGCGGTCCGCTCGACCACCCGCAGCTCGATGGCGTGCGGCCAGGACCGCACGGCCTCGACGGAGGCGATGCGCGGCATCGCCTCGCGCAGCCTGGCCTCCACGGCGTCGGTGTCGACGGAGGCCAGCGGGGCGCCGACCGGCACCGCCGCCGCCTCCTCGACCTGCCGCGGGGTGAGCACGTCGGTGCCCGTGGCCCGTACCTCCTCGGTGCGCAGCCAGGAGGACCCGTAGAGGGCCCACACGGCGCCGGCCGCGAGGAGCACCGCGGCGACGCAGCCGATCAGCGCACGGCGCAGCAGGATCCGCCGCCGGACGGGGTCGCGTCCGGGGGGCCGCCCCCCGGACGCGTCCGGTCCGCCCGGCCCGGCGGGTCCGCCGGAGGTGTCCGATCTCTCGGGGGGATGCTCCGCGCCGCGCTCGGCGGTGGTCGGTCCGGCCACGGTCCCTGCCTTCTCACGCCTGGCGGCGTGCCGCAATCGCCTCGTACACCATGCCGACGAGCAGGTCGTCGGCGTCCCGGCGGCCGAACTCGGCGGCCGCACGCGACATCTCGTACAACCGGTGCGGATCGGCCAGCACGGGAAGGACGTTGCCGTGGACCCACTCGGGGGTCAGCTCGGCGTCGTCCACCAGCAGGCCGCCGCCCGCCTTGACCACCGGCTGGGCGTTGAGCCGCTGTTCGCCGTTGCCGATCGGCAGCGGGACGTAGGCGGCGGGCAGGCCGACGGCGGAGAGTTCGGCGACGGTCATCGCGCCCGCGCGGCAGAGCATCATGTCGGCCGCGGCGTACGCGAGGTCCATCCGGTCCACGTACGGTACCGGCACATAGGGCGGCATCCCGGGCATGTTGTCCACGCGCGGCACCTCGTTCTTCGGGCCGACCGCGTGGAGGATCTGGATCCCGGAGCGCTGGAGGACCGGCGCGATCTGCTGGACGACCTCGTTGAGACGGCGCGCGCCCTGCGAGCCGCCGGACACGAGGAGCGTCGGCAGATTGGGGTCGAGCCCGAACGCCGCACGCGCCTCGGGGCGCACCCGGGCGCGGTCGAGGGTCGCGATCGAGTGCCGCAACGGGATGCCGATGTAGCGGGAGTTGCGCAGCTTGCTGTCCGGGGTGGCGACGGCCACGCCCGCCGCGTAGCGGGAGCCGATCTTGTTGGCGAGGCCGGGGCGGGCGTTGGCCTCGTGCACGACGATCGGCACGCCCAGCCGCTTGGCGGCGAGGTAGCCCGGCAGGGCGACGTAGCCGCCGAAGCCGACGACGCAGTCGGCCTTGGTGCGCTCCAGGATCTGCTCGGCGGCCTTGATGGTGCCGCGCAGCCGTCCGGGGACGGTGATCAGCTCGGGTGTGGGCTTGCGCGGCAGCGGGACCGCGGGGATGAGCGCCAGCTCGTAACCGCGCTCGGGGACGAGCCTGGTCTCCAGTCCGCGCTCCGTGCCGAGGGCCGTGATGCCCACGGTCGGGTCCTGCCTGCGCAGGGCGTCCGCGAGGGCGAGCGCGGGCTCGATGTGGCCGGCGGTCCCCCCACCGGCGAGTACGACATGCACCGAAATTCACCGCTCTCCGGACGGACGCTTCTTCTCGCGCCGTCTCATCGACTTCCATCTCACCCCGGGCCTCCGCGCGGCCAGGGCCGCCTTCGCGGCCGGATCCTGTCGCGCGAACGCGATCAGCAGCCCCACGGCGAACATCGTCGGCAGCAGGGCCGACCCGCCGTAGGAGAACAGCGGGAGCGGCACCCCGGCGATCGGCAGCAGGCCGAGCACCGCACCGATGTTGACCACGGCCTGCGCCGTGACCCACGTGGTCACGCCTCCCGCCGCGTACCTCACGAAGGGGTCCTCCGTGCGTCCGGCGACGCGGATACCCGCATAGCCTAGAGCCGCGAAGAGGGCGAGCACCGACAGCGTCCCCGCGAGGCCCAGTTCCTCCCCGGCGACGGCGAAGATGAAGTCGGTGTGCGGTTCGGGCAGTTGGCCCCATTTTTCCACACTCGCACCGAGCCCGGAACCGAACCATCCGCCAGAGGCCAGAGCATAGATGCCGTGCACGGCCTGCCAGCACTCGCCCTGCGGTCCGAGGTCGGTGGCGCCGATGCACTCCAGCCGGGACATCCGGTTCTCGCTGGTCCTGATCAGCAGCAGGCCGACCGCGACGGCGACGCCGAGCACCCCCGCGAAGAGCCGGGTGGGCGCACCCGCCAGCCACAGCAGGCCGAAAAGGATCGCGGCGAGGATGATCGCCGTGCCCATGTCGCCGCCCAGCATGATCAGGCCCAGCAGCAGGAAGGCCACCGGCACCAGCGGCACCAGCAGGTGCTTCCACTGCGTCAGCAGCCGCTTGTCCTGCTTGCGCGCGAGCAGGTCGGCGCCCCACAGGATCAGGGCCAGCTTGCCGAACTCGCTGGGCTGGAGCTGGAACGGGCCGCCGAGGTAGAGCCAGTTCTGGTTGCCGTTCACCGAGTGCCCTATCCCGGGCACCTGGACCAGCACCATGAGGAACACCGCCCCCATGAGCAGCGGGTACGACAGGGCGCGGTGCAGCCGCACGGGCATCCGGGACGCCAGCAGCAGCAGCACGGCGCCGATCGTGGCGGCGAGGAACTGCTTGCGGAAGAAGTACGCGGCCGGCAGGGAGTACTCCAGCGCCTGGATCATCGACGCGGAGTAGACCATGACGAGGCCCAGCACGGTGATCAGCAGGCTGCTGCCCAGGATCAGGTAGTAGGCCGTCAGCGGCCGGTCCCAGGCCCGCCGTGCCTGCTCGAACAGCCGCCGGGGCCCCGTGGGGCCGCTCCGCCCGCCACCGGGGGACGCCCCCGCGCCGCCGCGCGGCGGGTTCGGCCGTGCGACGTCCCGCGCTCCGGCGCCGCTGCGCAGCGCGAGTCCCGCTCCGGCGTACGCGGGCATGCCTGCGTACGCCGGAGCGCGCAGGGTCTCCCACCACCGCCGCACGGCGCGCACCGGGGAGGCGGGCGCCGCTGCGGGCCGGTCGCGGGGCGTGCGCCCCGGACGCGCGGACGGGACCGGGGTGGAGCCGGGGGTGGTGGGCGGCATCGGTGCTGTCCCCTCCAGTCGTGCCCGGCGCCAGCCGGACCCGGTGGCTGTCAGCCGCGCTCGGCGGCGAGTGCGCGGACCGCTTCCGCGAACGCCTCGCCCCGCTTGTTGTAGTCGGTGAACATGTCCATCGAGGCGCAGGCCGGGGCCAGCAGGACCGTGTCGCCCGGCCGGGCGAGGGCCGCCGCCTCGGCGACCGCCGCGGACATCGCCCCAGTGTCGGTCCGGTCGAGGTCGACCACCGGGACCTCGGGGGCGTGTCGCGCCAGGGCCTCGCGGATGAGCGCGCGGTCCGCGCCGATCAGCACGGCGCCGCGCAGCCGCCCGGCGGAGGCCGCGACGAGCTCGTCGAAGGTGGCGCCCTTGGCGAGGCCGCCCGCGATCCAGACGATCGGCTCGTAGGCGGCCAGCGACGCCTGCGCCGCGTGGGTGTTGGTGGCCTTGGAGTCGTCGACGTACGCCACCCGGGCCACGTCCGCGACATGTTCGATGCGGTGGGCGTCGGGCCGGAAGGCGCGCAGGCCGTCGCGGACCGCGGCGGGCGCGACGCCGAAGGCGCGGGCCAGCGCGGCGGCCGCCAGGGCGTTGGCGATGTTGTGCGGCGCCGGCGGGTCGACGTCGCCGACCTCGGCCAGCTCCTGCGCCTGCTTCTGCCGGTCCGCCACGAAGGCGCGGTCGACCAGGATCCCGTCGACGACGCCGAGTTGGGACGGGCCGGGCGTGCCCAGGGTGAAGCCGATCGCCCGGCAGCCCTCCTCCACGTCCGCCTCGCGCACCAGGTCCTCGGTGGCCTTGTCGGCCGCGTTGTAGACGCAGGCGACCGTGTTGCCCTCGTAGATCCGGCCCTTGTCGGCGGCGTACGCCTCCATCGAGCCGTGCCAGTCGAGGTGGTCCGGCGCGAGGTTGAGCACGGCCGCGGAGTGGGCCCGCAGGGACGGCGCCCAGTGCAGCTGGTAGCTGGAGAGCTCGACCGCGAGGACGTCGTAGGGCTCGTCCCCGGTGACGACGTCGACGATCGGCGTGCCGATGTTGCCGATGGCCGCCGTCCGCAGGCCCGCCGCCGTCAGGATGGAGGCGAGCATGCGGGTCGTGGTGGTCTTGCCGTTGGTGCCGGTGACCGCGAGCCAGGGCGGCGCGTCCGGGCCGCGCAGCCGCCAGGCGATCTCGACGTCGCCGACGACGTCCGCACCGGCAGCCGCGGCGGCCGCGAAGAGCGGGCTGGAGGGCTTCCAGCCGGGCGAGGTGACCACCAGGTCCGTGCCCTCGGGCAGCGTCCCGGCGTCGCCGAGGCGCACCGCGATGCCCAGCGGGGCCAGTTCGGCCGCACGCGCCCGGTGCGCGTCCCCGTCGCCGCCGTCGACGACGGTCACCCGCGCGCCGAGCCCGGCCAGGGCGCGTGCGGCGCTGACGCCGCTCACGCCGAGGCCGGCGACGGTGATCTTCCTGCCCTGCCAGTCGCTCACTTGTCGGCTGCCCATCCCGCGTAGAAGAGGCCGAGACCCACGATGACGCACATGCCCTGGATGATCCAGAAGCGGACCACCACAAGGACTTCGGACCACCCCTTGAGTTCGAAGTGGTGCTGGAGCGGCGCCATCCGGAAGACCCGCTTCCCGGTCATCCGGAAGGAACCGACCTGGATCACCACGGACATGGTGATGAGGACGAACAGACCGCCGAGCAGCGCGAGCAGGAACTCGGTGCGCGAGCAGATCGCGAGGCCCGCGAGCGCGCCGCCGAGCGCCAGCGAACCGGTGTCGCCCATGAAGATCTTGGCGGGCGAGGTGTTCCACCACAGGAAGCCGAAGCAGGCGCCCATCAGGGCGGAGGCGACGACCGCGAGGTCGAGTGGGTCCCTCACCTCGAAACAGGCGTTGGGATTGGTCAGGGTCACCGCGTTGGCGCAGGACTCCTGGAACTGCCACAGCCCGATGAACGTGTAGGCGCCGAAGACCATCACCGAGGCGCCGGTGGCGAGTCCGTCCAGACCGTCCGTCAGGTTCACGCCGTTGGACATGGCGAGGATCATGAACAGCGCCCAGATCACGAACAGCACCGGCCCGATGGACCAGCCGAAGTCCGTGATGAAGGACAGCCGGGTGGAGGCCGGGGTGTTGCCGCGCGCGTCGGCGAACTGGAGGGACAGCACCGCGAAGGCGATGCCGACGATGAGCTGTCCCGCCATCTTGGCCTTGGCCCGCAGGCCGAGCGACCGCTGCTTGACGATCTTGATGTAGTCGTCGAGGAAACCGACGAGGCCCATGCCGGCCATCAGGAAGAGGACCAGGACGCCCGAGAACGTCGGGTCCTCGCCCGTGATCACCTTGGCGAGGGCGTACGCGATGAGCGTGGCGAGGATGAAGGAGATGCCACCCATGGTGGGCGTCCCCTTCTTGCTGCCGTGCGTACGCGGGCCGTCGTCCCGGATGAACTGGCCGTACCCCTTGCGGGCCAGCAGCTTGATCAGCAGCGGGGTCCCGATCAGGGTCAGGAAGAGACCGATGGCTCCCGCGAACAGGATCTGCCTCATCGGACGGCACCCTCACCCTCGAGCAGCGCCTCGGCGACCTTCTCCAGGCCGACCGACCTGGACGCCTTCACCAGCACGACGTCACCCGGGCGCAGCTCACTGCGCAACAGGTCGACCGCCGCCTGCGCGTCGGACACGTGCACCGACTCCTCACCCCACGAACCCTCGTTGTATGCGCCCAGTTGCAACCAGGACGCTTCCCTGCCCCCGACCGCGACGAGCCTGCCGACATTGAGCCGGACGGCGAGCCGCCCGACCGCGTCGTGCTCGGCGAGCGCCTCGTCCCCGAGCTCGGCCATCATGCCGAGCACCGCCCATGTACGGCCCCCCTTGGCCCGTGCTGACTCGCCCATGGCGGCCAGCGCACGCAGCGCGGCGCGCATGGACTCGGGGTTCGCGTTGTAGGCGTCGTTGACGATCGTCACGCCGTCCGGACGCTCGGTGACCTCCATACGCCAGCGGGAGAGGGTGCCCGCCTCCGAGAGCGCGAGGGCGATCTCGTCCACAGGCATGCCCAGCTCATGGGCGACGGCGGCCGCGGCGAGCGCGTTCGACACGTGGTGCTCACCGTACAGCCGCATGGTCACGTCACTGCACCCGGTGGGTGTGTGGAGCGTGAAGGAGGGCTGTCCGTGCTCCGTGAGCCGGACATTCTCGGCACGTACGGCGGCGTCCGCGGCCTCCCCGAAGAGGACGACGCGGGCCCGGGTGCGGGTGGACATGGCGCGGACGAGCGGGTCGTCGGCGTTGAGGACGGCGATGCCGCCCTCGTCCGCGGAGGGCAGGGACTCGACCAGTTCGCCCTTGGCGAGGGCGATCTGCTCGCGTCCGCCGAACTCGCCGATGTGCGCGGTGCCGACGTTGAGCACCATGCCGATCCGCGGCGGGGTCAGTTCGGTGAGGTACCGGATGTGGCCGATTCCGCGCGCCCCCATCTCCAGCACGAGATGCTCGGTCTCGGCCGTGGCGGTGAGGGCGGTGAGCGGCAGCCCGATCTCGTTGTTGAGCGAGCCCGGGGTGAAGACGGTCGGCGCCTTGCGCCGCAGCACCTGGGCCACGAGGTCCTTGGTGCTGGTCTTGCCGGCCGAGCCGGTGAGCGCGACGACCTGGGTGCCCAGGCGCTCCACCACGGCCCGTGCGAGGCGGCCGAGGGCCGCCTGGACGTCGTCGACGACGATCGCGGGCGCGGGGACGGGGCGGGCGGCCAGCACGGCGACCGCGCCCTGGGCGATGGCGCGTTCGGCGTAGTCGTGGCCGTCCACCTTGTCGCCCCTGAAGGCGGCGAAGAGGCTCCCGGGTTCGACGGCACGGGAGTCGATGACGACGGAACCGGTGACGAGAATGGCCGGATCCGGTATGTCGTGCGACTTCCCGCCGACGATTTCGGCGATCTCGGCGAGTGAGAGGGCGATCACTGGGTCATCCCTGACTGTTCTCGTTTCGGCGGGACGGTCCGTCCGGTGCGTCCCGGTGGGCGGCCAGCTCCTCGATCGCCTCGCGCAGCACGTGGCGGTCGTCGAACGGGCGGACCACCCCGGCGATGTCCTGGCCCTGCTCGTGGCCCTTGCCGGCGACGAGCACGGTGTCCCCGGCGCCGGCGCGGGCCACGGCCGCGGCGATGGCGGCGGCGCGCTCCTCGAAGACGAGGACGTCGCCGCGTTCGTACGCGGGGACCTCGGCGGCTCCCGCCAGCATGGTGGCGAGGATGGCGAGCGGGTCCTCGGAGCGGGGGTTGTCCGAGGTGAGGACGGCGGTGTCGGCAAGGCGGGCGGCGGCGGCGCCCATCGGCCGGCGTTTGGTGACGTCGCGGTCGCCGCCGCAGCCGAGGACGATGTGCAGCTTGCCCTCGGTGACCTTGCGCAGGGAGCGCAGGACCGATTCGACGGCGTCCGTCTTGTGCGCGTAGTCGACGACGGCCAGGTACGGCTGGCCCGCGTCCACGCGCTCCAGGCGGCCCGGCACGCCGGGGACGGCGGCGACGCCGTCGGCGGCGGTCTGCGGGTCGATCCCCGCGACGGCCAGGGTGGCGATCGCGGCGAGGGTGTTGGCGACGTTGAACGGGCCGGGCAGCGGGGCCGCGGCGCGCAGCCGCTCGCCCTTGGGGCCGACGACGGTGAACGTCGAGCCGATGGCGCTGACTTCGACGTCCTCGGCACGCCAGTCGGCGTCCGGGTGCCCCTCCGCGGAGAAGGTGGTGACCGGTACGGTCGCCTCCCCGACCAGCCTGCGCCCGTACTCGTCGTCGAGGTTGACGACGGCCTCGCGGCTGCGCTGCGGCGTGAACAGCTGCGCCTTCGCCTGGAAGTAGTCCTCCATGTCGGAGTGGAATTCCATGTGCTCGGGGCTGAGGTTGTTGAAGACGGCGACGTCGAAGACGCAGCCGTCGACCCGGCCGAGCACCAGCGCGTGGCTGGAGACCTCCATGGCGACGGAGTCCACGCCGCGTTCGCGCATCACGGCGAAGAGCGCCTGGAGGTCGGTGGCCTCCGGGGTGGTGCGCTCCGACTTGATGCGGTCGTCGCCGACCCGCATCTCCACCGTGCCGATCAGCCCGGTGGCGCGGCCCGCCGCACGCAGACCGCCCTCGACCAGGTAGGCCGTGGTGGTCTTGCCCGAGGTGCCGGTGATGCCGATCTGGAGCAGCTCCGCGCCCGGCCGGCCGTAGATCTCGACGGCGAGTTCGCCCATCCGGCCGCGCGGGTCGTCGACGACGAGCACGGGCAGGCCCGTGGCCGCGGCGCGTTCGGAGCCCGAGGGGTCGGTCAGGATCGCGGCGGCGCCGAGGTCGGCGGCCTGGGCCGCGAAGTCCGCGCCGTGGAAGCGGGCACCGGGCAGGGCCGCGTACACGTCACCGGGCCGAACCGCCCGGGAGTCGTGGGTGATGCCCGTGACGGCGGACCCGGCCGGGGCCCGCACGCCCAGCAGGGCCGCCAGCTCCCCGAGGTCCGTGGGGCGGGGCCGGTCCGGGCGGGGTGCTCCCGGGCGGTCGGCTGCGGGCTGGGGCGGTGAGGGCTGATCAGCGTGTGGCACGGCGGTGAGCGTACCGGGCGGGGGCGGCCCGGGGGAAAAAGAGGTGCCGGGCCCGGGGCGGTTCCCGGGGTCGGGGGTGATCGTTGTCACTGGTGGTTCCTTAGGGTCACTCGCCGGGGTCGAAGGTCACGGGCAGCCTGGCCGGTGCCTTGCCGGTGGGTGCGATCTGCAGGGTCTTCAGCGAGAACTCCATGACCTTCTGGTAGACCGGTCCACAGATCTGGCCGCCGAAGTAGCTGCCCTTGGTGGGGTTCTGGATGGCGCAGTAGACGGTGATCTCCGGGTCGTCGGCCGGGGCGAACCCGGCGAAGGACGCCGTGTAGCCCTTGTAGCGGCCGAGTTCGGGGTCCACCCGGTTGGCCGTGCCGGTCTTGCCGGCCACGCGGTATCCGGGGATGCGTGCCTTGGTGCCGGTGCCCTCCCGGTCGTCGACGACGGATTCGAGCATGGCGGCCAGCGTGTCGGCGGTCTTCTCGCTCACCACCCGGGTCTTCTCGGGCGCGGGCGCGGCGGTGAACCGGCCGTCCGGGCCCTTGGTGCCGCGCACCAGCGTCGGCTCGATGCGCACGCCGCCGTTGGCGACGGTCGAGTAGACGGAGGCGGCCTGCATGGCGTTGACCGACATGCCCTGGCCGAACGGGATCGTGTACTGCTGCGAGGTCGACCAGTCCTCGGGCGCGGCCAGGATGCCGGCGGTCTCGCCGGGGTAGCCGAGCCCGCTGGTGCTGCCCATGCCGAACTTGCGCAGGTAGGAGTGGAGCACCCGGTTGGCCTCCTGCTGGGTCTTCCCGAGCTGGCCGGTGGCGAGGATGGTGCCGATGTTGCTGGACTTGGCGAGGACGCCGTTGAGCGTGAGGTACCAGGTCGGGTGGTCGATGTCGTCCTTGAAGAGCCGGTCGCCGCGGTGCAGGCGGTTCGGGACGACGACGTGGGTGCCGGGGGTGGCCTTCTTCTCCTCCAGCACGGCCGCCATCGACATCACCTTGGCGGTGGAGCCGGGCTCGTACGCGTCCTGGAGCGCCGCGTTGCCCATGGCGGTGGCGTCGGCCTGGCCGAGGTCGTTCGGGTCGAAGCCCGGGGAGTTGGCCATGGCGAGGATCTCGCCGGTGCGGGTGTTCTGGACGATCACGTAGCCGCGGTCGGCCCGGGACGTGGCGACCTGGTCCTCGATGGCCTTCTGGGCGGCCCACTGGATGTCCCGGTCGATCGTCAGCTCGACGTCCGAGCCGGGGACGGCGGGCGTCTCCTTGGACCCGGCGGTCGGGATGCGCCGGCCGCCGGACTGGACGTAGGTGACGGTGCCGTCCCGGCCCGCGAGCGTCGTGTCGAGCAGGGACTCGATGCCTCCGCCGCCCCGGCCCTCGGCGTTGACGTATCCCAGTATCCCGGCGGCCAGCGTGCCGTTGGGGTAGACGCGCCTGCTGCTGGGCTCCTGGAAGACGCCGGCCAGCACGTTGGCGCCGGGGCCGCCCGCGGCCCGGTCGGCGGACGCCTTCTCGGCGTATACGCTCTTGAGGTCCTTGATCTGCTTCCACACCTGGGGCGTCTGGCGGCGGGCGAGGACGGCGTACCGGGAGCCGGGCTTGCGCAGCTTCTCGGCGATGACGGCGGCGTCGGTGCCGAGGATCGGCGCCAGCAGGGCGGCCGCCTGGTCCGGCGCGTCGGGGGCCTTGGCCTCCTTCGGCGTGAACATCTTGGGGTCGGCGGTGATGTCGTGGGCGTCGACGGAGATGGCGAGGGAGACGCCCGCCCGGTCGGTGATCCCGCCGCGCTCGGCGGCGAGGGTCACGCTGTCGTAGCGGTTCCTGTCCGCCTTGGCGGCGAGCGCCTCGGCGTCGACGGCCTGCACCTGGAGCAGCCGCACCACGAAGGCGATCATCACGAGGGTGAGCCCGAGGCTCACCAGACGCAGCCGCGGGCGCGGGCTGCCGAGCCGGATGGTGCGGGGCGCGGACCGGGGCGCACGGGAGGGGCGCCGGTACGGGCGTCCCGGGGGCGGCGCGGCGGGCCGCCGGGCGGGGCCCGGCACGCGGCGCCGCGGGGGTTCCTTGGGGGGCATCGCGTCACCTGCCGGTGGTCGTGGGCGTGGGGGACGGCCCGGAGGACGCGGCCGGGGCGCCCGCGGAGGGCGAGGGTGCCGCGCCGGGCTCCCCGGCGGGCGAAGCGGAGGGCGGCGCGGAGGGGGACGCGGAGGGGGACGCGGCGGAGGGCGAGGGCCGGGGCTGGGCGGTGGCCCGCCCCGGGACGCCGCGGACGGCGCCGTCGGGGCCGAGGAAGGCGGGGCTGCCGCCGGGGACCATGCCGAGTTCGCGGGCGCGGCGCTCCAGGGCGTCGGGAGCCGAGCGGCTGTCGACGTCCCGCTGGAGGGCCTGCTCCTGGTCGGTCAGCTCGGTGGTCTGCTTCTTGAGCTCGCTGAGCCGGAAGGAGCCCTGGCTGAGCGAGGAGTTGAGCAGCAGCAGGGTGATCAGGCCGCCGGACAGCAGCAGGACGACCAGCAGGACGAACGGGGTGCGCGCGGCGCTGCTGGGCCCGGACGGCATCAGCCGGGCCAGCCGCGCGGCCCGACCCCTCAGCTCCCTGGCCGCTGTGCTCACCGTGTCCTCCGCATCTCCGTGCCGACCGCGCCGACCGCCCGCTGTGCCTAGGCCACGTCCTCGCGGATGCGTTCCGCTGCCCTCAGACGCGCGGGGGCTGCCCGGCGGTTCTCGGCCACTTCTTCCTCGGTGGGGAGTTCGGCGCCGCGGGTGAGCAGCTTCAGCCGGGGCTGGTACTCCTCCGGGACCACCGGCAGTCCGGGCGGCGCGGTGTTCGCGGCGCCCGCCGCGAACACCTGCTTGACGAGGCGGTCCTCCAGCGAGTGGTACGACAGGACGGCGATGCGCCCGCCGACTCCGAGGGCCGCGACGGCGGCGGGGACGGCACGCTCCAGGACGGTGAGCTCGCCGTTGACCTCGATCCGCAGCGCCTGGAAGGTGCGCTTGGCCGGATTGCCGCCGGTCCGCTTGGCGGCCTGGGGCAGCGCGTCGCGGATCAGTTCGACGAGCCGGGCGCTGTTGGCGAACGGCTCCTTCTCGCGCTCGCGCACGATGGCGGAGACGATCCGCTTGGCCTGCTTCTCCTCGCCGTAGGCCCGCAGGATGCGCACCAGTTCGCCGGGCGGGTAGGTGTTGAGCACCTCGGCCGCGCCGACGCCCGTCGTCTGGTCCATGCGCATGTCCAGCGGGGCGTCCTGGGCGTAGGCGAACCCGCGGTCCGCCTCGTCGAGTTGCATGGAGGAGACGCCGAGGTCGAAGAGGACGCCGTCGACCCGGGGCACCCCGAGACGCGTGAGGACGTCGGGGAGTTCGTCGTAGACGGCGTGCACCAGGGTGGCGCGGTCACCGAACGGCGCGAGGCGCTCGGCCGACAGCCGCAGGGCCTCGGTGTCCCTGTCCAGCGCGATGAGCCGGGCGTCGGGGAAGCGCGTGAGCAGTGCTTCGCTGTGTCCGCCGAGGCCGAGGGTGCAGTCCACGACGACCGGCCCCTCACCGGCCGGCGCGCCGGGCCGCTGGAGGGCCGGGGCCAACAGGTCCAGGCACCGCTGGAGCATCACCGGGACGTGTCGGGTCTGGCTCATGCGCCCTCTCAGGTCCGGCGGGCGAAGCAGGGCCGGGCCGTGCGTTGCGCCGCGCACGCGGGTATGCGGGTTTGCGGGTGGTGCAGGGGAAACGCGAACTGCGGAACGACGGGACTGCGGGACTGCGGAGAAGTGCGGGAGGAAGCGGGAGGTGAGGCGGATGCCCGGATGTGCCGGGGACACCGCCGAAAGTGCTGGTGACGTCCGGAACTCCGCGTCACTTTAGTCCACGGGTGCGGCCGGTCAATCAACCGGGCAGCGCGTCGCGGGCCCGGTCCCGGGCCCTGTGGGCTGCCTCACAGACACACCGCGTTGATGTTCTTTGTCCGCTCTCACTACCGGCTCGACCGCCCTGTGACGGATACCTTCGAGCCATGTCGACTTCCACGAACGCCCCCGACGCCGCCACCGCCACCGCGACCGGCACCGTGACCGACCGCCTCGTCGAGGCCAACGCCCGCTACGCCGAGGCCTTCACGGACCCGGGCATGGACGCCCGGCCGGTCCTCCAGGTGGCCGTGGTGGCCTGCATGGACGCCCGGCTCGACCTGCACGCCGCGCTCGGCCTGCAGCTGGGCGACTGCCACACCATCCGCAACGCCGGCGGAGTCGTCACCGACGACGTGATCCGCTCGCTCACCATCAGCCAGCGGGCGCTCGGCACCCGCAGCGTGATCCTGGTGCACCACACCGGCTGCGGCCTGGAGTCCCTCACCGAGGAGTTCCGGATGGAACTGGAGGCGGAGGTCGGCCAGCGCCCGTCGTGGGCCGTCGAGGCGTTCCGCGACGTCGACCAGGACGTCCGCCAGTCGATGCAGCGGGTGCGCACCTCGCCGTTCCTGCTGCACACCGACGACATCCGCGGCTTCGTCTTCGACGTGAAGTCCGGCGCGCTGCGCGAGGTCGACCCCGCTGCGTGAGCGGCCGAGCACCCGATAAATCTGATCAAATCCGTCATTCCGCCTCCGGTTATCCACAGGCAAGTGACACAACGCGGTGACGCCAACAAGAATGCGGATGTGACGCCGGTCCGGAACGTTCCGGCGGCGGCGTCCGTATTTCTTGGTGGGCCGCGCCGTCCGTGGTGCGCAGGCCCAGGAAAGTGGCCGAGGAGGGCCGGGTGACGACCTATGACGATCGAGCGAGCCTCACTGATCTGACATCGACGGCTGAGCGGGTGCGCCGGTCGGTGGAGAGTGTGATCGAGGGCAAGCCTGAGGTCGTACGGCTTTCGCTGACCGTGCTGCTCGCCGAGGGACATCTTCTGATCGAGGATGTCCCCGGCGTCGGCAAGACCATGCTGGCCAAGGCGCTGGCGCGCTCCATCGACTGCACGGTGCGGCGGATCCAGTTCACGCCCGACCTGCTGCCGTCCGACATCACCGGTGTGTCGATCTTCGACCAGCAGCAGCGCGAGTTCGAGTTCAAGCCCGGCGCCGTCTTCGCGCAGATCGTGATCGGCGACGAGATCAACCGCGCCTCGCCGAAGACCCAGTCGGCGCTCCTGGAGTCGATGGAGGAGCGCCAGGTCACCATCGACGGCCACAGCTACGAGCTGCCGGACCCCTTCATGGTGGTCGCCACCCAGAACCCGGTGGAGATGGAGGGCACGTACCCGCTGCCCGAGGCCCAGCGCGACCGCTTCATGGCCCGCGTGTCCATCGGCTACCCGAGCGCGAGCGCCGAGCTCCAGATGCTCGACGTGCACGGGGCGGTCAATCCTCTCGACGACCTCCAGCCCGTCGCCCACGCCCACGACATCGTCAAGCTGATCGAGGCCGTGCGCGGCGTGCACGTCGCCGAGTCGGTGCGCAAGTACGCGGTGGACCTGGTCTCCGCCACCCGCAGCCACCCGGACCTCAGACTCGGCGCGTCCCCCCGGGCCACCCTGCACCTGCTGCGCGCCGCCAAGGCCTCCGCGGCCCTCAGCGGCCGCGAGTACGCCCTGCCGGACGACGTCCAGGCGCTCGCCGTCCAGGTGCTCGCCCACCGGCTGCTCCCCACCGCCCAGGCCCAGCTCAACCGCCTCACCGCCGAGCAGGTCGTCCTGGACATCGTGCAGCGCACCCCGGTGCCCACGACCGGCAGCGCCGACGGCGCGTACGTCCAGGGCCGCACCGGACAGCAGCCGCTCTACGGCCAGCAGCCCGGCGCCCGGCGGCTGTGATGTCCGCCGGACGGCCCAGCGCACCCGCCGGTCCGGAGGGCGACGACAAGGGCGGGGTGCGGGCGGCGCTGTCCGGCCTCACCACCCGCGGACGCTCCTTCCTGGCCGCCGGCGTCGCCGCCGCCGCCTGCGCGTACGCGCTCGGGCAGGGCGATCTGCTGCGGGTCGGGCTGCTGCTCGCGGTGCTGCCCCTGATCTGCGTCACCGTGCTCTACCGCACCCGCTACCGGGTCGCGGCCAGCAGACGGCTGTCCCCCGGGCGGGTGCCCGCGGGCGCCGAGGCGCGGGTCCACCTGCGCATGGACAACATCTCGCGGATGCCCACCGGCCTGCTGATGCTCCAGGACCACGTGCCCTACGTGCTCGGCCCCCGCCCCCGGTTCGTGCTGGACCGGGTCGAGGCGGGCGGACGGCGCGAGGTCTCCTACCGGGTCCGTTCGGATCTGCGGGGCCGTTATCCGCTGGGCCCGCTCCAGCTGCGTCTGAGCGACCCGTTCGGCATGTGCGAACTGACGCGCTCCTTCAGCGCCTTCGACCTGCTCACCGTCGTCCCGCGGACGGAGCCGCTGCCGCCCGTGCGGCTGGCCGGCGAGGCCTCGGGGTACGGCGACGGCCTGCGGCGCTCCCTCGCGCTGGCCGGCGACGACGACATCATTCCGCGCGCCTACCGGTACGGAGACGACCTGCGCCGGGTGCACTGGCGCTCCACGGCCCGCCACGGCGAGCTCATGGTCCGCCGCGAGGAGCAGCCGCAGCGGGCCGGCTGCACGGTCCTGCTGGACACCCGGCGCACCGGCTACCAGGGCGGCGGCCCGGACTCGGCGTTCGAGTGGGCGGTGTCCGGCGCGGCCTCCGCCCTGGTGCACCTGCTGGAGCGCGGCTTCTCGGTGCGGCTGCTGACCGACACCGGGACGTCCGTGCCCGGCGAGGGGGCCGACGGCTACGCCGGCTCCTCCCAGGACTCGGCCGACTCCGCCGGTCTGATGATGGACACCCTGGCGGTCGTCGAGCACTCCGACGGGGCCGGCCTGTCCCGGGCCCACGACGCGCTGAGCGGCGGCGGCGAGGGCCTGCTGGTCGCCTTCTTCGGCGACCTCGACCAGGATCAGGCGGCGCTGGCGGCCCGGATGCGCCAGCGCACCGGTTCCGCGGTGGCCTTCCTGATGGACTGGGAGGCTCCGCGCGCGGAGCCCGGTGCGGCCGCGGGCGCGGTGTCGCCCTCGGTCGAGGAGCGGCTCCGGCAGCTGCGGGAGGCGGGCTGGACGGCGCTGCCCGTGCGGCCCGGTGCCGCGCTCGGCGACCTGTGGCAGCAGGCGGGCCAGGAACGCAGCCGGGCGTCCGACGGTTCCGGCGGATACACGGGGGGTTGGTCATGAGCGGTCGTGCGAGGCTCGCCCTCTGCGCCTACGCCGCGACACTGCTGGCGGCGGGCGCCCTGCTGCCGCTGGTCGGCGAGTCCGGGTGGATGATCCAGGCCGCGGTCCTGCTGGCGCTCCAGAGCGGCGCCGGCGCGCTGGCCCGGCGCGTGCCGCTGGCCAGACCGCTGACGATCGCACTGCAGGCCGTGGTGACGCTGCTGGCCGTGACGGTCCTGTTCGTGCGCGACTCCGCCGTGCTCTGGCTGCTGCCCGGCCCCGACGCATTCGCCCACTTCGGGGAGCTGTTCTCCGCGGGGTACGACGACGTCAGCCGCTACGCCATCCCCGCTCCGGCGACGGACGGCATCCGGCTGATGCTCGTCGGCGGTGTGCTGGTGGTCGGCCTGGTGGTCGACGCCCTCGCGGTCACCTACCGGAGCGCGGCCCCCGCGGGGCTGCCGCTGCTCGCCCTCTACACGGTCGCCGCGGGCCTCTCCGACGGCGGGGCGAACTGGCTCTGGTTCGTGCTGGCCGCCGTCGGCTACCTGCTGCTCCTGCTCGCCGAGGGCCGCGACCGGCTCTCCCAGTGGGGGCGGGTCTTCGGCGGCGCGCCACGCGGCCGCGGACGGCAGAACGGAGGGCTGGAAGCGAGCGCCCCCGCGCACGCACCGGTCCGCACCGGCCGCCGGATCGGCGTGGTCGCGCTCGGCGTCTCGCTGGTGGTGCCGGCCGTGCTGCCCGCCCTGGACGGCGGGCTGTTCGACGGCACGGGCGGCGGAGCGGGCCGGGGATCGGGCGGCGGCGGCACGATCTCCGCCGTCAACCCCCTGGTCTCCCTCCAGGACAGCCTCAACCAGCCGACCAACCGCGAGGTGCTCCGCTACCGCACCAACGCGCCCGACACCAAGGGCATGTACCTGCGGATCGTCGCTCTCGACCGCTTCGACGGCACCTCCTGGCGCTCCTCCGAGCGCAAGGTGGAGAACGTGCCGGACCGGCTCCCGGAGCCGTCCGGGCTGAGCCCGGCGGTCGCCGTCACCGAGGTGCGGACCAACCTCTCCGCGGCCGGCTCGTACAAGCAGAGCTGGCTGCCGATGCCCTATCCGGCGACGAAGGTGACCATCGACGGCCGGTGGCGCTACGAGCCCTCGGGCCGGACGCTGGTGGGCGACCGGGGACAGACGACGAGCGGTGTCCAGTACTCGGTCAACAGCCTGGTGGTCCGCCCGACCCGGGAGCAGCTGGCCGACGCCCTGGCGCCGCCGTCGGAGCTGAAGGCCGAGTACACACAGGTGCCGGACTCCCTGCCGGAGTCGGTCGCCCGGACGGCCCGGACGATCACCGAGGGGGCGGCGAACGACTTCGAGCGGGCGACCAGACTCCAGCAGTGGTTCGCCGAGGACGGCGGGTTCACCTACAACACGCAGGTCCGTTCGGGCACGGGCGCGGCGGCGATCACCCGCTTCCTGGAGCAGAAGGAGGGCTTCTGCGTCCACTTCTCCTTCTCGATGGCGGCCATGGCGCGCACGCTCGGCATCCCGGCGCGGGTCGCGGTGGGCTTCACGCCGGGCACCCCGCAGTCCGACGGCACCATGTCGGTCGGACTGCGTGACGCCCACGCCTGGCCCGAGCTGTACTTCGACGGCATCGGCTGGACCCGCTTCGAGCCGACACCGAGCCGGGGCAGCACGCCGGAGTACGCGCAGGAGGAGACTCCGGAGGGCGGCGCGAGCGACCCGGCGCAGCCGGAGACCGGTGCCAGCGCCCAGCCGTCCCGTGCGCCCACCGCACCCGACGCCTGCCCCGAGCCCGAACGGCGGCTGGGCGAGTGCGGGGCGGCGACGCCGCGCGAGGTGGACGAGCAGGAGGAGCAGGGCTTCCCCTGGGCCACGGTGCTCTTCACCGGTCTCGGCGCACTCGCGGTCCTGCTGGTGCTGCTGCTGCCGCTGCTGTGGCGGATCGCGGCGCGCGGCCGGCGGCTCGGCGCCCCGAAGTCCGCCGCGCCGCCGGCCGGTCCGGGGAAGCCCGGGGCGGCTCCGCAGGAGGCGGACGGCCGCGGGCAGATCACGGGCCCGGCCGCACCGGCCGGGGACCCGGCGGGCACCCTCGCCGTCTGGCAGGAGATCACCGACACCGCCTGGGACCTCGGCATCGTGCCCGACGAGTCGCTGACCCCTCGCAGGGCCGCGGCACGCCTGGTGTCGGAGGGCGGCCTGTCGGACGAGCCCGCGGCCGCCGTGCACCGCACGGCCCGTGCGGTGGAGGAGGTGCTGTACGCGCCGGACCCCCGGCCGGCCACGGGGCTGGCGGAGGACGCGCGGCTGATCCGGTCCGGGTTGCGCGAGCAGGTGAGCACCTGGGTACGGCTGCGTGCCCTGCTTCTGCCGCGTTCGTCCGTTCGGGTGATCTGGGCGTGCTCGGAGCGCTGGTCGGAGCTCACCGACCGCTGGTCGCCCCGGCGTCTCCCGCTCGACCGGATCACCTCGCTCCTGCGCCGTCCGTCCCGCCAGCGCGGCTGATCCACCGCCGCAGGCCGGTGTGCCCCGCTCCTCCACGGGAGCGGGGCACACCCGTCCGCGGGCTCCGGTGCGGAGGTGCGGGGGTCTCCGCGCGGGGCCCTGGGCCGTACGGGGTTCCCGGGGCCGTACGGGGTTCCCGGGGCCGTACGGGGTTCCCGGCGGGCCCTGGGCCGGTCGGCCCGAGGGGCCCGAGGGCCGAGTGGGTTCCCGGCGGGGCCGGGCGGACGGTCCGCGGCGGTGGAACGGACGGTTGCCCGGCCGGTCAAGGACCCGTGGAACGGACGGTTCCGCGAGGCCCGGGGCCGGGCGGGGCACCGGGAGAGCTCCATGGCGGGGCCGGCGGGGCCGGGCAGGAACCCAGCCGCCACGGGGCGGGCCGGACGGCTCCCCCGGGGACGGGCCCGAGCCCTGGCGGGCGGCCTCCCCCGGCAGCGACCGCGCCCGGAACCGGGCCACGGGCCGGCACCCTCTGCCCATGCCGCCCTCCCCAGCGGGGCGCCGACCGCGGGGTGCGTGTCCCGCAGGCGGTCACACGCATGGCTGAGGGGCGACGCGCTCGCGTCGCCCCTCAGCCATAAGTACAAGCGTCAACCGACGCGTTGCCGGGTCCGCCGCACACGGCGGCGGACACGGATCACTGGCCCTGCTGCTCGTCGCGGCGGCGCTGCCACCGCTGCTCGATCCGGTTCATCATCGACCTGCGCTGATGATGCTGTCGGCCACCCGCGGCCGGCGCACCCGAGGTCTGCTGCTCACCTGGTTTGGGAGCCTTGCGCCAGCCGGTGACCGCCAGCACCGCGCAGCCGAGCATCACGAGGAAGCCCACCACGCTGATCCAGATCTGCTGCGCGACCATTCCGGCCATGAGGAGCGCGATACCCACAAGGAAGCCTGCGACTGCCTGGTAGACCCGTCGCCGGGTGTACGTACGCAGCCCGCTTCCCTCGAGCGCTGTAGCGAACTTGGGATCTTCGGCGTACAGCGCTCGCTCCATCTGCTCGAGCATGCGCTGCTCGTGCTCCGAGAGCGGCACGGAGTCCTCCTCCTCGTCGGTCGCGGGGGCGACCGGTATGCGGCCCTTTCAGGATAGGCAGGGATTCGCCCCCGTGAAACCCGCCTCTCGCCCAACGCCAGTCCGGGCCGCCATGCCGATCGAAGTCCTGAGGCGTTGATTCCCCATCCTCCGATACGTCATGCCGGACGGTGTCCCCCGATCATACGTGGCGAACTCCACGATCGGGGGGTCTGTGGCGTACTCCATCTGCGGCTGCGTAGCTGATCAGGCGCGCTTCTCGCCGAGGACGTGAAGCTGGGTGGCGACGGAGTGGAAGGCCGCGAGTTCGGCGGCGGCGGCCTCCAGCTTCAGCAGGGCCTCCAGCGCACCCGGCTCCGTGTCGACGAGGACGCCCGGGACGAGGTCGGCGAAGACCCGTACGCCGTGCACGGCGGAGACCTCCGCGCCCGCTCCGGTGACCAGTCCGGTGAGCTGGTCGGCGGTGAAGCGCCGCGGCACGGGGTCGCCCGCGCCCCAGCGTCCGTCCGGGTCGCCCAGGGCCTGGCGGGCCTCGCCGAAGTGGCCGGCCAGGGCGCGGGCGATCACGGCGCCGCCGAGTCCGGCCGCGAGCAGGCTGAGGGCGCCGCCGGGGCGTAGCGCCTCGACGGCCTTGCGGAGGCCGTCGGCCGGGTCGTCGACGTACTCCAGGACTCCGTGGCAGAGCACCGCGTCGTACCCGGCCCGGTCGACCACGTCGAAGAGGCCGCTGACGTCGCCCTGCACGCCGCGGACCCGGTCGGCGACGCCGGCCTCGGCGGCGCGGCGCTCCAGTGCGAAGAGGGCGTTCGGGCTGGGGTCGACGACGGTGACCCGGTGGCCGAGCCCGGCCAGGGGAACCGCGAAGTTGCCCGTGCCGCCGCCGGTGTCGAGCACGTCCAGGCGGTCCGTCCCGGCGGCCTTGACCCGCCGGTCGAGGGCCTCCTGGAGAACCTCCCAGACCACGGAGGTGCGCAGGGACGCGCGGGAGGGGCGCGGTGGGGTCTCCCCACCGGAGGCAGGAGATGGGTCCGGCACGGCAGTTGGCTCCTCGGGCGGTACGTCGATGTGCTGGCGATCTGCCGCCCACCCTATTGCCTCGGTGCGCCGCGCCTCCGTGCACCCGGCCCGTGCCCTCCCCCCGCTCCCGGGCGCCGGCGCCCGGGCTCCCGGCGCGGCCGGGCGGCGGACCGGACCGCCCTCCCGCCGGCCGCCCGGCCCCATCAGCCGCCGGTGCCCTCGCCCCCGGCGTCGGGCCGGTCCTGCCGCGGGCGGGGTAGGACCGGCTGGAGCACGAGCAGCCGCTCGACGATGCGCAGGAACATCGCCGCGTCCCGCAGCAGGTCGTCGGCGTCCCGCGGGCTCGCGGCGCCGCGGATGCCCGCCTCCGCCCTCGCCCGCCGCTCCGCGCCGGCGGCGAAGAGCAGGCTCCACTCGTCGAGTTCGGGTGCGATCTCCGGCAGGACCTCCCAGGCGCTGCGTATGCGCTGCCGTCGCCGGGCACTGGTCTCGGGCCGGCCGCGCGCCGCCAGTACCGCCGCCGCCGTGCGCAGGGCCGCGAGGTGGGCGATGGCGTACCGCTCGTTGGGGGTGGGGAGGGACGCGGCCTCGTCCAGACCGGACCGGGCCTGGGCGAGCAGGTCGAGTGCGGCAGGCGGGGCCGACTCCCGGCGCAGGACCGGGTGGACGTCACGCGCCGGTCCGGTCGATGAGGGGGCAGGGCCGGTGGCGCGGCGCCGCGCCGAGGCGGCGAAGTGGCTGGCCATGACGAGCCTCCTGTCGTCGTGTGACGGCACTGTGGCCGTGTGCATCCATGGTGTCGCCCACCACTGACAATCGCCCTGACCTGCACCTTTTCGCCCTTCTCCCTGTGGGGGGGGACACAGGTCGCGGCTAGGGTGAAGAAGGGTCGAAAACACCGGAGCCGACCATGCGTGGAGAACACCCCGACCCGCCCGGGAGTGCCCAGCAACTCCTCGTCACCCTCGGGCAGCTCGTCGACCAGGCCCTGGAGCGGATCAAGTACCAGCGGGCCCGGGTGGAGCTCGCGATGGCGCTCCAGCGGCACATGCTTCCGCCGGGGCTGCCGGAGCTGCCGGGGCTGCGCATCGCCGCGCGCTACACCCCCGCCCGGGACGGGCTGGACGTCGGCGGCGACTGGTACGACGCCTTCGTCATGGCCGACGGGTCGCTGGCGCTCGCGATCGGGGACGTCCAGGGCCACGACGTCGAGGCCATCGCGTTCATGGGCCAGGTGCGCACGAGTCTGCGGGCCGTCGCGGGCACCACCGCGGACACCCGGGAGGTGCTGGCACGCGCCAACGACCTGCTGATCTCGATGGGCTGCGGGCTCTTCGCGACCTGCTGCTTCCTGCGGTTCGACCCGGTCAGCCGGGATCTGACCGTCTCCCGCGCCGGCCATGTGCCGATGGTCTGGGCGACGGCGAGCGGCCGCACCGGTGTGGCGCTCGACCTCGGGGGCGCGCCGCTCGGGATCATGCCCGGCGAGAAGTACCCGGTGACCCGTCGGCGGCTGACCGAGGGCGGAGTGCTGGTGCTGCTGACGGACGGGGTGGTCGAGGGCCCCCACTACCCGATCGAGTCCGGTCTCGCGGAGGTGGTGCGGCTCGTGGAGGCCGGACGCGAGGGCGATCCCGGTGTGCTGGCGTCGGCGATCGTGCGGGTGGCGGACCTGACCGGGCACCGGGACGACGCCGCCGTGCTGGTGGTGCGCTACGACGGGCCGGATGCCGATGCCCTCGCACCGTGACGTGCCGCGCCGACGGTCCGCGGCGGCTGGGCTCCGTTCGCCCGCCGGCCGGGCGGGCGGCGGCGCCTCGCGCGGCCTCGGTGCCGCCCTGCTGCGGATCGCCGTGATGGCGTCCCTCTACTACGGGGCGGCCGAACTGGGCCTGCTGCAGCAACTGGTGCGCGGCCAGGTCACCCCGCTGTGGCCGCCGACCGGTGTGGCGCTGGCGGGTCTGCTGGTCGTGGGGCTGCCGGTGTGGCCCGGGATCGCCCTGGGCGCGTTCCTCGCCAACGTCGCGCTCGGCCCCTCGGTCCCGGCGGTCCTGCTGATCGCCGCCGGCAACACGCTCGCCCCCGTCTGCGCGTTCCTGCTGCTGCGCAGGGCGGGCTTCCGGACGGAGCTGGACCGGCTGCGGGACGTGCCCGCCCTGGTCTTCCTCGGCGCGCTCTGCGGGATGCTCGTCAGCGCCACGGTCGGCTCGGCGGTGCTGCTGGCCTCGGGGGCGATCGAGGGCGGCGACTTCTGGCCCACCTGGTCGGTGTGGTGGACCGGGGACGCGATGGGCGTGCTGGTGGTGACCCCGTTCCTGCTGGTGCTCCGGAGGATCAGGCGTCCGGCCGGTGTGCGGTGGGAGCGATGGGCGGAGGCCGCCGTGCTGGCGGCGGCCACCGTGGCCGTGACCCATCTGGCGACCCGTACGTCGAACGCGTCGCTGCTGTTCCTGGTCTTCCCCTTCCTGATCTGGGCGGCCTACCGGTTCCGCCAGCCGGGCGCCGCGATGTGCACGCTGGCGGTCTCGACGCTGGCCATCCTCGCCGCGGCGGGCGGGAGCGGGCCGTTCGCCGGGCACGACCTGTTCACCAACATGGTGACCCTCCAGGCCTTCAACGGGACGGCCGCGCTGACCGCTCTGCTGCTGGCCGCCGTGGTCACCGAGCGGGACGAGACCCACCGGGAGATCGGGCGGCTGTGCACCCGGCTCGCGGACGTGGTCGCCCAGATCGAGCCCCGGCCGGGGACGGCCGGTCCGCAGGACGCCGTGCGCGACGTGTACGGCGGTGACGCGGGCGATGCCGTGATGTTCTCGGCGCAGACGCCCCCGGCCCCGGCACCGGACCCGGACGCCGGCACCCCGGAAGACGGAGACGCCCCCGGCCGGGGCGCGGAGGTGCAGGGCGCAGCCGGCCGGGGCGCGTACGAGGAGGCCGCGGACGCGGGTGGCGCGGAGCTCCCGGGCGAGGACGGCGGTCGCCGGAGCGGCTGAGCCGAACGGCCGCCACGGGCCGTCGGCGCCGGGGGCGCGGCCGGATCCGGCCCGGTGCCGTGGACCCGCTTTGCGCGCGGAGACTACTCAGGGGTAGCTTCTGTACTGACCAGTCAGTTCAAAGACAGTCGGTGCGGAAACGGGGGTGGATGCCGTGGAGGACGTCCGGGGAGCGGCCGTCACGGCCGAGGGGCTGGGGCTCGAAGGGCCCCGGGGATGGGCCTTCCGGTCGGTGGACCTCGATGTCCCGGCGGGCACGCTGGTGGCGGTGGAGGGCCCCTCGGGCTCCGGACGCACCTGCCTGCTGCTGGCCCTCACCGGCCGGATGCGCACCACCGAGGGCAGCGCCCGGGTGGCCGGACTGGCGCTGCCGCGCAGGATGGCGGCGGTCCGCGGGATCAGTGCGCTCGGTCCCGTGCCGGGAGTCAGCGAACTCGACCCCGCGCTCACCGTGGCCGAGCACCTGAGGGAACGCGCCCTGCTCCAGCGGCGGTTCGGCGGTCCGTTCCGCTCCTTGCTCCACCCGCGCGCCACCCGCGCCGAGGCGAGGGAGCGGGTCGACCGGGCACTGGAGGCGGCCGGCCTCGACCTCGACGGCCTGCCCAAGCGGGAACGCACGGCGGTGCGCGACCTGGAACGGCTGGAGTCCCTCCGGCTGTCCGTGGCCCTGGCGCTGGTGGGCCGGCCGCTGCTGCTGGCGGTCGACGACACGGATCTCAAGCTCTCGGACGCGGAGCGCGCGCAGGCGTGGGAGCTGCTGCGCTCGGTCGCGGCCTCGGGCACCACCGTGCTCGCCGTGTGCAGCCAGGCCCCCGAGGGCGTCGGGGCGGTGGTCGTCCGCACCTCCGGCGCGACCGCCGCGCAGACCACCGGTGCCGGCGGGAACGGGGGGCCCGCCGGCACCGGTACACCTGACCCCGCCACCGGCACCGCGGCCGGCACCGCGGCCGGCACCGCGGCCGGTCCGGAGGGCACCGCCCCCGGCAGCCCGGCCCACGACCGGACCGCCCCGGACGACGAACCGACCACCCCGGACCACGACCGGACCACACGGGACGAGGAACAGACCCTCGTGGACGGAGTACCGACCGCCCCGGACCGCGGCGCGACCGCGCCCCGGGACGCCGGCGGGCAGGCCGGCGGCGACCAGCAGGACACGACCGAGGAGGGGGCGGCCGATGCGCTCGCCGAAACTGGCCGCGCTTGAGCTGAAGCGTTTCGGCAGGGGCAGGCTGCCCCGCGCCGCGCTGGTGGCGGTCCTGCTGCTGCCGCTGCTCTACGGAGCGCTCTACCTGTGGTCGTTCTGGGACCCGTACGGCCGGCTCGACCGGATACCCGTCGCCCTCGTCAACGACGACCGGGGCGCGACCGCCGACGGCCGTGCCCTCCGCGCGGGCGACGAGATCACCAAGGGCCTGCACGACAGCGAGGTCTTCGAGTGGCACGAGGTCGGCGCCGCCGAGGCCCGCGAGGGCGTGGAGGACGGGACGTACTACCTCTCGCTGACCCTGCCGGCGGACTTCAGCCGCCGGATCGCCTCCAGCGCGGGCGACAGCCCGGAGACCGGGGCCCTCCAGGTGCGGACGAACGACGCGAACAACTACATCGTCGGCCAGATATCCCGCACCGTGTTCTCCGAGGTGCGCACGGCGGCGTCGACCAACGCCTCGCGCGGCTTCCTCGACCGCATCTTCATCTCCTTCTCCGACATCCACGACGCCACCGCCGAGGCCGCGAAGGGCGCGGCCGACCTGAAGGACGGTGTCGGCAGGGCGAAGAAGGGCTCGCAGGACCTCGCGGACGGGCTGAAGGACGCCAAGTCGGGCAGCGGCCGGCTCGCCGCCGGCCTGGGGCGCCTGGACAAGGGCGCCGCCGAGCTGGAGACCGGCTCCCGCCAGGTCGCGGCGGGCACCCAGCAGCTCGCGGACAAGGTCAACGGCGTCGCCGACCAGGTCCGCCCGTACCTGAAGGACAACGGACAGGCGATCGGCGACACCGCGCGGCTGGTGGCCGACTCCTCCCGGGCCGTGCGCCACAACCTCGACATCCTGGTGAAGACCGCCCCGGGCAGCGCCGTGCTCGCCCACAAGTCGGCGGACGAGCTGAGCGCGATGCACCGGACCCGGTGCGAGGAGAACGTGCTGCCGGACCCGTCGTTCTGCCCCGCGCTGAAGCGGGCCGAGACCACGGCCCGGGACGTCGCGGCGGTCGCCGACGACGTCAGCGCCCTGGTCGCGAACAGCAAGGGCGATCTGAAGACCCTCGACGGGCACCTGAGGAAGCTGGAGAAGCAGGCCGGCGATCTCGCGAAGCGCGCCCCCCGGCTCGACGAGGACCTGGAGTACGCCGTCGGCAAGATCAACGAACTCAACACCGGCGCCCGCAAGGTGGCCGGCGGCGCCGACACCCTGCACACCGGGCTCAGCACCGCCAGGACCGGCTCGACGGACCTGGACAGCGGGGTCGGCCGGCTGAAGAAGGGGGCGGGCGACCTGAACGGCGGCCTCTTCCGGCTGGCGGGCGGCTCCGAGGAACTGGCGGGCGGACTCGGCGACGGCGTCGGGAAGATCCCCGACTACGGCAAGGAGGACCGCGACCGGCGCACCGAGGTGATGGCCGACCCCGTGCAGCTCGCGGCGCGGTCCCTGCACGAGGCCCCCAACTACGGCACCGGGTTCGCCCCGTACTTCATCCCGCTCTCGCTGTGGGTGGGGGCGATGGTGGCCTACATGATCATCCAGCCGCTGAACCGGCGGGCCCTCGCCGCGGGCGCCTCCGCCTGGCGGATCGCGCTCGCCGGATGGCTGCCGGTCGCGGCCGTCGGCGTGCTCCAGGTCGCCGTCCTGATGGCGGTGCTCCACTGGGGTCTGGGCCTGCGGGCCGCGCGGACGGCCGGGACGGTGGCCTTCCTGGCACTGGTCACCTGCTGCTTCACCGCGATCGTCCAGTGGCTGGGCGCCCGGTTCGGGGCGGCCGGACGCATCCTGGTGCTCGCCGCGCTGATGCTCCAGCTCACCTCCGCGGGCGGAACCTATCCGGTGCAGACGAGCCCGGCGTTCTTCCAGGCGATCCACCCGTTCCTGCCGATGAGTTACGTGGTGGAGGCGCTGCGGAGGCTGATCACGGGAGGCGGGCTCGGCCCGGTCTGGCAGGCGGTGGCGGTGCTGGCCGCCTTCACCGCGGCCGCCCTCGCCCTGACGGCCCTGTCGGCCCGCCGCCGGCAGGTGTGGACACTGGACCGGCTCCACCCGGAGCTGAGCCTGTGAGCACGGCGCGACCTGTGAGAATCGACCTCATGGACAGCAGCAGCACCAGACGCCGGGCGACCCGCGCCAAGCTCTACGAGGCCGCGGTGACCCTCATCGCCGAGCAGGGGTTCTCCGCGACCACGGTGGACGAGATCGCGGAGCGCGCCGGGGTCGCCAAGGGCACGGTCTACTACAACTTCAAGAGCAAGACGGAGCTGTTCGAGGAGTTGCTCCGGCACGGGGTAGGGCTGCTGACCACCTCCCTGCAAGAGGCGGCCGACGAGGCGTCCGGGCGCGGCGGCACCGCGGTCGAGGCGCTGGACGGGATGATCCGCGCGGGTCTGGTCTTCATCGACCGGTATCCGGCGTTCACCCAGCTCTACGTGGCCGAGCTGTGGCGCACCAACCGGGCCTGGCAGTCGACGCTGCTGGTGGTCCGGCAGGAGGCCGTGGCCGTCGTGGAGGCGGTGCTGCGCGAGGGCGTCGGGTCGGGTGAGCTGAGCGAGGAGATCGACATCCCGCTGACCGCCGCCGCCCTGGTCGGCATGGTGCTGGTGGCCGCCCTGGACTGGCAGGCGTTCCAGCGGGAGCGGTCGCTGGAGGACGTGCACGGGGCCCTGTCGCTGCTGCTGCACGGCCGGGTGAGCGGGCGGCGCGACTGACGCGCCGCGGCGGGGCGGCACCACGCGCAGGGGCCCGGACCGGTCGTCGACCGCTCCGGGCCCTGTGCGCACCCCGTTGCCCCCGTGTTCCCCCTGGTCCGAAGAGCCCGGTCCCCCGTTGTTCCCCCGTGGTCGTGGGCTCTCCGGCCGTTCTCCCCGTCACGGCCGGGGTGCGCTCCGCTCCGGCGCCCCGTGCCGCCGGTTCCGGAGCCGCGCCCCTTCCGTGCCCCACACTCTTCCGTCCGCGCAGGTCGCGGCCCATCCGCACCCCTACTCATCCGCGGCCTGGGTACGGATACTCAGGCATCCGTACCGGTCCCCACCCGGCGCGCGCCGCCACTGGCTACGATCGCGTCCGTGTCCGTACTCCCCCTCGTCTTCACCAGCGGCTGGGCCAGCGGGATCAACGCCTACGCGGTGGTCCTGCTCCTCGGCGTCTTCGGCGCCACCGGGATCAGCGACGAAGTGCCCGAGGCACTGCAGCGCACCGACGTCCTGATCGCCGCGGCCGTGCTCTTCCTGTGCGAGGCGGTGGCGGACAAGATTCCGTACGTCGACTCGATATGGGACTCCGTCCACACCGTGATCAGGCCGGTCACGGGTGCCGTCGTGGCCGCGCTGATCGCCGGGCAGAGCGGATCGCTGCCGGAGCTGGCGGCCGGGGCGGTGGGCGGTTCCACGGCGCTCGTCAGCCACCTGGTGAAGGCCGGCACCAGGATGGCGGTCAACACCTCTCCCGAACCGCTCAGCAACATCGGCGTCAGCCTCGCCGAGGACCTGGGGGTGGCCGGGCTCATCACCTTCGCCATGTTCCATCCGGTGGCCGCCGCGGTGATCGCGGCCTGCCTGCTGCTGGCCGGCGTCGTGACGGTGGTGTTCCTGGCGTCCAGGATCCGGCGGTTCCTGCGGCGCCGGGCCCAGCGCAGGGAGGAGAGACGGCTGGCCGGCGAAGGCGTCCGCCACGGGCCGCGGCGATGAGCCCGGGCCCCTGTCGGTAGGGTCGGCGCATGGCACGGATTGCGGTGATCGGCGCGGGGATGGGCGCCATGGCGACGGCCGCCCGGCTCGCCACGGCGGGCCACCGGGTGACGGTGTACGAGCGCACGAAGACCCACGGCGGCTCGGTGGGCGGCTTCACCCGCGAGGGCTTCGGCTTCGACACCGGACCCGGCCTCCTCCATCTCCCGGCGGTCTGGCGCGACTTCTTCGTCAAGACCGGCAAGGAGCCGCTGGAGCGCAGCGTCGCACTGACCCAGGTCGACCCGTCGAGCCGGCACGTGTTCGCCGACGGCACCGCCGTCGGCCTGCCCAACGCCTCCCGCGGCGGCGTCGTCTCCGCGCTGGACACCGCACTGGGCGCCGGATCGGGCGAGCGCTGGGGCGAGTTCCTGGGCCGGGCCCGCGAGACGTGGGAGCGGGTGCGGCGCCCGCTGCTGGAGGAACCGCAGCCGGCCTCCGGCGCGCTGCCCCACGACGACCCGTATCCGGCCCTGCGCCGGGGCCTGTTGCGCCGTGGCGCCCGGACGCTCGCCGAGATCGGCGAGCGCGAGCTCCGCGACCCCCGCCTCGCCGCGCTCCTCGCGTCCTACGCCACGGTGTACGGGCTCGATCCGCGGACCGCTCCCGCGTCGGCGGCCGTCCTGCCCTACATGGAGCAGACGTTCGGCTCCTGGTACGTGGCGGGCGGTGTGCGGGCCCTCGCCGACGCCGTCCACGCCAGGTGCCTGGCGCGCGGAGTCCGCTTCGTCTTCGGCAGTCCGGTGACGGGGGTCGTGACGCGAGACGGCCGGGTGACCGGCGTCGAGACCGGCGCGGAGGGCACGGTGGAGGCCGACGCCGTCGTCTCCGGCGCCCCGGTCCCCTCGCTGTACGAGGAGCATGTCGTCGGCTGGGAACGGCAGGAGGAGTGGCCGCACTGGCAGTCGCCGGTGCGCACGGGCCGGGTGACCGTGATGCTCGCGCTGAGCGGCGGCCGCCCGGCGGACGCGGCGCACCGCACGGTGGTGCACCCGGCCGGCACGAGCGCGGAATGGGCCGCCCTCGCGGCCGGCGGGGTCGCGGAGCGGCCCACGGTGACCGTGCTGCGGCCGGACGATCCGCTGCTGCGGCCCGACGACGGCCATGAGCCGGTCACCCTGACGGCGACCGTTCCCGCCGTCCTCGCCGATGCCTCCTGGGAGACGGCCGGTCCGCGGGTGGCGGACCTGATGGTGGCGGCGGCGGAGGCGGCCGTCCCCGGCCTGCGGGAGCGGATCCTCTGGCGCGAGGTGCGCACACCGGACGACATCCGCGCCGCCACGGGGTCGGCGTCCGTCCCGCCGCCCGCCCTGGCGGGCGCCGCGGGCGCCCTGCTGCCGGCCGCCAACACCTCGCCGCTGCCCGGTCTCTACTTCGCCGGCGGCTGGGCCCACCCGGGCGGCGGGCTGGCGCACGCGGGCATGTCGGGGGCGCTGGTGTCCGGTCTGATCGTCGAGGGAGCGGGCTTCCGCGGCTCGCAGTGAGCGGCCGGGCCGCCCCGGTGCTCCCCGGCCCGCCGGTCCGTCCGGGCCGCGGCCGGTCCCGGCGGCCCGGGGCACGGGCGGCCGGAGGTACCGCGCGGGCGGCTCGCCCGGCCGCGGGAGCCCGGCCCGCCGTTTCCCGGACGTGTCCGGGAAACGGGCCGTCTCAGTAGCGGTACTGCTGCTGCTCGTCGTAGTCGGGGTCGTAGCCGTACGGGGACGGCTGCCCCTGCGGCATCGGGGGCGCGCCCTGGCCGTTGTCCCGCTGCTGCGGCACCCACACGCCGCCCGGCGGGGTGTCGGTGGAGTGCTGCGCGTAGGGGTCCGCGTAGGCGCCGGGGTCGTAGTAGCCGGTCTGGCCCGCGTACTGCCCTCCCCCGCCCTGCGCGTACGGGTCGTCGTAGGACGGGTACTGCTGCTGCCCTCCGCCGTAGCCGTAGGACGTCTGCCCGGGGTCCTGGTAGCCCGGCTGCTGTCCGCCGCCGTAGTCCCCGTAGTCCCCGTAGGCGTCGTACGCGCCGTACCCGGAGGCGCCCGCCGCGTACGCGTGCCCCTCGTCCCGGCCGCCGTCGTGCTGCCCGCGGCCGTCGCCCCCGCCGTACGCCTGGGGCGAGTAGACGCCGTACTGGCCCGTGTCGTCGGGCATCGGCTCCGGTGCGTAGACCTCGGGGGCATCGGGGACCCGGGGCCCCTCGTCGCGGGCCCGGTGGTCCTGCTCCGGGGGCTGCTCCTGGTCGTAGGAGAGGTCCGTGACCTCCAGCGTGGGCTCGCGCTCCGCCTGCGGGCCGCCGGCCCTGCGGCGCCTGCTGGCACCGGGCTTGCCGCCGATCGCCCAGCCGGTGGAGAAGCCCCTGCGGAACGACAGGGTCACGTACGTCTGCCCCACGGCGAACGCGATGGCGCCCAGGGCGATCACCACCACCGACGGCAGCAGCACGCCTATGACGACGCCGAGGAAGCCTCCGAAGGCGAGGAGCCGCCAGCGCAGCCGCGCCTTGTACTGCAGAAGCACCTCGCCCAGCAGCCACAGCGCGACGATGCCGAACGCGATGTAGAGGACCGTCCAGCCCATGCCCGCCCCTCTCCAGCGGCCGCCGCCCCGGGGCCGGGGCGGAGTCGACCGGTCACGACTGCTCGTGCAGTCCGAGATTCTCGTGGATCTCGAGTGTCGCCGTGGAGTTGTTGAGCGTGATGAAGTGCAGCCCCGGGACACCCTCGGCAAGCAGCCTCGCGCAGAACTCCGTCGCGAACTCGATGCCAATGGAGCGTACAGCGGCCGCGTCGTCCTTGACCGCGAGGATCCTGTCTTTCAGGTCCGCGGGGATCTGCGCGTTGCTCAGCTGCGGGAAGCGTTCGAGCTGCCGGACGCTGGTCAGGGGCATGATCTCGGGGATGATCGGGGTCTCGCAGCCGGCGGCGACGACCCGGTCACGCAGCCGCAGATAGTTGTCGGGGCTGAAGAACATCTGCGTGATCGCGTAGTCGGCGCCCGCGCGGCACTTGTCCACGAAGTGCCGGATGTCCGTGTCCCAGTCGGCCGAGCGCGGGTGCATCTCGGGGAACGCGGCCACGCCCACGCAGAAGTCGCCGGACTCCTTGATGAGCTCGACCAGCTCGGCGGCGTAGGTGACGCCCTCGGGGTGCTTGACCCAGTCGGCCATCGGGTCGCCGGGCGGGTCGCCGCGCACGGCGAGGATGTTCCTGATACCGGCGTCCGCATACTGGCCGATCATGTTCCGCAGTTCGGCCACCGAGTGGCCCACGGCGGTGAGGTGGGCCACCGGGGTGAGCGTGGAGTCGGAGGCGATCTTCTGGGTGGCCTTGACCGTGCCCACACGGGTGGAGCCGCCCGCCCCGTACGTCACGGAGACGAAGTCGGGACCGACCGCCTCGACCCTGCGCAGCGCGTTCCACAGGTTCCGCTCGCCCTTGTCGCTCTTGGGCGAGTAGAACTCGAAGGAATACGTGGTCTCGCCGGTGGCGAGCATGTCGCGCACGGTGCGCGCGCGATCCGTCCTGGTGGAAGCAGTGCCGAGGGCCATAACGGCAGGTTAGCCATGGCACGCGGGTCACCCAACCGGATCAGGGGTTTTTGTCGCGATTCACCCGTCTCTTGTCCACCCTTCGGACACCGCTGAGACATCCGGCGGGGCTCCGGGGCCGCCCGTGGGCGGCGTGCCCGGGCCCCGCGCGGTCACCCCCGGGCCCGGATCCGCCGCGCCAGCTCGGCGCTCACCGCCCCGGGGTCGTCCGCCTCGGTGATCGCCCGGACGACGACGACCCGGCGGGCGCCGGCGTCCAGCACCTCGTCGAGGTTGTCCGCGTCGATGCCGCCGATCGCGAACCACGGCCGGCCGGTGCCGAGCGAGGCGGCGTACCGCACCAGGCCGAGGCCCGGGGCGAAGCGGCCGGGCTTCGTCGGAGTGGGCCAGCAGGGGCCGGTGCAGAAGTAGTCGACGCCCGGCTCGGCGACGGCCCTGTCCACCTCGGCCTCGGCGTGGGTGGAGCGCCCGATGAGCACGCCGTCGCCGAGGATCGACCGTGCGGCGGGCACGGGGAGGTCGCCCTGGCCGAGGTGGAGGACGTCGGAGCCGATGGCGTGGGCGACGTCGGCCCGGTCGTTCACCGCGAGGAGCCGGCCGTGCCGGCGGCAGGCGTCGGCGAAGACCTGAAGGTGCTCCAGCTCCTCCCCCGCCTCCATGCCCTTGTCGCGCAGCTGGACGACGTCCACGCCGGCGGCGAGCACGGCGTCGAGGAAGGCGGGCAGGTCGCCCTGGCGCTTCCGGGCGTCGGTGCAGAGGTACAGGCGGGCGTCGGCGAGCCGGTCACGGGACACGGACATGGGTGGTTCCCCCCGGGGTGGTGCGGCGGACGGCCCGCGGGTGCGGACGGGCCGGGGAGACCGGCCCGTCCGCACCCGCGTTCCGGTGCACGGGACGTGCGGCGGAGTGTCAGACGGCGAGCGCCTGGGCCCGGCGCTTCACCTCCGTGCCGCGATTCTCGCCGAGTGCCTGCGCGGGCGTGCCCGGCAGGGTCGGGTCGGGGGTGAAGAGCCACTCCAGCATCTCTTCGTCGGAGAAGCCGTCGTCCCGCAGCAGGGTCAGGGTCCCGGCGAGACCCTTGACCACCTTGGTGCCGTCGATGAAGGCGGCGGGCACCTGGAGCGTCCTGTTCTCACCACGACGGACGGCGATCAGCTGGCCCTCCTTGACCAGCTGCCGCACGCGCGTCACCTCGACATCGAGCATTTCCGCGATGTCCGGCAGGTGGAGCCAGGCGGGGACGAGGGCGTCGGTCTTTGCGTCAATCTCGGTCACGGGAGCAAGCCTGCCATCCTGCGCCGACACTCGGTACCCGGCGGCCTCCGAGCGGGCGTCGCCCGGCCCGCCGGACCGACCCGATCCACCGGACAGCGCCGATCCGCCGGACGGACCGATCCGCTGGACAGCCCGCCCGGACATCCCCGGCCGGGCGCCGCCGGCCCGCCGGGCGGCGGAGAGCGGCACGGGCGCGGGCCGCTCTCCCGCAGGCGCCGGCCGGGCGGGGGCGGCCGGGCACGTACCGGCCGTCCCGGCGGTCACAGGACGGCGGCCTTCAGCGGCACCGACGGGTCCGCGGCCCGCACCGGGTCGAGCGGCGCGCCCGAGGCCAGCAGCCTGCGGCCCTGGGCCAGGTCCCGCGGCCGGCCGACGGTGAGCAGCGCGGCCAGGGCTCCGTCGCGCAGCCACAGGACCGACCAGTCGTCCCGGGCGGCCGGGTCGCCGCGCCACAGCATCGTGTCGGCGGCCGGGTGGTGGCCCGCGTACTGCACGAAGCGGCCGAATTGCTCGGACCAGAAATAGGGCACCGGGTCGTACGCGGCGGTCCCCTCCCCGCCGCCCGTGATGTCAGCCGCCACCGTCCGGGGGCCCTGGAGGGCGTTGTCCCAGTGGTGCACCAGCAGCCGCCGGCCGTAGCGGGCCGACGGGTAGGAGGCGCAGTCGCCGACCGCCCAGACGCCGGGCGCGGAGGTCCGCAGCCGGTCGTCGGCGACGACCGCGCCGTCCGGCCCCACGGCGATGCCGCTGCCCGTGAGCGCCGCGGTCGCGGGACGTGCGCCGATGCCGACGACGACGGCCCCGGCGGGGAGGGTGCGTCCCGAGGCGAGCTCGACCGCGTCCTCCGTGACGGCGACCACGCGTTCCCCGGTCAGCAGGGTCACCCCGGCGTCGGAGTACCAGCGGGTCATGGGCGCGACGACGTCGGCGGGCAGGGCGCCGGCCAGCGGCCGCCCGGCGGCCTCGACGACGGTGACGGCGCAGCCGGCCTCCCGGGCGGCGGTCGCGAACTCCGCGCCGATCCAGCCCGCGCCGACCACCACGATGTCCTGCCCGCGTGCGAGCACGGGCCTCAGCCGGGCCGCGTCGTCGAGGGTGCGCAGCAGGTGGACGCCGGGCACGCCGCCGGCGCCGGGCAGGGCGACGGGTTCCGCGCCGGTGGCGAGGACCAGTGCGTCGTACGGCACGGGCCCCGCCTCGGTGTCCACCTCGTGGTCGGCCGGGCGCACGCCGGTGACCTCGCAGCCGAGGCGCAGCCCGACGCCGAGGTCGTCGAAGTCGACGTCGAAGGCGGAACCCTCGGCGGTGCCGAGCAGGACCGCCTTGGACAGGGGCGGCCGGTCGTACGGCTGGTGGGGTTCGGCGCCGATGAGGGTGACGGCTCCGCCGAAGCCGGCCTCCCGCAGGGCGACCGCCGTCTGCACCCCGGCCATGCCGGCGCCGACGACGACCACCGTCCGGACGTCGCCCGCCGCGTTCCGCCCGCTTCGCTCGATCACCGGGCCACCCTATGGGCTGCGCGTCCGCACCGGCCAGAACGGCCCCGCGCCCGACCCGGTGCGCGGGACGGCGGACCGCCGTGCGGCCCGGACGGCCCGGACGGCCCGACGGCGAGGTCCGCCCGACCCCCGGCGAGGTCCGCCGCGCCGTCAGGAGTTCCGACGCACCGCCAGGAGGCCCGGACCACGGGAGAAGTCCCGCCCGTCACACGGCCGTCTGCTCGACGACGCTGGTGCCGCGGCCCGGCCGGGACTCCCACTCCCAGGTCTCCTCCAGCCGGACCCGGCCGTCGGGCAGCGCCATGACGGCGGAGACGCAGTGCCCGGTGGCCGTGGTGCCGTCCGTCCTCAACTGCACGTAGCGGAAGTCGAGCCGGTCGCCCTCGCGGGTGCCGACCAGGTGTCCGTGGACGATGTCGCCGCCTGCGTACTCGGCCCAGATCCGGCCCTCCCGCTCGTGGTACGTGAAGCGGGTGCGGGTGCCGACCTGGCCGGCGTCCTGGTCCGCGACCGGTGCCATCACCAGCCCGTCGAGCGACCTCACCACGGGTGACCTCCTGTGCCGGACGTGCCCCGCGGCGGAGGACGGCTCCCTTACCGAGCCGTGTGCCGGGGGTTTAGGGTGGCCACCGTAAGACACTCGCGGGAGCCCGGACGCACCGGGCTGAGAGGGAGGCTGGGGCGGCCTCCGACCGTACGAACCTGATCCGGGTCATGCCGGCGAAGGGAGGGGTTGGACGCCCATGTCCCGTACAGCGAACCAGCCGGACGTCCTGGTCGTGGGGGGCGGCATCATCGGCCTCGTGACGGCCTGGCGCGCGGCTCAGCGCGGACTCTCCGTCCGGGTGGCCGACCCGGAACCGGGCGGCGGCGCCGCCCGGGTGGCGGCCGGCATGCTGGCCGCGGTCACCGAACTCCACTACGGCGAGCAGACGCTGCTCGCCCTCAACCTCGAATCGGCGCGCCGCTACCCGGACTTCGCCGCGGAGCTGGAGGAGGCGAGCGGCCGGGGCGTCGGCTACCGGGCCTGCGGCACCCTCGCGGTCGCCCTCGACGCGGACGACCGGGCGCACCTGCGCGAACTGCACGCGCTCCAGACCCGGTCGGGCCTGGAGTCGACCTGGCTGAGCGGCCGCGAGTGCCGGCGGCTGGAACCGATGCTGGCGCCGGGTGTCCGCGGCGGACTGCGGGTCGACGGGGACCACCAGGTGGATCCCCGGCTGCTCGCCTCGGCGCTGGTGACCGCCTGCGAGCGGGCGGGCGTCGTCCTGGTGCGCGAGCGGGCGGAGCGGCTCGTGGTGGAGCGCGGCCGGGCGACGGGCGCGGTCCTGTCGGACGGCACCCGGGTGGCGGCGGGGCAGGTGGTCCTCGCGGGCGGCAGCATGAGCGGCCGGCTCGACGGTGTGCCCGCCGAGGCCGTGCCGCCGGTGCGCCCCGTGAAGGGCCAGGTGCTGCGGCTGACCGTGCCGCCCGCCTTCGCGCCGTTCCTCTCGCGCACCGTGCGGGCCGTGGTGCGGGGCAGCCAGGTGTACCTGGTGCCCCGGGAGTCGGGCGAGCTGGTGATCGGCGCGACCAGCGAGGAGCTCGGCTGGGACACCGCGGTCACCGCGGGCGGGGTGTACGAACTCCTCCGCGACGCCCACGAACTGGTGCCCGGCATCACCGAGCTGCCGCTCACCGAGACCCGGGCCGGTCTGCGCCCCGGGTCCCCCGACAACGCGCCGCTGCTCGGTTTCACCGCGCTTCCCGGTCTGCTGACCGCGACCGGCCACTACCGCAACGGCGTCCTGCTCACCCCGGTGACGGGCGACGTGATGGCCGCCGCGCTGGCCGACGGCGACGTGCCCGACGAGGCGCGGCCGTTCGCCCCCGGCCGGTTCGCCGCAGGCCCGCCGCGCATTCCCTCCGGACGACAGGAACAGCCCGTATGAACATCTCGGTCAACGGTGAAGCCAGGCAGCTCGCCGCCGGTACCACCCTGGACGCGGTCGTGGCCGCGCTGAGCGCCGCGCCCTCCGGGGTGGCGGCGGCCGTCAACGAGAGCGTGGTGCCGCGCGGCGAGTGGGCCGCGACCCGGCTCGGCGAGGGCGACCGCGTCGAGGTGCTGACCGCGGTGCAGGGGGGCTGAGCCGTGGCGGACGATCTGTTCACCCTCGGCGGCACCGCCTTCTCGTCGCGTCTGATCATGGGCACCGGCGGTGCGCCCAGCCTCGATGTGCTGGAGCGCTCGCTGGTCGCGAGCGGCACGGAGCTGACGACCGTGGCGATGCGGCGGCTCGACCCGACGGTGCAGGGGTCGGTGCTGTCCGTGCTGGACCGCCTCGGCATCCGGGTGCTGCCGAACACCGCGGGCTGCTTCACCGCGGGCGAGGCGGTGCTCACGGCCCGGCTCGCCCGGGAGGCCCTCGGCACCGACTGGATCAAGCTGGAGGTGGTGGCCGACGAGCGCACCCTGCTGCCGGACGGCGTCGAGCTGCTGGACGCCGCGGAGACGCTGGTGGACGACGGCTTCACGGTCCTGCCGTACACCAACGACGACCCGGTGCTCGCCCGGAAGCTGGAGGACGTGGGCTGTGCGGCGGTCATGCCGCTCGGTTCGCCGATCGGCTCCGGTCTCGGCATCCGCAATCCGCACAACTTCCGGCTGATCGTCGAGCAGGCCGGGGTGCCGGTGATCCTCGACGCGGGGGCGGGGACCGCCTCGGACGCGGCGACGGCGATGGAGCTGGGGTGCGACGCGGTGATGCTGGCGTCGGCGGTGACCCGGGCGCAGGAGCCGGTGCTGATGGCCGAGGCGATGCGGCACGCGGTCGAGGCGGGCCGGCTGGCACGGCGGGCGGGCCGGATCTCGGTGCGCCACTTCGCCGAGGCGTCCTCCCCGCACGAGGGGCGCGCCGCGCTGGACCCGGAGCGCCCCGCTTTCTGAGGACGGCGGCCGGGGGGCGCGGGGCACGGTGTCCCCTGTCACAGCTCCGTCGCAGCCCTCACCGGCCCGTCCCCGGCTCCCGTACCGGCTCGTAGACTCTCCTGCGTGGACACGACCCTCAAGGACCCCCTCGTCGGGCAGCTGCTCGACGGCCGCTACCGCGTCGAGGGGCGCATCGCCGTCGGCGGGATGGCCACGGTCTACCGGGCCGTCGACACCCGCCTCGACCGCGTGCTCGCGCTGAAGGTGATGCATCCCGGGCTGGCCGCCGACGCGACGTTCGTCGAGCGGTTCATCCGTGAGGCCAAGTCCGTCGCCCGGCTGGCGCACCCCAACGTGGTGGGCGTCTTCGACCAGGGCGCCGAGGGCGCGTACGTCTACCTGGCCATGGAGTACGTCGAGGGCTGCACCCTGCGGGACGTGCTGCGCGAGCGCGGGGCGCTGGCCCCGCGGGCCGCCCTGGACATCCTGGAGCCGGTGCTCGCGGCGCTCGGCGCGGCCCACCGGGCCGGGTTCGTGCACCGGGACATGAAGCCGGAGAACGTGCTGATCGGTGACGACGGCCGGGTGAAGGTCGCCGACTTCGGCCTGGTCCGCGCGGTGGACACGGTGACGAACACCTCCGGAACGGTCCTCGGCACGGTCTCGTACCTCGCCCCGGAGCAGATCGAGTACGGCACCGCCGACACCCGTGCCGACGTCTACGCGTGCGGTGTGGTGCTGTACGAGATGCTGACCGGCGGGAAGCCGCACGGCGGGGACACCCCGGCGCAGGTGCTCTACCTGCATCTCAACGAGGACGTGCCCGCACCCTCGGCGGCGCACCCGGGGCTGGCGGTCGAGCTGGACGAGCTGGTGGCGAGCGCCACCGCCCGCAACCCGGAGGTCCGCCCGCACGACGCGGTCGCGCTGCTGGCGCAGGTCCGCGAGGCACGGGCGGCGCTCGGGGACGCGCAGCTCGACGCGGTGGCCCCGGCCGGCCCCGGGCCGGCCGCGGGCCCCCGCCCGGTGGCCTCCGGAACCCAGGAGGACGAGCGCACGGACGTGCTGCCGCGCACCGTGGCGCGCGAGGAGCCGGGCGTGCGGCACACGGCGCGGCTGACCGTGCCGCCTCCCGACGCGCGGCGGCAGGATCCGCCGCGCCGCGCGCTGCCCGGCCTCGGCGCGCTCGCGCAGCGGCGGGGCGTGCTGGCGCTGGTGATCGCCGTCGTCGCGGTGCTGGGCATCGGCACCGGTGTCTGGTACATCAACTCGGGACAGTTCACCCGGGTCCCGGCCCTGATCGGCAAGACGGAGGGCGACGCCCGCGGCAGGCTGGACGCGGCCGGGCTGGACGTGCGGACGGTGCGGCACGACTTCAGCGAGTCGGTGCCGCGCGGTTCGGTGATCAACAGCGATCCGGGGGGCGGCGAGCGCATCCGCGGCAACGACTCGGTGACGCTGATCGTCTCGCGCGGCCCCAGGATCGTGACGGTGCCCGACGTGTCGGGCCGCCCGCTGGCCGAGGCGCAGCGCGCGCTGAAGAAGGCGGGGCTCGCGCCCGGCGCGGTGACGCGCGAGTTCGACGAGACGGTGCAGCAGGGCTCGGTGATCCGTACGGACCCGGAGGCCGGCAGCAGCCGCAGTCCGGACACCGCGGTGGCCCTCGTCGTCAGCCGGGGCGCGCCGGTCGACGTCCCGGACGTCACGGGCGACACCGCCGAGGCGGCCACCGAGGAGCTGGAGGCGGCCGGCCTGAAGGTGGAGATCGCCGACGCGCGCGTCCACGCCCCGGGCGAGGCCGGTACGGTCGCCCGGCAGTCCGCCGCCGAGGGCACCCGGCTCGCGGGCGGCGACACGATCACCCTGACCCTCTCCAAGGGGCCTCGGATGGTCCCCGTCCCGGACGTCACGGGCGACACGGTGGACGACGCGACCGCCGCCCTGGAGGCCGCGGGCTTCACGGTGAAGGCCGAGAAGAAGTTCCCGTTCCTGGGCGACACGGTGGAGAGCCAGTCCGTCGAGGGCGGCGGCCGGGCGCCCGAGGGCAGTGAGATCGTCATCAGGATCAAGGGAATCTAGGTACCCATGCGCAACCCCGTCGGCGGCCACGTCCCCGTGGCCGGCGGTCTCGCCACGACCGGCCTCGCCTACGCGCGGGAGCTCGCGGCGGAGGCGGTCCAGGTGTTCGTCGCCAACCCCCGGGGGTGGGCGCTGCCGCTGGGCAGTCCCGCCGAGGACGAGAAGTTCCGGACCCAGTGCGAGGCGGAGGGCCTGTCGGCCTGGGTGCACGCGCCGTATCTGATCAACTTCGGCTCGCACACCGAGGCGACGGCCGAGCAGTCCGTGCACTCGATGCGGCACTCCCTGCGCCGGGCCCGGCAGATCGGCGCCCGCGGGGTGGTGGTGCACACCGGGTCGGCGACCGGGGGCCGGTCACGGGAGGTGGCGCTGGCGCAGGTGCGGGAGCGGATGCTGCCGCTGCTGGACGAGCTGACCCATGACGACGACCCCTTCCTGCTGCTGGAGTCGACGGCCGGCCAGGGGTCGTCGCTCTGCGCCCTGGCCGAGGACTTCGGCCCCTACTTCGCCGCGCTGGACGCGCATCCGAAGCTCGGCGTCTGCCTGGACACCTGCCACATCCACGCGGCGGGCCACGATCTCGCGGCACCGGGCGGCATGGCGCGCACCCTGGACGAGCTGGTGGCGACGGTCGGGGCCGGACGGCTGAAGCTGGTCCACGCCAATGACTCCCGGGACGTGGCGGGCGCGCACAAGGACCGGCACGCGAACGTGGGGGCGGGAACGATCGGAGAGCCGCCGTTCGCCGCGCTGATGGCGCATCCGGCCACCGAGGGCGTGCCCCTGATCATCGAGACCCCGGGCGGGAAGGAGGGGCACGCCGCGGACGTGGCACGGCTGAAGGCCCTGCGCTGATCCGCGCGTCCCGTTGAGGAATACCCCAGGGGGGTATACGGTTCCTGTGTATCGGCAGGAGCCGCTATCCGACGTGGGGGCAGAGCCATGCAGCAGCACGGAGAGCACGAACCGGACCGGTCGCACCACCGCACCGGCCGTCACACCGGCCACGACGAGAACGGCGGCCGGACCCGGCACGAGTCCCACGAGGCCCACGGAGCCCGGGGCGCGCACACCGGTCACCCGGACCACGGCCACCGGCCCGGTCACGCCGCCACCGGCTGGGCGACCGCGGTCAGGGCCACCCTCCACTGCCTCACCGGCTGCGCCGTCGGCGAGGTCCTCGGCATGGTCATCGGCACGGCCCTCGGCTGGGGCAACGCCCCGACGATGGTCCTCGCGATCGTGCTGGCCTTCTTCTTCGGCTACTCGCTGACGCTCTGGGCGGTCACCCGCGCCGGCCTCGGCCTGAAGGCCGCCGTCGGCGTCGCGCTGGCCGCGGACACCCTCTCCATCACCGTCATGGAGGTCGTCGACAACGGCGTACTGCTCCTGATCCCGGGCGCCATGGACGCCCATCTGACCGACGGGCTCTTCTGGGGAGCGCTCGCCTTCGCCTTCCTCGTCGCCTTCCTCGTCACCACTCCGGTGAACAAGTGGCTGATCGGCCGCGGCAAGGGCCACGCGGTGGCGCACCGCCACCACTGAGGCCCGGCGGCCCTCAGAGCTCCGGGCCGTCCCCCGGCTCCTCCTGGTAGGAGTAGCGCTGCTCCTTCCAGGGGTCGCCGACGTTGTGGTAGCCGCGCTCCTCCCAGAAGCCGCGCCGGTCGGCGGTCATGTACTCGATGCCGCGGACCCACTTGGGCCCTTTCCACGCGTACAGCTGCGGGACGACGAGGCGCAGCGGGAACCCGTGCTCGGCGGTGAGCAGTTCGCCGTCCTTGTGGGTGGCGAAGATCGTGCGGTCGGAGACGAAGTCCGCCAGCGGCAGGTTCGCGCTGAAGCCGTACTCGGCCCAGACCATGACGTGCGAGACGGCCGGAGCGGGCGGGGCGAGGGCGGCCACCGTCCCGGCCGCCACACCACCCCATTCGGCCCCCAGCATGCTGAACTTCGTGACGCAGTGCAGGTCGGCCACGACCGTGGCGAACGGGAGGGCGGTGAACTCCTCGTGGTTCCAGCAGTGCTTGTCGCCGTCGGCGGTGGCGCCGAAGACCCTGAACTCCCAGCGGTCCGGCTTGAACTTGGGTACGGGGCCGTAGTGGGTGACCGGCCAGCCGCGCTGCAGTCGCTGCCCCGGCGGAAGCTCGGACCCCTGTGGTGCTCGGTATTCCCGGCTCTCCGGCTGACCCATGTCATCCATGGTGACAGACCGCGAGGGGTGGTCATGACCAGGTACGGGCCCATTCGGGCAACTCCTACTAAGGAGGCACTTACTGGACGGTCACCGGCCTCGGTGCAAGGATGCGGGACCGGCCCAGTCATACATGTGGAAGGAGCCTCTGCGATGCAGGGCGACCCCGAGGTCATCGAGTTCCTCAACGAGCAGCTGACCGCCGAATTGACCGCGATCAACCAGTACTTCCTGCACGCGAAGATGCAGGAGAACTTCGGCTGGACCAAGCTCGCCAAGTACACGCGTGCCGAGTCCTTCGACGAGATGAAGCACGCCGAGGTCCTCACCGACCGCATCCTCTTCCTCGACGGCCTGCCCAACTACCAGCGCCTGTTCCACGTCCGAGTCGGCCAGACCGTCACGGAGATGTTCCAGGCCGACCGGCAGGTGGAGGTGGAGGCGATCGACCGCCTCAAGCGGGGGATCGAGGTCATGCGCGCCAAGGGGGACATCACCTCGGCGAACATCTTCGAGTCGATCCTGGAGGACGAGGAGCACCACATCGACTATCTCGACACCCAGCTGGAGCTCGTCGAGAAGCTCGGGGAGCCGCTGTACATCGCCCAGCTGATCGAGCAGCCGGAGAGCTGAGGCGTCCGCCGGGCCCCGGCGGCCCGGCCTCAGGCCGCTTCGTCGAGCACGGCGGCGGCCGGCACCGGGGGCGCGAGGGGATCGGCGGCCAGCACACTCGCGGCCTCGCCCTGGTCCAGCAGCTCGCGGCGGGGGCAGGCGCCCCGGCCGAGCAGCCCCTGGATGCGCCGGACGCACGATCCGCAGTCGGTGCCCGCCTTGGAGACCGACGCGATCTGGCGGGGGGTGCAGGCCCCGGCCGCCGCGTGTTCCTTGACCTGCTTCTCCGTGATGCCGAAGCACGAGCAGACGTACACGCGGGTCACCTCCCGGGGCGGCGCCGGATCGAAGGGGTCGCCCCTCCCTGGATCGGTGAGGCTAACCTAACCTTACCCGGCTCGCGAGGCCGGCAAAAGCCCCGGATACGACGGTGGGGCGCGGATCACAGCGATCCGCGCCCCACCGTCGTCGTGCCGTCGCTACTGGTCGCGGTACATCTCCGCGACGAGGAAGGCGAGGTCCAGCGACTGGCTCCGGTTGAGCCGGGGGTCGCAGGCCGTCTCGTAGCGCTGGTGCAGGTCGTCGACGAAGATCTCGTCGCCGCCGCCCACGCACTCGGTGACGTCGTCGCCGGTGAGCTCGACGTGGATGCCGCCCGGGTGGGTGCCGAGCGCCTTGTGGACCTCGAAGAAGCCCTTGACCTCGTCGAGCACGTCGTCGAAGCGCCGGGTCTTGTGGCCGGAGGCCGCCTCGAAGGTGTTGCCGTGCATCGGGTCGGTGACCCAGGCGACGGTCGCGCCGGAGGCGGTGACCTTCTCGACCAGCTCGGGGAGCTTGTCGCGGACCTTGTCGGCGCCCATGCGGACGATGAAGGTCAGACGGCCGGGCTCGCGCTCGGGGTCCAGCCTGTCCACGTAGGTCAGGGCCTCGTCGACCGTGGTCGTCGGGCCGAGCTTGATGCCGATCGGGTTGCGGATCCGGGAGGCGAACTCGATGTGCGCCCCGTCCAGCTGGCGGGTGCGCTCGCCGATCCAGACCATGTGGCCCGAGACGTCGTACAGGTGGCCCGTACGGGAGTCGACGCGGGTGAGCGCCGACTCGTAGTCCAGCAGCAGCGCCTCGTGGGAGGCGAAGAACTCGACCGTGCGGAACTCCGCCGGGTCGGTGCCGCAGGCCTTCATGAAGTTCAGCGCGTTGTCGATCTCGCGGGCGAGCTGCTCGTAGCGCTGGCCGGAGGGCGAGGACTTCACGAAGTCCTGGTTCCAGGCGTGCACCTGGCGCAGGTCGGCGTAGCCGCCGGTGGTGAAGGCGCGCACCAGGTTGAGCGTCGACGCGGAGGCGTTGTACATCCGCTTCAGGCGCTCGGGGTCCGGGATGCGCGCTTCCTCGGTGAAGTCGAAGCCGTTGACCGAGTCGCCGCGGTACGTGGGCAGCGTGACCCCGTCGCGGGTCTCGGTCGGCTTGGAGCGCGGCTTGGAGTACTGGCCGGCGATCCTGCCGACCTTGACCACCGGCACCGAGGCGGCGTACGTGAGCACGGCGCCCATCTGGAGCAGGGTCTTCAGCTTGTTGCGGATGTGGTCGGCGGACACCGCGTCGAAGGCCTCGGCGCAGTCGCCGCCCTGGAGGAGGAACGCCTCGCCCTTGGCGACGGCTCCCATCCGGGCGCGCAGCTGGTCGCACTCGCCCGCGAAGACGAGCGGCGGATACGACTCGAGGTCCGCGATCACATCGCGCAGAGCCTCGGCATCGGGGTACTCGGGCTGCTGCGCCGCGGGCAGGTCGCGCCAGGTGTTGCCACCGGCGGCGGTGGTCTTAGCGTTCACGGTCACGCCGTCAACAGTACGGGGTCTCGGGAACTGTCCGGCCCAGTGCCCAGTCACTGAGACGGCCGCCCGGTATGTCCCTCACCCCCGTTCACTCGAACGGGTGGTGTTACCCTGCGGCGCGCTGTCGAAACCGATCACAACACAACACAGACCAGGGGTGGGCGTGAGTCAGGGTCACCGGCGAGATCGCAAGAAGAAACGACTCTTTTACGGTGCGGCGGCCGCTGTCGTCGCCACCGCGACCATCGGCACCGTCGCGGTGGCCTCGCCCGGCCTCGTCGGCCTCGGGAGCGAGGCGGGCCCGGCGCGCGCCGAGACGCTCCAGTCGGAGTTCGCCGACGCGGCCCGCGAGTTCGGGGTGCCGCAGAGCGTGCTGATGGCCGTCTCCTACCGCCAGACCCGCTGGGAGTCGCACGCCGGCGAGCCGAGCGTCACGGGCGCGTACAACGTCATGGGCCTCACCAGCGTCGAGCCCGGGGACGTCGAGCAGCACGACGCCAAGGAGCGTCTGGCGCACCTGAACGCGAGCGGCAACCCGGAGATCGAGAAGACCTTCGACGCCGCGGCGGCCCTGAAGGCGCTGCCCGACGAGGCCGTCGACACCGACGACCCGCGGCTGCACACCCTGGACGAGGCCGCGGAGCTGATCGACGGCTCCGCCGAGTCCGTCAAGGAGGACGCGGGCGAGAGCATCAGGGCCGGCGCCGCGCTCCTCGCCGAGTACCAGAAGCAGGCCACCGGCGACCTGCCCGACGACGCCGACCAGTGGTACGCGGCGGTCGCCCGCTACAGCCAGTCGCCCGACAAGAAGGGCGCCGACCTCTTCGCGAAGCGCGTCTTCGACTCGATCCGCACGGGCGAGAAGCGCGTCACCGCCGACGGCGAGCAGCTCACGCTGCCGGCCGACCCCTCCGTGAACCCGGTCAGGCCGTCGAAGGTGCCGCTGGCGACCGCCGCCGCCACCACGGCACTGCCGACCCCGGAGTGCCCCGCCGGGCTGAACTGCAACTACGTCCCGGCCGAGGTCCCGGGCACGGGTCAGCGGAACTACACGCTGGCGAATCGTTCCGCCGAGGCCGGCGGCTTCGACGTCCGCCGGATCGTGGTGCACGACACCGAGAGCAGCTACGCCAGCACGATCAACACCTTCCAGAGCCCCACGGCCCGGGGCAGCGCGCACTACCTGATCCGCGCCTCCGACGGTCTGGTCACGCAGATGGTCGAGAACAGGAACATCGCCTGGCACGCGGGCAACTGGACCGCGAACATGCACGACATCGGCATCGAGCACGAGGGCTACGCCATCAAGGCGGGCAGCTGGTACACCGAGCCGCAGTACGAGTCCTCCGCCGCGCTGGTGAAGTTCCTGGCGGCGAAGTACGGAGTGCCGCTGGACCGCGAGCACATCGTCGGCCACGACGAGGTCCCGGGGCAGCTCGACGACAAGGTCGCCGGGATGCACTGGGACGCCGGCCCCTACTGGGACTGGAACCACTACATGTCCCTGCTCGGCGCCCCCACCGGCGCGGGCGGCGCGGGCGGCCCCCTCAAGGCGGGCCAGCTGGTCCGCGTGGTTCCGCCGTTCACCACGGCGAACCAGCCCACGCTGACGTACGGCGGGGCGACCAAGCCGGTCGCCGCGCGGCCGTCGAACTTCCTCTACCTGTACTCCTCGCCGTCCACCTCGTCGGCGACCCTCACCGACCCGTACTTCCCGTCCTATCTCTGGTCCGAGGGACCGAACTGGGGCAACAAGGTCGTCGCGGGCGGCACCTACGTCGTCGCCGAGGCCAGGAACGACTGGACGGCGATCTGGTACGGCGGCAAGAAGGCCTGGTTCCGCAACCCGGGCGGCCAGTACACCGCCCCGGTCGCCACGGGCACCCTGGTCAAGCCCGTGGCCGGGGCGAAGATCTACGGCCGCACCTTCCCCGAGGCCTCGGCCTACACCGGCACCGGCCAGAGTGCGCCGACGGACAACCCGGCGCACCTGTCCAAGTACACGGCCGCGGCCGGCCAGGCGTACGCGAAGGCCGGCGACCCGGTCGTCGGCGACGACTTCTTCGGCTCCGCGCAGGTGCGGGTCGTCGGGAAGACGGACACCTACGTCCCGATCCGGTACAACCACCGGCTCGCCTGGGTGAAGTCCACCGAGCTCACCGAGGCCGCGCCCGCCGCCCCGGACAACGGCACCACCCGCTTCAACGCGCTCGCCCGGGACGCCTCCGGTTCGCTCTACCAGTACCAGGGCACCGGCAGCGCCACGACGCCGTTCTACTCCCGCTACCGGATCGGCGGCGGCTGGCAGGGCTTCACCGCGATCACCGACTTCGGTCCGCTGCGTGCCGACGGCACCGGCGACATGGTGGCGCGGGACGCGTCCGGCCACCTCTGGTACTACCAGGGCAGCGGCAACAGGAACCAGCCGTTCAAGGCGCGGGTCGCGGTCGGCCCCGGCTGGAACATGTTCAACATGATCGTCGGGTCGCCGGACCTCGACGGCGACGGTCTCGCCGACATGCTGGGCCGCGAGCCGTCGGGCGCGCTCTGGTACTACAAGGGCACCGGCAACCCGGCCGCCCCGTTCGCCCGCCGGGTGAAGATCGGCGACGGCTGGCAGACCTACAACATGCTCCTCGCCCTCGGCGACCTCGACAAGGACGGCAGGACCGACGCCGTCGGCCGCGACTCCGCCGGCTACCTGTGGTTCTACAAGGGCACCGGCAACGCGGCCGCGCCGTACGCCAAGCGCGTCAGGGTCGGCGGCGGCTGGAACATGTTCAACGCGCTGGTGGCCACCGGCGACCTGAACAAGGACGGCTTCCCCGACATGGTGGGCCGTGAGCCGTCCGGGGCCCTGTGGTTCTACAAGGGCACCGGCAACCCGGCCGCCCCCTTCGCCGCCCGTTCCTCGGTCGGCGGCGGCTGGCAGATCTACAACACGCTGATCTGACCGCCGGACACCGGCACCGGCACGCTCCGCCCGCGTCAGCGGGGCCGTCCCTCCCCGGGACGCGCCCCGCGGACGCGGGCGGATGCGCTAGGGTCGGCGTCATGCTCGCGCACGTGATCCGGAACTGGTGGTGGCCCGCTCTTCGGCGGCCCGCCTCCTGATCACGCGCAGCACCGGATCACGAAGGCCGCCCGAGGGGCGGCCTTCTCCGTTTTCCCGGGGACCCGGGCCGTTCCTCCCACCCGGAAGGAACACCCCGCATGATCATCGGCAGACTGCTCGACGACGACTGCCCTCCCTTCGCCCTGCTGCACCGCAGGACACCGGGCCGTGACCACGGCACCGTCGAGGTCCTGATCGGCGACGTCCACGAAGCCGCCCGGCTGGCCGACATCCCGGTCGGCGACGCGCCCGCCCTGGCGCTGGTGCCGTTCCGCCAGATCGCCGAACGCGGCTTCACGGTGACCGACGACGGCACGCCGCTCTCCGTGCTGGTCGCCGGCGAGACCTGCGAGATCCCCCTGGCCGAGGCCCTGGAGGCGCTCCCGGGACACGAGGTGCGCGTCGAGGACGGCGCGTTCGACATCGGCGACGAGGAGTACGCCGGCATCGTCCGGCGGGTGATCGAGGACGAGATCGGCAGCGGCGAGGGCGCCAACTTCGTCGTCCGGCGGACCTTCACCGGAAGCATCCCCGGCTTCGGACGGGCGGACGCGCTGGCCCTGTTCCGGCGGCTGCTGGCCGGTGAGCGGGGCGCGTACTGGACGTTCGTCGTGCACACCGGGGACCGCACCCTGGTCGGGGCGAGCCCCGAGGTCCATGTCCGGATGTCCGGCGGGACGGTCGTGATGAACCCCATCAGCGGCACGTTCCGCTACCCGCCCGAGGGGCCCGACGCCGAGTCGCTGCTGGCCTTCCTGGACGACCGCAAGGAGCGCGAGGAGCTCTCCATGGTGGTCGACGAGGAACTGAAGATGATGTGCACGGTCGGCGACATGGGCGGGGTCGTCGTGGGGCCGCGGCTCAAGGAGATGGCCCATCTCGCGCACACCGAGTACGAGTTGCGCGGCCGCTCCTCGCTGGACGTGCGCGAGGTGCTGAAGGAGACGATGTTCGCGGCCACCGTGACCGGATCACCCCTGGAGAACGCCTGCCGGGTCATCGCGCGGTACGAGCCGCTCGGGCCGGACGGTGTGGGCCGCGGCTACTACGCGGGCGCGCTGGCGCTGGTGGGGCGGGACGCGTCGGGCGCGCAGACGCTGGACTCGCCGATCCTGATCCGCACCGCCGACATCGGCGCGGACGGCGCCCTGCGGGTCCCCGTGGGGGCGACCCTGGTCCGGCACTCCGACCCGATGGGCGAGGTGGCCGAGACCCACGCCAAGGCGGCCGCGGTGCTCACCGCGCTGGGCGTACGCCCCGGGCGGGCCGACAGCGCCGGGGCACCGGCCCGTCTCGCGGACGATCCGCGGGTGCGGGCTGCGCTGGACGCCCGCCGGTCCCGGCTGGCGCCCTTCTGGCTGCGGATGCAGGAGCGGTCGGCCGATCTCGACGGGCACTGCCTGGTGGTGGACGCCGAGGACACGTTCACGGCGATGCTGGCGCATCTGCTCCGGTCGACCGGCCTGGAGGTGACCGTGGCGCGCTTCGACGCGCCGGGGCTGCGGGACGCCGCCCTCGCCCACCGCGGCCCGGTCGTCCTGGGTCCCGGCCCGGGGGACCCCTCCGACCTCACGGACCCGCGGATGGCCTTCCTCCGGGGACTCACCCGCGACCTGCTCACGGGCCACCGGCCCGGTACCGCCCGGCCCGCCGACGGCACGGCGGCACGTCCCTCGCTGCTCGGCGTGTGCCTGGGGCACGAACTGCTCGCGGCGGAGCTCGGGCTGGACATCGTCCGCAAGGACGCCCCGTTCCAGGGCGCGCAGGAACGGATCGACTTCTTCGGGCGCCCGGAGACGGTCGGGTTCTACAACAGCTTCACCGCGCGGTGCGACGAGACGACCGCCGCCGAACTGGCGATGCACCGGATCGAGCTGAGCCGCGACCCGGTCAGCGGCGACGTGCACGCGCTGCGCGGCGAGGGCTTCGCGGGCGTGCAGTTCCACCCCGAGTCCGTGCTGACCATGAACGGCGCCGCGCTGACGGCGACGCTGCTGGCCGGAGTGCTCGTGGGGTGACGGGCTCAGGGCGCCGGCGCGGCGGGGACCAGGACGTTCTCGCTGCGCCGGCCGGCCGCCCAGTCGTCGATGTTGGCGACCGTGGTCTCCACGATCTGGGCGACCGCGTCCGTCGTGTAGTACGCCTGGTGGGAGGTGACCACCACGTTGGGGAAGGTGACCAGCCGGGCGAGGGTGTCGTCGTCGACGGCCTCCAGCGACTTGTCGAGGAAGAACAGCCCGGCCTCCGCCTCGTAGACGTCCAGCCCGACGCCGGTGAAGCGGCCCTTGCGCAGCTCGCCGACGAGGGCCTCGCTGTCGATGAGACCGCCCCGGCTGGAGTTGACCAGGATGGCGTCGTCCTTCATCAGCCGCAGCGCGTCGGCGCCGATCAGATGGCGGGTGGCCGGCAGCAGGGGCACATGGAGGCTGATCACGTCGGACTCGGCGAACAGGTCCTCCTTGGGCACGTACGTCATGCCCAGCTCGGCGCAGGCGGGGTTCGGGGCGACGTCCCAGCCGAGCAGCCGCATGCCGAAGCCGTGGGCGATCCGGGTGAACGCCTCGCCGATCTTGCCGGTGCCGACGACGCCGACGGTGCGCCCGCGCAGGTCGCGCCCCATCAGCCCGTCGAGCCGGAAGTCGAAGTCCCGGGTCCGGTTGGACGCGCGGACGATCCGCCGGTTGACCGCCATGGCCAGGGTCCAGGCGAACTCGGCGACCGAGTACGGGGAGTAGAACGACACCCGGGCCACGGTCAGTCCGAGGCGCTCGGCGACGTCGAGGTCGATGTTGTTGAAGCCGGTGGAGCGCTGGGCGATCATCGCCGTCCCGCCGACGGCCAGGGTCTGGAGCACTCCGGCGTCCAGGCGGGCGTTCACACTGGTGGAGATGGCTTCGTACCCCGCCGCCATGGCCGCGGTGTCCGCGTCGAGGAAGACCCCGACGCAGCGCACCTCGTGGTGCCCCTCGAAGGCCGCCTCGATCAGCGGCTTCTCGTCGGCCTGGACTCCGAAGGCAAGGACTTCCACGGCTTCTCCCCGGATACGGGCGGTGCGAAAACGGGCGGACCGGACATCGCGAGTATCGCGAACATCCGGTCCCGCGGCGCGGGGAGGTTGCCGTACGTACCCGGCGTGCCCACCGGCCGGCCCGTGAACGCGGCGCGGTGGACACGGCACGGTGGACTCGGCCGGGGAACACGGCCCGGTGCGCGAGACATGCCGGGCGCGAAGGCATGCGGCGCGAGGCAGGCGGGCGCGCACCCGGTCTGCGTCGCACCTGGCCGCCCTCGCGCCGGACCGGATCGCCTCCGGGTCCGGTCCGCCCCGGCCGTCGCGGCCCGCGGCCGGGTGCTCCCGCCCGCTCCCCCGCGGTGCCGTGCCGTGCCGTGCCGTCAGACGTCGTCGAGGCCCGCCTCGATGGCGTACCGCACCAGCTCGACGCGGTTGTGGAGCTGGAGCTTGCCGAGGGTGTTCTGCACGTGGTTCTGCACGGTGCGGTGGGAGATGACCAGCCGCTCGGCGATCTGCTTGTACGACAGCCCCTTGGCGACCAGGCGCAGCACCTCGGTCTCCCGCTCGGTGAGCTGCGGCGCCTTCGGCCGGTCGGCCCCGGGCGCCGGACCGGGTTCGGAGGCCAGCCGGCGGTACTCCCCGAGCACCAGGCCGGCGAGCCCCGGGGTGAAGACCGCGTCGCCCACCGCGGTGCGCCGGACCGCGTCGGTCAGTTCCTCGGTGCTGGCCGACTTCAGCAGGTAGCCGGTCGCGCCGGACTTCACCGCCTCCAGCACGTCCGCGTGCTCCCCGCTGGCCGACAGCACCAGGACCCGCAGCCCCGGCAGGGCGGCGACCAGCTCCTTGCAGACCTGCACGCCCGGCAGCTCCGGCAGGTTGAGGTCGAGGACCAGCACGTCGGGGACGACCGCCTTCGCCCTGCGGACCGCCTGGGCCCCGTCGCCCGCCGTGGCCACCACGTCCATGCCGGCCGCCGTCAGGTCGCGGGCCACCGCGTCCCGCCACATCGGGTGGTCGTCGACCACCATCACCCGGACCGTCTGCGTCTCGCTCATCTCTCCGCCTTCCCCCGTGGAACCTTCAACTCGACCTCCGTGCCCTGGCCGGGTACCGAGATCAGCTCGGCCGTGCCGCCCAGGTCGCGCAGCCGGCCGCGGATGGACTGGGCCACGCCCAGCCGTCCCTCGCCCTCCGCCTGCGCGAGCCGGCCCGCCGCGATGCCCGGACCGTCGTCGCGGACGGTCACGATCACCTCGTCGGGCCAGTCCTCGACCAGGATCCAGGCCTGGGCGCCGTCCCCGGCGTGCCTGCGCACATTGTCCAGCGCCGCCGCCGCGGCGGCCGCCAGCTCGCGGGCGACCGGGCGCTCCAGCAGCACCGGCGCGCCCGGCTCGGAGAGCGTGACGCGGGCGCCGGCGTGCGGTGTCAGCAGGGTGCGCAGGTCCACCGGGCCGCCGGGGTCGTCGTCGGCGGCCTCCACGGCGCGCACGACGGCCCCCAGCGACTCGTCGTCGCTCACCCGGGACGGGGGCACGAGGCCGCCCGCCACCAGGCTGCGCAGGGCGACCTCCTGCTCCCCCGCCATCCGGCCCAGCTCGGCGGCCTCGCCGCCGAGTGCCGTGCCGCGCCGCTGCACCATGGCCAGCACCTGGAGCACGCCGTCGTGGATGTCCCGGGCGAGCCGTTCGCGCTCCCTGGTGGCCGCCTCGATCTCCAGCGCCCGCGCGAGGGTGCGCTCGGAGGCCCGGGCGACCTCGACGACGTAGCCGATGGCGATGGAGGCGACCCAGACCAGCAGCACGTTGTGCAGGGTGTCCCGGCTCGGCTCGCCGCGTTCGACGATGTTGGCGACGGCGACCAGCGAGGAGGCGAAGCCCGCCCACCGCCAGCCGCCCTTGAGGGCGAAGGCGAGGACCGCTCCGGCCGTCCAGATCGACGGGAGAGTGGGGCCGTCCACGGTCTGCGCCTGCTCGTCCGCCAGGGGGGTCAGCAGGATGCCGGTGAGCGCCACGGTGAGGTCGGCGATCAGGAAGGCACGGGTGCAGCGGGCCGCGTTCTTGACCCGGGGCAGTGTGGCGAGGGTCCACAGGACCATCACGGCGAGGAAGGCGACCGCGATCTGGGGGCGTTCGAACTTCTCCCGGGTGAAGACGAACAGCAGCACCGCGTAGACCATTGTCAGCAGCCGGTACCCGATGAGCGCGCGCCACAGCGGCAGCTCCACGGACATCCTCACGACGCGTTCGCGCCCGGTCATCGGCCCCTCCCCCGGGGTTCTCGCGGCGTGGCGGCTACGCGGCGGGCCGCTGCGGCTTCCGCGCCTTCTCGGCCTTCTCCGCCTTCTCGGCCTCGGCGCGGGCGGCCTTCTCCGCCTTCTCCGCCTCGGCGATCGCCCGCTTGGCGGCCGTGGCGTAGATGTCGACGTACTCCTGGCCGGAGAGCTTCATGATCTCGTACATGACCTCGTCGGTCACCGAGCGCAGGATGAAGCGGTCGCCCTCCATGCCGTGGTAGCGGCTGAAGTCGAGGGGGGCGCCGATCCGGATGCCCGGACGCATCAGCTTCGGGACGACCTTGCCCGGGGGCTGGATCTTCTCGGTGTCGATCATGGCGACCGGGATCACCGGCGCCCCGGTGGCGAGCGCGACGCGGGCGAGACCGCCGGGCTTGCCCCGGTAGAGCCGCCCGTCGGGCGAGCGGGTGCCCTCGGGGTAGATGCCGAAGAGACCGCCCGACTCGATGACCTCGATGCCCGCCCTGATCGCCGCCTCGCCGGCGCCCCGGGCGCCCGAACGGTCGACGGGGAGCTGGCCGACGCCCTTGAAGAAGGCCGCGGTCAGCCTGCCCTTGACGCCGGGCGAGGTGAAGTACTCCGCCTTCGCGATGAAGGTGACCTTGCGGTCGAGCACCGCGGGCAGGAAGAAGGAGTCCGAGAACGAGAGGTGGTTGCTCGCGAGGATCGCGGGGCCCTCGGCCGGAATGTTCTCCAGGCCCTCCACCCAGGGCCTGAAGGCGAGCTTCAGCGATCCCCCGATGGAGAACTTCATGGCACCGTAGATCAACTCGAAATCCTCCCGTGTGTTCTCGAACAGACTTTATCCCGTGCGGAGCGCCCCTCCGCCGTTCCGGTCACGGCCCGGGCCGTGACGGCCCTGGTCGGTGTCGGCCCGGTCGCGTACCGTGAAGTACACCCTTCGGGCCGTCGCCGGCCCATCGCGTCCTCCGTGCACTCCGCACACCTCACGAACAGGAGACCCCGGTGCCGGTCCTTCCCGGAGCCGAGCCGTACCGCCATGACGGCGGCGAGGTCGGCGTCCTCCTCTGTCACGGATTCACCGGTTCCCCGCAGTCGCTGCGCCCCTGGGCCGAGTACCTGGCGGAGCACGGCCTGTCGGTGTCGCTGCCGCTGCTGCCGGGTCACGGCACCCGCTGGCAGGACATGCAGGTGACCGGCTGGCAGGACTGGTACGCGGAGGTGGACCGCGAGCTCGCCGCCCTGCGCGGCCGCTGCCGTGTCGTCTTCGTCTTCGGCCTCTCCATGGGCGGCGCGCTGGCCCTGCGGCTGGCGGCCCGGCACGGGGACGCCGTGCGCGGCGTCGTCGTCGTCAACCCGGCGAACAAGGTGCACGGCGCGATGGCGTCGCTGCTGCCCGTCGTCCGCCATCTGGTGCCCTCGACCAAGGGGCTGACCAGCGACATCGCCAAGCAGGGCGTCGAGGAGGTCGGGTACGACCGGGTGCCGCTGCACGCGGCGCACTCGGTGCGGCAGTTCTTCCGCCTGGTGGACGGCGAGCTCCCCCAGGTGACCCAGCCGATGCTGCTGCTGCACAGCCCCGAGGACCATGTGGTCCCGCCCGCGGACTCCGCCCGGATCCTCGGCCGGGTGTCGTCCACGGACGTCACCGAGGTCGTCCTGGAACACAGCTACCACGTCGCGACGTTGGACAACGATGCGGAGCGGATCTTCGAGGAGAGTCTCGCGTTCATCGGCCGGCTCGCTCCGGAGGCCGGGACCGCCGGGTCCCGCTCGGCGGAGGCATGGGGAGGGAGTACGACCGGTGGCTGAACAGCACGACGCGGACCGTGAGCCGCAGCCGATCGACGAGGAGGCCGCCTGGGCCGCCATCGTCGCCGGGTACGGCGAGGAGCCGGCCGACCCGCCCGGGGCGAAGCCGTTCAAGTCGGTGGAGGACCTCGCCCTGCTGGAGACCGAGACGAACGACCTGCCCGAGGCGCCCCGGGAGACCGCGAAGGACGAGGAGCCGGAGGAGAAGCCCGCCCTCGGCAGTTCGATCACCTTCGCGCCGGGCGTCGCCGGCCCCCGCGACTACCGGATCGCCGAGGCGAAGGACGAGGACCTCGACGAGAGCGACGAGGGCCACTTCGTCCCGCCCGAGCCCCCGCCGCTGCCGGAGGCGGACGTCACCGCGAAGTTCGCCTGGCTGGCGGTGATCGGCGGTCCGGTGCTGATGCTGCTGGCCGTGCTGCTGCGGTGGGACATGACCTGGTGGCTGACCACGCTCTGCGTCGGCGGCTTCCTGGGCGGCTTCGCCACCCTGGTCGCCCGGATGTCCCCCGATGACGACGACGACATCGACGACCCCGGGCGCGGCGCGGTCGTGTAGCGGGGCGCCGCGGACGACGGGGCGGGCCGGGGGCGTGGTCCCCGGCCCGCTCTCCGTGTGTGCGGGGCCGCCCCGGACCGCGGGGCTCTCAGGCCGCCGGGACGCGCAGGGCCGCGAGGACGGGCAGGTGGTCCGAGGCGGCGCGCAGGTCCTCGGGGCTGACGCCCGGCAGGCCGCGCGGGACGCCGCAGCCGAGCACCTCGACCCCCGGGGTGGCGAACACGGCGTCGATCCGCTGGTGGGGGTCGGCCGGTGTCGACGTGTGCTCGTCGCCCCACGGCTTCGCCGCCCAGCAGTCCTGGAGCTCCCCGGCGAGCATCCGGAAGCTGCGGCCCTCGGGGCGTTCGTTGATGTCGCCGGCGACGACCGCGTGCGGCACGTCGAGGGCGGCGAGGTGGTCGAGGAGCATGCGTGCCTGGTCGAAGCGCTCGGCGGAGGTCAGGCTCAGGTGGCAGCTCACCACGCCGAGCCGCGCCCCGCCGAAGCGGACCACCGCCGTGGCGAGTCCGCGGCGGTGCTGCCCCGGGGTGAGCGGCAGCAGGATGTCCTCGGTGTGCTCCACGGTCGCCCGCAGCGAGCAGAGCAGCAGCGGGCCCGCGGCGGTCGCGCCGCCGGAGAGCATCACGAGGTCGGTGGCGGCGGCGAGGCGCGCGGCGTGCTTGCGCCACCGGAAGAACCGCGGGGCCTCCTGCACGAGGACCAGGTCGGGTTCGCAGGCGCGGACGACCCGGACGAGGGCGTCCTCGTCGTCGCGCAGCGACCGGATGTTGTAGCCCAGCACCCGGACGACGGCCGAACCGTCGGGCTCCGTACGGGAGTCGGGCAGCGCGGGCAGGTCGTTCACGCTCATCGCCATGCCGATCACGATACGACGGTGCCCGCCGCGATCCGGTGAGGACGCGGCGGGCACACGGCGCTCGGGCTCAGCCCTGGCGGGCCAGGTCGGCCGCGCCCACGAGACCGGCCTTGCCGCCGAGTTGGGCGGCGAGCACCTGGGCGTGGGGCCGCCAGTGGCCGCCGATCAGCCAGCGGCGGAACGACTTGCGGATCGGGTCGAGGACGAGGTCGCCCTCGTCGGAGACACCGCCGCCGACGATGAACGCCGACGGGTCGAACAGCGACGCCAGGTCGGCGAGCCCCGCACCGGCCCAGCGGGCCAGCTCGCGGAACGAGTCGACGGCGACCGGGCAGCCCTGCCGGGCGGCCTCGCTGATGTGCTTGCCCTGGATGCCGTCGACGGTGCCGTCGCCCAGCCCGAGCAGGACGCCGGCGTTCTCCGGGGTGGCGTTGGCCCGCTGCTTGGCGTACCGCACCAGGGCCCGGCCGGAGGCGTACTGCTCCCAGCAGCCCTGGCTGCCGCAGCCGCACAGCAGCCCGTCGGGCACCACCCGGATGTGGCCGAACTCGGCCGCCACGCCGAAGCGTCCGCGGCGCAGCTTGTTGCCGATGATGATGCCGCCGCCGAGGCCGGTGCCGATGGTGATGCAGATGACGTCGTCGTGTCCCTGCCCGGCACCGAACCGGTACTCGCCCCAGGCCGCCGCGTTCGCGTCGTTCTCGACCACGACGGGGAGGCCGACGCGCTGCTCGACCTTGTCCTTGAGCGGCTCGTGGCGCCAGTCGATGTTGGGCGCGAAGAGGACGGTGGCGCGCTTGTCGTCGACGTAGCCCGCCGCGCCGATGCCGACGGCCTCGATCTCGTGCCCCCCGCCGGCACCGGCGACGGCCGAGCAGATCGCGTCGACGATCCCCTCGGGGGTCGACGGGGTGGGCACGGTGTGCGTCTCGAGAATGGTGCCCTCTTCGTCGACCACGCCCGCCGCGATCTTCGTGCCGCCGATGTCGACGCCGATGGTGAGTCCCATGTGTCCCTCAGTATTCGGTCGAGCCCCGCTAGGGGCAACGGTACCCGAGGGCGGGGCTCCGAAGGTCAGTCGAGGTCGATGTGCTCGCTCGGGCCGGGGCCGTCGTCACGCGGGTCGTCGCGCTTCTCGGCGGGGCGGCTCTGCCGGGTCCAGCTGCTCTCCTGGGCCTGCACCGCGGAGCGGTAGGCGGCCAGCAGTTCCCCGCCGGCGGCCGCGAGATGGTCGAAGACCTGCGGGTTCCGCTCGATGACCGGCTCGACCGCGGCCTTGGCCTGGGTGACGAACTGCTGCACGGCGCTCTGCGCCGCCATGCCCGGCAGCGACGTCTGGAAGGCGCTCACCTTGTCGGCGACGGCGCCCAGCAGCTTGCGGAGCTCCTCGGCGGCGGACTCCGGCGGGCGGCCGGACTCGGCCCGGCGGCGGGCCTGCTCGGCCCGGAGGTCCTCCTCGCAGGCCGTGGCCCACGCGTCGTCGTCGACGTCGGGGCGCTCGGTGGCATCGCTCATGGCGTACTCCTGCGGCAGGCGAGGGTTGCTGCCTTCGACGTTACCCGAACGGCCCCGCCGTGTTCAGCGTGTCCGCGGCCACAGGCCGGGGTCGGGCGCGAACCGTACGGAGAGCGTGCCGTCGGCCAGCCCCGCGCCCGCCACCGTGCAGCGCCGCAGCACCGGCGGCAGCGGCAGGATCCGGCGGAACGGACCGGCGGTGACGAGGAGTTCGTCCCCCCGGCGCACCAGGGAGACCTCCTCCTTGACCGCGTCCGGCAGGGGCAGGTGCCAGACCAGGGTGCCGTCGTCTCCGTGCACGGGGTCGGCGGGGCCCCGCCGGGCTCCGGCTCCTGCGGGCGGGGCGAGGACGGGCTCGCCGGCCAGCCGGGCGAGATCGGCGAGGTCCCGCGGGTCGCGGCCCAGGTGCGGCAGGGCGCCGACGACGGCCGCCGGGGGCCAGGCGCCGCGCCATTCCTTCAGGCACTCGGCCTGCTGGGCGGCGAGCGCGGCCGCCCACGGGTCCGGGGAGTCGCCGGGCACCACGCGGTTGGCGACGACGGCGTGCACCGCGTGGCCGAAGAGCCCGAGGCCGGGGCGGGCGGCGCGCAGCCGTTCCGCGGCGGCCGGGCCCGGTTCGGCGACGACGGTGAGCCGGGTGCCCGGGTCCTCGACGGCCGCCTGGACGTCCGCGAGCGCGGTGTCCCAGCGTCCGGCGGTCTCGTACAGCCACTGCGCCGGCATAGGGACGCCGGCGAGCTGGGCGAGCACCGGCCGCAGCGCGCGGGCGGCCTGCCGTTCGGGCGGCAGCAGCCTGCGCAGATAGCGGCGCAGCCGCTCGGGCAGGGCGAGCAGGGCCACGGTCTCGTCGAGCGGCGGCATGTCGGCGACGACGACGTCCCACTCCCCCCGGGACGCGCCCGCCAGCGCGCGCAGCAGCGCGAACTCCGTGCTGCCGGGCAGCTCGGTCAGCTCCTCGTCCTCGAAGGGCGTGGCCCCGAGCAGGTCGAGGGCGGCCGATACCCGGTCCTGGAGGTCGAGGAACTCGGCGCGGAAGTCGGCGGCGGTGTCGACGCGGGCCGCCCACAGGCCGTCCGCGACGGCCGTCGGGCTCCCGGGCGTGCCCCCGGCGGGGACGCCGGGCACGGGGTGCGTCCCGGCCGAGAGCAGCAGCGTGCGGCGGCCCGCCGAGGCGGCGGCGAGTGCCGAGGCCGCGGCGACGGTCGTACGGCCCGCGCCTCCGAGGCCGGTGACGAGGACCCGGTGCATCAGGCGCCGGCGCCGCTCTCGACGCGCTTCTTCAGACCGGCGAGGGCGCGGTCGATGATGACCTTCTCGGCCTTGCGCTTGATCATGCCCAGCATGGGGATCTTGACGTCCACGGTCAGCCGGTAGGTGACCTCGGTGCGGTCGCCGCCGCCGACGGGCGCGAGGCGGTAGGAGCCGTCGAGCGCCCGGAGCATCTGCGACTTCACCAGCGTCCAGCTGACCTCGTCGTCGCCGTGCCAGGTGTAGGCGAGGGTGTGGTCGTCCTTGATCGCACCGGCGTCGAGGACGAGCCGGACCTGCTCGGCGCGGCCCTGGGCGTCGGAGGCGAGCACCTCGGCCTCCTTCACCTCGCCGGTCCACTCGGGGTAGCGCGCGAAGTCGGAGATCACGCCCATGACGTCGGCCGGCGCCGCATCGATGGTGATGCTCGAGCTGGTGTGTTCCGCCATCGCTGCGGCTCCTCAACAGTGCGGTGACGACCGGGGTCGTGTGCCGGGGTCGTGTGATGGTGTGCAGGCTACCGCGCCGCCGTGACCCGCTGTCGCGGTGCCCTCACCACCCTGCCGGTGTCCGGCCCCCGCTCCCCCCCGTCACCAGCTCAGCGTCCACGGCTTCCCGGTGGAGGCGAAGTGCCCCACGTTGACGCACTCGGTGGCGCCGATCCGCATGCGCCGCACCAGCGGCTGGTGCACGTGCCCGAAGAGGGCGTAGCGGGGCCGGGTGCGGCGGATCGCGTCCAGCAGGGCCCGGCTGCCCCGCTCGAAGCGGCGGGCCACCGTGTCGTAGGTCAGGTCCGGCACCTCGGGCGGGATGTGCGAGCAGAGCACGTCCACCTCGCCGAGCGCCTCGACCTTGGCGGCGTACTCCTCGTCGGAGATCTCGAACGGGGTCCGCATGGGGGTGCGCAGTCCGCCGCCGACGAACCCGAAGACACGGCCGCCGATCTCCACCCGCTCCCCGTCGAGGACGGTGGTGCCGGGCTGGGCGAACTCGGGCCACAGGGTCGGGATGTCGACATTGCCGTAGGTCGCGTACGTCGGGGCGGGGAAGGCGGCGAACAGCTCGGCGTACTGCCGGCGCACCGCGGAGACCACGGCCGTCTCACGGTCGACGCCCAGTTCGGCCCAGAGGCCGCGGGCCAGGTCGCGGGCCTCGTCGAACCGGCGCGCGGTGCGCAGCTCCACGATCAGGTCGGCGTTGGCGGTGCCGAAGAGGTCGGGGAAGATGCCGCGCGAATGGTCGGCGTAGTCGAGGAAGAGCACGAGATCGCCCAGGCAGACCAGGGCGTCCGCGCCGTCGCCCGCGGTGGCCAGATCCTTCGCGTTGCCGTGCACGTCGCTGACCACGTTGACTCGCATACCCGCCATGGCGAGCACCCTACGACCCGTCCACACACCGTGGACAGAGGGTCTCCACCTGCGGTTACTCGCACGACATCCAAGGGTGGAATACTTCACCCGACGCCCAGCCGCAGCCGTGTGACGCAGGGAACATTGGCCGGGACCCCCTACCGGGAACCGACTACCGATGGGTAACGTCCGGGAGGTCCAGTCGTGCTCGCCCCCACGAGCACCTGCCCGACGTGGACCGCAGCCGGCGCATCACACAGAGCCGTGGCGCCGGAGCCCGATGAGGAGCAGCAGTCTTGCGCGAGTTCAGCCTTCCGGCCCTGTACGAGGTCCCGACGGACGGCAACCTGACGGATCTCATCCGCCGCAACGCCGCTCAGCACCCAGATGTGGCCGTCATGAGCCGCAAGGTCGCCGGCGCGTGGACCGACGTCACCGCCGTGCAGTTCCTCGCGGAGGTGCGCGCCGCCGCCAAGGGCCTCATCGCCGCCGGCATCCGGCCGGGCGACCGGGTGGGCCTGATGTCGCGCACCCGCTACGAGTGGGTGCTGCTCGACTTCGCGATCTGGAGCGCGGGCGCGGTCACCGTCCCGGTCTACGAGACCAGCTCGGCCGAGCAGGTCCAGTGGATCCTCGGCAACTCGGGCGCCGTCGCCGTCGTCGTCGAGAGCGCGGCCCACTCCGCCGCCGTGGAGTCCGTCCGCGGCTCCCTGCCGGAGCTGCGCCACGTCTGGCAGCTCGACGCGGGCGCGGTCGCCGAGCTGGAGGCGTCGGGCGCCGCGGTCACCGACGAGGTGGTCGACGAGCGCAGCTCGTCCGCCAAGGCGGACGACCCGGCCACCATCGTCTACACCTCCGGCACCACCGGGCGCCCCAAGGGCTGCGTGCTCACCCACCGGGCGTTCTTCGCCGAGTGCGGCAACGTCGTGGAGCGCCTGAAGCCGCTCTTCCGCACCGGCGAGTGCTCGGTGCTGCTGTTCCTGCCCGCCGCCCATGTCTTCGGCCGCCTGGTCGAGGTCGCCTCGGTGATGGCGCCCATCAAGCTGGGCTGCGTACCGGACATCAAGAACCTCACCGACGAGCTGGCCTCCTTCCGGCCGACGCTCGTCCTCGGCGTGCCGCGCGTCTTCGAGAAGGTGTACAACTCGGCCCGCGCCAAGGCCCAGGCCGACGGCAAGGGCAAGATCTTCGACAAGGCCGCCGGCACCGCGATCGCCTGGAGCCAGGCCCTGGCGACGCCCTCGGGGCCCTCCATCGGCCTGCGGCTGAAGCACAAGGTCTTCGACAAGCTGGTCTTCAGCAAGCTCCGCGCGGTGCTCGGCGGGCGCGGCGAGTACGCCATCTCCGGCGGCGCCCCGCTCGGCGAGCGCCTCGGCCACTTCTTCCGCGGGATCGGCTTCACCGTCCTGGAGGGCTACGGCCTCACGGAGTCCTGCGCGGCCACCGCGTTCAACCCGTGGGACCGCCAGAAGATCGGCACGGTCGGCCAGCCGCTGCCCGGCTCCGTCGTGCGCATCGCCGACGACGGCGAGGTCCTGCTCCACGGCGAGCACATCTTCTCCGGCTACTGGGACAACGAGGCGGCCACCGCGGAGGCGCTGGCCGACGGCTGGTTCCACACGGGTGACATCGGCACCCTCGACGAGGACGGCTACCTCGCCATCACCGGCCGCAAGAAGGAGATCATCGTCACCGCCGGCGGCAAGAACGTCGCCCCCGCGGTCATCGAGGACCGCATCCGGGCGCACGCGCTGGTCGCCGAGTGCATGGTCGTCGGCGACGGCCGCCCGTTCGTGGGCGCGCTGGTCACCGTCGACGAGGACTTCCTCGTCCGCTGGGCGGCCGACAACGGCAAGCCCGCCGGGTCCTCGGCGGCGGCACTGCGCGAGGATCCGCAGCTGCTCGCCGAGATCCAGCGGGCGGTCGACGACGGCAACGCCGCGGTCTCCAAGGCGGAGTCGGTCCGCAAGTTCCGCATCCTCGCGACGCAGTTCACGGAGGAGGCGGGGCACATCACGCCGTCGCTGAAGCTGAAGCGGAACGTGGTGGCGAAGGACTTCGCGGACGAGATCGAGTCCCTGTACCGCGGCTGACCCGCGCCGCGGGCGGGGACGCGCGCACCGCACGGTGCGCGCGGGGCTCCCGCCCGGGCGTGCGGGCTCACGGGGCACGGACCACCTTCCCAGCCCCGCCGGCGATTGAGGCGCGGGGGCACGGGGGCGGAGCCCCCGCAAAGACGGCACCCCCACCGAGCCCCCGGCAGCGGGCAACCGAAACCGCCCCGGGCAACGGCCGCGTATCCGGTCCGCAGCGGGCGGACCGCCCCTGCCCTGGCCGGACCCCACGGGGACCGTCACACGCCCGCACAGGCCCCGGCCACCGAACGGGCCGGCCCTCCCCAGCCCCGCCGGGCTACGGACACCGTCCCGACCCCGCCGACCGCGCAGCACCTTCCCAGCCCCGCCGGCGATGGAGGCGCGGGGGCACGGGGGCGGAGCCCCCGCAAAGACGGCACCCCCACCGAGCCCCCCGGCAGCGGGCAACCGACACCGCCCCGGGCAACGGCCCCGCAGCGAACGCCCCCGGGCAACGGCAACGGCCCCCGCACCGCCGCCCCCCGGCGGCACCCCCGTCAGAGCAGCTCGCGCAGCCTCCCCGCGAGGAGGTCCCAGCGCCAGCGCTCCTCCACCCAGGCGCGGCCCCGCTCGCCCATGCGGCGGCGGAGGTCGGGGTCGCGGAGCAGGGTCACGATGCGGTCGGCGCAGTCGGCGGGCTCCCCGCCGCGCACGACCCAGCCGGTCTCGCCGTCGAGCACGGCGTCCGGAGCGCCGCCGGAGTCGCCGGCCACCACCGGGAGGCCGGTCGCCGAGGCCTCCAGGTAGACGATGCCGAGGCCCTCCACGTCCAGCCCGCCGCGCCGGGTGCGGCACGGCATCGCGAAGACGTCGCCCGCGCCGTAGTGCGCGGGCAGCTCCGACCAGGGCACGGCCCCCGTGAAGCGGACCGCGTGCGCCACGCCCGTGCGCCCCGCGAGGGCGCGCAGGTCCTTCTCGTACGGCCCGCCCCCGACGACCAGGAGGACGGCGTCCGGCACCTGCGCGAGGATCGCGGGCATCGCCCGGATCAGCGTGTCCTGGCCCTTGCGCGGCACGAGCCGCGACACGCAGACGACCACCGGCCGGTCGCTGAGCCCCAGGCGTTCGCGGACCCGGTCGCCGCCGGAGCCCGGGTGGAAGGTCTTCTCGTCGACGCCGGGCGGCAGCTGCACCATGCGGGCGGCGGCCTGCGGGGTGAGCGCCCGGGCGATCCGCGAGCGGGTGTACTCGCCGAGGTAGGTGATGGTGTCGGTGCCCTCGCCGATCCTGCGCAGCAGCTGGCGGGAGGCGGGGAGCTGGGCCCAGCCCGCCTCGTGGCCGTGCGTGGTGGCCACGAGGCGCCGCGCGCCCGCCGCGCGCAGGGACGGCGCCATCAGCCCGAGCGGCGCGGCCGCCCCGAACCACACGGACTCGCAGCCGTGCTCGCGCAGCAGGCCCACGGCCCGCCGGGTGACCCTCGGGGTGGGGAGCAGCATCGTGGTGCGGTCGCGGACGACGGTGAACGGCTGCTCGGCGTCGAAGGCCGCCGTCGCCTCCTCGCCCTCCCGGCCGCGCTTCCAGGTGGAGGCGTAGACGACGATGCGGCCGGGGTCCAGCCGCAGCGCCATGTTGTGCAGGAATGCCTGGATGCCGCCGGGCCTGGGCGGGAAGTCGTTCGTCACGATCAGCGTCTTGTGCATCGCCGCCGACAGTACCCAACGCGCCCCCGGCAGCGGACGCGGCCCCGGCGCAGGCCTCCCGCCCCACGACCCGTGCGCCACCGCCCCGGCCCGCATCCCGTGCGCCACCGCCCCCGACCCGCCCACCCGGCGGCCCCGCCACCACCCCCGGCCCGCCCGCCGGGCTCATTACCGGGCCCGCGGGGACCCTCCCGGCATGATGGGCAGCCACGGCGGCGGAGACGAGAGGCAGCAGATGGCGAAGGCGCCCCGCGGCACGGGCGCCGCCCTGCCCCTGGCGGTGTGGGCGGCGACCCGGACGGTGCTGCTCCTGTTCGTGCTCGGTCCGCTCACCTTTCCGGGCCCCGACGTGACGACCGACGTGTCGGTGATCTACCGGGGCTGGTACGAGGTGCTGCGCACCGGCACGTTCCCGCTGGACGACGTCACCTGGCAGTATCCGCCCGCGGCGGCGCTCGCGATCCTCTCCCCCGGGCTGCTGCCGTGGCTCCCCTACGACACGGCCTTCTTCGTCCTGGTGTGCCTGTGCGACCTGCTCGTCCTGCTGATGCTGCGGGCGGCGCAGCGGCCGGACGCCCGGCAGCGGGCCGTGTGGGCCTGGGTGGCCGGGGTGCCGCTGCTGGGACCGACGGTCTACGCGCGCTACGACCTGATGGTCACGGCGGTCGCCGTGGCCGCCCTGCTCGCGGGGGCGCGGCGGCCCCGGGTGCTGGGCGCGCTGGCGGCGTTCGGCGCGCTGCTGAAGGTGTGGCCGGTGCTGCTGCTGGTGGGCGTGGAGCGGGGCCGGGCGGCGCGGCGGGCGTGGGGTGCGGCCGCCGTGACGGCCGTGGCGCTGACGGCCGGCTTCGTGGTGGCGATGCCGGGTGCGACGGCGTTCCTCGGCTTCCAGCGCGACCGGGGCACGGAGGTCGAGTCGCTCGGCGCGCTGGTGTTCCATGTGGCCCGCCATCTCGGGTGGCGCGGCGAGGTGCTGCTGAACTACGGCTCGGTCGAGTTCGTCGGACCGTACGTGGGGGTGGTGAGCGCCGTCGCCCTGGCGCTCAGCGCGGCCGCGATGGTCTGGCTGCTGGTGTGGCGGCTGCGGGCCCGGGAGTGGGGGCCGGCGACGACGGCGGACGCGGCGTTCACCGCGGTGCTGCTCTTCACGGTGACCAGCCGGGTGATCAGCCCGCAGTATCTGGTGTGGCTGGTCGGGCTGGCGGCCGTCTGCCTGGTGCGCCGGGAGACGCGGATGGGGCGTCCGGCGCTGCTGGTGCTGGCCGCCACCGCCGTGACCGTGCTGGAGTTCCCGGTCTGGTTCGGCCATGTGGTGGCGAGCGACGCGCTCGGCATCGGGCTGCTCGTCGCGCGCAACGGGCTGCTGGTGGCCGCGGCCGTCGTCGCCGGGCGCCGCCTGTGGGAGGGCCCGGCCGGGGCCCCGGCCGGCGTCAGCCCAGGCGTTCGCGCAGATGGTCGCGCCACTGCGCGGTGAAGTCCTCGACCGTGACGCCCAGCTCCCGGGCCAGGGCGTGCTCGACGGCGCCGTCCCGGTGCTCCGCCGCGCCGACCGACCGGTAGACGCCGGTGAGGCGCTCCTCGCCCCAGCGCTCCGCGATCAGCTCGCACGCCAGCCAGCCGCCCTCGTAGGCCCGGGCCAGCGCCCCCGCGTCGCCGCCGAAGGAGAACGCCTGGTCGTCGGGGAGCGCGGACGGCAGATCGCCCGCCCGGACCGCGTCGCGCAGTTCGGGCGCGATCTCCTCGGCGCTGCGCCCGCTGCCGCGGTAGGCGACCCAGTCGGCGAAGCCCTCGGAGAGCCACATGGGTGTGGCGGCCGAGGTGTGGGCCCGGGTCGCGACGTGGACGGTCTCGTGGGTGAGCACGACGTCCTGACCGTGCTCGCCGAGGAGTCCGTACGCCTCGGGGTTGACGACCACCCGGTCGGCGGGGGCGTCCGGTCCGCCTCCGCTCCTGCCCGTGGTGACGGCGGCGATGCCCCGGAACCCCGCCGCCGGGGCGCCCAGCAGCCGGCCCATGTCCTCCAGGGACGGCGGCACCAGCACGACCACCCGGCCCGCCCACTCCTGCGGCCAGGCGTCCGTGACGGCGGGCACCGCCAGGTCGGTGGCGGCGGCGAGCTCCCGCAGCCTCTTCGGGTCCTGTCCGACGCCGAGCACCAGGCTGCGGCTGCCGCGCACGGCCTCCACGTCGCCCTGCTGCCACAGCTGCTGCGGTGCGCCGCTGCCGGGCCGGTCGGCCGTGACGTACCAGCGGCCGTCGCGCTCGGCGAGTTCGACGATGCGGGAGGCGACGACGGGTGCCGTGTCGTAGCCGTCGACGCGGTAGCGCAGCTCGGCGTCGGCGACGGCCCGGCCGCCCTGGTGGCGGACGCCCCGGACGGTGTACTCCCAGCTGCCGAACGGCACGTCGGCGAAGTTGTCGAACTCCGTGCCCTGGGCTTCGCGCAGGGCGCCGGCCCGGGGGTCGAGCACATCGAGCCAGGCGGCGCGGTCGTGGCGGAGGACGGCGTCCGCACGGGCGTCGAGGGTGCGCCGGACGGCCTCGGCGGTCGGGTCGACCGGGGCGGTCCGGGAGGTGCAGGCGGGCAGCAGCAGCACGACGGCGAGGCCGAGCCCCGCCGTACGCCGTGCCGCCGCGCGTGCCGCGCGCCCGTGACCTGCCACGCTGCCGATCGTACGGAAAGCGGCGGCGCGAGGCGGACCGGGACCGCCCCCCGAGGGGCCATGCGGCCCCCGGGGCCCGCCGGGCGCGGTCCTGCGGGAGGGCGGGTCAGACGCGGGTGACCGCGTGCACGGGCATCATCCCGACGGGGTCGTAGCGGACGGAGGCGCCCGGGTAGGGCGCGTGGACGACCTGGCCGTTGCCCATGTACATCCCGACGTGGCTGGCGTCGCCGCGGTAGGTGACGATGTCGCCGGGTCTCGCCTCGGAGAGCGGGATGCGGCGGCCGGCGTTCGCCTGGGCCTGGGAGGTCCGCGGCAGGCCGACGCCCGCCTGTGCGTAGGACCACTGCACGAGGCCCGAGCAGTCGAAGCCGGAGGGACCGCTGGCGCCCCACACGTACGGGCGGCCCACCGCGCCGCGGGCGGCGAGCGCGGCGGCCGAGGCGTGCCGGGAGCTCGCGGGGAGGCCGTCGAGGCCGGGCGGGACGCCGTCGCGCCCGCTGCGCGAGGCGCGGTCGAAGGCGTCGCGTTCGGCGTCCGGCAGGCTGTTCAGCAGCCGGCGGGCCTCGGCGAGCTTGCGTTCGACGCTGCGCTTGTGGCGGGCGACCTCGGCGCGGCTGCGCTCGAGTTCGGTCAGGTCCCGGGCGGCCTCGGCGCGCTCCTGTCCCAGGTCGCGCTGTCTGCTGCGGAGTTCGCTCAGGGTGTGCGCCTGGCGTTCGCCGACGCGGTCGAGGACGGCGGCCCGGTCCAGGTAGGTGTCGGGGTCCGCGGAGAGGAGGAGTTCGAGCGCCGGGTCGACGCCGCCGGAGCGGTACTGGGCGCCCGCGACGGTGCCGAGGGTGTCGCGCATCCGGTTGATGCGCTCCTGGCCGCGGGCGACGCTGTCCTGGGCGTGCGCCACCCGCTCGCGGAGCCGGGCGGCGTCCTCGCGGGCCTTGTTGAAGCGCTCGGTGGCCTGTTCGGCCTCCTGGTGGAGCCGGTCGACCTGGGCGCGGGTGGCCCGGGCGGGTTCGCGGGGCTCGGCCCCCGCGGGGGTCGCGCCGAGCCCGGCGGCCGCGGTCGCCGCCGCGGCGGCGGACAGCACGGTGGTCCGGGCACTCGATGCGAGACCGGTCTGTGAGGGTCGGCGGTGGGACACCACGGGCCGCGCTCCCTTCCGCACACGTCGCTGAACGCGAAGGACTGGGGATGTTGCGCGGCAGACAGTAGCCGTGCGACCACGCGGCGGCCAACGACCGCGGCGGGCACGCACAGTGACGCCCCGCCGGAAACACAGGTCACCGGCGGGGCGCGACGTCAGCGGAAGGGGACGGAATTCCCCCGTTCGGACGGGTGTGGGAGTCTCCCGCACCCGCCGTCGGACGGTCCGTCAGATACGCACGCCGAACTGGAAGGGCATGTTGTTGATCGACTCGTAGCGCACGTTGGCGCCCGGCTTCGGGGCGTGCAGCACCTGGCCGTTGCCGGCGTAGAAGCCGACGTGGTGCAGGTCGCCGTAGAAGATGACCAGGTCGCCCTGCTGGAGTTGCCCCTGGGAGTAGATCCGGGTACCGGCGTTGGCCTGCGACTGGCTGGTGCGCGGGATGGAGACACCGGCCTGGGCGTAGGCCCAGGAGGTGAGGCCGGAGCAGTCGAAGGAGCTCGGTCCGGAAGCGCCGTAGACGTACGGGGTGCCGATCTTGGACTGGGCGGCGGCGAACGCGGCGGCCGCGCGCTGCGACGCGGGGACGGAGTTGCCCAGGTCGGCGCGGGCGCTGGCCCGGTTGGCGCGGGTGTCGTCGGCGGCCAGCGCGGCACGCTCGGCGGCGGTGAGGGAGTTGAGCAGCTTCTGCGCGTCCGCGAGCTTGGCCTGGACTTCCTTCTTCTTCTCGCCCAGTTCCTTGCGGGTGTCCGCCAGGTCCGTCAGCTTGCCCTGGGCCTCCTGGCGCTGCTGCGCGAGGGTGCGCTGCTTGGCCTGGATCTCCTGGATGGCGTCGGTCTGCTTGGCGCCGAGCTGGTCCAGCGCGGAGGCCTTGTCCAGGTAGGTGTCGGGGTCGCCGGAGAGGAAGAGCTGGAGCGAGGGGTCGATCCCGCCGGAGCGGTACTGGGCGCTCGCGACCGAACCGAGGCTGTTGCGGAGGGTGTTGAGCTCCTCCTGACCGCGCGCCACCTTGTCCTGGAGCGCGTCGATCTGCTCGTCGAGCTTCTCCTGCTTCTCCTTGGCCCCGTTGTACTTCTCGGTGGCCTTCTCCGCCTCTTCGTAGAGCTTGTCGACCTTCTCCTTGACCTCGCTCTTGCTCGGCTTCGGGTCGGCCTGGGCGGTCTGGGCGGAGAGGGCGACGGCGGCTGCGGCGGTCGCGGTGAGCACGGTCACACGGGTGCGGCTCGGCTGCTTGGGACGACGGTGGGACGCCACGAAGGCGAGCTCCTTCTTCCTCGAGCCGCCTACCGGGCTGTGGGGGGTTCGGGACCCCGGCGTCCGCACGTCGGGCCCCCGGGGGAAACAGGGTCGAACTGCACGAACTCGGCGGTTCCTTCGCTGCCACCCCGGCTGGGTGATCAACCGCGCGAAGGTTCGAAGCCAGACCTTAGTGACCTTCTTGTGATCAGTTCAAATCCTCATCGGAAAAATCTCGGCCCCCAGTGGCATTCTTTACTCACATCACACACGCAGTAGCGGCCACTTGACGCACCGTCCCCCGCAGGCGACCCCAATTCGGGCATTGCCGCCGGATGTTACGAGACGCGCGAAAGCCGCTTGAGGAGCATCGCGGACGCAACCGGGCGCGCCCCCGCCTTGGCCACCCCGTCGGCCACCTCGCGGTCGGTCGAGACGACCACCACGGGCCGGCCCGGCGGCTCCGCGCGCACCAGCTGGCGGATGAGTTCGTCGGCGGTGACCCCGGCCTTGGAGAACAGCACCCGCACGCCGCGCGGCGGCGCCAGCAGCACCGGCGCCGCCAGTTCCGCGCCGTCGAAGACACAGGTGACCTCGGCCCCGCTCTGCGCGGCCAGCATGGAGAGCCCGCCGAGCAGCCGAAGCCGCTGCTTCTCCAGCGGCATGGTCGGATAGCCCGTCTTGGTGACGTTGTAGCCGTCGACCACCAGATGGGCCTGGGGCAGGGCGAGCAGCTGGTCGAGCAGGGCCGGATCGGTCTCCGAGAGCGCCCTGTTGGCGATGTCCTTGGGCGACATGCGGCCCGGCTCCACCGCGTCGACCGTGTCGGCCGGATGCATCCCGGCGGGCGGCAGGGCGAGTTCGCGCCGCAGGCCCTGGGCGGCGTCCAGCACGGTGTCCAGCAGCAGCCGCAGCCGCATGTCCTCCACGGACCGGCCCTCGCGCGCCGCGCGGCGCCCCGCCTCGACGGCGGCCTCCGCCTCCCCGAGGCGGGCCTTCAGCCGCCGGCTCTCGCTCTCGGCCGCCGACACCTGGGCCGCCGCCTGCGCCCGCACCGACTCGATCTCGCCCGTGCTGCGGCGCAGCGCCGCCTCACCGCGCTTGAGGTCCGCCTGGGTGCTGCGCAGCTTGCGGGCGAGCGACTCGCCCTCCTTGCGGGCGGCCTCCAGCTCGCCGCGCAGCCGCTCGGTCTCCGCCTTGGTCTGGGCGCGGGCGTCCGCGAGTTCCTCGCGCAGCCGCTCGAGTTCGCGGCGGCCCTCCTCGTCGGCGCGCTCGGCGTCGGCCCGCTGGACCTCCTCGCCCGCGGCGGCGACCAGTTTCACCCATCCGGTGGGCCTCAGGACGTACGCGGCGGCCGCCACGTCCACCGGATCGGCGGCCGCGGGCGGGGCGCCGGCCTCCAGGGCGCCCGCGAGCTCGGGCTGGCTCTTGGCGAGCCGTTCGCCGATCCGCTGGCGGAAGACGGGGTCGCTCTCCAGTGCGGCGGCCATGGCGTTCCCGGCGAACCGGGCGCGGCGGGTGGGGGTGAAGCGGGCGTACTGCCGGAGCTGGGCGGGCAGTTCGGTGACGGTCAGCCCGCCGAACGCGTCCGAGACCAGCGCCACGACACGGCGTCTGACGCCCTCGGGCAGGGGGCGGTCGAGCGCCTCGGCGGCGTCACCGGCCGCACCGGCCGGCTCCGCGCCACTCGCGGGCTGCTCCACGATCCGTCACCCCTGCCACCTGTGCGGGGCCGCCCCTGTCAGGAAGCGGCGCCCGGCCTGTCCACCAGTTCGATCTGGTCCACCGCGTTGCACCAGCGGCAGCGGACCGACTCGATGGTCTCACTGACGACGTCACGCTCTTCGACGGTCGGCTCACCGGCGAGGTCCAGATGGACGTACTCGACGACCTTGGACGACCGCGTGACGTCGAAGCGCGTGAGGTTGCCGCAGAGCGTGCAGCGCCACCGGGTCTCGGCTGTCGGCGAGGGAACCGTCGTCATGATGCCGTCCTATTCGTCGTACGGATCCGGGTACCCGCGGTGCGCCGTCGAACTGCGGATGTACTGCCTGCAACCCTACGGCCTCGGAGCTGGGCGCGGTCACGGCGAGGCACTCCGTCCCGTACGCCCCGTTGCGCCATGCTCTGTCCATGATCAGTCGGTGGGTCTCCGCGGACGCGGCGCGCGGCGCGCTCCGGGCGGCGGTGAAGGGTCCCGCGGTGACATACGGCCTGATCGCGGTGTGCTGCGCGGTCTTCGCCGTCAGTCCGGTCTCCGGCCTGAACCCGGCCTACGGCATCGGCGACGAGGTGCTCGCCGCGCAGGCCGCGTACTTCGAACGGTGGGGCGTGATCCCCGTCGAACTGATGTCCGCCGACCCCCGTGCCCTGCTCACCCCCCTCACCGCCCTGTTCATCCACGGCAGCTGGCTCCACCTGCTGGGCAACATGCTCTTCCTCTACGTCTTCGGCGCGATGACGGAGGAGCGGATGGGCCGGCCGGCCTTCGCCCTCTTCTACCTGGTCACCGGCTACCTGGCGCTGCTCGCCTTCGCCGTGGCCAACGCGGAGTCCGCCCAGGCGCTGGTGGGGGCGTCGGGGGCGATCTCGGCCGTGCTGGGCGCCTTCCTCTTCCTCTTCCCCCGGGCCAGGGTCACCAGCCTGTTCCCCTTCCTCCTCTTCCTGCCGCTGCGGTTCCCCGCCTGGGCGGTGCTGGTCTTCTGGTTCGCCCTCCAGTGGGTGGCGGCCCAGAACGCGGGGAGCGGACCGGGCGTCGCCTACCTGGCCCACCTGGCCGGATTCACCGTCGGCTTCCTGTGGGCGTGGGCCCGCTTCCGCCGCACCCCGGCGACCGCTTCCCCCGGATGACGCCGTCCGGCCGGCAAGTAGGCTGGCCCCGTCTGCAGCGGTCCCTCTGCAGCGGCCACCGAGGGAGAAGGACAGCCGTGATCACCGCCATCGTGCTCATCAAGACCAGCGTGGACCGCATCCCGGAGATCGCCGAGTCGATCGCCGCGCTGGACAGCGTCAGCGAGGTCTTCTCCGTGACGGGGACCTACGACCTGATCGCCATGGTGCGGGTGGCCAGGCACGACGACCTGGCCGACGTGATCCCCGGCCGGATCAGCAAGATCCCCGGTGTCGAGGGGACCGACACGCACGTGGCGTTCCGCACCTACTCCCAGCACGACCTGGAGGCCGCGTTCGCCATCGGCCTCGACTCCTGAGCCCGCCGGTCCGGCCGGCGGCCGCACTCCGCGGCCGCCCGCGAGCCCGCGGCACCGCACATGAAGGAATCCTCATCCCCGCCTCATCCCGTGTTTCCCGGCAGGACGCACGATGACGGGCATGGCCTTCACCCACCGCATGGCGACGCTCGCCGCAGTCGTCGCCATCCCGCTCGGCATCGCCGCCACCAGCTACGCCCTGACCGACTCGCCCGGGGACCCCGAGGTGCCGCCCGCGGTCGAGCTGGACGCGACCCCGCGCCCGGCCCCGCCGCCCTCGGGCACGCCCTCCGGCGGCCCGTCCGCGGATCCCACCGCCGTCCCGACGACCCCGTCGCCCACCGGGGACGCGGTCGTCCCCGGCCCCGCGGCGACCGACGACGACGACAACGACGACGCCGACGACTCCGGTGACGAGAACTGACCGCCGGATCTCCGCACGGGTCCGCATCCTGCTCTGGCTCCTGCTGGTCATGACCGTGGCGCTCGGCGCCGTCGCCATGACCACCAGGTCGCTGCTGCTGCGCGACATCGACCACCGGATCAACCAGCTCCTCACCCAGGAGACCCAGGAGTTCGCGAACTTCGTCCCCCAGGGCGTCGACCCGGACACCGGCCGCACCTTCACGGACCCGGACAAGCTGCTGAGGGTCTTCCTCCAGCGCCAGTACTCCGACCCCGACGAGGAACTGCTCGGCCTGACCCGCGCCCCCGGACAGCGCGTCCACGTGATCCGCCAGTCCCGGGAGATCCGCCCCGACATCGCGCTCCACCCCGACCGGGCCTCGCTCACCGCGATCCTCGACGCGGAGGGGACCGCGGGGGTGCTCGACCGCCCGCAGGGCGAGGTGCGCTGGGCGAAGGTGCCGATCCGGGCCGCCTCCCCGGGCGCCGAGGCCGCCTTCGTGGTCGCCTTCCACTCCGACCGCGAACGCGCCGTCGCGGACGAGGCGATCCGCACCCTGCTCGCCATCTCCGGGGTCGCCCTGATCACCGTCACCGGCATCGGCTGGGCCGTCGCGGGCCGCATCCTGGCACCGGTGCGCGTGGTGCGGGCCACCGCCGAGAAGCTCACCGAGCAGGACCTGACCCGGCGCATACCGGTACAGGGCCGCGACGACATCGCCGCACTCGCCGAGACCTTCAACGCCATGCTGGACCGGCTGGAGCGGGCGTTCGCCGGGCAGCGGCAGTTCGTCGACGACGCCGGGCACGAACTGCGCACCCCGATCACCATCGTGCGCGGCCATCTGGAGCTGATGGGCGACGACCCGGCGGAGCAGCGCGAGACGGTCCGGCTGGTCACCGACGAGCTGGACCGGATGAGCCGGATCGTCGAGGACCTGCTGCTGCTGGCGAAGGCCGAACGGCCGGACTTCGTCCGCCCCGAGCCGGTCCAGCTCGGCGAACTGACCGCCGACGTCTTCGTCAAGGCCCGGGCGCTCGGGGAACGCGACTGGGTGCTCGACCAGGTCGCCGACCGCGAGGCCCAGCTCGACCCCCAGCGCATCACCCAGGCCATGGTGCAGCTCGCGCAGAACGCGGTCCAGCACACCGTGCCCGGCGCCCGGATCCGCATCGGCTCGCACGAGACCGAGGGCCGCGTCGAGCTGTACGTGGCGGACAGCGGGCCGGGCGTGCAGCCCCAGGACGCCGAGGTGATCTTCGAACGGTTCCGTCGCGGGACCGCCCGCCGCGGCGCCCGCACCAGCGGGGCGGGACTGGGCCTGTCCATCGTCCGCGCCATAGCCGAGGGCCACCGGGGCGGCCGCGTGGAGCTGCGCGCCGCCGAAGGGCCGGGCAGCGGCGCCGTGTTCGTACTCGTCCTGGAGGAAGCCCTGTGAACCGCATTCTGATTGCCGAGGACGAGGACCGGATCGCCTCCTTCGTGGAGAAGGGCCTGCGGGCCAACGGCTTCACCACGACCGTCGCCGCCGACGGCGACACCGCGCTCGACTACGCGGTCAGCGGCGGCTTCGACCTGATGCTGCTGGACATCGGCCTGCCGGGCCGGGACGGCTTCACCGTGCTGCGCGAGCTGCGCGAGGCGCGGGTCACCCTGCCCGTCGTCGTGCTGACGGCCCGCGACTCGGTACGGGACACGGTCGCCGGCCTGGAAGGCGGTGCGGACGACTGGATGACCAAGCCGTTCCGCTTCGAGGAACTGCTGGCCCGGGTGCGGCTGCGGCTGCGCACCGCGGCCCGCGCCCCCGAGGTGACGGTGCTGCGCAGCGGCGACCTGACCCTGGACCTGCGCACCCGCAGGGCGCGGGCGTCCGAGCGCACCGTGGACCTGACGGCCCGTGAGTTCGTGCTGCTGGAACTGTTCCTGCGGCATCCGGGGCAGGTGCTGAGCCGGGAGCAGATCCTCTCCCACGTCTGGGGCTACGACTTCGACCCGGGCTCCAACATCGTGGACGTGTACGTCAGGGCGCTGCGCAAGAAGCTGGGCGCCGAACGCCTGGAGACCGTGCGGGGCATGGGCTACCGGCTGCCCTGAGCCGCGCGCCCCGACGCCGATGAAGTTCCCTTCATCGACGGCTCATCAGCGGCTCACGGCCCCGCCGAAGACTGGATGCCGTGAACCTCTCCCTGCGCCAGGCGGCCTGGCTCTGCGCGGCGCTCAGCGTCTGCGCCCTGCTCGCCGTACCGGGCGTCCTCCCCTCGCTGGGCGGTGACGCGCGGCTCACCCTCGCGGTGTTCGCGCTCGCCACCTGCGCCTGGATCGCCGCCCCGGTCGACGACACCTACGTCGCCCTGGGCGCCGGCCTCGCGCTCACCGCGACCGGCGTGATCAGCTCCGACACGCTCTTCGCCACCCTCGGGGACGCGACGATCTGGCTGCTGATCTGCGCGTTCGTCATCGCCGCCGCGGTCACCAGGACCGGTCTCGCCGGGCGGGCCGCCGCCTTCCTGGTCAGCGGGGCCCGCAGTGTGCGGCAACTGGTGCACCTGACCACGGCCGCGCTGGTGGTGACCGCCTTCGCGGTGCCGGCCACCTCCGGCCGCGCGGCCCTCGCGCTGCCGGTGTTCCTGGCGCTCGCCCGGGCGCTGTCCGGGCGGCGGCGGCTGGTGGTGATGCTGGCTCTGCTCTTCCCGACGGTGATCCTGCTCTCGGCGGTGGCCACCCTGATCGGCGCGGGCGCCCATCTGATCACGGTGGGCGTGCTGTTCGAGCAGACCGGGCAGCGGATCGGCTTCGTCGAGTGGCTGGTGCTCGGACTGCCGCTCGCTGTCGTCGCCTCCCATCTGGCGGCCGAGGCCGTGCTGCTGACGACGACCTCCCGCGCCGACCGCAAGGGGCCGGTGAGGATCACGGCCGAACAGCTCCAGGAGCACTCCCCCACCCCGGTCACCGGCCCCCTCGGCACGGCGGAGGCCCGCTGCGCGGTGCTGCTCGCGACCGTGGTCGCCCTCTGGTGCAGCGAACCGCTGCACGGGGTTCCGCCGGCCCTGGTCGCGCTGATCGGCGCCGTCGTCGCGGCCTCCCCCGCGCTCGGCACGGTCGGGCTGAAGGACGCTCTGCGGACCGTGCCCTGGCCGCTGCTGCTGTTCATGGCGGCGACCACCGCGATGGGTGTGGCCCTGGTCGACTCGGGCGCCGCGGGCCATCTGACGGGCGGCCTGCCCGGCTCGGTGCCGCCGTGGCTCTTCCTCACCGTGGTCGTGCTGGTCAGCACCGCGGCCCATCTGGTGCTCCAGTCCCGCTCGGCACGTTCGTCGGTCCTGGTGCCGCTGGTGGTGGCGGCGGCCGTGGGCTCCGGCGTCAACCCGGTGGCCGCCGCCCTGGCTTCGACGGCGGCGGCCGGCTTCTGCCACACCCTGCCCGCCTCCGCGAAGCCGGTCACCCTCTTCTTCGAACCACCGGAGAAGGTCCCCACCTTCACCCCGCGCGACCTGCTGCGGCTCTCGGCGCTCCTCGCGCCGCTCAGCGCGGCGGTGGTGCTGCTGTTCGTCCTCCTGGTCTGGCCGCTGCTCGGCGTGCCCGTCCTCCCGGAGTAGGGGCCCGCGGCGCCGCCGCTCCCCGCCCCCCCTGCCGGGCACCGCACCGGCACCTCCCCCGCGCCCCGCGGCGCGGGCCGGCCCCGGACCTCCGGGATCCACACGAAAGGCCCCGCCATGAGCCACCGCCCGTACCGAGTCGCCGTCGCCCCGAGCGGCTTCAAGGAGTCCCTGTCCGCCCGCGAGGCCGCCCTGTCCATCGCCGAGGGCCTGCGCCGGGTGGTCCCCGACGCCGAGCTCGACCTCATACCTCTCGTCGACGGCGGCGAGGGCACGGCCGAGGCGCTGGCCGAGGCGACCGGCGGCCGGCTGGTGCCGTGCACCGCGACCGGGCCGGTCGGGCTGCCGGTGCGCACCCACTTCGCCGTGCTCGGCGACGGCACCGCCGTCGTGGAGATGGCCGCCGTCGCCGGGCTCGGCCTGGTGCCGCGCGACCGCCGCGACCCTTGCGCCACCACCACGTACGGTGTGGGCGAGCTGATCCGGGAGGCCCTCGGCACCGGCGCCCGGCGGATTCTCGTCGGCTGCGGCGACTCCGGCACCAGTGACGGCGGCGCCGGCGCGCTGCGGGCCCTCGGCGCGCGGCTGCTGGACGCCCGGGGCCGCGAACTGCCCGACGGCGGGGCCGCGCTGGCCCGGCTCGACCGGATCGACGCCTCGGCCCTGGACCCCCGGCTGCGCCGGACCGCGATCCTGGTGGCCTGCAACCCGTTCAACGTGCTCTGCGGGGAGCGCGGGGTGGCAAGGGTCTTCGGCCCGCAGAAGGGCGCGGGCCCCGCCGACGTCGTGCGCCTGTCGGCGGCCCTGGAACGCTGGGCCACCGTGCTGACGCGCGACCTCGCGCCCGGCACCGACCTGGCGGCCGCGCCCGGCACCGGTGCCTCGGGCGGACTCGGCGCGGGCCTCGCCGCCCTCGGCGCCCGGCTGCTGCCGCGCTTCGAGGTCCTGCTGGACCACATCGACCTGGACGCCCGGCTCGCCCGGGCCGACCTGGTCATCACCGCCGAGGGCTCCCTCGACCGGCAGACCGTGCGCGGCAAGGTGCCCGCCGAGGTGGCCCGCCGGGCGAAGGCGCTCGGCGTGCCCGTGCTCGCGCTGGCGGGCACCCTCGGACAGGGGGTCGACGAGGTCACGGCCGCCGGGGTGGACGCCTACGGATCGATCCTGCCCGCACCCGTGGCGCTGCCCGAAGCGCTGGACCGCGCGGGCGAGTTCCTCGCCGACGCGGCCGAACGCACCCTGCGGATGGTGCTGGTGGGGACCCGGCTCGCGGCCTGAGCCGCGCGGCGCCGGAGCGCCGGGCCCGGCCGGTCCGGTCCCGTCCCGCCCCGCGTCAGCCGCGGTCGGGCACGCAGCGGCCGTCCTCGGTGCGGTACTTCCACTGCGCGCCCTCGCGCACCAGCTCCCGCACCGCCGTCACGAAGCGCTCGACGTGCTCGTCGGGGGTGCCGGCGCCGAAGCTCACCCGGATCGCGTTCAGCGACCGCTCGCCCGGGGCGGCGTCGGGCGCACCGCACTCGCCGACGTCCTGCGGCTCGCTGCCGAGCAGGGTCCGCACGAGCGGGTGGGCGCAGAACAGCCCGTCGCGGACGCCGATCCCGTACTCGGCGGAGAGGGCGGCGGCGAAGTGGGAGCTGTTCCAGCCGTCGACGACGAAGGAGATGACGCCGACCCGGGGCACGTCGTCCCCGAAGAGGGAGAGCACGCGCACCTCGGGCACCCCGGCGAGGCCCGCGCGCACCGTGTCGATCAGGTGCCGCTCGCGGGCGACCAGGGAGTCGAAGCCCGCCTCGGTGAGCGCCTTGCAGGCGGAGGCGATGGCGTAGACGCCGATGACGTTCGGGGAGCCGGCCTCGTGACGGGCGGCCGTGGTGTGCCACTCGACGTCCACGCCGCCGTCCGCGCGCCGGGCCACCGTGCGCGAGGCGCCGCCGCCCGCGAGGTAGGGCTCGGCCTCCTGGAGCCAGTCGGCCCGGCCGGCGAGCACCCCGGAGCCGAACGGCGCGTACAGCTTGTGCCCGGAGAAGGCGACCCAGTCGACGTCCAGCTCCTCGACGGAGACCGGGTGGTGGGGCGCGAGCTGGGCGGCGTCGAGGACGATCCGGGCGCCGTGGGCGTGCGCCGCGGCGGCGAGCTCCCGCACCGGCCACAGCTCCCCGGTCACGTTGGAGGCGCCGGTGACGCACACCAGGGCGGGACCGTACGGGTCCCGGCCGGCGAGCGCCCGCTCCAGGGTGTGCACCGCCTCTGCCGGGGTGCGGGGGGCGTCGAGGTAGGTGACGCGGGCGTCGCTCCAGGGCAGCAGCGAGGCGTGGTGCTCGGTCTCGAAGACGAAGACCTCGCACCCGGCGGGCAGCGCGGCCGCGAGCAGGTTGAGGGAGTCGGTGGTGGAGCGGGTGAAGACGACCTGGTCGCCGTCGCGGCAGCCGAGGAACTCGTGGACCGTGCGGCGGCTGTTCTCGAACAGGTCGGTGGACAGCTGCGACAGATAGCCGGCGCCCCGGTGGACGCTGCCGTAGTAGGGGGCGTACGCGGCGACGTCGTCCCACACCCGCTGGAGGGCGGGGGCGCTGGCGGCGTAGTCGAGGGCGGCGTACGTGACCTCGCCGCCGGTCACCAGCGGGACGGTGACGTCGCGGCCGAGCACGGGCAGCGGGGCGGCGCAGCAGGGGTCGGCGTCGGTCGCGGCGGCGGCCGGAGCGGGGACGGCGGTGGAGGTGGCGACGGCGTCAGGGCGCACGGACATGGCGGTAACTCCCGGCGGAGAAGGGCGAATCGGCTTCTGCTCACCCGTGAAAGGGGTACGGGTGTGTTGCCTCGACGCACGGACGACCCGTACGGAGGGTGGAGAAGGGGCGGTGACGCCCTAGCGCATTCGCTTGCTCACGGGACAGCTCCTCGAGGACCAGGACCCCAGAGCCGTGAAGGGGTCCGCGCTTGCCGCAGACCTCGCTGCCTGCGGCCTGGTCTTCACCCGGGGCACCCCGCCACGGACGGAGGGTTGCCGGACAGCGGGCCGGGGCCGTAATCGCTGTCACTCATGACCTTGGGAAGCATCCTGCCACATGTCTCGCAGGGTGCAAGGGTGCGGTCCGCATCGTGGACCGCACCCCTGCCCTGTCAGGCGTTGCTCGCGGCGACCCAGCGCTCCAGCGCCGCCCGCGCCGCGCCCGAGTCGATGGACCGGGCCGCCCGCTCCACCCCGGCGGCCAGCCGCTCCTCGAGGGCGGCTCCGGACGGCTCCAGCGCGGCCAGGGCGGCGGCGGAGTTCAGCAGGACGGCGTCGCGCACCGGGCCCTGCTCGCCGGCGAGGAGCCGGCGCGCCACGTCCGCGTTGTAGGAGGCGTCGGCGCCGCGCAGGGCCTCGACCGGCACCAGGCCGATGCCGATGTCCCTGGGGTCGAAGGTCTGCTCGCGCACGGTGCCGTCCTGGACCACCCACACCCGGGAGGTGGCCGTCGTCGTCAGCTCGTCGAGTCCGTCGTCGCCGCGGAAGACCAGTGCGGAGGAGCCCCGTTCGGCGAGGACGCCCGCGACGATCCCGGCGACCCTGGTGTCGGCGACGCCGGTGGCCTGCGCCGTGACCCGGGCGGGGTTGGTGAGCGGTCCGAGGTAGTTGAAGACGGTGCGGATGCCGAGTTCCCTGCGGGCCACGGCGGCGTGCCGCAGCGCGGGGTGGAACTTGACCGCGAAGCAGAAGGTGATGCCCGCCTCGGTGGCCACCTCGGCGACCCGCCGGGGGCTCAGCTCCAGGTTGACGCCCAGCTTCTCCAGCACGTCGGAGGAGCCGCTGGCGGAGGAGGCCGCGCGGTTTCCGTGCTTGACGACCCTGGTGCCGGTGCCCGCCACGACGACGGCGGACATGGTGGAGATGTTCACCGTCCGGGCGCCGTCGCCGCCGGTGCCGACGATGTCGACGCTGGGGCCGGGCACCTCGATCAGATTGGCGTGCTCGTACATCGTGCGGACCAGGCCGGAGATCTCCTCCACGGTCTCGCCCTTGGCCCGCAGCGCGGTCACGAAACCGGCGATCTGCGCGTGGGTGGCCTCGCCGCTGAGGATGCGGTCCATGGCCCAGGCGGTCGCGTCCGCGCCGAGGTCGCGGTTGTCGAGCAGGGCGTTCAGCACGGTGGGCCAGGAGTGGGCCGCCACGCTGTCGCCGCCGACCGGGGTCACAACGTTCATGGTCCGCTCCTGGGTCCACAGCTACGAACAGGATGCCCTCCACCCTATCGACCCCCGCCCACGCCGAAGGGCCCCGTCCAGCGGATGGACGGGGCCCTCGGTGCCCCTGAGGGCTGTGGCGACTCTCAGGTCAGGTGATCAGTGGTGGCCGTGGCCGCTGGTGATCTCCTTGTACTCGTCGGCGGTGGGCTTGGCGATCTGGTTGTCGCCTCCGAAGTAGGACTTGCTGAGCTTGACGCGCAGCTTCTCCATGGCGCCGACCTTGCGCTTCACACCGTTCTCGTCGACCGTGGGGCCGATCTCCGCGGGCTTGTACTGCTCGTGGGCGGTCAGCTTGTAGCGGTCGCCCGGCGAGAGCGGCTCGTGGATCTCGACGAACTCGCCGTGCGGCAGGCGCTTGATGATGCCGGACTCGCGTCCGTGCAGCACCTTCTCCTTGTCGCGGCGCTGGAGCCCCATGCAGATCCGCTTCGTGATGACGAACGCGAGGACGGGTCCGACGAAGTACGTGATCCGCACGAACCAGGTGATCGCGTTGATCGACATGTGGAAGTGCGTCGCGAAGATGTCGTTTCCGCCGCCGAGCAGCATGATCACGTAGCCGACGACCCAGGCGACACCGAAGGCGGTGCGCGTCGGGGCGTTGCGCGGGCGGTCCAGGATGTGGTGCTCGCGCTTGTCGCCGGTGATCCAGGACTCGATGAACGGGTACATCGCGATGGCCCCGAGGACCACACCGAAGATCACCAGCGGGATGAACACGCCCAGGACCAGCGTGTGGCCCCACAGGTTGATCTCCCAGCCCGGCATCACACGGATCAGGCCCTCGGCGAAGCCCATGTACCAGTCGGGCTGCGCGCCGGTGGACACCTGGTCCGGCCGGTAGGGGCCGAGCGCCCAGATCGGGTTGATCGTGAACAGCGCGGAGATGATCGCGATGACACCGAAGACCAGGAAGAAGAAGCCTCCGGCCTTGGCCATGTAGACCGGCAGCAGCGGCATGCCGACGACGTTCTTGTTGGTCTTGCCGGGACCCGCGAACTGCGTGTGCTTGTGGTAGAAGACCAGGATCAGGTGGGCCACCACGAGGCCGAGCATGATGCCCGGCAGCAGCAGGATGTGGATCGAGTAGAACCGGGCGATGATGTCGTGGCCCGGGAACTCCCCGCCGAACAGGAACATCGAGATGTAGGTGCCGACGATCGGCACCGACAGGATCGCGCCCTGCGTGAAGCGGACACCGGTGCCGGAGAGCAGGTCGTCCGGGAGCGAGTAGCCGGTGAAACCGGTGAACATGCCGAGGACGAACAGCAGGAAGCCGAACAGCCAGTTGATCTCACGCGGCTTGCGGAACGCGCCGGTGAAGAAGACGCGCATCATGTGCACGAACATGCCGGCGAGGAAGATCAGCGCGGCCCAGTGGTGGATCTGCCGGATGAGCAGACCACCGCGGACGTCGAAGCTGATGTCCAGCGTCGAGGCGTACGCCTCGGTCATCCGGATGCCCTGCATCGGCACGTACGAGCCGTGGTACTCGATCTCGTTCATGCTCGGGTGGAAGAACAGCGTCAGGTACACACCCGTGAGGATGATGATGATGAAGCTGTAGAGGCAGATCTCGCCCAGCATGAAGGACCAGTGGTCCGGGAAGATCTTGCGCATGTTGGCCTTGGCCAGGGAGTAGATCCCGAGCCGGCCGTCGGCCCAGTCGGCGACCTTCTCGCCGGCCGGTGCCTTCTTCTTGGTGTCTGTCGCAGTGCTCATCCGCGCTCCCAGAAGGCAGGACCGACGGGCTCTTCGAAGTCGCCGAGCGCCTCGAGGTTGCCCTCGGCGTTCACGCCGATCCGCAACTGCGGAAGGGGGTGACCGGCCGGACCGAAGATGACGCGGGCGCCGTCGGAGAGGTCGAAGGTGGACTGGTGGCACGGGCAGAGGACGTGGTGCGTCTGCTGCTCGTACAGGCTGATCGGGCAGCCGACGTGGGTGCAGATCTTCGAGTACGCGACGATGCCGTCGACGGACCACTCGAGCTCGCGCTTGTCCTTGATCTCCTCCGGCTGGATCCGGACGATCATCACGGCGGCCTTGGCGATCTCGTTGTTGAAGTCGTGGTTGCTCTCCTCCAGGCCCTCGGGCTTGACGAAGGTGAGCGAACCGACGACGACGTCCTCGGGACGCAGCGGCTCGTTGGTGTTCATGTTGATGAGCAGCTTGCCCTTGGCCCACAGCGTCTTGCGGAGCTTGTCCTCGGGCAGCGGGCCCAGCTCGCGCAGCAGCACCACGCCGGAGAGCGGCACCATGGCCAGCGCGCCGAACATGGTGTTGCGGATCAGCTTGCGGCGGCCGATGGCCGACTCACGCGCACCGTCCGCGAAGTCCGCCAGCACCTTGGCCTTGACCTCGGGGGCGGCCTCGATCGGGTGACGGTCGTCCGCCACCTCGACGTCGGACATCAGCGTGCGCGCCCAGTGGACGGCGCCGGCGCCGATGAGGAAGAGCGCCAGTCCCAGCGTCAGACCCAGCGACAGGTTCAGCGCGCTGACGTGGCCGATCGGCCAGACGTAGACGATCTTGTCGATGGGGAAGATCACGAACGAGGCGATGAAGCCGATCGTGGCCAGCATCGACAGCGTGAACATCAGGGCGACGGAGCGCTCGGAGCGCTTGGCCGCCCGCTCGTCGATGTCCTGGATGCGCGGCTTGTGGGCCGGCAGTCCCGGATCGGCGAAGGGGTCCTCGTCATGCTGGACGACGGCGGTGCCCCCGCCGTGTGCCGCGGCGTGCGCGGTGCCCTGCTCTGCCGGCAGGTTCTCTTCTGAATTCTCTTGGCTACTCATGACTTCTTGGCCTTAGCGGTGTGGGCCGCGACCCAGACGGCAACAGCGATCAGGGAGCCCAGACCGAAGACCCAGCCGAACAGGCCCTCGGCCACCGGACCGAGACCGCCGAGCGCGAAGCCGCCCGGGGAAGGCGTGTCGTCGCTGTTGACGGCCTTGACGTAGGCGATGATGTCGCGCTTCTCCTGCTCGGGCATGATCCCGTCGGGGAAGGACGGCATGTTCTGCGGGCCCGTCTGCATGGCCTCGTACAGATGCTTCGGGCTGACGCCGTTCAGGTCGGGGGCGTACTTGCCCTCGGTCAGCGCGCCGCCCTTGCCGGTGAAGTTGTGGCACTGGGCGCAGTTGGTGCGGAACAGCTCGCCACCGTTGGCGATGTCCGCATCGGCCGGGTCGAACTGCTCCTTCGTCGGAGTGATCGGACCGGCTCCGAGAGAGGCGACGTACGCCGCGAGCTGGTCGATCTCCTTCTGGGTGTAGATGTTCGGCTTCTTCGGCACCTGGGCGCCGGGCTGCTGGGCGGGCATACGGCCGGTGCCGACCTGGAAGTCGACCGCGGCCGAGCCGACGCCGACCAGGGACGGGCCGTCGGAGGTGCCCTGACCGCCGGTTCCGTGGCAGCTGGCGCAGCCGACGGTGTAGAGCTTCTGGCCCTCCTTGATGGCGAGGGACTGGGCGGTTTCATCGGCCTGCGCCTTGTCCGCGGGTGCGAACGCGGCGTACAGCCCCCCAGTGGCCGCCAGCGCGAGGAGTAGGACGACGACCGCCGCCAGCGGATGGCGTCGTCGTGCGGAGAGCTTTTTCACGGATTACCCCGGTGTCAGGATCTTCTGCGTCGATGCTTCTGGACTGTGTCTGCTTCAGGCGGCCCGTCTTCGGGACGGCCGCCGCGCCGGTTACTTGATCATGTAGATCGTGGCGAAGAGGCCGATCCAGACGACATCGACGAAGTGCCAGTAGTAGGACACGACGATGGCGGCGGTTGCCTGCTCGTGGGTGAATCTCCTGGCCGCGTACGTCCTGCCGAGTACCAGCAGGAAGGCGATGAGACCGCCTGTCACGTGCAGACCGTGGAAGCCGGTGGTCAGGTAGAACACGGAGCCGTACGGGTCGGACGAGAGGGAGAGCCCCTCGTGCTTGACCAGCTCGGTGTACTCGAAGACCTGGCCTCCGATGAAGATCGCACCCATCACGAACGTGATGATGAACCACGTGCGGAGCTTCTTCACGTCGCCCCGCTCGGCGGCGAAGACGCCGAGCTGGCAGGTGAGGGAAGAGAGCACCAGGATCGTGGTGTTGGTCGCCGAGAACGGGAAGTTCAGCGAGTCCGCCTTCTCCGTCCAGAACTCGGCACCCGTCACCGATCGCAGGGTGAAGTACATCGCGAAGAGGGCCGCGAAGAACATCAGCTCGGAACTCAACCAGATGATGGTTCCGACGCTGGTGAGGTTCGGTCGATTGACCGACGGGTGCGCGTGCCCGGTTTCTACTGTCGTTGCTGTCGCCACGACCGACATTATGTCGGTCGCTTATCCCGCCCTCACTCCGGGGGGTGCCGTTCGGTGTGTTGGTGCCCCCGTGCTGCCCCCCACCGGGAACGCGAGCGGCCCCGATCGGCCCATCGAAGAGGTGAGCGAACCGGTGTTGACACGCAGTCGGGAGGAGTAGCATCCGCGGCACAAGCCCTGTTCGTACGAGGCGGAGGAACCATGCAGTCGAGCGCCACGGTCCTGGTCTACAGCGACGACGCGAACACCCGCGAGCAGGTGCGGCTGGCGGCGGGACGCAGGCCGGCGGCGGACGTCCCGCCGGTGACGTTCGTCGAGTGCGCGACGCTTCCCGCCGTGCTGGCGGCCCTGGACGCCGGCGGCGTCGACGTGTGCGTGCTGGACGGGGAGACGGTCCCCGCGGGCGGTATGGGCGTGTGCCGGCAGATCAAGGACGAGATCTTCGACTGCCCGCCCGTGCTGCTGCTGATGGGCCGGCCCCAGGACGCCTGGCTGGCCACCTGGAGCCGCGCGGAGGCGGCGGTGACCCTTCCGGTGGACCCGGTGGAGTTCCCCGAGGCCCTGGCGGCCCTGCTGCGCGACAGGCTCTCCCTGGACGCCTGAGGGGTCCGGGAGAGCCTGCCGGAAGGGCTAGACGGCCGGACGCAGGCGGGCGGCCGTGGCGGAGGGACCGGCCTCCTCGGGGGTCGCGCCGCTGAGGGCGCTGCCCTCGCGCCACTTCTCCCAGGAGAGGTTCCAGTCGCCGAAGCCGTTGCCGAACGTGTCCATCATGTTGCCGAAGCTGTTCACGACCTTGACGATGTCACCCGGCCGGACGGTCTCGAAGAACCACTCGGCGTTGGACGTGGACATCCCGGTGCAGCCGTGGCTCACGTTGGCCGAGCCCTGCGATCCGACGGACCAGGGCGCGGCGTGGACGTACTCGCCGCTCCAGGTGACCCGGGTGGCCCAGTAGACAGGCAGGTCGTACGACTCGGAGCTGCCTTCGGCGATGCCGATGCTGGTGCCCCTCATCCGGACGAACTGCTCCTTGGCGAGCACGACCTTGACGCCGTTGCGGGTGTCGAAGCCGGGCTTGCCGGTCGTCACCGGAATGGTGTTGATCACTTCGCCGTTGCGCTTGACGGTCATCGAGTGGGAGCCGGCGTCGGTGATGGCCTCGATGCGGTCGCCGATGGTGAGCTTCAGGGACTTGGAGCTGCCGCCGTAGAGCTTCCCGGCGACCTTGACGCCCTGGAGGTTGCTGGAGGCCGTGACGGTCGTGCCCGCGGGCCAGTACTCCTTCGGGCGGTAGTGGAGGAGCTTGTCGTCCACCCAGTACCAGGAGCCCTCCACAGCGGGCTTGGAGCCGACCTTGAGGGCCCGCTCGACGACCCGCCGGGCCTTCTTGTCCTTGACAGCCATGCTGAGCTTGGCGGTGATGGGCTGCCCCACGCCGTAGGTGCCCGGCTCCGGGCCGAATTCGGCGGTGAGGAAGCGCTTGGCGGGGGTCGTCTCGAAGTGGAGGACCCGCACGCCGGGCGCGCCGTCCTCGTCCTCGGTGGAGACCCGCATCGTGTAGCGGGCGCCGGCGGCCAGCGGGGCGGTGGAGCGCCAGCGGACGCCGTCGGCGGAGAGTTCGCCGGCGAGTCGGCGGCCCGCGTCGTCCGTGACGGTGACGTCGGTGATCCGGCCGCTGTCGCCCTTGGCGGTGACTTCGAGCGGCTTGTCCGGGTCCACCGTGCTGCTGCCTGCCTTCGTGTTGAAGGAGACCTGTCCGGCGGCGTCGAAGGGCTGCGCGGACAACGGGTGCTCGTCGGGCTCGCCGCATGCGGTCGCGACCGTCCCGAGGGTCACGGCCAGCACGATGCAGCTGACGACGGTGCGGAAGTGCGGCGTGTGGTTCATGAGCACACGCTATGAACGCCTGTCAGGCGCGGCGCGCTGAATGACTCCAAACGAGGGGCCCGGATCCACCTTCTTGGAGTGAAGGGGACCCGGGCCCGATCGCCGTGTCGCTACGCGGTGTTACTGGTTCTGGTTCTCACCGCGGTAGTACTCGAACACCCAGCCGAAGAGGCCGATGAGGAGCAGCGGCAGCGAGAAGTAGAGCAGCCACCAGCCGATCGCCACGCCGAGGAAGGCGAGCGCACCGCCGATCGCCAGCGAGAGCGGCTGCCAGCTGTGCGGGGAGAAGAAGCCGACCTCGCCGGCCTCGTCCGCCACGTCGGCTTCCTTGTCGTCCTGGGCCATCGCGTCGACCCGCCGGGCCGTGAAGGCCAGGTAGTAGCCGATCATGACCGTCAGACCGAAGGACAGGAAGAGTGCGGTGGTTCCGACCGGCTCCTTCGACCAGACGCCGTACAGGACGGCGACGGCCAGGATGAAGACGCTCAGCCACAGGAACATCTTGCCCTGGATCTTCACTTGCTCTCCTCCTTGCCACCGGCCGTGACGCCGGCCGGCACGCCGCCGTGCTCGAGCTCGTCGAGCGCCGCGATCTCCGGGTGGTGCAGGTCGAACGCCGGGGATTCACTGCGGATGCGGGGCAGGGTGAGGAAGTTGTGCCGCGGCGGCGGGCAGGACGTGGCCCACTCCAGCGAGCGGCCGTAGCCCCACGGGTCGTCGACCTCGATCTTCTTGCCGTACTTGGCCGTCTTCCAGACGTTGTACATGAACGGCAGGATCGACAGGCCCAGCACGAACGAGCTGATCGTGGAGATGGTGTTCAGCGCGGTGAAGCCGTCGGCGGCCAGGTAGTCCGCGTACCGGCGGGGCATGCCCTCGGCGCCCAGCCAGTGCTGGACGAGGAAGGTGCCGTGGAAGCCGATGAACAGCGTCCAGAAGGTGATCTTGCCGAGCCGCTCGTCCAGCATCTTGCCGGTGAACTTCGGCCACCAGAAGTGGAAGCCGGCGAACATCGCGAAGACCACGGTGCCGAAGACGACGTAGTGGAAGTGCGCGACGACGAAGTACGAGTCCGAGACGTGGAAGTCCAGCGGCGGCGACGCCAGGATGACGCCGGTCAGGCCACCGAAGGTGAAGGTGACCAGGAAGCCGATGGTCCAGAGCATCGGTGTCTCGAAGGACAGCGACCCCTTCCACATCGTGCCGATCCAGTTGAAGAACTTCACGCCGGTCGGCACCGCGATGAGGAATGTCATGAAGGAGAAGAACGGCAGTAGGACGCCGCCTGTCACATACATGTGGTGCGCCCACACCGTCACCGAGAGGCCGGCGATGGCGATGGTGGCGCCGATCAGGCCGATGTAGCCGAACATCGGCTTGCGGGAGAAGACCGGGATGATCTCGGAGACGATGCCGAAGAACGGCAGCGCGATGATGTACACCTCTGGATGGCCGAAGAACCAGAAGAGGTGCTGCCACAGCAGGGCGCCGCCGTTGGCCGCGTCGAAGACGTGGGCACCGAACTTCCGGTCGGCCTCCAGCGCGAAGAGCGCGGCGGCCAGCACGGGGAAGGCCAGCAGGACCAGCACACCGGTCAGCAGGACGTTCCAGGTGAAGATCGGCATCCGGAACATCGTCATGCCGGGCGCGCGCATGCAGATGATCGTGGTGATGAAGTTGACCGAGCCGAGGATCGTGCCGAAGCCGGAGAAGGCCAGACCCATGATCCACATGTCGGCGCCGACACCCGGCGAGCGGACGGCGTCCGACAGCGGGGAGTAGGCGAACCAGCCGAAGTCGGCCGCACCCTGGGGGGTGAGGAAGCCGGCCACCGCGATCAGCGAGCCGAAGAGGTACAGCCAGTAGGCGAACATGTTCAGCCGCGGGAACGCCACGTCGGGCGCGCCGATCTGCAGCGGCATGATCCAGTTCGCGAATCCGGCGAACAGCGGCGTCGCGAACATCAGCAGCATGATCGTGCCGTGCATCGTGAACGCCTGGTTGAACTGCTCGTTCGACATGATCTGCGTGCCGGGACGGGCCAGTTCGGCGCGCATGAAGAGCGCCATCAGACCGCCGATGCAGAAGAACACGAACGACGTGACCAGATACAGCGTGCCGATCGTCTTGTGGTCGGTGGTGGTCAGCCACTTCACGACGACGTTGCCGGGCTGCTTGCGCCGGACGGGCAGCTCGTTCTCGTACGAGTCCTCAGCTGCGTCGGCGGCACCCTGGGGTTCGTTGAGGATGCTCACAGTTGGTTCTTCTCCGCATTCCTGGCCGGGTCCGTCTGCTCAATGCCCGACGGGATGAAGCCGGTCTGCCCCTTCTCGGCGAGCTCCTTCAGATGCTGCTGGTAGCGCTCCGGGGAGACGACCTTGACGTTGAAGAGCATCCGGGAGTGGTCGACGCCGCAGAGCTCGGCGCACTTGCCCATGAAGGTGCCCTCACGGTTGGGCGTCACCTCGAACACGTTGGTGTGTCCGGGGATGACGTCCTGCTTGAAGAGGAAGGGGACCACCCAGAAGGAGTGGATGACGTCGCGGGAGGTCAGGACGAACCGGACCTTCTCCCCCTTGGGGAGCCACAGCGTCGGGCCGGGGTTGCCGTTCTGCGGGTTCCGGGTGCCCGGGATGCCGGCGTCGTAGACGCCCTCGGCACCCTCGGGGAAGTCGTCGCCGTACTTGTCCGGGATGGCGTTCAGTTCCTTCTGGGCCTGAGCGTCACCGGTGGCGGGGTCGCCGTCGACGTCCTCGAGGTAGTTGAAGCCCCAGCTCCACTGGTAGCCGACCACGTTGATGGTGTGGGCGGGCTTGTCCGAGAGGGCCAGCAGCTTCGACTCATCCCGTGCGGTGAAGTAGAAGAACACCGAGACGATGATGATCGGAACCACGGTGTACAGGGCCTCGATGGGCATGTTGTACCGGGTCTGCGGAGGTACCTCCACCTTGGTGCGGGTGCGCCGGTGGAAGAAGACGCTCCAGAGGATCAGACCCCACACCAGCACGCCCGTGACGAGCGCAGCCGCCCACGAGCCCTGCCAGAGGGAGAGGATCCTCGGCGCCTCCTCCGTTACCGGGGTGGGCAGTCCGAGGCGGGGGAAATCCTCCCAGTTGTATGAGCAACCGGAGGCGGTAGCCAGGATCAGGCCCGCAGTCAGCACCTGCGGCAGCTTCCGCCGCATCGGGCGCCGCGACGAGCGGTCGGAGCCGTTGGGACTCACGTAGCGCCTTCCCGAGAGTCTCGGCCCGCGCGGCCGGGCTGCGGCCGTCTCGCTGGTCGGTCGCCGGCCCTGACGCGGGCAGGGGTTTGGATGTTTATGCGGACCAAACCCTACTGGACGCTATTTGGGGTCGCGCGGGGAGGGTGCCCAACGCGCCGTCCGACACCCCGAAGGGGTGTCGTGCCTGCCGATGGACGGGGCGCGGGGTTCCGGAAAGCCACCGGAATGCCCCACTCCGGGGGCGGTCTGACGGCCCCTCGCACGGCGCGCCGGCCGTCCCCGGCGGGCGGGCCGCGGGCCGGCGGCCGCCCTGCGGCACCCGTGCGGCACGGCGGCGCTAGCGTGATGACGTGCCCTACTTCGACGCCGCATCCTCCGTCCCGCTGCACCCCGTCGCACGGCAGGCGCTCCAGGCCTCGCTCGACGAGGGCTGGGCCGATCCCGCCCGTCTCCACCGCGAGGGACGGCGCGCCCGACTGCTGCTGGACGCCGCCCGGGAGGCCGCGGCGGAGGCCGTCGGCTGCCGTCCCGACGAACTCTTCTTCACTCCTTCGGGGACGCACGCCCTTCACTCCGGAATTTCCGGCGCCCTCGCCGGCCGTCGGCGTGTCGGCCGGCATCTGACGGTCTCGGCGGTGGAGCACTCCGCCGTCCTGCACTGCGCCGAGTCGTGGCGGGCGGACGGCGGAACGGTCACCGAGGCCGGCGTGGACCGGCACGGCGCGGTGGACGCGGCGGAGTTCGCCGCGCACCTGCGGGCGGACACCGCGCTCGCCTGCCTGCAGTCCGCCAACCACGAGGTCGGCACCCTCCAGCCGGTGGCCGAGGCCGCCGCCGCCTGCCGGGAGGCGGGCGTTCCGCTGCTCGTCGACGCCGCGCAGTCGCTGGGCTGGGAGGCGGTTCCCGGTGACTGGTCCCTGCTGGCCGCGAGCGCGCACAAGTGGGGCGGCCCGGCCGGGGTGGGTCTGCTCGCGGTGCGCAAGGGGGTCCGCTTCGCGCCCCGGGGGCCGGCGGACGAACGGGAGTCGGGGCGCTCCCCCGGGTTCGAGAACATCCCGGCGGTGGTCGCGGCGGCCGCGTCGCTGCGGGCGGTACGGGCCGAGGCGGCCGCCGAGGACGCCCGGCTGCGGGAGCTGGTCGACCGGATCAGGGCCCGGGTGCCGCAGCTGGTCCCGGACGTGGAGGTGGTGGGCGACCCGGTGCGGCGGCTGCCGCACCTGGTGACGTTCTCCTGTCTCTATGTCGACGGGGAGACACTGCTGCACGAACTGGACCGGGAGGGGTTCTCCGTCTCCTCCGGGTCGTCGTGCACGAGCAGCACGCTCACCCCGAGCCATGTGCTGCGGGCGATGGGGGTGCTGTCGGAGGGCAATGTGCGGGTGTCGCTGCCGGCGGGGACGCGGGCCGAGGAGGTGGAACGCTTCCTCGGCGTGCTGCCGGGCGTGGTGGCCGGGGTGCGCGAGCGGCTGGGCGCGCCGGCGTCCGCCGGGTCCGCCGGGTCCGCCGGGTCCGCCGGGTCCGCCGCGGAGGGGGACGTGGCCGGTGCCGGGCAGGGTTCCCCGCTCACCGTGGACGCCGTGGGCCGGCTCTGCCCGGTCCCGGTGATCGAGCTCGCGAAGGTGATCGGCGACGTACCGGTGGGCGGCACGGTCCGGGTCCTCGCCGACGACGAGGCCGCGCGCCTGGACATCCCCGCGTGGTGCGCGATGCGCGGTCAGGAGTACGCCGGGGAGCCCGAGCCCGGGGTGTACCTGGTGCGCCGGAAGGTCTGACGGCCCGGGGCACGGACGACGGCGGGGGTCCCGGGGCGCGTGCCCCGGGACCCCCGCCGCGCCGGACGGGATCAGCCGAGGTGCTCGCGGACCTCCGCCGCGGCGTCGTCGCCGTAGGCCTTGGTGAAGCGGTCCATGAAGTTCGCGCGGCGCAGCGTGTACTCCTGGGTGCCGAGGGTCTCGATCACCAGCGTGGCCAGCATGCAGCCCACCTGGGCGGCGCGCTCGTGGCCGACGCCCCAGGACAGGCCGGAGAGGAACCCGGCGCGGAAGGCGTCGCCGACGCCCGTCGGGTCGACCTTGGCCTCCTCGTCGGGGCAGCTGACCTCGATCGGATCGCCGCCGGCCGACTCGATGCGCACGCCGCGCTTGCCGAGGGTGGTGACGCGGTGGCCGACGCGGCCCAGGATCTCCTCGTCGCTCCAGCCGGTCTTGGACTCGATCAGGCCCTTCTCGTACTCGTTGGAGAAGAGGTAGGCGGCGCCGTCCAGCAGTATCCGGATGTCGTCGCCGGACATCCGCGCGATCTGCTGCGAGAAGTCGGCGGCGAACGGGATGGCGCGGGAGCGGCACTCCTCGGTGTGCCGCAGCATCGCCTCGGGGTCGTCGGCACCGATCAGCACCAGGTCGAGGCCGCCCACGCGGTCGGCGACGGACTTCAGCTCGATCAGGCGCGCCTCGCTCATGGCGCCGGTGTAGAAGGAGCCGATCTGGTTGTGGTCGGCGTCCGTGGTGCAGACGAAGCGGGCGGTGTGCAGGACCTCGGAGATCCGGACCGACGCGGTGTCCACGCCGTGGCGGTCGAGCCAGGCGCGGTACTCGTCGAAGTCCGAACCCGCTGCGCCGACCAGAACCGGTCCGGTGCCCAGCTGGCCCATGCCGAAGCAGATGTTCGCGCCCACACCGCCCCGCCGGACGTCGAGGGTGTCGACGAGGAAGGACAGCGACACCGTGTGCAGCTGGTCGGCGACCAGCTGATCGGCGAAGCGTCCGGGGAACGTCATGAGGTGGTCGGTCGCGATGGAGCCTGTGACGGCGATACGCACGGTGATGCTCTCCTGGGGAGGGCCGACAGTGACAGTCCACGCTACCGGGTCGCGGCATCCGGCCACGTGCGGAAACTACCCGATAGTAGGGCTTTTTTCCTTCGGTGATCGATGCATACGGTGCGGCTATGACGAAGGCTATGACGAAGCAGATCGCCGCGTGCGAGTCGCGGGAGTCCGAGATGAGCCTGGCCCAGCTGCGCGGCGACTGCGTCCGCATGGCCCCGCACTGGGTGGTCCCGGCCGTGCAGGCCCCGGCTCCCGTGCCGCCCTCCCTGATCCACGGCGTGGTCGTGCCCGCCGCCTCCGCGCGGCTCGTCGACGCGATGTCCGTCTACGGCGACTGACCCCGGGAACCGCACGCCCCCCTGCCCCGTCTCATCCCCGTCCTCCGGCGCAGGAGGCAGGAGACAAGGAGCGATGCGGTGAGCAGCACGGAGAAAGCGCACGACGCCCCCCGCCGGCGGTCCCCGCTCGTCGTCGCCTCGGTGGTGGCGGCGGTGCTGGTCGCCGGAGGGGGCGGGGCGTACTTCGCGGCCGCCGGATCCGGTGGCGACGGTTCGGCGGGCGGCAGGAGCGAGACCCGGGAGGACACCGGTCCGGCCCCGCTGCTCGCCCTCGGCACGGCGGGCGGCGGCATCGCCCCCGGCGAACCGGACCCGAACGGGCGCGGCGTCGTGTACGAGGCGGCCGGCGAGCTGCCCGACGGGCCGGGCCGGGCCGCGGTGCACCGGGCGACGGGCTCCGTGACGGAGGCCGAGGTCACCCGCCTGGCGAAGGCGCTCGGCATCACGGACGCGCCGCGGCTGGAGGGCACGGCGTGGAAGGCCGGGGCGCCGCAGGACGGCTCCGGCCCGGTGCTGGAGGTCAACAGCGAGGCTCCGGGCACCTGGACCTTCCAGCGCTTCGGCGCGGCGCCGAGCGGTGACGACTGCCCGCGGGCGAAGCCGTGTCCCGACGGCGGGACGCCCGGCGGCGGCGACCCGGGCGGCGCGGTGGACGAGGCGGCCGCCCGGAAGGCGGCGGCGCCCGTGCTGGAGGCGGCCGGGCAGGGCGACGCCGCGCTGCGCGCCGGCCAGCTGATGGGCGCGGTCCGGGTGGTGAACGCCGATCCGGTGGTGGGCGGTCTGCCGACGTACGGCTGGTCGACCGGGGTGCAGGTGGGCCCCGACGGGCAGGTCGTCGGGGGCAGCGGCCGGCTGAAGGCTCCGGAGCGGGACCACACGTACCCGGTGGTCCCGGCGGACGAGGCGGTCCGGGCTCTCAACGAGGCGGCCCGGGGCGACGGCCGGATCGGCATCGGCGGGTGCGCGACCCCCGTACCGCACCAGGACGAGCTGCGTCCGGACGCGGAGCCGGCCCCCGGGAAGCCGGTGAAGCCCGACGCGTCCTGCGACGTCGCGCCCGACCGGCCGGCCACCGAGCGTCTGACGATCACCGAGGCCGTCTTCGGGCTGGCCGTGCAGCAGGTGGACGGCCGGCCGGCGCTGGTGCCGTCGTGGCTGTTCCAGGTGAAGGGGGAGAACGGGGGCGATCCGTTCACCCTCGCGCGCACGGCCGTGGAGCCCCGCTGGGTGAAGGCGGACGAGCCTCCGGCACGGGAGGTCCCGTCGGGCGACCGGGACGGGATCCCGCCGCTGCCGGGCACCTCGTACACGGCGCAGGGCAGCACGCTGACCGTGTCCTTCTGGGGCGGGGTGTGCGACACCTACGAGGCCAGGGCCGACGAGAGCGGCGGCAGGGTGACGGTCGAGGTGGTCGTGGTCGATCCGGACCCGGACCGGGTCTGCATCGCCGTGGCAGAGGAGCAGTCGGTGAAGGTGACGCTGGACGCGCCGCTGGACGGCCGCACGGTGGTCGACGGGAGCAGCGGCAAGGAGCTGCCGCTGCGGAAGTAGGGCTCTTCGCACGCCGGAGGGCGGCGTCCCCCGCGGGGGACGCCGCCCTCCGGCGTGCGGAGCGGGCGACTAGCTGAAGGAGTCGCCGCAGGCGCAGGAACCCGTGGCGTTCGGGTTGTCGATGGTGAAGCCCTGCTTCTCGATGGTGTCGACGAAGTCGATCGAGGCGCCGCCCAGGTACGGGGCGCTCATGCGGTCGGTGACGACCTTGACGCCGCCGAAGTCCTTGACGACGTCGCCGTCGAGCGAGCGCTCGTCGAAGAACAGCTGGTACCGCAGGCCGGAGCAGCCGCCGGGCTGGACGGCGACACGCAGCGCGAGGTCGTCGCGGCCTTCCTGGTCGAGCAGGGCCTTGACCTTGTCCGCGGCGGCGTCGGACAGGAGGATGCCGTCGCTGACTGTGGTCTTCTCGTCCGATACGGACATCTGCTTCTCTCCCGGGTTGTACGGAGACTGCTTGCCGACGATTGCAACCGGCGTGGCCGCGGATTCATTCCGGGGCCGGGGTCTTTCCCTTTTTCATGCTCGCACACCGGCCCGGCACGGGGTAACGCCCCGGGGAAGAGGGGGTGCGTCACATCGACGCTATGGCCGTCGTCAAAGTGACGTGAAGCGGTTATGATAGATAGCGTCATATAGACGAGAAGTCTCCTGTCAGACGAAGAAAGGGTGCGTGTCGTGACCACCGCCCACACCACCGAGCTCGATGTCCAGCCGTCGCCGCTCGCCCTCCTGCTGCTCGGCCGCGAGGCCGACCCCCGGAGCGAGCGCGGCGTAGAGTGCCCCGGCGACCTGCCCTCCCCCTCCGACCCGGACCTGGTGGAGCGCGCCCGCGCGGCCAAGGAGAAGCTCGGCGACAAGGTCTTCGTCCTCGGACACCACTACCAGCGCGACGAGGTCATCCAGTTCGCGGACGTGACGGGCGACTCCTTCAAGCTGGCCAGGGACGCGGCGGCGCGGCCCGAGGCCGAGTACATCGTCTTCTGCGGCGTGCACTTCATGGCCGAGTCCGCCGACATCCTCACCACCGACGACCAGAAGGTCGTCCTGCCCGACCTCGCCGCCGGCTGCTCGATGGCCGACATGGCGACGGCCGAGCAGGTCGCCGAGTGCTGGGACGTGCTCACCGAGGCCGGCGTCGCCGAGCAGGTCGTGCCCGTCTCGTACATGAACTCCTCGGCGGACATCAAGGCGTTCACCGGCAAGCACGGCGGCACGATCTGCACCTCGTCCAACGCGAAGCGGGCGCTGGACTGGGCGTTCGAACAGGGCGAGAAGGTCCTCTTCCTGCCCGACCAGCACCTCGGGCGCAACACCGCGGTCCGCGACATGGGCATGTCCCTCGACGACTGCGTCCTGTACAACCCGCACAAGCCGAACGGCGGCCTGACCGCCGAGGAGCTGCGCGGCGCGAAGATGATCCTGTGGCGGGGGCACTGCTCGGTGCACGGCCGCTTCTCGCTGGAGTCGGTGAACGACGTGCGCGAGCGGATCCCCGGCGTGAACGTCCTGGTGCACCCCGAGTGCCGACACGAGGTCGTCGCGGCCGCGGACCACGTGGGCTCGACCGAGTACATCATCAAGATGCTGGAGGCCGCCCCGGCCGGCTCGAAGTGGGCGATCGGCACGGAGCTGAACCTGGTCCGGCGGCTGGCGAACCGATTCGCCGGCGAGGGCAAGGAGATCGTGTTCCTCGACCGGACCGTGTGCTTCTGCTCGACGATGAACCGCATCGACCTGCCGCACCTGGTGTGGACCCTGGAGTCGCTGGCCGAGGGCACGCTGGTCAACCGCATCGAGGTCGACAAGGAGACCGAGAGCTTCGCCAAGCTGGCGCTGGAGCGGATGCTGGCCCTGCCGTAAGGGACCACCGCACGGCGGCGTGTGTCCCCACCGCGTGGTCGCGGTGGGGACACACGCCTCCGTGCGGCTAGAAGTCGTCCGGGTAGGGGACCGTCAGGGCCCGGGGGCCGGGGGGTGCGGAGGCGGGGAAGCCCGGGATCATGGCGGCCAGCGACCGGCGGGTGCCGGCCGCGTCGTTGCGTTCGGCGGCCGCGTAGAGCCCCGGGAGCGACCTGCGCAGATCCCCGAGGTCCGGCGCCGCGGCCGACGCCGTCGCGAGGATCTTCGGATGGGCGGTCGGCGCGTAGCTCTCCTGTTCCGAGAACAGCGACTCGCTCAGCTTCTCCCCCGTGCGCAGGCCCGTGAAGCGGATCTCCGGGTCCGGCACGTTGACCGACCGGGCGAACTTGTGGACCAGGTCGACGATCCTGACCTCGTCCCCCATGTCGAGGACGAACACCTCGCCGCCCCTCGCCAGCCGGGCCGCCTCCAGGACCAGCCCGACCGCCTCCTCCACGGTCATGAAGAACCGGGCCACGTCCGGGTGGGTGACCGTCACCGGCTCGCCGGAGGAGAGCTGTTCGGCCAGGACGGAGAGCAGGGAGCCCCGGCTGCCCAGCACGTTGCCGAACCGCACGGCCGCCAGCACGCACTCCCCGCCCGCGTTCGCCTGCACGGTCAGTTCGGCCAGCCGTTTCGTCGCCCCGAGGATCGAGATGGGGTCGGCGGCCTTGTCCGTCGAGATCAGGACGAACCGCTCCACCCCGCTCGCCAGCGCCGCCTGCACGAGGTTCTCGGTGCCCAGCACGTTCGACTTCACGCCCTCGCACGGATGGCGTTCCAGCAGCGGCAGGTGCTTGTGGGCGGCGGCGTGGAAGACCACGTCGGGGCGCTGCTCGTCGAAGATCTGGCGGACGCGGCCGCCGTCGCGGATGTCGCAGATGAGGATGTCGTCGTCGACGAGCGCGTCGCCGTCCAGCTCCAGCTGGAGGCGGTGCAGGTTCGACTCGTCGTGGTCGAGCAGGAACAGCCGGGCCGGTTCGAAGCCGCGCACCTGCCGGCAGAGTTCGCTGCCGATGGAGCCTCCGGCCCCGGTGACGAGGACCCGCTTCCCCGCCACGATCGAGCGCGTCTCGGGGCTGACGACGTGCATCTCCGAGCGCCCGATGAGGGTGTGGACGTCCAGGGCCCGCATGTCGCTGCCCACCACGTCGCGCCGGAGCGCCGCGATGAACGACGGCAGGTAGCGCACACTGACCCCCGCCGCGCCGGCCTGCCGCACCACGTGGCGGAACCGTTCCGGGCTGAGGCCCGGGATGGCCACGACGACCGCCTCGGCGCCGTGGGCGAGCGCCGCCTCCCGGGTGTCGTCCAGGCCCCCGAGGACCGGCAGGTCCGCGGGGCCGGCGTCCGCCGGGCGGTCGTCGAGGAAGCCGATCGGGCGCAGACCGAACTCCGACGCCCCGGCCAGGTCCCGGGCCAGCGCCCGGCCGGCCTCGCCGGCGCCCACCACCAGCGTCCGCAGCCCGCGGCGGCCCCCGGGGGCCGGCCCGTCCGGGTGCCTGCGCTCCGCGGCCGGGGGCCGCGGAGCAGGGGCGCGGCGGGCGGCCGGCGGGACCGGGGCGCGCGCCAGCCGCGCGAGCTCGTCGGCGACCCGGTCCACCGAGGAGTCCGGCAGCCCCGGATACATGGGCAGGGAGAGCAGGAGCGGGAAGAGGGCGTCGGCTCCCGGGAGGCCGCGGGGGGACACCGCGGCCTCCCGGAAGAAGGGCATGTGGTGCAGGGGCGTGAAGTGGACCGACGTCCCGATCCCCCGGTCCGCGAGGCGCTCCACCAGGTCGTCGCGGCCGGTGCCGAACCCGGCCAGGACCCGGACGGCGTACAGGTGCCAGGCGTGCCCCCCGCCCTCCGGCACGTCGAGCGGCTCGATCCCCGGCACCCCGGCCAGCGCGTCCGCGTACCGCGCCGCTATCGCGTCGCGCCGCCGCTGCCACGCGCCGAGCCGGCGCAGGTGCGCCCGTCCGATCGCCGCCTGGACGTCCGTCATGTTCGCCTTCAGGCCGGCCTCGTCGACCGTGTACCGCCAGCTGCCGCCGGGGAGGTTGCGCCGCCACGCGTCCGCGGACATGCCGTGGAGCCGGGCGCGGCGGAACCAGGCCGCCCGCTCCTCGTCGCCGGTGGTGATCATGCCGCCCTCGCCGATGGGGAGGTTCTTGGTGGCGTAGAAGCTGAAGCAGGCGGCCGGCGAGGCGGATCCGACGGGGTGCCCGCCGGCCCGGGTGCCCAGGGCGTGCGCGGCGTCCTCGACGATCCGGTCGAGCGGCAGCCCTGCCGCCTCGGCGAGCTCCGCGACGGGCGCCGGGGCGCCGGCGTAGTGCAGGACGACCATCGCGGCGGGCCGGCCGCAGGCGCGGACGGCCCGGTCGACGGCCTCGGGGGTGGCCGTCGCCGTGCGCGGGTCCACGTCGACCAGGGCGGGGCGCAGCCCGGCGTGGAGGATCGCCTCCGCCGCGCCGCAGAAGGTGACGGCCGGGATCAGCACCAGGCTTCCCGGCGCGAGCCGCAGCGAGCGCAGGGCGAGTTCGAGCGCCGCGGTGCAGGAGCTCACCGCGACCGCGTGCGGTGCCCGCACCCAGGCGGCGAACTCGTCCTCGAAGCGGGCGGTCTCGCGCCCCGTGGTCAGCCACCCGGAGGCCAGGACGCCGTGCACGGCCCGGCGTGCGTCGCGGGTGACGGTGGCGGCGGCGAACGGCACCTCGCGGGCGTTGGCGGCGGACGGGGAGCCCGCCCGCTGCCGACCGGAACGGGTCCTCAGACGGTGGACCGTCATCGCATGATCCTTCACGTAGTCCTGCCCGGGTCTCCCGGGCCGTGGCGCCCCCGCCGGCCCCTGGGCGGGCCGCCGGTCGCCCGGACGGCACCGCGGGGGAATTCGTACATTTACGTTGTATACGTACATGATGGACCCGGCCGCGGTACCGGGTCAAACGGTGCGTTCGACGCATATACTCTCCGGCGTGGTGCGAATCCGCGCGGAACGACGGCTGGTCCTGCTCGCGGCCCTGGCGGTCCTCGCGGCGTCGCTGCTCGGCACCGGATGCGGCGCGCCCGACCCGCCCGGCCTGCGCCTGGGGATCTCGTACGGCAACACCCTGGTCCGGATGCCGGACGGCGAGCTCGCCGCCGCGCTCGACGACGCCCGGACCCTCGGTGCGGACTGGGTGCGGACGGACCTGTCCTGGCAGGACATCCAGGACGACGGCCCGACGACCTACCGGTGGCACCTCTTCGACCGTGTGGCCGGGGCGGCGGCCGCCCGCGGGCTCACCCTGCTGCCCGTCCTGGCCTACACGCCCCCCTGGGCGAGACCCGCCGGATGCACCCACGACCAGACCTGCCCGCCGGCCGACAGCGGGGCCTTCGCCCGGTTCGCCGCGGCCGCGGCCGAGCGGTACGCCCCGCGCGGGGTGCACACCTGGGAGGTCTGGAACGAGCCGAACCTCGCCGGCGCCTGGCGGCCGGCGGCCGACCCCGCGGGCTACAGCACGCTGCTGAAGGCGACGAGCGGGGCCCTGCGCCGCGCCGACCCCTCGGCGCGGGTCATCCTCGGCGGCCTCGCCGCGACGCCGACGCGAGGGGGCGACATGGACCAGGCGGAGTTCCTCGCCGCCGTGTCGGCACGCGGCGGCAACAAGGCCGTGGACGGCGTCGGCTACCACCCGTACACCTACCCCCTCCTGGCGAGCGCCCGGACCGCGCACGGCACGGCCTGGGACGCGATGGACGCCGCGTCCGGCGGTCTGCGGAGCGTCCTGCGCCGCTACGGCACCCCCGACCTGCCCTTCTGGATCACCGAGTACGGCGCCCCGACGGACGGACCGGGAACCGCCTCCGACGGCAGGCCGCAGGCGACCTCCCCGAGGACGACGCATGTGACCGAGGCACGGCAGGCCGCCATCGCGGCCGACGCCGTGCGGACCGCCGCCGCCGACGCCGATGTGGCCGCGCTGATCTGGTACTCGGACCGCGACCTCGGCAGGGACCGGGCCACCAACGAGAACTTCTACGGCCTGCGCAGGGCCGACGGCAGCGCCAAGCCCGCGTTCGACGCCCTGCGGGGGGCCATCGCCGGGCTCCGCGGCTGAGACCCGCGCCGCCCGTGGCCGGACCGGTGGCACCGGTCCGCGTGGTCCGCCGACAGCAGCGCGCGCAGCAGCGCGACGTAACGGCCGGTCAGAACGGGCCAGGGATAGCGTTCCACCGCCCAGGCGCGCGCGGCCGCGCCCAGCCGGTCGCCGAGGCCGCTCTCGTCCAGGACCCGCCGGCAGGCGCCGGCCAGCGCCTCGGCGTCGCCCGGCGGGGCGAGCAGACCCGTCACGCCCGGCGAGACGATGTAGGCGATGCCGCCCACGTCGGAGCCGACCACGGGCGTTCCGCACGCCATCGCCTCCATCAGGGCGATGGGATGGCACTCCGCCTCGCTCAGCGACGGCAGCACGAAGGCCGCCGCGCCCTGCACGGCCCCGACGAGGTCGTCGCCGAAGAGTTCGCCCGCGAAGTCCACCCGGTCGCCGACGCCGAGACGTTCGGCCAGCGCCTTGTGGTCGGGGACGGCGTCTCCCCCGCCGACCAGGCGCAGCCGCGTGCCGGGCCGGTCCCCCAGCAGCGCGAACGCCCGCACCAGCACGTCCACGCCCTTCCACGCCGACGCGCGCTCCATCCGGCCGACGTAGAGGAGCGTGCGCGCCCGCGCCGACGGCGGCGGCCCCGGGGTGAAGCGGTCGAGGTCCACTCCGGGGGTGATCTGCGTGGCGTGCGGCCGGCCGGACGCGAGGGACACCGGCGACACGGGGGCGAGCGCGCAGGCCCGGCGGAAGACACGCGGCAGGATGTGCCGCTCGTACAGGCCGATGACCGCGTCGAGGTGACCGCGCCCCTTGCGCATGGAGCCCGAGTGGTACGTCAGCACCGTCGGCCGCGGCCCCGAGAGGAGGACCGCCAGGTCGCCGAGTCCGGGGACCGGGGCGTGGGCGTTGACGGCGTCGGCCCCGAGCCTGCGCAGCCAGAGCCGGACCTGGAACGGCCACAGCGGGCTGACCGGTGTGTTCGACAGCCGCGCCCAGGTGCCCAGCCGGACGACGGGCACGTCCCCGCCCTCGACCGAGGTGCGCCGGCCCGCGGTGTTCGACGTGATGACGGCGGCCCGGAAGCCGGGCTCCCCGGCGGCGGCGTGCGCGATGCGCTGCGCGTAGTTCTCCGCGCCGCCGACGTTCGGCGGGTAGTAGGGCGACACCACGGCCAGCGTCCGCCGCCGGCCCCGGTCGAGGGCCCGTTCGAGGACGGCGGCCGTACGGTCGGCCTGACGCTCCCACGCGGTGTCCGGAGCCGCGTCACCGGAGTGACCGCCGGCGGGCACGTCGCCGCCCAGCGCCCGGTCCAGCACCGCCACCAGGCCGGCCGCGTCGCCGGCCGCGAGGTGCCAGAGGTGGCCGCCGGACGTACGGGGGGCGGCGCCGCCGGGATGGAGGACGACGACCGGCCGGCCGCAGGCCGCGGCCTCCGCGAGCACCGCGGCGTACTCGTCGTGGCCCGCGGACACGACGACCACCCGGGCGCGCCCGTACGCCTCGGCCGGTGTGCCGGCCGCCGGGCGGGCCGGGACCACGAGCCCGTGACCGGACCGGGCCCGGCGGGCGCGGCGGGCGCGCTCCGCGGCCGTGGCCGCCCGTCCGGAGACCTCGACCCGTACCTCCGGGACGGTCCGCGCCAGCCGGCCCGCCGCCCTCAGCACCTCCGCGAGGCCGTCGAAGCCCGCCGTGCCGGAGCGGGGGCCGGCGAAGAGGATCTGCGGTGCGGGTGCGGGCGGGCGCCGGGGGAAGTCGCCCGGGTCCACCCCGGGGGCGATCGTCGTCGCGCGTGCCGCGACGAGGGCGGGAAGCGCGGCCGCCACGCACTCGCAGGAGCAGACGGCCTCCTGGGCCCGGTACGCGGTGGCGGCGAGCACGGTCCGGTCGTACGCGGCGCGCACCGCGCCGGTGGCGGGACCGCCGTGGTAGGTGAGGACGAACGGGGTGTCCGCGCACGCGCGGGCGGCCGCACCGGCGAGGAGCGGGGCGCCGGCGTGCACGTCGACGACGTCGACGGCCTCCTCCGCCACGATGTGCCGCATCCCGCGCAGCCAGTGCGCCGCCCCGGACGCGGGCGCGGCCGGGACCGCGATGCGGTGCACGCGTATCCCGTCCGGGCGGTCGTGGACTCCGGCGGGCGCGTCCGGCCCGGCGGCGGTGGCCACCACCACCCGCAGGCCGTGGCGTGCCCGGAGCACCTGCGCGAGGCCGTCCGCGTACCGGGCCGCGCCGCCCGGACCGGGAGGGAAGGCCGGGGTGGCGATCAGAACTGAGGACACCGTCATGATCGTGCCGCTCCTCGGGGGTCGGGCAGGCCCTGGGCCTGCCGGCGGTGGTGGTGGGCCGCCGCCTGGCGGTAGTGGTGTTCGAGGGCGTCGAGGAACTCGCCGATGCCGTAGCGCTCCGCCCGCACGGCGGAGGCGGCGCCCATCCGCTCCAGCACGCCGGGCCTGCCGAGCAGACCGCCGAGCGCCCCGGCCAGCCGGACGGGGTCGCCCGCCGGGACGAGGACGCCGTTGTCGGGACCGACGAGTTCGGGCAGACCGCCGACGCGGGAGGCGACGAGCGGGCGTCCCACCTGGAGCGCCTCCAGCGCCACGGTCGGGAAGTTCTCGGGCCACAGCGACGGCACCGCGACCACGGCGGCGTCGCCGAGGCAGTCGAGCACCTCCGCCTCGCCCAGCCAGCCCCGGAAGCGGGCGCGCCGGGCTGCGACGAGGTCGGCCGCGGCGCTCTCCAGCGCGGGCCGGTAGGGGCCGTCGCCGACCACGGTGAGCCGCGCCGACGGGTGCCGGGGCAGCAGCCGGCGCATCGCCTCCAGCAGCACGCCGACGCCCTTGCCCTGGACGAGCCGGCCGGCGACGACGACGTGGTCGGCGGTCGTGAGGGGCCGTGGCGGGGTCTTGCGTTCGATGCCGTTGGGGACGACGTGGACCGGTACCGGTCCGGCGTCGCGGGCGACGGCCCGCGCGAAGTAGCGGCTGGGCACGAGGATCCTGTCCACCCGCCGCACCCTGGGCAGATAGGCCGGGCGCTGTACGAACCGGAGGCAGCCGTAGCGTGCCAGGTCCGACGCGGACAGCCGCTCTCCCGCGGGGGCGCCGGTGAGCTGCCACCGCAGCAGGCCGAGCGTCCAGTCCTCGGGCCCCTGCACACTCAGCACGCGGGGGTACCCGGCGGTCGCGGCGAAGAGCGAGGGGCTGAACTCGCTGGTGCAGTGCAGGTGGACGCAGTCGGGCCGGAACGCCTCCAGCACGGCGCCGGCCTGTCGGCGGCCGCGGGCGTACCAGAGCTTCCGGGCGAGGCGGCGGGGTCCGCTGCCGGTGATGGCGGGCACGAGGTCGTCGGCGAAGACCCGCTCCCCGTCCGCCATGCGGTCGGTGGCGACGACCCGGTTCACGTGCCCCCGGGCGGTGAGGCCCTCGGAGACCAGCCGGACCAGCTTCTCCGCACCGCCCGCCTCGAAGCCGTTGTCGATGAAGTGCAGGATCCTCATGGCCGTGCCTCCGGGTCCGGCGCGCCGCCGAGCGGTCGGAGGGAACGGGTCCGGCGCCGGCGGCGCACCAGAGCCGTCGCCGCGACACACCCCGAGGCCAGGTTCCCGGCGCCCCAGGCGATGGCCGCCCAGTGGAGCCCCGAGTCCAGCATCAGGAACGTGACACCGAGGATGACCGCCACCGAGACGGTCTCGGACACGATCGACGCGACGAGCTGACGGGTCACCTTGAGCAGGAAGCTCGTCCAGGTGTAGAAGGCGACCGCCGGGGCCACGGCCGCGAACACCTGGAGGGTGACGGTGCCGCCCTCGGCGTACCCCTTGCCGAAGAGTCCCAGCACCGGCCCCACGCAGACCAGGACGAACGCGGCGGCGGGCACGGTCACGGCCAGCATGGCGAGCCCGGACCTGCGGGCGAGGGCGGGGAGGTCGGCCCGGGCCTGCGAGCCCTCCGCGAAGAGCGCCTCGCCGATGGCGTACGACGCGCAGTAGACGAGGTTCGCGATCTGGAACGCGATGAAGTACGTGGCCGCCGGAACGGGCCCGAGCTGCTGCAGCACCACGAGGGGCAGCACGATCTGCGGCACCAGGTTGAGGCTGCTGGACAGGTAGTTGGTCAGCGAGTAGGCCAGGGTGTTCCGCAGCACTCCCCAGGAGAAGTGGGGGCGCACCCGCAGGCGGAGCCTGCGGCGGAGGACCGCCACGCTGGTGACCGCGGCGACGGCCGAGGCGGCCCCGCTGGCGACGAAGATGCCGAAGGGGCCGGCCGCGACGAGGGCGACGGGCAGTGCCAGCTTGACGCCGTTCATCAGCACGCCGTTGATGAGCAGGTTGAGGCGCGTCGCGCGGAACGCGACGAAGACGGAGTCCGTCAGCAGGTTGACCGCGGCACTGGCGGCCAGGAGCACGAACGCCGCGATGTGCAGCGGTGACTGGTGCATGTAGCCGAGCTGGGGGGCGAGGAACGGCGCGGTCGCGACGAACCCGCCGGAGATCAGCAGGGCGCCCATGGACACCGTGCTGACGGCCGTGCTGGTGTCCTCGCTCCGGCGGGCGCTGGTCGGCAGGTGCCGCACCAGCGTGGTGCTCAGGCCGAAGAGGCTGAGGTACGACAGCAGGTAGACGCAGGAGAGCAGGGAGGACGCCCGGCCGACGTCCTCGGCCGGGTACAGGCGGGCGACCAGGATCCAGAACGCGAACCCGGCGACGGCACCGATCGCCGTGGTCACCGTGAGGTAGAAGGAGTTGCGGAGCAGCGGATCGCGCCGCATCGCGGCCAGGCCGGCAGGCGACGGCGGTCTCGGCAGCGCCCGGACGAGGGTCACCGCGGCCCACTCCCCCGGTACGCGGCCCCCCGCGGGCCGCCGGTGCGGGCCCTGGGTGCGGTCCGGCCGTGCTCGCGGCGCACGTCCTCGTAGAGCCGCAGGAGCGCGTCCGTGTGCCCTTCCCAGGCGAGCGCGGCGGCGGCGTACCGCCGCGAGTAGGCGGCCATGCGCTCCCGCCGGGCCCGGTCGCGGGCGAGCGAGGACAGCGTGTCGCGCAGGACGGGGACCTCGCGCGGGAGCAGTGCCACCCGGTCGCGGTCCAGGCCGTAGGGCGCGTACCCCGGGTCGTCGCTGGTGACGACGGGCAGGCCGGAGGCCATGGCCTCCTGGACGGAGAGCGGGAAGCCCTCGGCGGTCGACGGCAGGGCGAAGACGTCGCAGGCGCGGTAGAGCTCGGCGAGTGCCGCGGGCGGCAGCGCGCCGAGACCGTGCACGCCGCTGCGCCCGCCGAGGGCGCTCCCGTCCCCGTCCCCCGCGAACACCAGCTCGTACGCGGGGTCGGCCGCCGCGAGCAGCAGCTCCCACCCCTTCTTGCGCACCAGCCGGCCGACGAAGAGGACGAGGACCCGGTCGCGCGGCAGCCGGTAGCGGTCGCGCACCCGCTCGCGCTCCCCGGCGGACGCGGCCGGGCGGAAGAACTCCGTGTCGACCCCGTTCGGCACGTGGCGCACGGCACCGCGCCGCGCGCCGTGCCCGACGGCGAAGGCGCCCACACCGTCGTTGACCACCACGACGCGGCCGGCCCGGCTCAGCAGGCGCCGTCCCGCGGCGGCGTAGACCGCGCGCTGCACCAGGCCGACGAACGGGGAGGGGTGGTCCACGACGGCGACGTGCTGGGTGACGACGTGGGGTGTGCGGGTGAGGGCGGCGGCCAGCCCCGCCGCCCAGGACGTCATGTAGAGGCAGTCGTGCACGTGCACGACGTCCGCCCAGCGCGCCCAGCGCACGGCCGCGGGGAGCAGCGCGGGCGCCAGGACGGGGAAGGGGATGCCGGCGCGCTCCTCCACCCCGTGCCAGGCCGGGACCCGCACGACGCGCACGGCGTCCCCGTCCGCCCGCTCGCCGCCCGCCCGCTCACCGTCCGCCCGCTCCCCGGCGCGGCCGGTCCCGGGCGCGCCGGGGCGGGGCCCGCTGGTCAGCACGGTCACGTCGGCTCCCCTGCGGGCGAGGTGCGCGGCCTCCTGGCGGACGACGTTCTCGATGCCTCCGAGGTGGGGCGGGTAGTGGTGGCTGACCAGCAGCACACGCGGGGAACGGTCCGGGCGGGTCGCCGTCATCGGAAGATCTCCGTTCCCTCGCTGCTGTAGAGCTTGTCCTTCATCGCGTCGAGGAAGGCGACCGGGTAGCGGTACGTCACGAGGTCGCCGCGGGAGAACACGGTCACCTCTCCTTTCTTCACGGCGGTCGGGCCGAGGAGCACGTACGCGTCCCGCTCGACGAGCGCCGGGTAGAGGTCGTCCTTCACGGCGCCTCGGTTCCGGTCCTCCAGCCGCTGGAACCCGTAGCCGCTCGTCGGGCCGTCGGTCTGGACGTTCACCTGTCCGACCAGGCTCGGGGCGGGCGGCACGGCGGGAGGCGGCGGTGCGAGGCCGGGGCCGGGGCCGTCCACCGTCCGCGCCTCCAGCCACCCGACGGCCGCGTCCTTCTCGGGGTGGGCGTAGTACATGTCGTAGTACTGGCCCGCGTTGTCGAGGTGGAGCTGCGGCCGGTAGCCGCCGAGCACCTTCGGGACGACCCCGGTGAGGTCGACGAAGATCGCGAGCGTCACGGCGCAGGCGACCGGTGGCCCGGCCCGGCCCGCCCAGCGGAAGATCCACAGCATTCCGGCGGCGACGAACGGGGCGAAGAAGAAGAGCCCCTGCTGGAACGAGCGCAGCAGCCCGTAGTCGACCGACAGCTGGGGCAGCACGGTCAGGACGGCGATGACGACGGTCATCCCCACGGTGAGCGTCACCTGGTCGCGCTGCGGGCGGAAGACCCGGCGACGGCCCACGAGCGCCGTCACGAACCCGACGGCCAGCAGGACCTGGAGGACGCGGGCCACGGACTGGCGGACGGTCTCGTTCACCGCGGACACGTCGACGCCCAGATCCTGGATCGCCCTTCCGGCCGAGGTGAGCGGCAGGTTCTGCTGCTCGGCCGGCGGCGTGGGGTAGTCGTCGACCACGGCCATCGGATACAGGCCGCCCCGTTCGGACCTGTCCTCGACGGCCTCCGCGCGGAAGTCGTCGAGGCGCTGCTGGGGGCTGACCACATGGCCGCCGAACAGGCTGTACGCGGTGTCGGAGGAGCCCTGCTCGGCGGCTCCGCCGACCAGGTCCCGCACGGTGAGCGAGACCGTGCTGTGCAGCTGGTCGGAGGTGTGGGTGACGGGCCCCGTCCAGGCGACCGTGGCCACCGCCATGCCCGCGACCATCCACAGGGTCACGAACCCGCGCGCCACGGGCCCGCGGGCCCCGCGCCGCCGCAGGCGGGAGGCGAGCCGCCAGGCGATGTCCACGGCGAACGCCAGCGCGAAGACCGTGACGAGGATGTACGTGGTCGAGTAGTGGGAGATCACGATGCCGCAGAACAGCGCCATGACCATGAACCGCCGGTTCGCGAGCGGACGGCCGGTGTCCGTGAGGACGACCATCACGCAGCCGAGCAGCACGAAGGCGACCTCCTGGCGGGCCAGGAAGGTCATGTCCGAGAAGAACGCCGGGAACGCCATGAAGAAGACGGCGGACAGCAGCGCGAGCAGCTTCGGCGCCACGTTGCGGACCGAGCGGTGCACGAGCGGGACGGCCAGCGCGAAGAGCACGGGCAGCAGTGCCTTGAAGACGTACATGCCCGGGATCCCGGTCAGCCGCTCCAGCGCCGTGGGCAGCAGGGTGACGCTCAGGCAGGCGTTGTACGGGTCGTCGTAGCCGCCGACGTTCCACCGGTCCGCGTCCGACGTCATCCGGAAGAACACGAACTCCCGCTGGATGTCGTGGCCGCTGAGCCCCCAGCCCCGCAGCGAGGTGAGGAGCAGCAGGGCGACGGCGGCGAGGAACAGGCCGAGTTCCACGACCGGCGAGGACCAGCGCGCGTGCCGGGCCATGAGGAGGACGACGAGCAGGGCGACGCCCGTCAGGGCGGCGAAACTCACCTGCGAGCCCAGCCCGTTGTTCAGCCGCACCGCTCCGGCGACCGCCAGGGCGACGGTCGGGACGCCCAGGGCCAGGACGGCCGCCGTGCCGGCCGGCAGCGGCTCCCTGCGCAGGGTCCGCCACCACGGGACCCCGCCCCCCTGGCGGTCGGACGGCGGACTCAGGGCGGCGAGGAGCACCAGGGACCCGGCAGCGGCCAGGGTGAGGGGCAGCCGGGTGAGCGGGCGGTCCATGCCGGCGAGCGGGAGCACGGTGTTGAGCGCCAGCGCCACGGCCATGGCCCAGACCACGCCGAGACAGACGGCGATCAGCAGGCGGCCGTCACGGGTCGAGACGGACCGGCCCGCGACGTCGTACATGAGCACGGCGGGCGCGCCCAGGAACAGCCACAGGCCCGCGGCGGCGAGCAGCACCGCCGGCGTCCCGGGCACGAGGACCACGGCGCCCGCGGCCAGCGCGCCGGCGACGAGGGTCCGGCGGCCGGCCACGCGCCGGCCCATGGTCCGGGGCGTGATCATGGCAGGGCCCTCGCGTAGACGTCCTCGACCCGCCGGACCGCGGCCTCCCACGAGTAGGCGGTCGCCGCCCGGGCGCTGCGCCGGGCGAGACGGGTCCGCAGCGCCGGGTCGCTCGCCACCCGGTCGACGGCGGCGGCCAGCGCGGCCGGCTCGGGCGCGGCCAGCAGGCCGACGCCGCGGAGCAGTTCGGTGTTGCCGGGCACGTCGGTGGCCACGACGGGCAGCGAGGCCGCCATCGCCTCCAGGGCCGACAGCGCCATCCCCTCCCGGTCCGAGGACAGCACGAAGGCGTCGGCTTCGGCGTAGGCGCGGACGAGGTCGGGGCCGTGGAGCGGGCCGGCGAAGGTGACGTCCAGACCGAGCCGCGCCGCCCGCGCCTGGAGGCCGGCGCGCTGCTCCCCGTCGCCGACGACGCGCAGCGCCACGGGCTGACGCGCCAGGCGGAGGGCGTCGAGGAGCCGGCCGACGTTCTTCTGGGGGCAGAGCCGGCCGACGAAGAGCAGCCGCAGCGGACGGCCGGTGACGGGCCGGGGCGGCATGAAGTAGTCGCCGCCGACGCCGTTGGGCACGACGAACACCCGCTCCGGGCGGACGCCGTACCGTTCCCGCACGAACGCCGACTGCCGCTCGGTCAGGACGATGACGGCGGCCGCGGCCCGCAGGACGCGGCCGAGGACGTGCTTCTTGTAGGCGGGCAGCAGCACCCCGAGCGGGCCCGAGGCGCCGGCGTCGAGGTGGTAGTGGACGACGAAGCGCTGCCGGCGCACCCGGGCGGCGAGGGCGACGAGTTCCGGGAAGAGGCCGAAGGGGGCGTGCACGTGCATCACCGATCCGCGCGGCGCCCGCAGCAGCGACAGGAGGACGCCGGGGGCGATGGCCGTGTGGGCGAACTCGACGGCGCGGTGGCGCAGTACGGTGACCCGGCCGTCGCGAACGTGCCGGGGCGCGGCGCCGGAGCCGAGGGTCGTGGTGACCACCCGGACGTCGTGGTGCCGCCCGAGTCCGGCGACGAGGCTCTCCGCCACCCGTTCGATACCGCCCAGCTGGGGCGGGTAGTACGCCGTGATCTGCAGGATGGTGTTCATGGGACGACCGGTGTTCCGTCAGGGTGCGTTCCCGGTGCCCGGGGTGGAGCGGGCGTCCAGGCGGAAGTGCAGTGTCTGTTCGAGGCCCGTCAGCGCCACGTGGACCACGGTGCCGTCACCGGTCGCGCCGTCCGGCAGCGGGAGCCGCGCGACGGTGCGGGCCGGTTCGCCCGGCTCCGCCGCGACCGTGGTGGTCGTGTCGGCGGTGACCCGGCCGTCCGGCGCCCGGAGCCACACGCGGACGTCGTAGTCGCGGCCGTCCGCGCCGTGCGGGACGAGGGAGACCGGGACGACGGCGGTGCCGCCTTCGACGGTGGGCGCCTCGGTGAAGTAGAGCTCCGTGTACGAGGCAGGCAGCGCGGTGAACGACTGGCGCAGTTCCTGCCGCACGGCGGGGAAGGCCAGGGCCACGGCCACGGCGAGCACGACGACCGCGAGCGCCTTCGGCCGGCGCCGCGTGCGCGCCGGGCGCGGCGCCGGGTGCGGGGGCCGGGACGCCTCGGGGGGAGCGAGGGGCAGGACCTCCTCGTTCCTCGGCTTCCCGATCACCGGACGCATCACGCGGCTCGCCCCTGGGCGCGCTGCCCGGCGGCGGCCGGTGCCGGCCCGCGGGCCGGGGCCGGTGTGCGCCGCGCGGTGCTGCGGATGCGGTGCTCGATCAGCTGGAGGATCTCCGCGGTGCCGTCGCGCAGCGCGTGCAGCTTCACCTCGCCGGCGCGCTTGCGGTACTCGATCGGCACCTCCAGGCAGCGGTAGCCGGAGAGCGTCGCGGAGTTCTTGATCTCCTGGGAGAAGACCATGCCGGTGGCGCGGACGTCCAGGTCCCGCCAGATCCGGCGCCGGAAGATCCACATGCCGGACTGCGAGTCGTGGAGGCCGTTGCGGAACAGTCCGCGGCTCATGGCGCTGAGGACGTGGTTGCCGATCCGGTGCGACAGGCACATCGCGTGGCGGTTGGCGCGGCCGAGGCGGTCGGTGGTCATGAACTCGACGTCCTGGGCCACGAGAATCCGCAGCAGGTACGGCAGCGCGTCGAACGGGTACGTGCAGTCCGCGTCGCCGGTCGCGATCACGTCCCCCTCGGCGGCGGCGAATCCGGCGTGGTAGGCGTTGCCGTAGCCGCGTGCGGGCTGCTCGACGACGCGGGCGCCGAGCGATCGGGCGACGTCTCCGGTGCCGTCGGTGGAGGCGTTGTCGACGACGAGCACCTCGGTGTCCCAGCCGTCGGCCCTGAGCCGTTCCAGCGGCATCGTCGCCATGACCCTGGGCAGATTCGGAGCCTCATTGAGCGCGGGCATGACAATGGAGAGCGTGTTCATGGAAGTTCCTCCGCCGCGTGGCGCGATGGCGTGGCGCGACCGGTCCGCCGGATGCGGCGGGAGGATGGGGGACATTCACCCGCACGGCGACCGTGCGCCAGAACCCTGCCGTAAACGACCGCTATACACTTAATGCGTACGTTTACGTCGTATATGCCCTACTTTGCACGCCATGTCGGCTCCGGTCAAGAGCGGGCATCCGGCACCGGCCGAGCACCCGCATCGCACGGCACCGCACCGCATCGCATCGCATCCAGGAGGCACGCAGATGGCACGCAGCAACGGCGCCGGTCCCGGCCGCCGGGCCAGCGACCGCGGCAAGTACGGCCGGCTCAGCCGCGAACGCGTGCTCGCCGCGGCACTGGAGATCGTCGACCGGGAGGGCCTGACGGCACTGAGCATGCGGCGCCTCGGCGCCGGGCTCGGCGTGGAGGCGATGGCGCTGTACCGGTACGCGCCGAGCAAGGACGCGCTGCTGGACGGACTCGTGGAAGCCCTGTACACGGAGGTCGGCGAGGCTCTCGCCGCGGACGGGGCGGAGCCGGACAGGACGGAGCCGGACGGGGCGCGCGCGCAGCTGCGCCGCGCGGCGGTCGCGACCTACCGGGTGGCGCTCGCCCACCCGCACGTGGTGCCGCTGCTGGCCACCCGCATACTGTCCGTCCCGCTCGCCCGCCGCCCCCGTGCCGTGCTCCGCGAGCACGAACGGGTGCTCGCCCTGCTCGCCGCGGCGGGAGTGCCGGATCCCGCGGCACCGGCCGCCTACCGCGCCCTGATGTCCTGGCTGCTGGGCTACCTGTTCGTCGACCTCCAGGCCATGGTGGACAACCCGGACGAGGCGGACCCGGGCTTCCGGCTGGGCCTGCACCGCATCCCGGTCCAGGACTTCCCGCGGCTCCGCGACCTCGCCCCCGCCCTCGCGGAACCCGGCGGCGAAGCCGAACTCACCGCCGGGCTCGACGCGTTGCTCGACCGCCTCCTCCCCGGGGCCCGCTGACACCCCCGCCCCGGACCCCGCGGTCCACGCCGCCGGAGCGGGCGCGGCCCCGGTACGCCCCAGGGCCCCGCGGCCGTGCGGCCGCGGGGCCCTGGGGTGGTGCGCCGGTCGCGCGGCCGCGAGGCCGCTACGCGCGCGACGGCTCCAGCGGAGCCTTCTCGTCCGGCTGCTCCGCCTCGCGCTTCGCGTCCCGCTTGGCCTCGCGCCTGGCGCGGCGGCGCTCCTTGCGGAGCTCCACCATCGCGTAGAGCGTCGGCACCAGCAGCAGCGTCAGCAGCGTCGAGGTGATCAGACCGCCGATGACCACGATGGCCAGCGGCTTGGCGATGAAGCCGCCCTCGCCGGTGACGCCGAGCGCCATCGGCAGCAGGGCGAAGATCGTCGCCAGTGCCGTCATCAGGATCGGGCGCAGCCGGTGCCGGCCGCCCTCGATCACCGCCTCCACCACTCCGAGGCCCTGGGCCCGGTACTGGTTGATGAGGTCGATCAGCACGATGGCGTTGGTGACCACGATGCCGATGAGCATCAGCATGCCGATCATCGCCGGCACGCCCATCGGCGTGCCCGTCAGGATCAGCAGACCGAGCGCGCCGGTCGCCGCGAACGGGATGGAGACCAGCAGGATCAGCGGCTGGATCAGCGAGCGGAACGTGGCGACCAGCAGCATGAAGACGATGGCCACCGCCGCCAGCATCGCGAGCCCGAGGTTGAGGAAGGCCTCCTCCTGGTCCTGGGACACTCCGCCGATGGACGCCGTGGCGCCCTCCGGCAGGTCGAGCGCGCTGATCTTCGTCTGGAGCTCGGCGCTGACCGCGCCGGTGTTGTCACCGGTGGGCTTGGCGGTGACCGTGGCGGCCCGCGAGCCGTCGATCCGGGTCATCGAGACCGGCCCCGGGACCAGCTTCACCTCGGCGATGTCGCCGAGCTTCACCGGGCCGAGCGGCAGGGCCCGCAGCTCCTCCATGGTCTGCGCCGGCCTCGCCGACGTGATGACGATGTCCCGCTCGGCGTCGCCGAGGACCGCGGTCCCGGCGGGCGTGCCGCGCACCGCCTGGCCGACGGCCATCCCGAGGGCGGCGTCGTTGAATCCGGCGTCGGCGGCCTTCGCGGTCGCCTTGACGGAGATCCGGGGCACGGACTGGGCGAGGTCGCTCTGCACGTCGGTGACGTCGTCGAGCTCGGCGACCTCGGCGCGGACGGCCTCGGTGGCCTTCTCCAGCACCTCGGCGTCGGACGCCTTGACCACGACGCTCAGGTCCTGGCTGCCGAAGCCGTCGCCGGAGGCGACCGTCGTCTCGCCGATGCCGTCGAGCGCGCCGAGCTCCTTCTCGATCCGGTCGCGGACCGTCTCGAACGCGGACGCCTCCTCCAGCGTGAGCTGGTAGGACGCCTGGTTGGCGCCGGTGCCGCCGCCGAAGGCGGCCATGAAGCCGGAGGAACCGACGGTGACCTGGTAGTCCTTCACCTCGTCGATGCCCTGGAGGACCTTCTCGACCTTCTTCGCCGACTCGTCGGCCGCCGCCAGGCTGGTGCCGGGGGCCAGCTCCTGCTTGATCGACATGACCTCCTGCTCGCCCTGGTCGAAGAAGTTCGTCTTGAGCAGTCCGGCCATGCCGAACGTGCCGAAGAGGACCACGAGGGCGAGCACGACGCTGGTGAGGCGCCGGCGGGTGGCGAAGCGGAGGACGGGGACGTAGGCGCGCTGGAGCCGGCTCTTCGTCTCCTTCTCCTCGGCGATACGCCGCGCCTCCTCCGGGTCCATGCCGCGCACCGCCTTCGGCGCGCGCAGGAACCAGTACGACAGCACGGGGACGACGGTCAGCGACACCAGCAGCGACGCCAGCAGGGCCGCTGTGACGGTCAGGCTGAACGAGCCGAACAGCTCGCCGACCATGCCGCCGACGAGACCGATGGGGAGGAACACCGCGACGGTGGTGAGCGTCGAGGAGGTGACGGCGCCCGCCACCTCCTTCACCGCGGTGATGATGGCGCTCTCGCGCTCCTCGCCGTAGCCGAGGTGCCGCTTGATGTTCTCCAGCACCACGATCGAGTCGTCGACGACCCGGCCGATGGCGATGGTCAGGGCGCCCAGCGTCAGCATGTTGAGCGACAGGTCCCGGGTCCACAGCACGATCAGCGCCAGGACGACGGAGAGCGGGATGGAGACCGCGGTCACCAGGGTGGAGCGCAGCGAGGCGAGGAAGACCAGGATCACGACGACGGCGAAGACCAGGCCGAGCGCGCCCTCGGTGGTGAGACCGGAGATCGACTTGGAGACCGCGGGACCCTGGTCGGAGACGACGGTGATGTCGGCGCCCTCGCCGAGGTCGGTGCGCAGGCCGGGCAGCTTGTCCTGGACGGCCTCGGAGATGGCGACGGCGCTGCCGTCGTTGTCCATGGTGGCGAACACGGCGAGGCTGGGCCGGCCGTTGGTGCGGGTGAGCGCCACGGGCGTGGACTCGGTCTGCTTCACGGCCGCCACGTCGCCGAGGCGGACGGGCTTGCCCTCGCCGCCCTGCGGGGGAAGGATCCGCAGGTCCTGGATCTGCTGGAGGCTGGTGAAGCCGCCGCCGACCTGCACCGTGCGGCTCTTGCCGTCCTCGGAGAACGAGCCGGCCGGCATCGCGGCACCGCCCGCCCGGAGCGCCTCGGCGAGCGCCATGGTGTTCAGTCCCGCCGCCGCCAGCCGGCGCTCGTCGGGCGTGACGGAGACCTGGAGGTCCCGGACGCCGTCGACGGAGACCTGGCCGACGCCGTCGATGTCCTCGATCGCGGGGACGACGGTCCGCTCCAGCTGGTCGGCGAGCGCCTGCTGGTCCTTGTCGGAGGTGACGGCGAGGACGACGGTCGGGATGTCGTCCGTCGAGCCGGCGATCACCTGCGGGTCGACGTCGTCGGGGAGCTGGACCCGGGCCCGGTTCACGGCCTGCTGGACGTCGGCGACGAGCTGCTTGGTGCCGTCCCCGTAGTCGAAGCTGGCCATGATCACGGCGTTGCCCTCGCTCGCCGTGGAGGTGATGCCCTTGATGCCGTCGACGGCCTTGATGGTGGCTTCGAGCGGTTCGACGACCTGCTTCTCCACCACGTCGGGGGAGGCGCCCTGGTACGGGGCGAGCACCGACACCATCGGAAGCTCGATGGAGGGCAGCAGCTGCTGCTTGAGCTGGGGTATGGAGATCGCGCCGAAGACGATCGCCACGATCGACATCAGCCCGATCAGGGCCCGTTGCTTCAGGCTGAACCTGGACAGCCAGGACATGGGGTCTCTCTTCTGTGGCGTACGCGGGGAGGGCGGCACTGCGGCCAGCCTCTCTACCCTGGGGCACCGGACGGGGTGCCTCCGTAGCCCCCAGGTCCCGTTCCTCACGCCGCGCATACCGCAGCTGGAGTATGCTCCGCGCCCTTCAGTCCACCCTCGGACGTACCAGCCCGGACTCGTAGGCGGTGACGACCAGCTGGGCGCGGTCGCGGGCGCCGAGCTTGGCCATCGCCCGGTTCACATGGGTCTTCACCGTCAGCGGGCTGACCTCCAGCCGTACGGCGATCTCGTCGTTGGAGTGCCCTCCGGCGACGAGCACCAGGACCTCCCGCTCGCGGCCGGTGAGCGCGGCCAGCCGTTCCGAGCGCACCGCGGTCTCCGGTCCGTCCGCCGGCCCGCCGCCCTGCGCGAGGAACCGGGCGATCAGCCCCTTGGTCGCCACCGGCGACAGCAGCGCCTCGCCGCCGGCCGCGACCCTGATGGCGTTGAGCAGTTCGTCCGGTTCCGCGCCCTTGCCGAGGAAGCCGGATGCTCCGGCCCTCAGCGACTGCACCACGTACTCGTCGACCTCGAACGTGGTCAGCATGACCACCCGTACGTGGGACAGCTCGGGGTCCGCGCTGATCCGGCGGGTGGCGGCGAGACCGTCGGTGCCGGGCATCCGGATGTCCATCAGGACGACGTCGGCACGGGTGGCACGGGTAAGCGCGACGGCCTCGGCGCCGTCGGCGGCCTCCCCGACGACCTCCATGTCCGGTTCGGAGTCCACCAGCACACGGAACGCGCTGCGCAGCAGCGTCTGGTCGTCGGCGAGCAGCACCCTGATCGTCATGCGTCCTCCCCCGCGCGGCCGGCCCATGCCGCGCGCCGGGCGGCACCGGCGTCCTCCGCGCCCGTCGTCAGCGGCAGTATCGCCTGCACCCGGAACCCGCCCCCGTAGCGGGGCCCCGCCGTGAGCACACCGCCGAGCGCGGCGACCCGCTCGCGCATCCCGATCAGGCCGTGCCCGCCGCCGTCGTCCTCCGGCGCGGCCGGGGCGGTCCCGTTGTCGAGGACGGTGACCTCCAGGGTGGCGCCCACCCGGACCACGCTCACCTCGGCCCGGGCGTCCTCCCCGGCGTGCTTGCGGACGTTGGTCAGCGACTCCTGGATGATCCGGTAGGCGGCGAGGTCGACGGCCGCGGGCGGGGCCGGTCCGTCGTCGGCGCGGGCGACCTCGACGGTCAGCCCCGCCTGCCGGAAGGTGGTGACGAGTTCGGTGAGCACACCGAGGCCGGGCGCGGGCTCGGTGGGCGCCTCCGGGTCGCCGGACTGGCGCAGCAGCCCGACGGTGGCGCGCAGTTCGTTCAGCGCGGACCGGCTCGCCTCGCGGACGTGCGCGAGGGCCTCCTTCGCCTGGTCGGGGCGCCTGTCCATGACATGGGCGGCGACCCCGGCCTGCACGTTGACCAGGGCGATGTGGTGCGCGACGACGTCGTGGAGGTCACGGGCGATCCGCAGCCGCTCCTCGGCGACCCGGCGCCCCGCCTCCTCCTCACGGGTCCGCTCGGCACGCTCCGCCCGTTCCCTGATCGCGTCGACGAAGGCACGGCGGCTGCGGACCGCGTCGCCCGCGGCGGCCGCCATACCGGTCCAGGCGAAGAGACCGAGGTTCTCCTGCGCGTACCAGGGCAGCGTGCCGAACGACATCGCGGCGCCGGTCAGCGCGGCCATCGTGAGCAGGCCGACGCGCCAGGTGGTGGGCCGGTCGGTGCGGGCCGCCACGGTGTAGAGGGCGATCACCGCGCTCATGGAGACGGGCGCCGCGGGGTCCCCGGCCACGAGTTCGACGACGGACAGCGCGCCGGTGACGGCGAGGACGGCCATCGGCTCCCGCCGCCGGTACACCAGCGCGGCGGCGGCGACCACCATCAGCAGCGCGCTGCGCACCTCGGGGGTGCGGGTGCCGAAGGTCGGGCCGTGGGGGCCGTTCGGCTCGGCGAAGGAGCCGGCGACCATGCAGACGAGCACGGCGAGGGCGAGCCCCCCGTCGAGGGCCAGCGGGTGCGCGCGCAGCCAGCGCTGGGTGCGGGCGAGCCGGTCGGCGAGTGCGGTCACGGGAGGCAACGTTACGGGGTGCGCCCGGTCCGCCGGACCGGGTCGGGGCACCTCCGGCGGGCGTGCGGAACGGGCTCGAACGCCCGTGCCGCCGTCGCGGACCGGGTGGTCCGCGACGGCGGCACGGGTGGGAGTGGAGTGCCGGGCCGGAGGTCAGGCGCCGGGGATCAGACCGTCCTCGCCGAGCAGTTCGCGGACCTCTTCGAGGGTCGCGTCGGGCGACGGCAGAATCAGCTCGGACGGTTCGAGCGAGTCCACCGGAAGCGGCTCACCGAGCTCGCGGACCTTCTCCAGGAGAGCGTGCAGCGTGGTCCGGAAGCCGGGGCCGTCACCCGACTCCATCTCGGCGAGCAGGTCGTCGTCGAGTGTGTCGAGCTCGGGGAAGTGGCTGTCGGCCACCTCGACCTGGCCCTCCCCCATGATCCGTACGATCATGACGATTCCTCACTGACGGAACGGCGCGGAACGAACGGACGCGGCCGCCGGCGCGACGGCACCGGCGGCCGCAGCCGTCACTGCTTGTCGAACCTCGGGGTGCTCTGCTGCTGACCGGAGGCGTCCTGGCGCTGCGCACCGCCCTCGATCGCCTGCTGCGAGGCGGGGCCGCCGGCCAGCTCCGCCTTCATGCGCTGGAGTTCCAGCTCGACATCGGTGCCGCCGGAGAGGCGGTCGAGCTCGGCCTGGATGTCGTCCTTGGCGAGACCGGACTGGTCGTCGAGCGCCCCGGAGGCGAGCAGCTCGTCGATGGCCCCGGCCCGCGCCTGGAGCTGCGCGGTCTTGTCCTCGGCACGCTGGATCGCGACGCCGACGTCGCTCATCTCCTCGGAGATGCCGGAGAAGGACTCCGCGATCCGGGTCTGCGCCTGCGCCGCCGTGTAGGTCGCCTTGATCGTCTCCTTCTTGGTGCGGAAGGCGTCGACCTTGGCCTGGAGCCGCTGGGCGGCGAGGGTCAGCTTCTCCTCCTCGCCCTGGAGCGTCTGATGCTGCGTCTCCAGGTCGGTGACCTGCTGCTGGAGGGCGGCCCGGCGGGACAGCGCCTCACGGGCCAGGTCCTCGCGGCCCAGCGCGAGGGCCTTGCGGCCCTGGTCCTCCAGCTTGGAGGACTGGCCCTGGAGCTGGTTGAGCTGGAGCTCCAGGCGCTTGCGGGAGGTCGCCACGTCGGCGACCCCGCGGCGCACCTTCTGCAGCAGCTCCAGCTGCTTCTGGTAGGAGTAATCGAGGGTCTCGCGCGGGTCCTCGGCCCTGTCCAGGGCCTTGTTCGCCTTCGCGCGGAAGATCATCCCCATACGCTTCATGACACCGCTCATGGGCTTCGCGCGCCCCCTTCTGACGGACTCGGCTTCAGCACTCCAACAGAACCCACAGTACGGGCCCTGCTTCTATTACCGCACTGTTCGAGCGCGGATGCGCTCATCCCCAAGGACGACTGCGACCGGCTCCGCTCCGGCCCAGGGAGTAGGTGAGCGTCAGGGATCGGTGACCATGCGTCCACTGTGTGGCGGTTCTTTCCCATACGGACGCCCGGCGTGGCCGGATCGTTCCCCGCTCCGGCCCTCTCCATGCGCGGGCCCACGGCGCTGTGGCACACCTCCTGTCCCGGACCGCCGCGCCACCCCGTACCCTTGGGCCTTGTGTTCCGTAGCCGTTCCAAGGAAGAGAAGGCCCCCACCGGCAAGGTGACGGCGGACCTCTCCAAGCAGCCCCGTGACCCCGAGGCCCCCAAGGGCCGCCCGACGCCGAAGCGCAGCGAGGCCCAGGGCAGCCGCCGCGCGCGTGCGAACAGCGCGCCGCTGGACCGCAAGGCCGCCATGAAGCGCCAGCGCGAGGCCCGCCGCGCGGACCTCGCCAAGCAGCGCGAGGCCCTCGCCAGCGGTGACGAGCGCTATCTGCCGGCCCGTGACAAGGGTCCGGTGCGGCGCTTTGTCCGCGACTTCGTCGACTCCCGCTTCTGCATCGCCGAGTTCTTCCTGCCGCTCGCGGTGGTCATCCTCGTGCTGAGCATGATCCGCGTGGCACAGCTCCAGAACATCGCGCTGCTGCTGTGGCTCGGCGTGATCGTGCTGATCGTGGTGGACTCGATCGGCCTGACCATCAGGCTGAAGAAGCAGCTCAGGGAGCGCTTCCCCGACGAGCCGAAGCGCGGCGCGGTCGCCTACGGCCTGATGCGCACGCTCCAGATGCGCCGACTGCGTCTGCCCAAGCCCCAGGTCAAGCGCGGAGAACGGCCCTGAGCCCGCACTCGGCCGCGCCCTCCGGTCTCGCCGGGGGGTCCGCCGAGTGGCCGGCGGAGGTGCACGGACTGCGCAACACCGTGCGCCAGGAACTCGTCGCCCGTCAGCTCGAGGAGCAGATCTCCGCCCGCTACCCGGTCGGGCAGCGGCTGCGGGTGCTCGACGTCGGGATGGGGCAGGGCACCCAGGCCCTGCGCCTGGCGCGGGCGGGGCACGCGGTCACGGGCATAGAGTCCGACGCGGTCAAGCTGGACGCCGCACGCGAGACGCTGGCGCGGGAACCGGACGGGATCCGCGAACGGGTCCGCCTGGTGGAGGGCGACGGCCGGGACACGGGCGTGCACTTCCTCCCCGGCAGCTTCGACGTGGTGCTCTGCCACGGCGTGCTGATGTACGCCGCCGAACCGGACGCCATGCTGGCGGGCCTCGCCCGGATGCTGGCGCCCGGCGGCCTGCTGTCGCTCCTCGTACGCAACGGCGACGCCCTGGCGATGCGCTCCGGCCTCGCCGGGGACTGGGCCGGCGCGCAGTCGGCGTTCACCTCGGACACGTACACGAACCGGCTCGGACTGACCGTGCGGGCCGACCGGCTGGCCGCGCTGACGGCCACGCTGGAGGGGATCAACGCCCCCCTGCACACCTGGTACGGGGTGCGGGTCTTCACGGACGGCGCCGGCGAGGACGCAGCCGTACCGGAGGGCGACGCGTTGCGGCAGCTCCTCGCCGCGGAGGACCGGGCCGGACGCACCGACCCCTACCGCGGAGTGGCCGCGCTCCTGCACCTGTGCGGGGTACGGCGGGCCTGACGGACGCGGTGCGCCGGACGGAACGCACCGGTGCCGCGGCCCGCAGGTCCGCTCCCCGGGGCCCGCGGCGGCGCCGCGGACCCCGGGCAGGGGGTCAGGACTGCTCGGCGTGCAGGCTCATCGGCCCGTAGACCACCGCGCCGTCCTCGGAGAGCACCACCTGGTCGGCGCCGCCCTCCTGGAGCGGCTTCCAGTACTCGCCGATCCAGGACTCCGCGTCGCCCTGGGTGGTGAACTCCTCCGGCTCCACCGCCGGCTGGACCTCCGTACCGTCGGCCGTCTCGAACCGCCACGTCCATGCCATGTGCGCCTCCCGGTTCCCTGGGGTCGTGCAGCTGATCACTCGGTGCTGCCCGCAGCGTATCCGGGCGCGCACCCGCCACGGGGACACGGGAGGATCAGGGGCGTGGAACTGACACTGCTCGGCACCGGCGCCCCGGCCGGACTCCCCCGCCCCGGCTGCCCCTGCGCCGTCTGCGCGACCGCCCGCGGCGACGGGGCACGCGCCGCGACGGCACTCCTCGTGGACGGCGCGCTGCTGCTGGACCTGACCCCGGGAGCGGCCCTGGCCGCCGCACGGGCCGGGCACACGCTGGCCGGGGTGCGGCAGGTGCTGCTGACCCACCCGCACGACGGGCCCGCGGTGGACCTGCCCGCCGGGCTGCCGACGGCGGGCCGCGTCCCCGACGGACGGGTGCTCACGCTGATCAGCGGACACCGGGTGCGCGCGGTGCCCGTCGACCACCCGGGCACCGGATACGAGGTCACCGCCCCCGACGGGGCACGGCTCCTCTACCTCCCGCCCGGGGCGGCGCCGGCCGGGCTGGCGGAAGGACTCGCGGCCTACGAGATGGTCGTCGCGGACGTCGTCGGCCGGCCGGACGCGGTGGCCCGGCTGCGGGCCGCGGGCGCCGTCGGAGCCACCACCGACGTGGTCGCCGCCCACCTCGGCCACGAAGCACCGGGCGGCGCCGAACTGCGGCGCAGGCTCGCCGCCGCGGGAGCCCGGGCGGTTCCCGACGGAACCACCCTGATCGTGGGCGAGTACCACGCCGTCCCCGACGTGCCCCGGCGCACCCTGGTCACCGGGGGCGCCCGGTCCGGGAAGTCGCTGGAGGCCGAGCGGCGCCTGGAGTCCTTCCCCGACGTGCTGTACGTCGCCACCGGCGGGACACGCGACGGCGACACCGAATGGGCAGCCCGGGTCACCGCCCACCGCGACCGGCGGCCCGGCTCCTGGCAGACCGCCGAGACCTGCGACCTGGCGCCGCTGCTCGCCGAGGAGGGGCCGCCGCTGCTCATCGACTGCCTGTCGCTGTGGCTCACCGACGCGATGGACCGGGCGGGCGCCTGGGACGACGACCGCTGGGCGAACGGCGGGGAGCGCGCGCTGCGCAAGCGCACGGACGAACTCCTCGCGGCGGTACGGGAGACGGGGCGGACGGTCGTCGCCGTGACGAACGAGGTCGGCGCGGGCGTCGTCCCCGCGACCGCCTCCGGCCGCCGTTTCCGCGACGAACTGGGCCGCTTGAACGCGGCGTTCGCCGCGGAGTGCGAGCATGTGCTGCTGGTGGTGGCGGGGCAGGCGCTGACGCTGCGCTGAGGGGGCCTTGCCGGGGGGGGGTGCCCGCGGGTGCGGGTGCACGTTTGGGTGCGGGTGTGTGGGTGGCGCACCCCCGCTGCGCGCGGGTTGTCCTCAGACGCCGGACGGGCTTTGGTGCCCGGTCGGGCGTGTTTTTCTTGTGCGGGCGGGGGTGGTGCACCCCCGCTCCGCGCGGGTGTCCTCAAACGCCGGACGGGCTTGAGTTGCCCGAACCGGGTCCGCACCGCAGGACAAAAGTTGCGGGTCCCTCCGGAGGCTAGAGCGCCCGCTCGCCCCAGACCTACGTCGCCCTAACTGGACGACCGTCGGGCGCTTACGCCTCCTGCGCGCCCCGTGTCCGCGGCGAACGCACCGGCCGGACGGGGGGAGGGAGCAGTTCCGGCTGCGGGTAGGTGGGTGCAGGGTGGCCGTCCGAGACCGGGGACGCGGCACGAGGCGATGTGGGCGCCTGCCCGTACATGTTCGGCCCGTCCGGCAAGGACACCTCGCACGCGCAGCGGAGGTGAGCAAGCCACCCGGTCCCGCGATTGAGGACACGGCACCAGGCCATGCCGCGAACAGCACACGCGGCCACAGATGCTCACGACCACCGGGGCCGCGGACGAAGAGACAGCCCCGACACCGGCGGGCCGGTACGTTCCCCGGGGACACGGGGCGCGCAGGAGGCGTAAGCGGCCGACGGTCCTCCGGCTAGGGCAGGTCAAGTCTGGGGCGAGCGGGCGCTCTAGCCTCCGGAGGGACCCGCAACCCCCACTCCACGCACCGGACCAGCGCCGTGCAACCCAAGCCCGTCCGGCGCTTGAGGACACCCGCGCGCAGCGTGGGTGCACCACCCCCGCCCGCACGCAGGGCGCAAGCCCGACCACGCAACAAAGCCCGTCCGGCGTCTGAGGACAACCCGCGCGCAGCGGGGGTGCGCCACCCACACACCCGCACCCGCACACGAGCGAAACCCACACCCGCGGAAACCGCCCCCCGCCCCGGCAAGGCCCCCCGCGCGCAGCGTGGGTGCGCCACCCCCACACCCGCACACGAAAGCGCACCGCGCCCGCGGACACCGCAACGCCCCCCAAGGGGACCCGCCCCCGCGGACACCGCCCCCCAGGGGCGGCCCCCCTTGGGGCGGGTACTGTTCCGCGAATGAGCAGGCTGAATCTCGACGACTTCTCCGATCTGATCGAGCGCCCCGACAGCGGTGTCCGGCGTGACGCCGAGGAACGGCGTGAGCGGCTGGTCGTGCCGCCCGGGGCACTCGGCCGTCTCGACGAGCTGGCCGAGTGGCTGGCGGCGGCGCAGGCCGCCGTCCCGGTCCGGGCCGTCGAGCGGCCGCGGGTGGTGCTGTTCGCCGGTGATCACGGGGTCGCCGGGCTGGGGGTGTCGGGGCGTGCCGCGGGCACCGCGCACGAGCTGGTGCGGGCGGTCCTGGACGGCGGGCGCCCGGTGTCCGTGGTGGCGCGCCGGACCGGCGTGCCGGTGCGGATCGTGGACGCCGGTCTCGACTGCGACCCGGAGCTCCTGCCCGAGGACGTCACGCGTCACCGGGTGCGCCGCGGCAGCGGGCGGATCGACGTCGAGGACGCGCTCACCGTCGAGGAGGCCGAGCAGGCGGTGCGCCTCGGTATGGCGATCGCCGACGAGGAGGCGGACTCGGGCACGGACGTGGTCGTCCTCGGCGACCTCAGTGTGGGCGGGACGACCGCGGCGGCCACGCTGGTCGCCGCCCTGTGCGGCACGGACGCGTCGGTGGTCACGGGCCGGGGCGGCGCCGGGATCGACGACCTGGCGTGGATGCGCAAGTGCGCGGCGATCCGGGACGCGCTGCGGCGTGCCCGTCCGGTGCTGGGCGACCAGCTGGAGCTGCTGGCGGCGGTGGGCGGCGCCGACCTGGCGGCGATGACGGGTTTCCTGCTCCAGGCGTCGTCGCGCCGGCTGCCGGTGATCCTCGACGGCGTGGTGACGGCCGCGTGCGCCCTGGTGGCGCAGCGCGCGGCGTTCCGTTCGCCCGACTGGTGGCTCGCCGGGCAGCTGAGCGGGGAGCCGGCGCAGGCGAAGGCGCTGGACCGGCTGGCGCTGACGCCGGTGCTCGACCACGGGGTGACCGTGGGCGAGGGCACGGGGGCGCTGCTCGCGCTGCCGCTGCTCCAGTCCGCCGCGGCTCTCGTCGCGGAGCTGCCCGAGCGCGACCGGCCCGCCGCGGCGGACGAGGAGAAGGCGGAGCTGCCCGGCGGCTGAGCCGGCTCGGGGTGGTGGGGCCGCCGTCGGCCTCACTGCCCCCGCCTCAAGCGCCCCATATGATCCCGTTTCATGGGAGATGTCCGTGATTCCGGTGAGGGCGGCGACCGGTCGCGGCGGGCCGCCGCGTTCGCCATCTGGTACCTGCGCCTCGTGACGTTCGTGAACTTCCTGAGCGCCGTGTGGGTGTCCCTGGGCCAGGATCTGCGCCGCCACAACGCCGACGACTACTTCACGCCCTACCTGCTGACCGCGGGCTTCGCCTCCGGCGTCTTCACCCTCTTCCTCGCGGTGACGATGCGGCGCCGCAAACGGGCCGCCTGGATCCTGAACCTGGTGCTCGGCGGTCTGTTCCTGCTGCTGTTCGCCGTCGCGCTGGTGTTCCCCGAGATCCGCGGCAAGGCGCAGAACTGGATCTCCTTCGTCCTGACCGCGGCCTTCGTGGCGGCGCTGCTGATCGGCCGCCGGGAGTTCTACGCCAAGGGCGACCGCTCCAACCCGAAGCTCGCCGGCGGGGTCGCCGTGGGCGGGCTGCTCGTCACGTCGCTGGCCGCCACCGGACTCGTCGCGCTGACCGACACCTCCCCGCAGAGCTCGACCTTCCTGGAGAAGTGGCGCTACGGGGCGATGCGGCTGGTCTCCGTCTCCGTGGACGACGACCGCTTCCCGGCGATCACCACACCGGGGTGGGTCGACGTCCTGATCAACATCATGTCCACGCTGCTGATCCTCGCCGTGCTGTACGCGGCGTTCCGCTCGCGGCGGGCCGTGGATCCGCTGACCGAGGACGACGAGGCCCGTCTGCGGGCGCTGCTGGACAAGCACGGGGACCGCGATTCGCTGGGGTACTTCGCGCTGCGCCGGGAGAAGAGCGTCGTGTGGTCGCCGACCGGGAAGGCCGCCGTGGCGTACCGGGTGGTGGGCGGGGTGTCGCTCGCGTCCGGGGATCCGATCGGCGACCCCGAGGCGTGGCCGGGCGCGATCGCCCCGTGGCTGGCGCAGGCGCGCGAGCACGGCTGGGTCCCGGCGGTGATGGGCGCCGGCGAGGAGGCCGGCACGGTCTACGCCCGCCACGGGCTGGACGCGCTGGAGCTCGGCGACGAGGCGATCGTCGACACGGACGAGTTCACGCTGGAGGGGCGGGCGATGCGTTCCGTGCGCCAGGCCTACAACCGGGTGAAGCGCGCCGGGTACGAGGTGCGGATCCGGCGCCACGAGGACATCCCGCCCGAGGAGGCGGCCGAGCTGCTGCGGCGTGCCGACGAGTGGCGCGACGGTGCGACCGAGCGGGGCTTCTCGATGGCGCTGGGCCGGCTGGGCGACCCGGCGGACGGCCGCTGCGTGATGCTGGAGTGCGCGGACGGCGACGGGACGCCGAAGGCGCTGCTCAGCTTCGTGCCGTGGGGTCCGAAGGGGCTGTCGCTGGACCTGATGCGCCGTGACCGTGAGGCGGAGAACGGGCTGACGGAGTTCATGGTGATCGAACTCCTCCAGCGTTCCGAGGAGATCGGCGTCACCGAGGTCTCCCTGAACTTCGCGATGTTCCGGTCGGTCTTCGAGCGGGGCTCCCGGCTCGGCGCGGGGCCGGTGCTGAGGCTGTGGCGCTCGGTGCTCGGGTTCTTCTCCCGCTGGTGGCAGATCGAGTCCCTCTACCGGGCGAACGCGAAGTACCGGCCGATCTGGGAACCGCGCTACATGCTCTTCGAGAAGAGTTCCGACCTGCCGCGCATCGGCGTGGCCGCGGCACGCGCCGAGGGCTTCCTGGAGGCTCCGGGACTGCCCGAGTGGGCGCGCCGCCGCCGGCTGGCAAGCGGTCGGTGAACACCGCGTCCGCCTTCGCCCGCCGCGAATGGGGACCGCTGTACGCCGCGGTCCGTCCCGCGCTCGCGGCACGGAGCCTGCGGGCGGTCCCGCTGACCCTGGTGTCGGTCGGGCTGACGGCCGTCGCCTGGGCCGTGGAACGCCGCTCCTGGGGCCTGCCCGTGGTGGAGGCGGTGGGCGGTGTGCGGGCGGACGACCCGCTGTGGCTCGCCCTGGCGCGCACCCCCCTGTCGCTGTTCGTCCCGGCGGAACGCCTGCCGGTGTGGGGCGCGCTGGCGCAGGTCCTGGTGGTGTTCGGCGTCGCGGAGATCGCCCTCGGCCGCCGCGCGCTGGTGGTGATCGCGTACGTCTCGACCCTGGCCGGCACCGCGTACGCGCGTGTCGGGGTGGCCGTGGGGCCGGACGGGGCGTTCGGGCTGCCCGCGTCGGACGCGGCGGTCCTGGACACCGGGCCGTCGGCCGCGGTCGTCGGCCTCACAGTGTGCGTCTGCCTGCGCTACCGGGCGTGGGTCACGTGCGCTCTCGTGGTGGCGGCGATGGCCGCCGAGGTGGCCGTGGAGCCGGATCTGGCGGGCAAGGAGCACCTGGCGGCCGTCGCGGCAGCCCTGGTGCTGTGCGCGGGCGGCGCGGTGGCGCGCCGGCGGACGGCCGGCGGGGCACGGGGACGCGCCGGCCCGCCGTAGCGTGCCGGATCAGGGCTGCCCGCGGTCGGACGGATCGCGCTCCGGGGGGAGGGCGGGCCGGTCCGGGGCGCCCCCGATCAGGTCCTGGAAGGCACGCCGCGGGCGCTCCCAGCGCCGGTCGTGGCGTTCGGCGCGCACCGCGGAACGGGCCCTGGCCTTCGGCCGGTTGCGGTAGAAGCGGCGCGCCCAGAGGGAGTCGGGGCGCGCGAGGCGCACCGCGCCGACGAGGGCGACGAACGGGACGAGCACGCCGATCAGGCCGAGCCGGGCCTTGCCCTTGACGAGGGCGATCAGCACGAAGAGGAAGTTGGCGGCGACGGTGAGGAGGAGGGAGGCGCGGTTCTGGCGTTCGTCCGGGGTCAGGCCGTCGACGCCGAGTGGTGACGACCCGCTGAGGAAGAGCAGGGCGAGGGCGGCGGCGAGGACGACGACCTCCACGCTCTGCCGGCCCTGTTCGGTCCAGTAGACGTCGTCCAGGTGCAGGATGAGCGCGAACTCGTCGAGCACCAGACCGACGCCGATGCCGAAGATCACGGCGCAGATGGCGGAGGCGACGCCGTACTGGCCGCTGCCGACCGCGCCGAAGCCGCCGATGACGGTGAGCACGACCCCGGGCACGACGTGGTGGATGTGGAGCCCGCCGGGGCTGACGTTGCGGAAGGGGCCCTTGCCGGCGCGGATCATGCGGGTGATCATCCGGGTCAGCAGGAAGGTGAGGACGAACGAGACCAGGGCGAGGAACATCGGGAGTTTCCCCGGCTCGACGATGTTGCGGTAGAACCAGTGGCCCATTCCGTGTGCTCCATATTCGCGCGTTTTGCGCAATTTACCGCCATGCGGGTCCTGCCGCGGGGCACGGCTCGGTTGCGGGAGGGCGGGTGCGGGTGGGCGCGGGCGGCCGTGCGGGCCGGCGACGGGCGACGGGCGACGGGCGACGGGCGACGGGCTACCCTCGCGCGGTGGACTCATCGCACGGCATACGCTTCGCCTTCGGCACCCTGACCGTCCTCCCCGTGCGGGTGACGCGCTGGGACCGCGAGGCGGGCCGCGCCGGGATGGTGTGGGCGCCCCTCGCCGGGCTGGTCGTCGGGCTGTGCGCCGCGGCGGCCGGCGGACTCCTCGTGCTGCTCGGCTCCGGCCCGCTCCTCGCGGCGGTGGCGAGCACCGCGGTGCCGGCGGTCCTCACCCGCGCCCTTCATCTGGACGGCCTCGCCGACACCGCCGACGGCCTCGGCAGCGGGAAGCCCGCCGAGGACGCCCTGCGGATCATGAAGCAGTCGGACATCGGGCCCTTCGGCGTCGTCACCGTCCTGTTCGTCCTGCTGGCCCAGGTCGCGGCGCTGAACGAGCTCTGGGCGGCCGGCTGGGGTCGCGGGGCGTGCGCGGCCGCGCTGGCCGGGGTGACCGCCCGGCTGGCCCTGACAGCGGCCTCCCGCACGGGCGTGCCCGCCGCCCGCCCCGACGGGCTCGGGGCGGCCGTCGCCGGGGCGGTGCCCGTGCGCGCGGCGCTGGGCACCGTCGCGCTGGTCACGGCGGCAGCGGCGGGTGCCGCCGCCGTCCTGGGCGGTGTCGCGGCCGCGCTGCACACGGTGCTCGCGGTGGCCGTCGCCCTGGCTGCCGCCGAACTGCTGCTGCGCCGGTGCGTGCGGCGGCTCGGCGGCGTGACGGGCGACGTGTTCGGCGCCCTGGCGGAGACGGCGGGCACGGCGGCGCTGGTGGTGCTCGTCCTGGGCTGAGCGGCGGGCTCATCCGCCGTCCAGCCCGTGCGGCAGGGTCCCCCAGGGGTGCGCTCCCGCCCCCGGGACCGCGCAGTGCACCGGGGTCGCGGCACGGGCGCCGGGCGGGGCGGCGTAGACGAGGTGGCAGAAGCGTTCCGGCGGGAACGCGGCCGTCCACGCGGGTGCCGCGGCCACCGGGGCGTACGCGTCCCACGGCCCCTCGAAGGTCACCAGGACCTCGGCGAGCCGGGCGTATCCGGGGTCCGGGGGCACCCCGTGGTTCAGGACCAGCGTCGCCGCGCCCGCCACCCGGGCGGCGACGGTCAGCCGCGTGTAGTGCGGCAGGGCGTCCCGGCCGGAGGAGACCTGGTCGAGGAAGAGCCCGTCGGTCGCGTACCAGTCGCGGTGGCGCAGCATCTCGCCGACGACCGCCTGGTGCGGGCGGCGGCCGTAGCCGGTGTCGACGTAGCCGAGGACGGGCACTCCGGCTGCCCGCAGCCGGCGCGCGACCGCGGCGAACGCCGGGTCCGGTGCGGTTCCCGGCCCGCTGGCCGGGTTGACGACGACGGCGTGCAGCCGGGGTGCGGCGGCCACCAGGCGGTCCCAGGCGGCGGGCCGGTCCGCGGGGTGCTCGTAGTACGGCACCAGGAGCCCGGTCACGGGCGGTGGGCCGTGGCACGGCCGAGCAGGGCGCAGGCGAGGGCGAGGAGGGCGGCGGCCGAGACCGCGGCGACGGCGAGGCCGGCCGTCCCCGGCGGCGCGGCGCCCGACGCCGTGAGCGCCGTCTGCACCAGAGCGGCGGCCGAGACCACGGCCGCGGCGGCCGTCACCTTCCCGAACGCCTGGAGCAGCAGGCCGGTCCACAGCACCGAGCCGACCAGCAGCAGCGTCGCCAGCCGTACGCCGCCGAGACCGGGCGCGCCGGGCCACAGCAGGGTGCCCGCCGCGGCGAGCGCCCACAGGACGAGGAGGTGGGCGGTGAGGCAGCGGGCGAGGACCAGCACCGCGGCCCGGCGGAACGCGGTCGTCGAGACCGTCGAGCGGAGCCCGGCGAGGGCCCCGCCCCGGAAGCGGTGCAGCAGCCACTCCGCGGGGCCGTTGCCGAGGGTCAGCGCGACCGCCGACGGTCCGGCGACCAGGGCGCCGGGCTCGCCGTGGAACACGTCGCCGAGCGCGGTGTGCAGGACGAGCACGCCCGCGCCGAGCCCGAACAGCCCGTGCGGCAGCGACGCGGCCGGCCGGGGACCGGAATCCCGCGGAGGACGGGACCTCTCCGGCGGCCGGGCCGCCCCTCCCCCGCCGGCTGCCTCGCCGCCCGGCCGGACACCCCGGACGGGACGGCCCCGGTGTCCGGCGCCACGGGGCCGCGCCGGTGCGCTCGCAGCGGCGGGGAACCGGGCCGCGACGGCCCGGACCGCGGACCGGGCGGACGGGAGCCGGCCGCCGGCGGGTGCGGTGCGGGACGGGGCGGGCACGCGGGTGCGCGCCGCCTGCCCCGGTCCGGTCGCGGCCGTCCGTGCCCGCGGGCGCGGCGCACCGGCGAGCGCGGTGCGGCGCAGCAGGGTCGCGGCGCTCAGGACGGTGGCCGTCAGGGAGGCCGACAGCAGGAGGGCGCGCGCCCAGACCGGCAGGCCGGTCACGAGGAGGGCGGCCGCTCCGGCCGGCAGGGGCAGCAGGCAGTGCAGCAGGGCGCGTTCCCGGCCGAGGACCAGGAGGGCCGTGGCCGCGGCGAGGTACACCGCCTGCGCCGTGGAGAACACGGCCGACGGCCACTGCCCGGGACCCGTGCACACCACGGTCGCGGCCGTGGCCAGCAGCACCCCGGCAGGTGCTCCGGCGGCCAGGCAGCGGGCCGCCGCGGGGCGGTCCCCGAGGCCCAGGCGGCAGTAGGCCCGGTGGGCCATGGCCTGGTTCCACATCCAGCCCGTCAGCGCACCCGCGAGGAGCGGTGGCAGCACCGGCTCGCCGAGCAGCGGTGCGGCGAGGAGCCAGCCGAGGCCGGGCAGGGCGAAGAGCAGGCCGCGCAGCAGCGAGCCGAGGAGTCCGGTGTGCCAGGGAGCGGCCGCCGGGACGGGCGGCTCGGGGTGGCTGCGGGGCACCTTCGCGTACAGCTCGGCGGCGAGGGCGAAGGAGTCGGACCGGCCGTAGGCGAGGCGGATGTGATCGTCCGTCATGCCGTCGGACTCCAGGATCGCGGCGACCTCGTCGGGGTGGACGGCCGCGGCGATCACGTCGTGCAGGCGCAGCGCCAGTGCGTCCAGAGGGTCGGCGGCCCGCGCGCCGCGCGAGGCGGCACCGGGCTGCCGGGGCAGGACGGGCAGGGCGTCCAGGAGGTCGCCGGGTTCCTGCCAGAGCGGGCCGCTCATCGCAGCACCGCCTCGGGCCGGGACGGGGCGGAGCCCGCGCCGGGGCCGGGACCCGCGTCGGCGCCGGTGTCGGTTTCGGTTTCGGTTTCGGGGAAGCCGGCCAGCTCCCGGTAGATGCGGCGGAAGCCGTCCACCGAACGGGCCAGGGTGAACCGGTCGACGACCCGCTGCCGCGCCGCGCGCCCCAGCGCTGCCCTGCGCGCCGGATCGCGCAGCAGCGCGGTCAGCGCGGCCGCCATGACCGCGGGCTCGCGCGGTGGGACGACGACCCCGGTGTCGCCGACCGCCTCGCGCACCCCGCCGACATCGGTCGACACCGTCGCCCGGCCGCAGGACATCGCCTCGATCAGCGAGAACGGGAAGCCCTCGCTGATCGAGGAGAGCGCGACCACGCTGCCGGCCCCGTAGGCGCGGGCGACGTCGGAGATCCGCCCCTCCCAGTGGATGCCGTCGACGACGCCGAGTTCGGCCGCCAGCTTCTCCAGCCGGACGCGGTAGGCCTCGCCCCCGTCCGGCACCCCGCCGAACAGCCGCAGCCGGACGGCGGGCAGTTCGGCCCGCACGACGGCGTACGCCCGGATCAGGGTCTCCAGGTCCTTGATGGGGTCGATGCGGCCGGCCCAGGAGACGGTGGGGACGTCCGGTTCGGGGCCGGCCTCGGGGAAGGCCCCCGGATCGACGCCGTTGTAGACGGTGCGGATCCGCGCGGCGGGGGCGCCGCCGTGCTCCTCCCAGCGCCGGTTGTAGCGGTTGCACGGGGTGATCAGGTCGGCCCGCCGGTAGCCGAGGGTGTTGAGCTCCCGGTAGAAGGCGAGCATCAGGGTCTTCACGGGGGTGCGCTGCGGATGGGTGCGGTAGCCGAGATAGCGCTCGCGGAGGTAGATGCCGTGCTCGGTGAGGAGGAACGGCACCCGCTCGAAGTGCTGGGCGGCGAGCGCGGGGAGCGTGGCCAGTCCTGCGCTGACGGCGTGGGCCACGGCGTCGTCGGGTATGCGGGCGCCGAGCGGGCGCAGGGCGTGCTCCAGCAGGTCCGTGGCGGTGAGCGCGTCGTGCACGGTCGGCCGGGCGGCGGCGGTCGGCAGGTGCGGCATGGACCAGATCCAGGTGAGCGACCGCAGGGCCTCCTCCGAGCGCAGCGCGGAGGTGAGCCGCCCCTCCCTGGCCCAGCCGGCGAGCCGGTCGAGTTCCGGTCCGAGGTGGCAGCCGGCGTCCGGGTCGAGCAGCGCGAGCAGGAACCTCTCGTACGTGGCGAGGAAGCGGCCCCGCTCCCGGCGCGGGAGACGGCGGCAGTCCGGTTCGGGTCCCCAGAGCGGGAACGAGACGTGCCGGCGGACGTTGCCGGGCAGGTCCCAGACGACGGGCTCCCGGCCGCTGCCGGTGAGGGCGAGGACGTGGAAGTCGACTTCCGGCATGCCCCGTACGAGCTGGTCGCACCAGGTGGACACGCCGCCGTGGACGTGCGGATAGGTGCCTTCGGTGAGCATGGTGACGTGGCGACCGCTGCTCAGCATTCGGTTCGTTCCCCCAGGCAGGTGGACGGCGGACGGTCGGTCGCGCCGCGACGGGTGATCCGGCCGGCCGCGGGCGTGCGTGGCACGCGTGCGGCGCGGGCGGGTGCGGGCGCGGGCAGGCGGCACCCGCCGGGGGACTTCGTCGTCGGCCGGCGGGTGCGACGCGGCGTGCGCCGTGGCGGAGTGCCCGTCACGGACGGGTGACGGGTGAGGGGTGAGGAGATGCCCGCCCGGTGGGCGATGCCCGACCGGGCGGGGCCGGTTGGGGCGGGCGGGTCAGGAGGGCAGGCGCAGGGTGACGGCCGTCTGGAGCAGTTCGGGCTCCGTCCACGCGGACCGCGTCCCGGCGTAGGCACCGCCGAACACCGAGGTGGTCAGCAGGTGCTGCCTGCGGGTGCCCTCCGGGACGGTGACCGGTGCGGCCACCCCTCGCGGCGCCTTCACGGTGACGGTGTCGCCGATGCGGTAGGCGGTCACCCCGCCGCCGGCGAGCGCGGTCCGCCAGTCCGCACGGCGCTCCAGTTCCTCTCCGGCCTCGCGCTGGCGCGGGACGACGAGCGGGGCGCTGTCCGCGAAGAGGGCGCGGTAGTCGGCGAGGACCTTGTCGAGCACCGGGTAGAGCAGGCGGTCCTCGGCCAGGTTGGACTGGTGCGCGTAGTGGGGGCGCGGGTCGTTCGCGACGACGTGGGCGAGGGCGGTGCGGGCCTCCTGCGGCACGATGTGCCCGGCCCAGCCGGTGGCGGTGTCCAGCGGACCGGGGAGGCAGGTGGAGGCCGGGTCCCGCTCGCAGATGCCGCTGCCGCCGTCGGCCGCGGAGGTGTAGATCCAGTTGTACTCGTCCGCCATCTCCTCGGCCGTGCCCACGTTGTAGTACACGTTCATCGGATGGCGGGGCACGGTCAGGGCGGAGCCCACCGGACGCTGCTGCGGCTCCCGGGAGTTGTCGCTCGCGATCCAGGTGACCCCGTTGTCGGCGAGGGCGCCGGCGAGATGCGGGTTGTCGGCCGGCTGCTGCGGCAGCGTCCGCAGGCCCGAGTGCTCGCCGGTGACGAGTTCGGTGCGGTCCACGGCGAGCCCCTTGCGAACGCCCCAGTCGTGGTTCTGCCGGATCTGCGCCGACACCTCGGCCCGGCTCGTCCAACGGGTCCTGCCGGCCGCGTCGTTCGCGCACCGCCACGGCACGACCGTCACGTCCTGCACGCAGCCGAGGAAGGGATGGGTCCAGGTGTGGTTGATCCAGCGGTACTGCGCCCGGTCGGCGATCAGGCGGTCGGCGAGGGGGTCGCTGCCGCCGTGCTCGGCCTTCCACTCCTCGCCCGAGCCGGCGTTGTAGACCATGTCGAGGGTGAACCCCGCACGCCGCTGCCAGGCCGCGGCGTACGCGGCGTCGTCGGCGGTCATCCGGATCGGCGGCGCCTCCTCGCCGCCGCCGACGCAGTCGATGTCGCCGGGGGTGCAGTTGCGGGCGGTGTCCCACCGGGCGTCGGGGGCGAGGACGTCGTCGACGTGGACCGAGAACCAGTTGCGGCTCCGGCCGAGGTGGACGCCCTGGGTCAGCCACTCGACGATGCCGCGCGCCAGCACCCGGAACTGCCGCTGGTGGCGGTTGTACGCGAAGGTGACCACGAGCTCGCGGCGCCCGTCGTGGGCGTACTCGCCGACCAGGCTGCCGCGCCCGGCGCCGTCGCCCACGGGCACGTCGAGATAGCTGGTGAAACCTTCCCTCGGCCGGCCCGCGTAGCCGTAGCTCTCGGCGACGAGCGGCGAGTTGTCCTCGAAGGCGACCGGGCCGTCGAGGTAGCCGAAGGGGCCGGAGCGGCCGGCGGCGGTGACCGCGGCCGGCGCCCCGTCGAGGATGCCGGCGTGGCCGCCGGCGTCCACGTACTCCAGTCCGACGCCCGGGTGGGACCAGGTGTAGGCGTCGACCTGGCGGATGCCGAAGGTGCGCTCGTAGGCGAAGAGGGCCTCGTTCTCCGCGGCGCCGGCGGCGGTGCCGGCGCCGAACGGGTCCTCGTCCGGCACGACGACGCCCTGGTACTTCGCCCGCGGCCGGCCGTCGACGGTGTCGCTGAGGAAGGCCGCGTCCACGGTCGGCCGGTCCGGGTCGGTCAGGTCCAGGCGCCGGTGCGGCACGCCGGTGGACTCCAGCTCGGAGACGATCGCGTCCACGGCGCCCCCGCCGTCGTCGACGACGAGCACGGCGAGGTCGATGCGCGGCGCGGGCGCGGCCGATGCCGCGGCCGGGACGGCCGTCGCCAGCAGCACTCCGGCGAGTGCCGCGGCGGCGGTTCTGCCCGCGCGGGGCCGGTTCAGGTCCATGGTGGTGCCCCCCTTGCGCGTCCTCCCCGGACGCGTCACGGACCTCCGCGTGCCGGACCGGCGCGCGGAGGAGCTGTGGAGAAGATGCAAAGGAGCGCGCGGCCCCCTTGCCCGAACGGCCCGAGTGTGGCTGAGCTCTCTGCTTCACCGCCCGAAACCCGCGAGAGACACCACGGACGAGTGAACAGCCGCCGCCGTGAGCGAGACATATGGCCACGCGTAGGCTCTTCTCCGGCATGGCGATGGGATCCATTCCCGTGCACAACCAACCAGGGGTATGCCTCCGGCCCACCGGACTCCCGTCCACACGGCGTCCCGGCGGACCCGGAACTCAAGGAAGCGAGATTTCACCACCGTGACTGCTCTCACTCTCAGCACCGCAGGCGCAGCGACGCTGCGTGCCGACGCGGTCGTCGTCGGAGTCGCCAAGGGCGCCAAGGGCCCGGTCGTCGCCCCGGGCGCCGAGGCCGTGGACAAGGCCTTCGACGGAAAGCTCGCCACCGTCCTGCAGACCCTCGGCGCGAGCGGTGCCGAGGGCGAGGTCACCAAGCTTCCCGCCCCGGCGGGCCTCAAGGCGCCGGTCGTGCTGGCGGTCGGGCTCGGTACGGAGCCCGGCGACGAGGAGGCGTACGGCACCGAGTCGCTGCGCCGGGCCGCGGGCAGCGCCGCGCGCGCCCTGGCCGGCTCGAAGAAGGCCGCCTTCGCGCTGCCCATAGAGGCCGCCGAGGACGCGCAGGCGATCGGCGAGGGCGCCCTGCTCGGCGCCTACGCGTTCACCGCCTACCAGGAGGACGCCCCCGGCGCGAAGAAGCCGCTGGCCGAGGTGACGCTGCTGGGCGGCAAGCCCCGCGACAAGGCGTTCAAGGCCGCGGCCGAGCGCGCCGCCGCGGTGGCGGAGGAGATCAACCGCGCCCGCGACCTGATCAACACCCCGCCGAACGACCTCACCCCCGAGGCGTTCGCGGCCGTCGCGACGGCCGCCGCCAAGGAGCACGGCCTCAAGGTCCAGGTGCTCGACGAGAAGGCGCTCGTCAAGGGCGGCTTCGGCGGCATCCTCGGCGTCGGCCAGGGCTCGCAGAACCCGCCGCGCCTGGTGAAGATCAGCTACACCCACGCCCGGAACGCCAAGCACCTCGCGCTGGTGGGCAAGGGCATCACCTACGACTCGGGCGGCATCTCGCTGAAGCCGGCCGGCCACAACGAGACCATGAAGTGCGACATGTCCGGCGCCGCCGCCGTGTTCGCCGCGGTCGTGGCCGCCGCGCGTCTGGGCCTGGAGGTCAACGTGACCGGCTGGCTCGCGCTGGCCGAGAACATGCCGTCGGGCTCGGCCACCCGCCCCGGCGACGTGCTGCGCATGTACAGCGGCAAGACGGTCGAGGTGCTCAACACGGACGCCGAGGGCCGTCTGGTGCTCGCCGACGCGCTGACCAGGGCGTCGGAGGAGAAGCCGGACGCGATCGTGGACGTGGCGACGCTGACCGGCGCGATGGTGCTCGCGCTCGGCAACCGCACGTTCGGGATCATGGCCAACGACGACGCCTTCCGCACGTCGATCCACGAGATCGCGGGCGAGGTCGGCGAGGCGTCCTGGCCGATGCCGCTCCCGTCCGACCTGCGCAAGGGCATGGACTCCCCGACCGCCGACATCGCGAACATGGGCGAGCGGATGGGCGGCGGCCTGGTGGCCGGCCTGTTCCTGAAGGAGTTCGTCGGCGAGGGCATCACCTGGGCGCACCTGGACATCGCGGGTCCGGCGTTCCACGAGGGCGCGCCCTACGGGTACACGCCCAAGGGCGGCACCGGCTCGGCGGTGCGCACGCTGGTCCGTCTCGCGGAGCGGACGGCGGCGGGCGAGCTCGGTCTCTGATCCGCCGGCCGCCGGGGGCCCGCCCCCGGCGGCCCGCGACGCGAGGGGCCCGGGGGATCTTCCGGGCCCCTCGCACGTGCGGGGCCGGGCCGTGCGCCCGGGCGGCGGGAACACCACGGGCCCGCGGCGCGTTCTCTACCACCCGGTAGCCCTGAAAAGCGCTCAAGCTCACCATCCCAAGCCCCGGCCCCGCGTCCCGCGTCCCGGCAACAAGTGCAAAGATGGGTTCTCGGCAGGACAGGGCCCCCACCACAGGGCCGAAGACTCAAGCGGCCGAACACCAGCCGCCGCCCGGTCACAGAGGACCGGGGCGAACGGCGCACATGCATGGAGGACGTGACGTGGCGAACGACGCCAGCACCGTTTTCGACCTAGTGATCCTCGGCGGCGGTAGCGGCGGTTACGCTGCGGCCCTTCGCGGAGCTCAGCTGGGCCTGGACGTCGCACTGATCGAGAAGAACAAGCTGGGCGGCACCTGCCTGCACAACGGCTGCATCCCCACCAAGGCCCTGCTGCACGCCGGTGAGATCGCCGACCAGGCCCGCGAGGCCGAGCAGTTCGGTGTCAAGGCCTCCTTCGAGGGCATCGACATCGCGGGCGTCCACAAGTACAAGGACGACGTGATCGCCGGCCTGTACAAGGGCCTGCAGGGTCTGGTCGCCTCCCGCAAGGTGACCTACATCGAGGGCGAGGGCCGCCTGTCCTCCCCCACCTCCGTCGACGTGAACGGTCAGCGCGTCCAGGGCCGCCACGTCCTGCTGGCGACCGGTTCCGTGCCGAAGTCCCTGCCGGGCCTGGAGATCGACGGCAACCGCATCATCTCCTCGGACCACGCGCTGACGCTGGACCGCGTCCCGCAGTCCGCGATCATCCTGGGCGGCGGCGTCATCGGCGTCGAGTTCGCCTCGGCGTGGAAGTCCTTCGGCACCGACGTCACCGTCATCGAGGGCCTGAAGCACCTCGTCCCGGTCGAGGACGAGAACAGCTCCAAGCTGCTGGAGCGCGCCTTCCGCAAGCGCGGCATCAAGTTCAACCTGGGCACCTTCTTCGAGAAGGCCGAGTACACCCAGGACGGTGTGCGCGTCACCCTCGCCGACGGCAAGACCTTCGACGCCGAGGTGCTGCTGGTCGCCATCGGCCGCGGTCCGGTCTCGCAGGGCCTCGGCTACGAGGAGCAGGGCGTCGCGATGGACCGCGGCTACGTCCTGGTCAACGAGTACATGCAGACCAACGTGGAGACGATCTCCGCGGTCGGCGACCTGGTCCCGACCCTGCAGCTCGCGCACGTCGGCTTCGCCGAGGGCATCCTGGTGGCGGAGCGGCTGGCCGGTCTGAAGACCGTTCCGATCGACTACGACGGCGTGCCGCGGGTGACGTACTGCCACCCCGAGGTCGCCTCCGTCGGCATCACCGAGGCGAAGGCCAAGGAGATCTACGGTGCGGACAAGGTCGTCGCCCTGAAGTACAACCTCGCGGGCAACGGCAAGAGCAAGATCCTGAAGACCGCGGGCGAGATCAAGCTCGTCCAGGTCAAGGACGGTGCCGTGGTCGGCGTCCACATGGTCGGTGACCGTATGGGCGAGCAGGTCGGCGAAGCGCAGCTGATCTACAACTGGGAGGCGCTGCCGGCCGAGGTCGCGCAGCTCGTCCACGCCCACCCGACGCAGAACGAGGCTCTCGGCGAGGCGCACCTGGCGCTGGCCGGCAAGCCGCTGCACTCCCACGACTAGTCAGTCACGGGCGCGACAGACCACTACCGCACTTTCTGTAAGGAGCAACTGAAACCATGGCGGTTTCCGTAACCCTTCCGGCGCTCGGCGAGAGCGTCACCGAGGGCACTGTCACCCGCTGGCTGAAGGCCGAGGGAGAGCGCGTCGAGGCCGACGAGCCGCTGCTCGAGGTCTCCACCGACAAGGTCGACACCGAGATCCCGGCCCCCGCCTCCGGCGTGCTGGCCTCGATCAAGGTCGCCGAGGACGAGACCGTCGAGGTCGGCGCCGAGCTGGCCGTCATCGACGACGGCTCCGGCGCCCCCGAGGCCGCTCCCGCCCCGGCCGCCGCCGAGACCCCGGCTCCCGAGGCCGCTCCGGCCCCGCAGGCCGAGGCTCCCGCGGCTCCGGCCGAGGAGGCCCCTGCCGCCGCCCCCGCGGGCGGTTCGGCCGAGGGCACCGACGTCGTCCTCCCGGCGCTCGGCGAGAGCGTCACCGAGGGCACCGTCACCCGCTGGCTGAAGGAGGTCGGCGAGGAGGTCACGGAGGACGAGCCGCTGCTCGAGGTCTCCACCGACAAGGTCGACACCGAGATCCCGGCCCCCGCCTCCGGCGTGCTGCTGGAGATCGTGGTCGGCGAGGACGAGACCGCGGAGGTCGGCGCCAAGCTGGCCGTGATCGGCGCCAAGGGCGCGGCCCCGGCCGCTCCCGCCCCGGCCGCCGCTCCGGCTCCGGCTCCGGCTCCGGCCCAGGAGGCTCCCAAGCAGGAGGCCCCGAAGCAGGAGGCTCCCAAGCAGGAGGCCCCGGCTCCGGCTGCCGCCCCGGCTCCGGCCGCCGCCCCGGCTCCGAAGGCGGCCCCGGCCGCGCCCGCGGCCCCCGCCGCGGTCGAGTCGAGCGACGCCTACGTGACCCCGCTGGTCCGCAAGCTCGCCGCCGAGAACGGCGTCGACCTGGGCTCGGTCAAGGGCACCGGCGTCGGTGGCCGCATCCGCAAGCAGGACGTCATCGCCGCCGCCGAGGCCGCCAAGGCCGCGGCCGCGCCGGCCCCCGCCGCTGCCGCCCCGGCCGCGTCGAAGGCGCCGTCGCTCGAGACGTCCCCGCTGCGCGGCCAGACGGTCAAGATGACCCGCATGCGCAAGGTCATCGGCGACAACATGATGAAGGCGCTGCACGGCCAGGCGCAGCTGTCCTCGGTCGTCGAGGTCGACATCACCAAGCTGATGAAGCTGCGCGAGCAGGCGAAGGCGTCCTTCGCCGCCCGCGAGGGCGTCAAGCTCTCCCCGATGCCGTTCTTCGTGAAGGCGGCGGCCCAGGCGCTGAAGGCCCACCCGGTCATCAACGCCCGGATCAACGAGGACGAGGGCACCATCACGTACTTCGACTCGGAGAACATCGGCATCGCCGTGGACTCCGAGAAGGGTCTGATGACGCCGGTCATCAAGGGTGCGGGCGACCTGAACATCGCCGGCATCTCCAAGGCCACCGCGGACCTCGCGGGCAAGGTCCGGGCCAGCAAGATCACGCCGGACGAGCTGTCCGGTGCGACCTTCACCATCAGCAACACCGGCTCGCGCGGTGCGCTGTTCGACACGATCATCGTGCCGCCGAACCAGGTCGCCATCCTGGGCATCGGCGCCACCGTGAAGCGTCCGGCGGTCATCGAGACCGCCGAGGGCACCGTCATCGGCGTCCGGGACATGACGTACCTGACGCTCTCCTACGACCACCGTCTGGTGGACGGCGCGGACGCCGCCCGCTACCTCACGGCGGTCAAGGCGATCCTGGAGGCCGGCGAGTTCGAGGTCGAGCTCGGCCTGTAGGGCCTCCGCGGTCCGCGCGGCCGCCGCCACGCCTGATCCGTGCCCCCGTACCGGAGTGATCCGGTACGGGGGCACGCGTGTGTCCGCACGCGCGTCCTCTGCCGCGTTCGCCCCTCGCCGTGCGGGGCGGGCGGATAGCGTGGCGCCCGGGGATTCGGGGCCGAGGGGGAACCCATGCGCATGGCAGATCGGCACACGCACGATCCGGTCACGGGGGTTCCGGCCGCCGGGGACGAGGCGGCGGCGCCCGGTCCCGGGGACGAGACGGCGGCCCCGGGCACGCCCGCGGGCGGTACGGCGGTGCCGGGGCACGACACCGCCGGTCCGGACCACGCGGGAGCGCGGGGCACGGCGGACACCGGCACGGCGCGCACCGGCACGGCGGCCGCGGACCGCGACGGTCCCGGTGACCCTGACGGCCCCGCCGGTCGCGCCGGTCGCGACGACCCCGGTGACCGCGCCGCGGAATCCGCGGCGGCTCCCGGGGGTCCGGGCCGGGCCGGAAGGGAAGGGCGGTCGCGGGACGCCGGCGGCCCGCCCGGCCCCCGCCGCGCCTCCCCCGCGGGCCACACGGGCGCCGGCACGGCGATCGGCGTCGTGGTCGAACGCCACCGCAGCGGCCTGGTTCCCGAACTGCCGGGGGCACGGCAGCAGTTGGAGACGCTGGCCGGGCTGCTCACCGCATACGGCTGCACCGCCGAGACGGTGGCCGACCCGGACTGGGGCACCGTGCGCGACCGGCTGGAGAGCTGGTCGGCGGCGCACGCCGGGACGGGAGGCGGCGGCCCCGCGGTGGTGCTGTGGTCGGGCCATGCGCAGCTGCACCGGGGCCGGCTGCACCTGATCACCGCGGACACGCAGGACCCCTCGGCCGAGACACAGGTCTACCGCACCGAGCTGCTGGCCGAGGCGGCGCTCCGTTCGGGGGCCGACCAGGTCCTGCTGGTCGTCGACACCTGCCACGCCGGGGCGGGCGTACTGGAGCCGCTGCGCCGCGCGATGGAGGACTTCGCCTCCGCCGTGCTGCCGCCGGGGCGCGCCCAGTGGCTCGGGGTGCTCGCGGGCTGCCGGGCGCACGAGCCGGCGGCGGGGCGCGGTGTCCTGATGGACACGCTGACCGAGGTGCTGCGCGACGGACCGTCCGGCACGGGCGCGTACCGGCACGAGTGGAGCGTCCGCAACGCGGGGGTGACCGGCGAGGCCGTCCTCCAGGAGGTGCTGGCCCGCTGGGACGACGACGGCCAGCGCCCGGCGAGCGCCTCCACGGGCCGGGCGCTGCCGATGTTCCGCAACCCCCGGCTGCGCGGCGACGCGGGCGAGCAGCTGGTGGAGCACCTGGTGCTCGCCGCCCGGGGGGCGGGCCGCACCGAGGAGGGCTGGTTCTTCACCGGCCGGCACGCGGTGCTGACCGACGTGGTCGCCTGGCTCGCCGCCCGCGAACCCGGTCTGTTCCTCGTCACGGGCGGTGCGGGCAGCGGGAAGTCGGCGGTCCTCGGGCGGGTCGCGACGCTGTCGGACCCGCGGCGCCGCGCTGAGGTCCTCGCCCACGGGGCGCTGCTCGACGGGGACCCGGATCCGGGCGGGAACGCGGTGGACGCGGCGCTCCATCTGCGGGGCATGACCGCGCAGGACCTCGCGGAGGCACTCGCCCGGCAGCTGGACCTGCCCGCGCCGCGTTCTCCCGCCGCGCTGGTCGCGGAGCTGGAGCCGCGGGGGCCGGGACGCCCGCCGGTGCTGGTGCTCGACGGTCTGGACGAGGCCGCGCCGGAGGAGGCCGCGGCCGTGGCCGAGCAGCTGCTGGTGCCGCTCAGCCGGGTCGCGTCCGTGCTCCTCGGCTCCCGTGCCCGCCCGTTCCGTCCGTACGCCGCCCCGCAGGAGAGCCTGCACGGCACGCTGGCCCGGTGGCTGGGCACCCGGGTCCAGGTGGCGGATCTGGACCGGGACGCCGGCACCGCGGAGGACATCGCCGGATACGTGCGGCGGCGGCTGGAGCGGGGCGGCCTGCCGGCGGACGTGTGCGACGCGTCGGCCCGGGCCGTGGCGGAACGCGCCGCGGCGGACGACGGCGGGTTCCTCTTCGCGCGCATCGTGGCGCGGTCGCTGATCGGCCGGGCGGCGGAACTCGTCCCGGGCGAGCCGCCCGCCCTGCCGGAGTCCGTCGGGGACGCCTTCGCCGAGGAGCTGGCGCGGGGACCGGAGCGCGTGCGCGAGGGCGCCGTCCTGCCCGGCGCGGCGAGGGATCTGCTCACGGCCCTGGCGTGGGGGGTGGGACGCGGCATGCCCGCCCGGGGCGTGTGGGAGAGCGCGGCCGCCGCCCTCGGGGGCCCCGGGACGGTCTACGGCCCCGAGGACGTGGACTGGCTCCTCGGCGCCTACGGCGCGTTCGTGGTGGAGGACACCGACGGGTCCCAGGCGGTGTACCGGCTGTACCACCGGGAGTTCGTCGAGCACCTGCGGAACGCGGCCGCGGGGGCCGGGGCGGGGCACGGCCCGCTCGCCGGGGAACGGGTGGCCCGTGCGCTGGTCGGCCTGCTGCTGCGGCAGGCGGACGAGGCACGCGCACCGGAGCGGGCCAACCCCTACCTCCTGTCCGGTCTCGCCGCCCACGCCCTGGACGCCGGTCCGGCGGGGATCGCGATGGTGCGGGACCTGGACCGGCGCAACGGCCGCGCGTTCCGCCCGGTGCTCGCGCTCGTCCTCCAGCAGGCCGCCGTGCTGCTGGACGGTGCCGGACGCGCCGGGGAGGCCGTCGCCGCCGCGGGTGAGGCCGCCGGGCTGTGGCGGGAGCTCGCGGGCAGCGGCCCCGCCCACCGGCCGGCGCTGGCCTGGGCGCTCGACGCCCTGGCGCACCGGCTGGCCGCCACGGGGGACCGGGCGGGGGCCCTGGAGGCCGCCCGGGAGGCGGCCGGGGTCCAGCGGGAGCTCGCCGCCGGGGACCCGGACGCCTTCGGGCCCGGACTGCCCTCGTACCTCGTCAACCTGGCCGCCCGGCTGTACGAGTCGGGCGAGCGCGAGGCGGCGGCGGCCCTCACGGAGGAGGCGGTCGGCCTCTGCCGGGAGCTGGCGGACCGCCGCCCGTCCGTCCATCTGCCGCTGCTGGCACGGTTCCTGATCAACCATGCGACCCACCTCCGGGCCGTCGGCAGGCGCCGGGAGGCCCTGGACGGCTGCCGCGAGGCGGTCGCCGTGGCACGCCGGCTGGCCGACGACGCGCCCGTTGCGCATGCGCACCTCCTCGCGACGGCCCTCGGGGACCTCGCGGTCGAACTCGACGCGGCGGGACGGACGGCGGAGGCCCTCGACGCGGCCCAGGAGTCGGTGCGGCTGCACCGCGACCCGGCCGCCGACCGGCCCGGCGACCATCTGCCGCGCCTGGCGAAGGCCCTGGGCAACCTGGCGGCGCTGCTCGGCTCCGCCGGGCGGGACCGGGACTCCCTCGCGCCCGCCAGGGAGGGGCTGGAGGCGGCGCGGCAGGTGGCGGCGAGCGGTCCCGCGGCCGGGCGGGCCGGGCTGTCGGACGCGCTCGCCGTGCTCGCCGGACGGCTGCTGGTCGTCGGGGAGCACCGGGAGGCCCTGGCCCACGCGGAGGAGGCGGTGGCGCTCGACCGTGCCCTCGTCGCCGGGGACCCGGCGGCCGCCGCGGACCGGCCGGCGCGCTCGCTGACCCTGCTGGCCACCGCGCTCGGCCGGCGGGGGGAGTACCGGGCGGCCCTGGACGCGGTCCTGGAGAGCGTCGGACTCCTGCGCGAGGCGGCCGGCCGGGACCCCGTGACGCACCTCGCGGACCTGGCCGCGTCCCTGCACAACCTCGGCAACCACCATGCCGACGCGGGCGACACGGTCGCGGCGGTGCACGCGACCGCGGAAGCGGTCGAGCTGTACCGGCGGCTGGCCGACGACCTGCCCGCCGTCCACCTCGGCGACCTCGCCCTGAGCTGCGACGCCCTCGGCTGCCGGCTGTCGGACCTGGGCGACGGGAACCGGGCGCTCACCTGTGCGCGCAACGCCGTCGCCCTGTACCGGAAGCTGGCCGGGGACGAACCCGGGCGGTACGCGGGCGGCCTCGCGCGGTCGCTGGGCAATCTCGGACTCCGCCTGGCGCGCACGGGCGCCCACGAGGAGGCGCTCGCCGTCACGGAGGAGTCCCTGGCGCTGGAGCGCGAGCTGACCGCAGGCGATCCGCGGGCCCGGCGCCGGGTGATGGCGAGCTCGTCCTACAACCTGTCCCTCCGGCTGGCGGAGAACTCCCGTCCGCGGCAGGCGCTGGCCGCTCTGCGCGAGGCCCTCGGGATGTTCCGGGAGCTGGCCGACGACGAGCCGGCCCACTGGACGGCGCCCCTGGCGGCGGCCGTGGGGGCGCTGGGGCGGCTGCTGGCCGGCCGGGGCGACCACGACGGCGCGCGGGCCGCGGCCGACGAGGCCGTCACGCTCCTCACCGCCTGCGCCGCGGCGGACCCCGGCGCCCACACGGACATGCTGGCGGAAGCCCTCGGCGGGCTGCAGCTGGTCGGGGAGGCGGCGGGGACTCCCGGGGTCGCGGTCGCGGCGGCCCGGCGGGCCGAGGACGCGCTGGCCGGTCATCCGGCGGCGGCCCGGCGGATGCGGATGCTCCGGCTGGGGTTCGAGCTGGGGGCGGGGACCGCGGAGGACGCCGTGCGCGCCCTGGCGGCCCTCGCCTGCCCGGCCCGCGGCGGCCGCGAGGGCAGCGGCGGCGGTGCGGGCGCTGCCCCGCGGCCGGAGCCCGCCGAGGTCTTCCACGCCCGTCAGCTGCTGGTGCGCCACGCCGAGCGCGGCAGGGCGGAGTCGGCCCTGGTCCGCCGTCTGGTGCGGCAGGCCGGTTCCCGGGGGTGGCGCCGCGCGCCGGCGTGGCTCGGCCTGCCCTCCCACGCCACGGCGACGCTGATGGGGTGGTTCGACTGCGAGGACTGGGCGTCGTCCCGCGCCTACTGGGACGAGCACCGCTGGCTGCGGACCCGGCAGGCGGGAACGGCGCTCGCCGAGCTGGTCGCGCTCCAGCCGGAGGTCGCCGCGCATCTGCAGTTGTGGAGCACCGCCGTCGAGCACGGACCGGACGTCGCGTTCCACCTCCCGCGGACGGTCGAACTGATCGACACCTGGGCGTCGGCCCGTACCCTGCGCGAGTCGCGGGAGCTGCTCGTCGCGCACGCGGACATGCTGGTCGGCCCGAACGCGCTCGTCGTGCTCACCGCCCGCAGCGGCACGGACCGGACCGTGCGGCACGCGCTGCTCCACCTCGCCGCCGCCGACGGCGTCGAGGAGGCCTACCGCTGCGCGGAGGACCGCGACGCGCTGCGCCGCCGGATCGAGCGCGCCTGCTCCGGGAGCGAGCCGGACACCGAGACGCTCGCGCTCTGCGCGGAACTGGAGCGGACGCAGTTCGGCGACGCGTACTCCGCCGACGTGCACCGGGCGCTGGCCGCCGTCCTCGCCGGCCCGGGCGGCGAGGTGCCGCCCGTGCGGGCGGCCCCGGAGCCGGCGGAGCGGGCCCGCGCGGTGACCGGGATCGCGGCCCTGATCCGCCGTTATCCGCGTCACACGGCCGAGTTGACCGCTCTGCTGGAGGCGGTGGCGGCCGACCGGCCCTCGGCGGCCGTCCACCCGCCCGCACCCTGACGACGTGCGGTTTCCCGTCCTCGCGGAGGCCCGGCGGGACGGCGGGGCCGCCGTCCGGGACCCTGCGGCACGGCACGCCCACGGAGGGTGCGGGGGGATTCCTCTCCGGTAACCTCGGCGTCGGCCATCTGGTGAGGAGCGCATTCATGACCGTCCCCGTCGTCCACTCGCTGCGCGACCAGATCCGCGAGCACATCGTGGAGGGGATCGTCAGCGGGCGCTGGAAGCCCGGTGAGCGGATCGTCGAGCGCCGGATCGCGACGGAGCTGGAGGTCTCGCAGACACCGGTGCGCGAGGCGCTGCGCGAACTGGAGTCGCTGCGGCTGATCGAGTCGGCGCCCAACAAGGGCGTACGGGTGCGGAACCTGACGGCCGCGGACCTTGAGGAGAGCTATCCGGTCCGGGCCGGTCTGGAGCAGATCGCCGCGGAGCTCGCGGCGGACCGGCTGGCGGCGGACTGCTCGGCGCTGGAGCCCCATGTGACGGCCCTCTACGAGGCGGACCGGCACGCCGACGGCACGGCCCAGGTGCGCCACACGGTGGCCTTCCACCGGGAGCTGGTGAAGGCCGCGGGCAACAGCGTGCTGCTGCACACCTGGGAGGGCCTCGGGATCGAGGTCTTCACGGCGCTGTCGATCCGGTGGCTGGGGACGGTGCAGAAGTCCTACGCGGAGGAGCACCAGGATCTGGTGGAGGCGTTCCGGCGGCGCGACCCGGAGATCGGCGCCCTCGTGAAGGCCCACGTCCTCGGCTGCGCACCGCGCGCGTAGCGGCGGCCCGCGGTTCAGCCCCGCGCGGGGCTGCGGTTCAGGCCTCGGGGGCTGCGCTCCCGGGCACGTTCAGCCCTAGCGGGACTGCGGTCCCGGGGCGCGTGCGCGCCTGAGGACGACGGCCGCAGGCCGTGCCGCCACCACCACCCCGCCCGCAGCCCGGCCCGTGCCCGTGCCCCGCTCCGGCGGGGCTGGAGCCGGCCGCCCTCCGGACCGGGACCACAGGCCGCCGCCGCGCGAGCCCGGGATCACCCTGCGAGCCGGCGCGGCTGGAAGTGGGCTCACGGTGCTCGAGAGGCCCCCGGGAGAAGAGGGCGTTTAGGGGGCATTTACCCAGGCACCCCGTGCCCACTTTTGCGGCACCGGATGCCAATTTCACCCCAACCTTTGATCGATCATCGATCAGCGACTTACAGTCTTCGGCGGGTCCACCGACCCGTTCGCCCTGTCCTGCCAGACACGGCACCCCCTTATCTCCACCCCCCTCCTGTCCGGAAGGCGGCGATCATGACCGACCCCGTAGGCAAGCTTCCGAGCGAGCTCGACCAGCTCCCGGACCGCGACGCCGAGGAGACCGCCGAGTGGGCGGCCTCCCTCGACGCAGTCGCGGAGCACGCCGGACCGCACCGCGCCGCGTACCTGATGCGCCGCACGCTCCAGCACGCCGAGAAGGCGGGCGTCGCCCTGCCCAGGCTGCTGGAGACGGACTACGTCAACACCATCCCCACCTCCGCCGAGCCCGCGCTCGACGGCGACGAGGAGATGGAGGCGCGCATCACCGCGTGGAACCGCTGGAACGCGGCCGCCATGGTGACCCGCGGCTCCCGGTTCGGCGTCGGCGGCCACATCGCCACCTTCGCCTCCGCGGCCTGGCTCTACGAGACCGGCTTCAACCACTTCTTCCGCGGCAAGGAGGGGGACGGCAGCGGCGACCAGCTGTACATCCAGGGCCACGCCTCCCCCGGCATCTACGCCCGCGCCTTCCTCGACGGCCGCCTCACCGAGGCGCACCTCGACAACTTCCGCCAGGAGTCCGGCGGCAACGGCCTCCCCTCGTACCCGCACCCGCGCCGGCTGCCCTGGCTGTGGGAGTTCCCGACGGTCTCCATGGGCCTCGGCCCGCTGTCGGCGATCTACCAGGCCCGGTTCAACCGCTACCTCCAGGGCCGCGGGATCAAGGACACCAGCAACTCCCACGTCTGGGCCTTCCTCGGCGACGGCGAGATGGACGAGCCCGAGTCGACCGCGGCACTCGCCCTCGCCTCCCGCGAGCGCCTGGACAACCTGACCTTCGTGATCAACTGCAACCTGCAGCGCCTCGACGGTCCGGTCCGCGCCAACTTCAAGATCGTGCAGGAGCTGGAGGCCCAGTTCCGCGGCGCCGGCTGGAACGTCGTGAAGTCGCTGTGGGGTTCCGCCTGGGACGAGCTGTTCCAGCTCGACACGGCGGGCGCGCTGGTGCGCCGCCTGCGGGAGGTGCCGGACGCGCAGTTCCAGACGTACGCGACCCGCGACGTCGCCTACATCCGCGAGCACTTCTTCGGCGCCGAGCCGGCCCTCGTCGAGCTGGCGAAACTGCTGACGGACGCCAAGATCTCCGAGTGTTTCCACACCTCCCGCGGCGGCCACGAGGCCCGCAAGGTGTACGCGGCGTACAAGGCGGCGCTGGCGCACAAGGGCGCGCCGACGGTGATCCTCGCCCAGACGGTCAAGGGCTTCACCCTCGGCAAGGGCTTCGAGTCCAAGAACGCCAACCACCAGATGAAGAAGCTGACGACCGACGAGTTCAAGGGCATGCGCGACCTGCTCGGACTCCCGATCGCGGACAGCGCCTTCGCCGACGGCCTGGTGCCCTACGGCCACCCGGGCGCCGACTCCCCCGAGGTGCGCTACCTCCAGGAGCGCCGCGCCGCCCTCGGCGGCCCCGCCCCGGCCCGCCGTCTGCACGCTTCGGCACCGCTGCCCGAGCCGGAGGAGCGCGCGTTCGCCGCGCTGAAGAAGGGCTCCGGCAAGCAGGAGATGGCCACGACCATGGCGTTCGTCCGCCTGGTCAAGGACCTGATGCGGGACAAGCAGACCGGGAAGCGCTGGGTGCCGATCGTCCCCGACGAGGCGCGCACCTTCGGCATGGAGTCGCTGTTCCCGTCCGCGGGCATCTACTCGCCGCTGGGCCAGACGTACGAGCCGGTCGACCGCGACCAGCTGATGTACTACAAGGAGGCCAAGGACGGCCAGATCCTCAACGAGGGGATCACCGAGGCCGGCGCCATGGCCGACTTCATCGCCGCCGCCACGTCGTACGCGACGCACGGCGAGACGATGATCCCGTTCTACATCTTCTACTCGATGTTCGGCTGGCAGCGGACCGGCGACCAGATGTGGCAGCTCGCCGACCAGCTCGGCAAGGGCTTCATCGTCGGCGCCACCGCCGGGCGCACCACGCTGACCGGTGAGGGCCTCCAGCACGCCGACGGCCATTCGCACCTGATCGCCGCCACCAACCCGGCGTCGCTCAACTACGACCCGGCGTTCGCGTACGAGATCGCGGTGATCGTCAAGGACGGTCTGCGGCGGATGTACGGCCCCGACGCCGAGGACGTCTTCTACTACCTGACGGTCTACAACGAGCCGAAGCCGCAGCCCGCCATGCCGGAGGGCGTGGAGGAGGGCATCGTCAAGGGCCTGTACCGCTTCAACGAGGGCTCGGCCGGCACGGACGCCCCGCGTCTCCAGCTGCTCGCCTCGGGCACGGCGATCCACTGGGCCCTGGCGGCCCAGGAGCTGCTGGCGAACGACTGGAACGTGGCCGCCGACGTGTGGTCCGCGACGTCCTGGGGCGAGCTGCGCCGGGACGCCCTGGAGGCGGACGAGGCCCTGCTCCGCGGCGAGGAGCGCGTCCCGTACGTCACCCAGGCGCTGGCCGGCGCCCCCGGCCCGGTGCTGGCGGTGTCCGACTGGATGCGCCAGGTGCCGGACCAGATCAGCCAGTGGGTGGAGCAGGACTGGTCGTCGCTGGGCACGGACGGCTTCGGTCTCTCCGACACCCGTGACGCGGCCCGCCGCCACTTCGGCGTGGACCCGCAGTCGATCGCGGTCGCCGCGCTGGCCCAGCTGGCGAAGCGGGGCGAGGTCCCGGCGTCCGCCGTGAAGGAGGCGCGCGAGCGCTACGGCCTGTAGCAGGCGCGGGCGGGACGGCGTCCCGCCCGCCGCACGGTCGCCGTCCCGCAGGGGCCGCCCGGTTCCGGGCGGCCCCCGCGGCGTCCGCGAGCCGTCACACCTGGCGCTGCTCCGGATCCTCGTCCGGCTCCCGCGACCGGCGGGACGCCTCGCCGCCGTCTCCGGGGGCGGACCGCCGCGGGGGCACCGAGCCGTCGCCGCGCCCGAAGAAGTGCCGCAGAAGCTCCGAACGGTCGGCCTCCAGGCGGTCGGCCTCCGAGCCGTCGCCGCGCCCGAAGAAGTGCCGCAGGAGCTCCGTGCGGTCGGCCTGGGACTCGGGAGGCCGCTCGGCGTGGCCGGCGGGCCGGGCCGGGCGCTGGGTCTCCGCGGGTCCGGCGCGCCCGGCCCGTTCCGGGGCGCGTTCGGCCTCCGCGGCGCGCTCTGCCCGCCTGCGGGCCTCGCGCCGCGGCATCGCGTCCGTCTCACCGGGGTACTCCGGCGGCCGCGTCCCGGGTGCCCGCGCCGGCCGCGCCGGTCCGGCCGGCAGGTCGGGGCTGCGCCGGTCGTCGGTCGCACCGGCACCGGGCGGGGAGCCGTCCGCGTAGCCGTGGGCGGCCGCGCGGCGCACGGCGATGTCGAGGAGCGCGTCCCGGAGCGAGCTGAGGCGTCCCAGGATCTCGGCGCGCTGCTCCGCCAGGTCGTCGAGCGGGGTGAGACTGCTGTCGGCGAGCATCCGCGTCACCCTGCCCCGCAGCTCCGTCAGCGAGTTCATCGCGCGTTCCTCCTCGGCGCGCGCGGCCGCGGCCTTGGCGTCGCCGTCCCGGAGGACGTTCTCCACCTGCCGCTGTGCGGACTGGAGGGTGCGCCGGGCACGTTCCTCGGCCTCGGTGCGCAGGCGCTCGGACTCCAGTGACAGCTGCTCCGCCCGGTGTTCGAGCTCGGCGACCCGCTTCTCCGCCGTCGCCCGCTGCGCGGCCAGGTCGCGTTCGGCCTGCTCCCGGCGCTTGGCGAGGGCGGTCTCGAATTCGGCGGCGGCCTGCGCCGCCTGCTCCCGCACCTCCGCCACGAGCGCGTCGGCCTCGGCGCGCCGGTCCCGGGTCTCCCGCTCTCCGCGGGTGCGCAGCGCGAGGATCTCCTGCTCGGTGCGGTGCCGCAGCTCCGTCCGGTGGCGCTCGGCTTCGGCGCGCAGCACGCCGGCTTCGCGGTGGGCGTCGGTGAGCATCTCGTCGGCCCGGCGCCGTGCCTCGTCCAGCACCGCCTCCGCCTCCGCCTCGCGGGCGCTCGCGTCGCGCATGGCGGCCTGGTAGATGTCGCGGGCCCCGGCGAGCTTGGCCGCCACCTCGGCCTCGGCGCGGTCGCCGGCGGGGACCTGCGTCGTGGTCACGCCGAGGTGGCGGGAGGCGCCCAGCTCCTTCAGCCGCTCCAGCACCGCGCCCGCGGAGCCGGGCCGGTCGGCGGGCCGCCGCTGGAGGAGCTGCATGACCAGGGCGCCCAGCCCGGACGGTATCGCGGGCACCAGCGCCTGGGGCGGCGGGATCTGCGCCTCCGCGTGCATGTAGACCAGCGCGAGCACGTTGTCGGCGACCATCGGCGGGCGGCCGGTGAGCATGAAGTAGAGCAGGCAGCCGAGCGAGTACAGGTCCGTGCGGTGGTCGACGTCCGTGTCCCCCCGCGCCTGCTCGGGCGACATGTACAGCAGGGTGCCCATGGGCACGCCGGTCCGGGTGAGGCCGCCCGCCCGGGCCGTGTCGCCGAGGAACTTGGCGATGCCGAAGTCGAGCACCTTGACGTCGCCGTCCGCCGCGAACATCACGTTCTCCGGCTTGATGTCGCGGTGCACGATCCGCAGCGTGTGGGCGGCGTGGAGGGCGGTCGCGACCTGGCTCGCCCAGCCCACCGCGGTGCGCCAGTGCGGCCGTTCGCGGCGGATCTCCTGGGCGAGGGTCCGGCCCGTGAGGCGTTCCATGACCATGTAGAGGACGGGCTCGTCGTCGATGACGGCCTCGCCGCAGTCGTGGGCGGTGACCGTGTGGCGGCCGGGGAGGTTGGCCGCGGACCTGATCTCCCGCCGGAAGCGGAGGAACGTCTCCTCCTCGCCCGCGTCGGGGAACGCGGTCACGAGCTTGACGGCGACCTCCCGCTGCATCCGCCCGTCGCGGGCGGACCAGACCTGGCCCATGCCGCCCCGGCCCAGGCGTTCGGTCAGCTCGTACCGGCCGTCGAGTACCGCCCCCCGCATACCCGCCCTCCCCACCGACCCGCCCGGCTCCCCAGTATGCCCTCTGTGTCCGTCCGGGCACGGACGGACACCGCCGCCGCACGATCCGGAGCGGGCCGGCGCGGGGTCCCCCGGGCGGGCCCGCCGGACCCCGGACCGGCGGCGGGGGCGACGCCCGCCGCCGGCTGCGGGGGACGATGCCCGACCCTGGCTCCGGGGTCGATGCTTGACCCTGACACCGTGTGAACCCGTGCAGTGGGAGACGTCATGTTCACCATCGGAGACTTCGCCAGGCACGGCCGCGTGTCGGCCCGGATGCTGCGTCATTACGACGCCATCGGGCTGCTGCGTCCCGAACGCACCGACCCTTTCACCGGCTACCGCCACTACTCGGCGGCCCAGCTCGACCGGCTCAACCGCATCGTCGCGCTCAAGGATCTCGGCTTCACGCTGGAGCAGGTGCGCCGCATCCTCGAGGACCGGCCGGGCACGGAGGAACTGCGCGGGATGCTCGCACTGCGCCGGGCCGAACTGGAGGAGGCCGTGGCCGCGTCGGCGGCACGGCTGAAGCAGGTCGAGGCGAGGCTCCGGTCCATCGAGAGCGAGGGGCAGATGCCCACCCAGGACATCATGATCAAGAGCATCCCCGCGGTGCGCGTCGCCGAACTGTCGGGCACCGCGGCGAGTTTCCGCCCGGAGCACATCGGCCCGGTGATCGGCCCGCTGTACGAGGAGCTGTACCGCCGGCTGCGCGCGGCGGGCGTCGACCCGTGCGGCCCGGGCGTCGCGTACTACGAGGACGTTCCCGGGGGCGGCGGCGCCGTCCGCGTCCACGCGGGCTGCACGGTGCCCCACGGCACCGCCGCGGGGCCGGACTTCGAGGTCGCCGACCTGCCCGCCGTCGAGCGCGCGGCGACCATCGTGCACCGCGGCGCGATGGACGACGTGCTGACGACGGAGCAGGCGCTGGCCCGGTGGATCGACGCCGGCGGCCACCGGTCCGCCGGGTACCCGCGGGAGGTGTACCTGGAGTGCCCGCCCGACACGGCGGCGTGGGTGACCGAGCTCCAGGAGCCGCTCGCCTGAGCCCCGCCGCTGCCGGCGGCCGGGCTGCGCCATGATGAGCGCATGCGCGCTGCCCGGCTGATCAGGATGGTGCTGCTGCTCCAGTCGCGGGACGTCATGACGGCGGCCGAACTGGCGCGGGAGCTGGAGGTGTCCGAACGTACCGTCGCCCGGGACGCCCTCTCCCTGTCGGAGGCGGGCATCCCGGTCTACGCGGACCGGGGGCGCACCGGCGGCTACCGGCTGATCGGCGGCTACCGCACCCGGCTGACGGGCCTCGGCCGGGACGAGGCGGCGGCGCTGTTCCTCTCCGGACTGCCGGGCGCGCTGCGGGAGATGGGGCTTCAGGACGCGGCGTCGGCGGCACGGCTCAAGGTGTCGGCGGCGCTGGTCCCGGCGCTGAGCGACGCCTCCGAGTCCGCCGCGCAGCGCTTCCATCTCGACGCCCCGGGCTGGTACCAGGAGCCGAGCACGCCGCCGCTGCTCCCGGTCCTCGCGCGGGCGGTGTGGAGCGACCGGTGCGTCCGGGCGGTGTACCGGCGCAGGGACGGCGACGTGGAGCGCGAGCTGGAGCCGTACGGGCTGGTGCTGAAGGCGGGCGTCTGGTACCTGTGCGCCCGTGCCGACGGCACGCCCCGGGTGTACCGGATCGACCGGTTCGTCTCGGCGGAGGCCGCCGGGGAGGGCTTCGACCGTGACGAGGACTTCGACCTGCCGTCGTTCTGGTCGGAGCGCGCGGAGTCGTTCGCCCGCTCGCTGCTGCGCTCGGAGGTGGTCGTGCGGGTGACCGGTGACGGCGCCCGGCGGCTGCCCCATGTGACGGACCGTGCGGCGGCCGAGGAGGCCCTGGCCGCCGCCGGCCCCCCGGACGCCGGGGGCCGGGTGACGCTGACGCTGCCGGTGGAGTCGCCGGAGGTGGCGTACACCCAACTGCTGTCCCTGGGACCGGAGGTGGAGGTCCTCGGCCCGCCGGAGCTGCGGGAGCGGTTCGTCCGGGCGGCGGCCGGGCTGCGCGACCTCTACGGCTGAGGCGGCCGGCCGGGCGCGGAGGGCCGGCGGGCGGCCGGGTCAGCGGTAGTCGGCGGCCGAGGGGTTCTCGCCGGCCTTCTCCGCCAGCATGAACCCCCACACGTCGGGCCGGCTGCCGTCGGCGTCGGTGACGCCGTACTCCCTGGCCAGCCGCCCGCTGTCGAGGGAGAGTCCGTTCCAGCGGGCGCGCCCGGGGTCGGCGGCGAGGGCCGCGATGCCGCGTCCGACGTAGACGGGCGACTCGGACAGCTCCCAGTGCCGCTGCTTCTCGATGCCGTCCCGCCAGGTCTCCTCGGTGAGTTCGAAGTGGTCGAGCATCTCCTCGGACCGGAGGAAGCCCGGGGTGACCGCGACGGCCGCGCAGCCGGCCGGCCGCAGTTCCTCGCCGAGGTTGTACGCCATGCGGATCGGGATGTTCTTGGCGAGGTCGTAGTAGAAGTTCTCGCGGTACTCCTTGTTGGTCTCGGCCGTGCCGTCGGTGACCTCGACGACCAGCCCGCCGGGGTTCCGTACCAGCAGGGGCAGGGCGATGGCGGCGGTGATGATGTGGGTGCGGGTGCCGAGGTCGATCATGCGCAGGCCCCGGTCGAGGTCCACGTCCCACATCAGGGTGTCGAAGTCGAGCAGCCGGTTCCCGCCCCAGACGTCGTTGACCAGGATGTCGAGCCGGCCGTGGTCGCGGTCGATCCGGGCGACGAGCGCCCTGACCCGGTCCGCCTCCAGATGGTCGGTGGGCACGGCGATCCCCTCGCCGCCGGCCGCGGTCACCAGCTCCGCGGTCTCCTCGACGGTCTCCGTCGGGCGCCCCATCTCGCTCACCCGCTCCCGGGTGGTGCGGCCGGTGGCGTACACGGTCGCACCGGCGGCGCCGAGGGCGACGGCGATGGCCCGGCCGGCGCCGCGGGTGGCACCGGCCACCAGGGCGATCCTGCCGGTGAGCGGCTTGTCCGGGGGCGCCGTCACGGTGCCGGCGGCGTGCGGGGCGGGGGCGGCGGCCGGGTGGCCGGTACGGGTCCGGGACGTCTCGTTCGTGGTCATGCACCGACCGTCGCACGGATACCGGACACCTTCTGTCCGGCTTTCCGGACGGGTCGCGCGGATGCCCCGGAGCGGCGCCGGGCCCCCGCGTGCGCGTCCCCACGGGAGCCGTGATGCTTGTCCCGTGATGGACGAGACGGAGTTCTGGGAGATCGTCGACGGCACCCGCGAGGCCGCCGGCGGCGATCCGGACGAGCACGCCGACCTCCTCGTGGAGCGGCTCCTGCGGCTCGACCCCGACGCCGTGCTGGACTTCGCCCGCCATTTCGAGGCCCGGTGGAACCGCTCGTACACCTGGGACCTGTGGGCGGCCGCGGCGGTGCTCCTCGGGGGTGCGGGCGACGACGCGTTCGACGCGTTCCGCTGCTGGCTGATCGGGCGGGGCCGGGAGGTCTTCGAGGGGGGCGTCCACGAGCCGGACAGCCTGGCGGAACTGCTGGCGGACTTCGACGAGGACGTCGACGGGGACGGGGAGGAGCTGGGGTACGCGGCGGACGAGGCGTACGAGCGGCTGACCGGTGTCGATGCGCCGGACCTCGGCATCCCCCCGCAGCCGGCCGAGCCCGCCGGCACCCCGCTCGACGTCGACGACGACGCCGCCCTGGCACGCCGCCTCCCGAGCCTGTGGGACCGCTTCGGCACGGCCTGAACGCGGCGGTCCGCTGCCCGGGGCGTGTGACGGGGGCTCCCGTGCCGGGGTGGGGTTCGTGTCCCGGGCGCGGGGTTCGTGTGCCCGCCGCGCGGTGCGTGTGCCGGGCTTCCGGTTCCGGGGCGGGGCTCCGGTGCCGGGCGGGTTCCGGTCCCGGTGCGCAGGCGCGCGGCGCGGTCAGCGCGGGAGCGCGCGGCCCATCAGGACGTCGTCCACGTAGCGCCCGTCGAGGTGGAACTCCCCCGGCAGCACGCCCTCCACCGCGAAGCCCTCGGAGGCGTAGAGCGCCCGCGCGGGCGCGTTGTGGCCGAGCACGCGCAGGGTGATGCGGACGGCGCCCTGCCGGACGGCCTCGTCACAGGCCGCCCGCAGCAGCGCCCGTCCCACGCCCCGGCCGCGGGCCTCGCCCGCGACCGCCAGGCCCTGTATCTGGCGCACGTGCCGGTTGCACTCCAGCGGGGTGGGGGCGACCAGGCGTATGTAGCCGAGCACCGTGCCGTCGGCGTCCTCGGCGACCAGCACGTCCCGCGCGTGGTGGGCCTCGTCGAAGAACGGCTCGTACGGCGGCTGCGGGCGCGGGGTCACGGCGTGCAGCGGCGACCAGGTCGCGCGGTCGAGTCCGCCGAGCGCTGCGTCGTCGGACAGGAGCGCGGGGCGGACCGTGAAGGCCCCCGCACGCGGGGCGGGACCGGTGGGCTCGGCTGGCATGCGGCCACTGTGCCACGCGCCCCGCCACGGGCGCCGCCCCCTTTCCGCCCCGCCGGGCGCTCACACGCGGAACACCGGGGCGCCTGGGGCACGATGGGGGCATGCAGAAATCTCGCATCGCCGTCACCGGCGCCTCCGGGCTCATCGGCAGGGCGCTCGTGCGCTCCCTGCGCGCCGACGGACATGAGGTGGTGCGCCTGGTGCGCGGCACCCCGCGCGCCGACGACGAGGTGGCGTGGGACCCCAAGCGGCAGTACGTGGACACGGCCGGTCTCGTGGGCTGCGACGGCGTCGTGCACCTCGCGGGCGCGGGCGTCGGGGACCACCGCTGGACCGAGGAGTACCGCCGGGAGATCCGGGACAGCCGGGTGCTCGGCACCGCGGCCGTCGCGGAGGCCCTGGCCTCGCTGGACGACCCGCCGCGCGTGCTGGTCAGCGGCAGCGCGGTCGGCTATTACGGGGAGACCGGCGACCGCGCCGTGGACGAGGACGCGCCGCCGGGGAGCGGCTTCCTGCCGGAGGTGTGCGTCGAGTGGGAGGAGGCGGCGGCGCCGGCGCAGGAGGCGGGCGTGCGCACCGTCTTCGCCCGCACCGGGCTGGTCGTCTCACGGGAAGGGGGCGCGTGGGGCCGCATGTTCCCCCTGTTCCGGGCGGGACTCGGGGGGCGGCTGGGCAGCGGGCGGCAGTACTGGAGCTTCATCGCGCTGCACGACGAGGTGGCGGCGCTGCGGCACGCGCTGGACACGGCGTCCCTGTCGGGGCCCGTGAACCTGACCGCGCCGGAGCCGGTGACGAACCGTGAGGTCACCAAGGCGATGGGCCGGGTGCTCGGCCGGCCCACCCTGTTCGCGGTGCCCGAACCGGCCCTGCGGCTGGCGCTGGGCGGGATGGCCTCGGACGTGCTGAGCAGTCAGCGGGCGCTGCCCGTACGGCTGCTGGAGTCCGGATTCACCTTCGCCTTCCCGCGCGTCGAGGACGCGATCGCCGCGGCACTGCGCTGAGGCGCGTCCCCCGTGCGCGGACCGGTCGGCGCTCACCACCGCCGGGGCGCCGGGGGCGTGCGCCCCCGCGCTCCGGTGACCCGTGGCGTGCGCGACTGCGCGGCGGCGCGACGGCTGCCTAGGCTCGACTCCGACTCGGGTATCGCTCGGGCCTGTTGGGGGCATGACCCTCCCACCAGCCGCGCCGGCCTCGGGGAGGGGCATGTGCTCAGCACCGCATCGCAAGCGGAGGACGCGCATCACATGGATCACGTGGACGTCGTCGTCGTGGGGGCCGGGCTCGCCGGACTCGCGGCGGCCCATCGACTGACCAGCGCCGGAGTGCGGGTCGGCGTCCTGGAGGCCGCCCCCGTGGTGGGCGGCGCGACAGCAACCGAGCGGATCGACGGATTCCGCCTCGACCGCACCAGTGCGCTGCTGAGCAGCGCCTATCCGGAGCTGCGCCGGGTGGCGGCCCTCCGGGACCTCCCGCTGGCGACCTTCTCGCCCGGGGTGCTCGTGCACCAGGGCGGGCGGCTGCAGCGGACCGGCGAGACGGGGAGCACGCCCTTCGCCCTGCGCGGCATGGGGGGAGCCTTCACCGTGGCGCGCGCCCTCGCGAGCGCCCCCCGGCCGCGTCAGCTGGACCAGGCCCGGCTGAGCGCGTCCCTGGCCCGCCTGGCGGGCACGCCGGTGCGCCGGCTGCTCGCCCGGCCCGAGCGTCCGGTGGCCGACGCGCTGTACGGCCGGGGCCTGCCCGCGCGCACGGTCCACGGCTTTCTGCACCCCCTGCTGGCGGCGCTCCTCGCCGACCCGGAGCTGTCGACGTCCAGCCGCTGCGCCGACCTGGTGCTGCGCGGATACGCGCGGGGCAGGCTCTGCGTCCCGGCGGGCGGTGCGGGCGCCCTGCCGCTGCACCTCGCCGGCTCCCTGCCGAAGGGCACGGTGCGGACCGGCGTCAGGGTCACGGAGGTGGCGGTGAACCGTGTCACGACCGAGGAGCACGGCGAGATCTCCTGCCGTGCCGTGCTGGTCGCCACGGGCGGCCCGGCCGCTGCCGGGCTGCTGCCGGGGCTCCGGGTGCCGTCGTACCGCCCGCTGACCGTGGTGCACCACGCGGCGCCCGAACCGCCGGCGACCGGACCGTCCCTGGTGCTCGACGCGGACCGCGGCGGGCCGGTGGCGTACACCGCCGTGATGAGCGAGGTCGATCCGCTGCGCGCGCCCGGCGGCCGGGCCCTGGTCTCGTCCACCGTGCTGGGCGCACCTCCCGCCGACGCCGACCGCGCGGTGCGGCGGCACCTCTCCTCGCTGTACGGGACGCCGACGGACGACTGGGAGCTGCTGGCCGTCCACCACGACCCCGAGGCGGTGGCGTCGATGCCGGCGCCCCACGATCCGCGCCGCCCGGTGCGGCTGCTGGCCGGCCTCTACGTCTGCGGCACCCACCGGGACACGGCGACGGTGCAGGGCGCCCTCTTCTCCGGCCGCCGCGCGGCGCAGGCGGTCCTGTCCGACTTCGGGATCCGCGACGACAGGGCGCCGGCCGCGCTGACGGCGGCCGCCTGAGGGGACGGCGGACGGGCGGTCCCGGGCAGGCCTGCGGGGCCGCCGCGCCCGGCGTCCGCCGGGTGCGCGGGCACACGCTCCGGCCACCGCCGAAACGGGCCTCCGGCCGGGGCGCGGGAAGGCGAGCGGTCCGGGCAGGCGGCCGCCGGGGCGCCGGGGCCGCGACTACGGCCGGGGTCCGGAGCCCCGGCCGTACCGCTGGGAGATCCGGGACGTGCCCCGGCCCCGCGCCCCGCGCCCGCGAGGGCTGAAGGACGCCGGCGAGGGCCGCGTCTCATGCCGGCCCCCGCGCCCGCGAGGTGCACGATCCGGTCGCGCCCCTCGCAGCCGAACCGGACCGGCGGTGTCGACGCGACTCCGCCCGGGTCCCCGTCGCACGCCACCTCGTCGTCGTCGGCGCGTGCGGGGTGCGGCGCACCCGTGTGCCGCCTCGTGTCCGCGGGGAGCGCGCGGGTGCCCTGCGCCCGGGGGCTCCCCGCCCTGCCGTCCCGCCCGGCGGCCGGCGGCCCGCACCGCCCGCGCCCCGCCGACACCGCGCTATCGCGCTACCGCAGGGCCGAGACCCGGTCCCGGTAGGTGCGGACGGGTCCTGCGTCCCGGTACGGCTCCAGGCGCCGCTCGAACTCGCGCACGTACTCCGACGCCCGTGCGGAACGCATCTCGGACGCCTGAAGGGCCGCCTCGGCCCCCAGGGCGCACGCCTGCTCCAGTTCGCCGAGGCCGAGGCGTGAGGTGGCGAGGACGACACGGGTGAAGAGCCGGCTGCGGGCGAGCGCGGGGGCGCGCAGCTGGAGGGAGCGCTCCGCGTGCTGGACCGCCGACCGGTACTGCTGGAGGTCGCGGTGGCAGTGCCCGATCTCGTCGGCGAGCTGGCCCTCGTCGACGCCCCGGGCCCAGTGCGGTACGTCGTCGCCGGGCCGTGCCGCGTCGAGGGCGCGCTCCGCGCGGGCGAGCGCGGCGTTGCAGGCCCGGGGTTCGCCGAGCACCGCGTGGCCGCGGGCCTCGGCGGCGTGCAGCAGCGTCTGGACCAGGGGCGGGGCGGCGGAGCCGACCCCCTGCTGGGCGACCCTGGTCAGCTGCACGGCCTCCCTCCCGTGCCCGAGGTAGACGGCCTGGCGGCTCATGGTGACGAGGACGTAGCTGCCGTACGCGCGGTCGCCCGCGGCCTGGGACAGCCGGAGCGCCTGGACGTAGTACCGCTGGGCGAGGCCGTGCGCCGCCATGTCGTACGAGGTCCAGCCGGCCAGCCTGGTCAGGTCGGCGGCGGCCGCGAAGAGGCGGCGGCCGAGCGTCTCCCCGTAGGTGCCGCGCAGCATCGGCTCGGCCTCGTGCTCCAGGTAGCGCACCAGGGCCTGGCGGGCGTGGCCGCCGCCGTAGGCGTGGTCGAGCGCGCGGAAGAGCTCGCCGACCGAGCGGAGCGCGGAGACGTCGCCGCCGGAGACCTTCTGGCCCGGCCCTCGCTCGGTGCCCCGCTGGCGCGGCACCGAGATGCGGGTGCCCTGGGCGGGCACCCGCCCGGAGCCCGGGGGCGCGGGTTCGCCGCGGCCGACGCGTTCGTCCGCGCGCCCGATCAGCCAGTCGCGGCTGGGGACGACCAGCCCGGCCGGGGTGAAGGCGATCTTGCTCAGCTCGGCGTGGTTGCCGGAGTCCTTGCGCCACAGGCCGCTGACGATGTCGACGGCCTCCTCGGGGGTGGCCGCGAACTCCAGACCCGCGTAGACCGGGGCGCACGCGTCGAGCCCGAGGTCCTGGGCCGACAGGCGGCGGCCGAGTCTGCGGGTGAAGACCTCGGCGATCAGGGCCGGGGTCGTGCCGCGCGGCTGCTGCCCGCGCAGCCAGCGGGTGACCGAGGTCTTGTCGTAGCGCAGGTCGAGACCGTGTTCGAGGCCGAGCTGGTCGACTCTGCGGGCGAGCCCGGCATGGGAGAAGCCTGCTTCTGCGATGAGCGCGGCGAGCTGCCGGTTCGGCGTGCGCTGCGGGGCTCGTTCCGTCATCTGCTGTCGGGTCTCCTGCCTTCCGGGCCGGGAGCAGCCCCTCAATGAACGGCGCGAATTTAGCGGCCCGACCGGCCCTTTCCGCCGCCTTCGCCCCACATTCATCCGATCGTGTGAGGATTGATGGCGTCACCGCCCGTGGCGCTGACGGAGTTCACCGGACCTGCACATGCGGGCCGCACTGCGGTCCGTGCGGGATCCCGTGCCTGACGCCGTGCCGGATCCCGCACCGGGTCCCGTGCCGGACCTGCGGGAATCCACCTGCCCGGAGAGGTGTCCTTGCGCCGCCGTACAGTGGCTGGGTCCGGCCATCGCCGGACGGAGGTTCGAGGGAGGCACAGCCGTGAGTGAGCTGCGGTTCGTCCGACTGGGGTTCGGCGACGACGCCGTCGAGTACCGGGAGGCATGGCAGAAGCAGCGCGAGATCCACGCCGCCCGCTTCGCCGACGAGATCCCCGACACCTGTCTGCTCCTGGAGCACCCGCCCGTCTACACGGCCGGACGACGCACGGAGGAGAGCGAGCGCCCCCTCGACGGCACCCCCGTCGTCGACGTGGACCGCGGCGGCAAGATCACCTGGCACGGTCCCGGCCAGCTGGTGGGCTATCCGATCCTCAAGCTGCCGCGCCCGGTGGACGTGATCGCCCATGTGCGGCGGCTGGAGGACGCGCTCATCGCCACGTGCACCGACTTCGGGCTGGCGACCTCGCGGATCGAGGGGCGCAGCGGCGTGTGGGTGCTGGGCGACCCGGTGGAGCAGCGCCCGTCCCTCGGCGGGCTGTCGCTGGACTTCGACCCGCGGCTGCACGACGAGGAGTTCGACGCGCGGCTGAACGGCCCGGAGTACGCGCCTTCGAACGCCGGGCAGCGCCGGGAGGACCGGAAGCTGGCGGCGATCGGCATCCGGATCGCGAAGGGCGTCTCGATGCACGGCTTCTCGCTCAACGTGAACCCGGACAACACCTGGTTCGACCGGATCGTGCCCTGCGGCATCCGCGACGCGGGCGTCGCCTCGCTCGCGGGCGAGCTGGGGCGGGACGTGACCATCGACGAGGTGCTGCCGGTCCTCGAGGGGCACCTGCGGGAGGTGCTGGAGAACGCGGACCCGCAGCCCCGCGCCGTCGAGCGGGCGACCGCCTGAGGGGTCGAGCGGGCCACCGCCCGAGGGCGTGGGCCGCGGTCCCGGGGAATGCACACCCCGGGCCATGGGTTGGCCAAGCGTAAGGCCGCACTTTTATCGGGCGTACTCTGGTGTTCGCCGAAGAATCGAAGCTGTAGGGAGCCGGTCGTGTCCGCAGTCGCACCCGACGGACGCAAGATGCTGCGCCTGGAGGTCCGCAACAGCCAGACCCCCATCGAGCGCAAGCCCGAGTGGATCAAGACCCGGGCGAAGATGGGCCCCGAGTACAACCAGCTGCAGAAGCTGGTGAAGAGCGAGGGCCTGCACACGGTCTGCCAGGAGGCGGGCTGTCCGAACATCTTCGAGTGCTGGGAAGACCGCGAGGCGACCTTCCTGATCGGTGGCGACCAGTGCACCCGGCGCTGCGACTTCTGCCAGATCGACACCGGCAAGCCGCAGGCCCTGGACCGTGACGAGCCCCGCCGCGTGGGCGAGTCCGTGGTCACCATGGACCTGAACTACGCCACGATCACCGGTGTCGCCCGCGACGACCTGGAGGACGGCGGCGCCTGGCTGTACGCGGAGACCGTGCGGCAGATCCACACCATGACGGCGGAGCGGGAGAGCGGCCACACCAAGGTCGAGCTGCTGATCCCCGACTTCAACGCGGTGCCCGAGCAGCTGGCCGAGGTCTTCTCCTCGCGGCCGGAGGTGCTGGCGCACAACGTCGAGACCGTGCCGCGGATCTTCAAGCGGATCCGTCCCGGTTTCCGTTACGAGCGTTCGCTGGAGGTCATCACGCGGGCCCGTGAGGCCGGCCTGGTGACCAAGTCGAACCTGATCCTCGGCATGGGCGAGACCCGCGAGGAGGTCAGCGAGGCGCTGCGGCACCTGCACGACGCCGGCTGCGAGCTGATCACGATCACCCAGTACCTGCGTCCCTCCGTGCGCCACCACCCGGTGGAGCGCTGGGTGAAGCCGCAGGAGTTCGTGGAGCTGAAGGACGAGGCCGACGAGATCGGCTTCTCCGGTGTGATGTCGGGGCCGCTGGTCCGGTCGTCGTACCGGGCGGGACGCCTCTTCCAGCAGGCCATGGAGCGGCGGAGCCGAGCCGCCGCGTAGGGTGCGGGGCCGCCCGAGGAACGAGGGCGGGCACGCGGCCGCAGCACAGGCGAGACACCGCGCGACCACCCGCACAGCGCGGCGGAGCCGAGCCGCCGCGTAGGGTGCGGGGCCGCCCGAGGGACGAGGGCGGGCACGCGGCCGCAGCACAGGCGAGACACCGCGCGACCACCCGCACAGCGCGGCGGAGCCGAGCCGTCGCGTAGGGTGCGGGGCCGCCCGAGGAACGAGGGCGGGCACGCGGCCGCAGCACAGGCGAGACACCGCGCGACCACCCGCACCGCGCGGCGGAGCCGAGCCGCCGCGTAGGGTGCGGGTGCGGACCCGGTCCCGGGGCGCGGTCGGCCGCTCGGTGCGGGCCCGGGGCCCGGAATCTCGACCCCCGCCGACGCCATGTGAATTCAGGCACAAGCAACTACCGCCCAGTAGGAGCGAGTTGAAGGCGGCCCGTCCCCGTCTCCGCAGGTCGGGGCCGGGGGCGGGCCGCCGCCGTGTCGGAGAGCGGCCCGAAGACGTCCGCCCAAACGTTTCATCGCGGTTTGACCGCTCAGTCACGCCCTGGTAACACCGATCTGTGACGCTCGTTGCACGCTCAGCTTCCCCTTCTGCCCACTCCGGGAGTCCCACCATGCAGGCCGCTCCTGTCCGTCCCGTGAACGCCACCGCCATCCCGACCGTGACCGGCGCCCTGCGCGCCATGGAGGCCCTGCTCCTGGGCAGCGGCCAGCGCACCGCCCGCCGCAACGCCTGGGCCGCGGTGCTCGAGGACCGCCGCCGCGCCAAGGACCGCGTCGAGGCCGAGCACGTACTCGAGGCCGTGGCTGCCCGCACTTCGTAGGGCACGTAAACTTCCCCGTATGGCGAGGAAGGCAAAATCAGACAGCAGTGACGCTGCTGCGAACCCCGGGCGACTGAAGCAGATCGCTCTGACGTACAAGATGACCCGAAAGGCCGACCCGAAGGTCGGTCTGGTGGTCGCGGCTGTGGGAATCGTCACCTTCGGTGTCTTCCTCGGGATCGGTTTCCTGATCGGCCACCCCATCTACCTGGGCATCCTGGGCTTCCTTCTCGCCTTCCTGGCGATGGCGATCATCTTCGGCCGCCGTGCCGAGACCGCCGCCTTCGGGCAGATGGAAGGACAGCCGGGCGCGGCCGCGGCCGTCCTGCAGAACGTGGGGCGCGGCTGGACCACGACCCCGGCGGTCGCGATGAACCGCAACCAGGACGTGGTGCACCGCGCGGTCGGCAAGGCCGGCATCGTGCTGGTCGCCGAGGGCAACCCGAACCGGCTGAAGACGCTGGTCGCGGCCGAGAAGAAGAAGATGAACCGCATCGTCGTGGACGTCCCCGTGCACGACATCCTGGTGGGCAACGACGAGGGCCAGGTGCCGCTGAAGAAGGTGCGCACCACCATGCTGAAGCTGCCCCGCGTGCTCACCGGCCCGCAGGTCACCGCCACCAACGACCGGCTGCGCGCGATGGGCGACCTCATGAGCAACATGCCGCTGCCCAAGGGTCCGATGCCGAAGGGCATGCGGATGCCGCGCGGCGGCAAGATGCGCTGACCCGGCACGCCGGCGCGCGTGTACGAGAGAGCCCGCCGGGACGCTGTCCCGGCGGGCTCTCTCGTACACGCGGGACCCGGCGGCCGGTGGCGGCGGGTCCGGGGTCTAGATCCTGACCTGGACCGCTCGGCCGAGGCGGTCGTGCAGACCGCGGCCGTCGCGGTCCCAGACGAGTGCGGGGATCGCGATGCACAGCAGAGCACTGCGCAGGAAGGCCCAGCCGAAGCCGAGGCGGCCGCCGTTCTCCGAGATCACCCGCAGGCCGAAGATCCGCTTGCCGGGGGTGGAGCCGACGGTGCCGACGGTCAGCACCGCCAGGATGAAGAAGATCAGCAGGGCTCGGTTGCCGGTGGCCTGCTGACTACTGTGCGCGAAGAGGCCGTATGCGATCAGGAAGCACAGACCCCAGTCGAGGAAGAGCGCCCCGAAACGCCGCCCGAGCGGGGCGACGGAACCCGGCCCCGACTCCGGCAGCCCGAGGCGCTCGCCCCGGTACCCGAAGTCGACACCCATCTCCTCGGCCGCAGCGCGGGGCCCGGAGAGCCACGATCCGATTGCTTGCCTGTTGTCCACCCGACCACGGTACTGCGCCCGCTTTCGATCACTTCGGCCCGGGTCCCCGGGGGCCGCGGCAGGCCACGGGGCCGCCGTCCCGGTTAACGTCTCCGAAACAAATGGGTCATGCTTGAGAAATCCGGTCTGCCTATGGTCGGGTCCAGCGTGTGCCACCGCACTGGCCGCACGGACGAGCTGCAACCCCGCCCTTCCCCGGGTCGGGAGTAGGAGGAGTTGGATGTTCCAGAACGCCGACGAGGCCAAGAAGTACATCGCCGACAACGACGTGAAGATGGTTGACGTCCGGTTCTGCGACCTTCCGGGCGTCATGCAGCACTTCACGATCCCGGCGACGGCCTTCGACCCGTCGGAGGAGCTGGCGTTCGACGGTTCGTCGATCCGCGGCTTCCAGGCGATCCACGAGTCCGACATGGCGCTCCGCGCCGACCTGTCGACCGCGCGTCTGGACCCGTTCCGCCGCGACAAGACGCTGAACATCAACTTCTTCATCCACGACCCGATCACGGGCGAGCAGTACAGCCGCGACCCGCGCAACATCGCCAAGAAGGCCGAGGCCTACCTCGCCTCCACCGGCATCGCGGACACCGCCTACTTCGGCCCCGAGGCCGAGTTCTACGTCTTCGACTCGGTGCGCTTCAGCACCGCCGCGAACGAGGGCTTCTACCACATCGACTCCGAGGCCGGCGCCTGGAACACCGGCGCGGTCGAGGACAACCGCGGCTACAAGGTCCGTTACAAGGGCGGCTACTTCCCGGCCCCGCCGGTCGACCACTTCGCCGACCTGCGTGCCGAGATCTCCCTGGAGCTGGAGAACGTCGGCCTCCAGGTCGAGCGCCAGCACCACGAGGTCGGCACCGCCGGCCAGGCCGAGATCAACTACAAGTTCAACACGCTGCTCGCCGCGGCCGACGACCTGATGCTCTTCAAGTACATCGTGAAGAACGTCGCCTGGCGCAACGGCAAGACCGCGACCTTCATGCCCAAGCCGATCTTCGGTGACAACGGCTCCGGCATGCACGTCCACCAGTCGCTGTGGCAGGGCGGCTCGCCGCTCTTCTACGACGAGCAGGGCTACGCCGGCCTGTCGGACACCGCCCGCTACTACATCGGCGGCATCCTCAAGCACGCCCCGTCGCTGCTCGCCTTCACCAACCCGACGGTGAACTCCTACCACCGCCTGGTCCCCGGCTTCGAGGCCCCGGTCAACCTGGTCTACTCGCAGCGCAACCGCTCCGCGGCCATGCGCATCCCGATCACGGGCTCGAACCCGAAGGCCAAGCGCGTCGAGTTCCGCGCCCCGGACCCGTCGTCCAACCCGTACCTCGCGTTCTCCGCGCTGCTGCTCGCGGGCCTCGACGGCGTCAAGAACAAGATCGAGCCGGCCGAGCCGATCGACAAGGACCTCTACGAGCTCGCCCCCGACGAGCACGCGAACGTCCCCCAGGTCCCGACCTCCCTCCCGGCGGTCCTCGACGCCCTGGAGGCGGACAACGAGTACCTCCAGGCGGGCGGCGTCTTCACGTCCGACCTGATCGAGACCTGGATCGACTACAAGCGCACCAACGAGATCGCCCCGATCCAGCTGCGCCCGCACCCGCACGAGTTCGAGCTCTACTTCGACCTCTAGACCTCCCGCCGCCGGGCCCCGGGCCCGGTGCAGCAACGGCCCGTGGGCCGCGTTCCCTGCTGGGGAGCGCGGCCCACGGCCCGTTGTTCCATACACACATGCGACCGCGGAGGATCACCCCTGCCCTGGGACGGACAGCGTCTTGAGCAGTTTGCGGGCGGCTTCCCACTCACCGGCGCAGATCTGGTGGAACCGGCCCACGCTGCGCGCGGAGCAGGACTGCAACGCGTCGACGGCCAGGTGCAGCCAGGACGGCTTCTTCTCCGGCCGCCACGAGAACGGATCGGGCGACCGAAGCGCCTCGGCTGCGCAGAGGACGGCCTCGGCCCTCTGGAACAGGTTCACCAGAGACTCCTCGCCCGACCACGACACGAGCAGGACTCGGCAGGCGTCGAAGCAGTCGTACGCACGCTTGGCGGCCTCCGCCGCCGCCTCGGTGGAGCCCGCGGCGAGCAGGACACGGGCATTGCGGAGATAGAGCTGCCCGAGGCCGTAGATGAGGGCCTCGTTGGTGAAGTCCTCGTAGAGCAGGTCGGAGAGCCGCTCGTCGTCGTCACTCCGCTCGGCGGCATCCTCGTCCTGCCGCACACCGCGCTGGCGCTGGAGCCAGCGCCCGATGGTGGTCGTGTAGCCGTCGCTGATGAGGTCGTCGAAGGTGGCGTCCGTGGCCGCCCAGTCCACGGCCTCGCCGAGTTCCAGATTGATGCGCTCGCGGAGAATCGCGACGCGCTGGCGGAAGTACCGGTGCCCCAGGGACTCGGTGAGCTGGTCAGCGGCCCGGTGCAGTGCCGCCGTGCGCGTCGGCCCGCTGGGAAGGTCGTACTGCGCCTGCAGCAGCAGGGATTCGGCGATCGCGATCTGAGCCTGCCGCCGGACATGGCCGTTGCGGGAGCTGCGGACCACGGTCTCGAGGACCTCGACCGCCTCGGCGTTCTCCCACGTGTAGCGGTGCAGCCGGGCCCTGGCCAGACGACGGCGATTGCTGAGCGGCCATTCCTCCTCGGCTCGCCGGTGGACCGCCCACACCGCCGTGTTGTCGACCGGGTTGCCCGCCGTGCGTGAGTGGACCGCGAGCAGCCGGCGGAACTCCCGCTCGAGATCGGCCTCCACCAGGAAGGCGTCGAGCACGTTCCCGTAGCGCTTCCGGTGGCCCTGGAGGTAGCGCAGCCTTTCGTGGTGGACCCGTTCCAGATCCTCCAGCCGGAACCCCTTGCCGGGACTCTGGCTCTCCGCCGCCGCGTAGAGGCTCCGGCCCTGCCGGTGCCATTTCTCCTCGATGCACCACAGATCGAGCAGCGCGTGATCGCGTGAGGTCGTCCGCTGCTCCCTGAGCCACTGTGCAGTCCTGAGGACGGCCTGCCGGAAATCGGATTCGGCGCCCTGCCCGGACGCGGCCCCCGTCCCACCGTCCCAGTCCCCGCGCTGCCGCAGGAGTTGCAGCCAGACGCGGTACGCGTAGGCGCTCGGGCTGTGCCCGACGACGTATTCCACGTGCCGTTCGGCGCGCAGGGTGACCGTCAGTGCCTCCCGCCGGTTCCCGTTCTCCGACAGGGCCCAGGCGTGGAAGCCCAGTGCCTGGCCCAGTTCGACCAGGCCACTCCCCTGGCCGACGGCAGCCTGTTCCCGCAGCGTGCCCTCGTGGCCCAGCAGGAGTCCCACCGCCGAGTGCGCCCCTTCGAGCGTGACGGCGGGGTCCGCCTGCCGGCGGTGGACGTGACGCAGCAGCCGCGTCATCGCCAGGCATGTCGTCAGCGGCCACTCCGCCTGCGGTCCGTAAGCCTCCTCCAGACCTCGGCCGACGGCCCCGAGCAGAGCGATCCGCTCGTCGTCGAATCGGAGCTCCAGGGCGTAGTTCCGCGCCGTCTCCATGCTCCGCCGGGTCCAGACGAAGACCTGATGGATCTGGTCGAGATGCGCCGCGCACGTCGACAGTCCGGTCAGACCGAGCTCCATCGCCGTGCGCAGCGCGGCGGTTCTCTCCTCTCCCGATGTCGTCCGGGCCCTCGCGCGGGCCTGCCGCACGCGGAGGGCCAGGGAGGTGAGTTCGCCCCTGACCGTGTCGGGTTCCGGCAGCTCCGCGAGGAGGTCTCCCGCCCGGCGCAGGTACTCCCCGGCCTCCTCGCCCATGTCGAGCCGTACATCTACGGTGTTGAGGATCCAGGAGACCGTCCAGACGATGCGCCCCACCTTGCCGCTGGTGCGCCGTCGTGCCTGCTCCTCGAGGAGTGGGACGACCTCCTCGCGGATGGAGACGACCTCCGCGTGGCAGCCGAACCGCCGGGCGCCCAGGTACAGGGCGTTGTCGACACCGCGCAGCAGTTGGGTGGGGATGTCCGAGGTGCACGCCCTGAGCGCGCTGCTCGTGGCACGGGCTGCGGCGACGAATCGGTCGTTGTTCTCGGGCGACGGCTCGTCGCGCATGATCAGGTTCAGTTCGGCGACCGCGCTGAAGAGCTGCGCGAGCGCCTCCGTCTCGGGCGCGAGTGATATGTCCGTGCCGGCCTCGGGGTGCACCTCCTGCCTCTCCGCGCGTTCCACGCCCGCGAAGAGCGCCGCCGTGTCGACGAGCACGAAGTCCTGCATCTGCTTCCGCAGCCGCGGGAGCCCGTCGGGCAGTGCGCGGTCCAGCCACCCGTGGGCGAACTCGAGGAACCTCGCGAGTCCCAGCCGGCGGGCTTCCTCCTCCCGCATGTCGGCGTAGGCGAGCACGGCGAGACCGAGCGCCTTCGCTCCCCCTTCCAGCACACGGTCGAGCTCCCGCGCGTCGTGCGCGCACTCCAGCAGGACCGCGCGTTCGACCTCCTTGCACCGAGCGCCCTCGGCACTCGCGAGGGCGACACGGACGAGATTGCGCAGGGCCTCCTGGGTGGCCCGCCCGAGGCGGTACCGCACATCGGCGGGCGCGGTACCGCCGTCGTCGGGCACCTGCCTGCCCAGCACTCCGGAGGCGGTCAGCGCGCTCAGCATGGCCGGGGTGAGGCCCGCGCGTGAGAGCACTGTCTCCGGCAGGGACACCTCCCGGTCCATGGCCCAGACGATCAGCGACGCCAGCGGTCCGGGTGCCCCGTTCTCGGTGATCCGGCAGCCCGCGGTGCCGAAAGCCGAGGTGATGGTGATCCGGCAGGCATCGAGCAGTTCGCATGCGACGACGAGGGAATCCGCGCGGGCTCCGTCGCCGATGTCCTTCTCGGCGTAGCGCTCGGCACCCATCAGCAGGATCTTCGGGCGACGGACCATCGCGTCGTCCGCCTCCGCCAGGACTTCCGCGGCGTCCACGTCGATCCCGAAGTCGTCCAGTGCCGACGTGAGGAGGGCGGCGGCCTCGTCGGGCGCCAGTGACCCGAGCCTGATCGACGGCATCCGCCTGAGCTGCTGATGCCCGTCCGCCTCGATCCTGGTGTTGCTCGCGAGGAAGCTCACGGATCGAGAGAACACCGGGCTCGCCAGCAGGGCGTCCAGGTCCGATTCCAGGTGCTCGGTGGACGTGTTCGCCATGGCGCAGTCGATGACGGCGACGAGCGCGTGATGGCGCACGCTGCTCGCCAGTACCTGGTCGATGAGGTACTCGCGCTTGGCCTCCGGCGAGGTTGTGCTCTCCTCCGTGTAGTGCTCGAGTCCGAAGAGGTCGGCCTCGAGCAGGGTGGAGAGGGCCCTGGAGACCGGGTATCCGCCGCGGCCGCCCGCGACGGACAGGTCGAGGAACAGCCGCGGGAGGGTCCGGGGCAGTGCGTTCCCGAACTCTTTGCGGCGCAGCACATGGGTGAGGAAGGCGGTCTTGCCGACGTGCTCCGGGCCCTCGACGGGGATGAGGCGGCCGTCCGCCACGAAGCGCACGGCCCTGTCGGTCTCGCGGGCGCGGCCGACGAAGCCCGGAGGGGGGAGCGGTGCCGGGACGGGCGGGAAGGGGCGCAGTCCGCCCGCCGGCGAGGCGGGAGCGGGGGCCGGCGGCTCCGGGGCCGTCACCTGCTCGACCGTGACGGCCTCGCCTGACTCGACGAGCTGGTCCCTGAACCCCGGCAGCCGCAGGAGTTCGGCGACGGGGGTCGCCCGCAGCACATCGGCCCTGTCGGTGATGTCGTGGTCGAGGACGAGCACACCCGTGAGGACGGGGCCGCAGAAGAGGGCAGCGCCCGACATGCCGTGCCAGCCCCTCTTGCGGGGAACGGCGCCCGTGACATGGACCGTGAGCAGGCCCGTCTTCATCCCGTGATAAGGGTCCACGGCGCCTCGGACGGGCATCGTGTCCCGTACGGCGTCGTCCCCTTTCTCGGCGTCCGGGAATCCGAGCGCGAGCGCGTCGACGCGCGCTCCGCCGTCCACCCGGCCCCACCGGAGCGGTAGGAGCCCGCGGTGCTCCCACCGAGGGTCGGTCACACGGAGCAGCGCCGCGTCTGCGCCCGGGTCCCGTTCGACGTCGGGCGGCGAGCAGGGCCAGACGATCTCGGCGTCGAACCACTCCTTGCGGCCGTCGAGGACGGACGCGAGGGTACGTATGCGCAGCGTCCCCGCCGGGGCCGCGACGTCTTTGTGGGCGACGTGGTAGGCGGTGAGGACGAGGCCGCTCGCGACCAGGTACCCCGACCCCACCTGCCGTCCCGTCCGCGCGTAGATCTCGACCACACGGTTGTCGTCCACTGGCCCCCCAACCGCTCGCCGGACTGCAGGATCAGGCGGGCTCTTCGTCCGCGTGCGAGGCGATCAGAGCGTCCTTGCCGTCCTCGTCCACCGGTTGCAGGGTCACCTTGATCCGATGGGTTCCGGTGGTGCCGTAGCTGCCCTTCGCCTCGGCGGTCCAGGGCAGGACGAGGACCTTGAGCCTTCCCTCGGCCTGCTTCTTGACCTCGACGGCGAACTCCATCTCGACCGGACCTGCCCTGAACTTCAGCTTCTCGTCCCGACCGGCGTCCATGGCGGTGGTCAATTCGCTGCGGACGGCGGAGACGGCTTCAGCCAGTCCCACCCACGGCTCGTGGCCCATGCGGCCTCCTCACGGCTTCGAATGGCACCTGTTCGGCCATCAAGTCGATTTGTACGCATGCTAGTTCACGGCGCCGAAATCCGGAGCCGAAGCGGTCCGGCGGCCGTCCGGCGCACCCCGCCCGGCTGCCGCGCCGGGCATTACGATCGGGCGCATGGGGATCACGGTTCACGAGCTGACGTACTACCCGGTGAAGGGCTGTGCCGGGACCTCGGTGGAGACGTCGCGGGTGGTGGGGACGGGGCTGGAGCACGACCGGGTGTTCATGGTCGTGGACGCCGTCGACGGGTCGTTCCGCAGTCAGCGCGCGATGCCCGCGATGGCCGCCGTCCGCCCGGCGGTCCGGGACGGCGGGCGGGAGCTCCGGCTGGACGCCGACGGGGCCGGGGAGCTGGTCCTGGAGGTGGATCCCGCAGGGAAGCGGATTCCGGTGTCGCTGTTCGGCACCCCGGTGGGCGACGCCGTCGACCAGGGCGAGGCGGCCGCCGACTGGTTCTCCGAGGTGCTCGGGGCGCCGTCCCGTCTGGTGCGGGTGCGGGACGGGTTCGACCGGGCCGGCTGGGGCGAGACGCCCGGCAGGGCCGCCTTCGCGGACGCGCACGCCCTGCTGGTCGTGTCCCTCGCCTCGCTCGACGGGCTGAACGCGCGGATCGAGGAGGCCGGCGGCACCGGTGTCCCGATGAACCGTTTCCGGCCCAACATCGTGCTGGACGGCTGCGGCGCCCCGCACGACGAGGACCTGATGCGCCGGATCAGCGCCGGGGACGTCGAACTGGCCCACTCCGTCCGGGCGATGCGCTGCGCCGTGCCGATGGTCGACCAGGCCACCGGGCTGCGCGCCGGGCCCGAGCCGGTGCGGACGCTGGCTGCCTACCGGCGGGAGCCCGTGTACGACAACAAGGTCAGCTTCGGTCTGAAGGCGGCCGTGCTCCGCGAGGGCGTGCTGTCCGTCGGGGACGCGGTGGAGGCCGAGTGGTACGCGAACGGGGCGCCCGATCCCGGGCGCCCCGCCTCCTGAGGAGGACGTGACCGGTCAGCGGCCGTAGCGGATCAGGGCCCTGACCATCCGGCAGGTGGTGTCGGACGGGGCGTGCAGGCCGATGCGCTCGGCGGTCGCCCGTATCCGGCGGTTGTCGGCGGTCGCGGGGTGGTAGACGCCCGAGTCGAGCAGGGCGATCGTGAGCCGCATGGCCTTCAGACGGCGGTTGTGGGAGACGTACCACTCGCGCGGCTGTCCGGCGGGGAGCGGCTTCTTCACTGCGGTCGGCGTGGGGAACAGGGGCTCTGTCGTGAGTGTGGCAACGGCCATCGGCAACCTCCTGGCGCGGTGGCGGGACCATCCCGAACTACTGTCCATTCTACCGCCGGCCACTGACAATCGGCCCTGGCCAGACGGTGTTTGAGCAGCTTCCGGACGGTACCGTGGCCCCATGGAGATCTGGATCAATCCCGCCTGTTCCAAGTGCCGCAGCGCGCTCACCGTCCTCGACGCGGAGGGCGCCGACTACACCGTGCGGCGCTACCTGGAGGACGTGCCGGACGAGAAGGAGATCCAGGAGGTGCTGGAGCGCCTCGGCCTGGAGCCCTGGGACATCACCCGCACCCAGGAGGCGGCGGCGAAGGAGCTCGGCCTGAGGGAGTGGGCGCGGGACGCCGCGTCGCGGCCCCGCTGGATCGCCGCGCTGGCCGCGCACCCGAAGCTGATCCAGCGGCCGATCATCACCGCCGACGACGGCTCCGCGGTGGTCGCCCGCTCGGAGGAGGCGGTGCGCGACGCCCTCGGGCGCGCCTGACCCCACCGGCGGGGCGAGGGGGCACGCCCCGGACGGCAGGGGCGGCCTGAACAGGACGGAGCGGGGGGACGGAATGGAGATCGACGCGACGGCGGCGGCGCTGGCGGGCAACCCGGCGGCACCGGCCGGGGTGCTGCTGCGGCTGCTGGGTGTGGGCGGTTACGAGGTCGTGGAGCGCCTGCGGTGGCGCACGACGATGCCGGACGAGGTCGCCGTGGCGATGGCCCGGCACCCCGACCGCCGGGTGCGGCACGCGCTCGCCGAGAGCTGGACCGCCGCGCCCGAGCACCGGGCGCTGCTCCTCGACGGTCCGCCGTCCGACGCCATGGTGCTCGCGGGCGGGGCCGTCCCCTACCGTGCCGAGGTGGCGCCGCTGCCCGACTGGGCGTACGAGCGGCTGCTGGCCCACGAACGCGGCATGGTGCGGTACGAGGCCGTCAACGCGCCCACCGTGCCGGCCCATGTCCTCGTACCGCTCGCCGCGCACGAGGACCCGCTGTTCCGGCTGGCGGCCTGCCGGCGGGTCTGGCACGAGCTGGACGACGGCGTCCGGCGGGCCCTGCTGGACGACGGGGACCACGCGGTCCGCACGGCCGCCGCGCTGCACGTCATGGCGGAGGACGAGGAGCGGACCGCCGTGCTCGCCGGGGAACTGGCCGACGACTGGCGGCTGGCGGAGGTGCTGGAGCGCGGCCGGCTCTCGCGGGCGCTCGCCGAGGAGCTGCTGGACCGCGGCGAACGGCTGTGGGCGCTCGCCCTCAACCCCACCTTCCCCGACGACCTCGCGGCGCGGCTGGCCGCGCACGAGGACCCGCGGGTCCGTCTGTCGGTGTCGGCGCGGCCGGGTCTCACCGACGAACAGCGCGCGGCCGTCGCGTGGACGGTCGCGCCCGAGGACCGGCTCGACACCCTGTGGTGGGTGTGGCGCTCCCGGCACGACCCGGACGTGCTGCGCCGCTGCGCCGCGTCGGCGCACCCCTGGCTGCGCCGCAGTGCCGCGGTGTGCGCGGAACTGCCCGCGGACGCCGTCGGACTGCTGGCGCGGGACGACGACTTCGCGGTGCGGCTGCTGCTGGCCGAGCGGCATCCCGGGGCGCCGCCCGAGCTGCTGCTCGACCTGTACCTCCACGAGCACGGGACCCACCGGGCCGTCTTCGCGCTCACGTCCCGCCCGCGGTTCCCCGCACGGGGGCTGGCGGCACGGTTCGCCGACGCGGGCGACCCGCAGGCCCGCGCCCTGGCCGTACGCGATCCCGACGCGCCGCCCGCGCTGCTGGACCGGCTGAGCCGCGACCCCGACGGCCGGGTCGCCGGGCCCGCGACGGGGGACCCCCGGCTGCCGCTGCCCCGGCTGCTGGAGCTCCTCGACGATCCGCGGCTCGGGATGTTCGCGGCGTACAACCCGGCGCTCCCGGTGGCCCGGATGCACGCGCTGCTGGACCGCGCGGGTGTGCCGCGCTGACGGCGGTGCCCGCGCGGCCGGGGAGGGAGGCGGGCTGGGCGAACGGGCGCGGCGCCGCGCAGGGCGGGCGGGCAGGGCGCCGCGCAGCCGGGTCAGCGTTCGTCCGTGCCGGCGACCTTGCCGGTGGCGAGGGCGATGCGGTTCCAGGTGTTGATGGTGAGCACCAGGGCCAGCAGCTGGGCCAGTTCGCCGTCGTCGAAGTGGGCGGAGGCCCGGCGGTAGACCTCGTCCGGGACGCCGGCGTCGGCGACCAGGGTCACCGCCTCGGTGAGGGCGAGGGCGGCCTGTTCCTTCTCGGTGAAGAAGTGCCGGGCCTCGCGCCAGACGCCCACCATGTGCATCCGCTCGTCGGACTCCCCCGCCTTCCGCGCGTCGGTGGTGTGCATGTGGAGGCAGTACGCGCAGTGGTTGAGCTGGGAGGCGCGGATCTGGACCAGCTCCACCAGGGCCGGGTCGAGGCCCGCGCGGGCGGCGCTGTCGAGGCCGATGACGGCCCGGAAGACCTTCGGCGCGGTCCTGGCAAGGTCGAGCCTGGCGGCCGCCGGGGCTGCGGCGGAGGGCGTGGCGGCGCCGGCGGTGAGGGGGGAGCTGGTGGCGTCGTTGCTGGTCACGGCTGCTTCGTTCGTCGTCATGACCATGAATCTACGGGGCAGGGCGACCGGTTGTAGGGTGCATTTCCATGCAGGAATCATGGGTCGATTTCGCGGAGCGGCTCGGTGCCGATCTGCACCTGGAGCTGGCCGGGACGGGCGGTCGGCGGGCGGCCCTGATGCGGGCGCTGCGTGAGGCGATCGAGAGCGGGCGGCTCGCGCCGGGCACCCGTCTGCCGCCGTACCGGTCCCTCGCCGCCGACCTCTCGGTGGCGCGCAACACGGTCGCCGACGCCTACGCGGAGCTGGTCGCCGAAGGGCGGCTGACCGCCCGCCAGGGATCGGGGACCCGGGTCGCCGAACGGGTCGCGCCGCTGCCGTCCCGTACCCGGACGCCGGCGCCCGCACCGCCCCGGCGTCCGGTCCACGACCTGGTGCAGGGGCGGCCCGATCCGTCCGCCTTCCCGAGGAGCGCGTGGCTGGCGTCGGCGCGCCGGGCGCTCGCCGCGGCGCCGCACGACGCCTTCGGGCCCGGCGACCCGCAGGGCCGCCCGGAACTGCGGCAGGCGCTGGCGGGGTACCTGGCCCGGGTCCGCGGGGTCCGGACGTCACCGGAGCGCATCGTGGTCTGCTCGGGCACCGCCCACGCGCTGCGGCTGCTCTCCGCCGTGCTGGGCGGACCCTGGGCGGTCGAGGCGTACGGACTCCCCTTCCACCGGGGGCTCCTGGCGGACGCCGGGGTGCGCACGGTGCCGCTGGACGTCGACGGCGAGGGCGCGGACACCTCCGGCCTGGGCGGCGAGCGGGCCGCGCTGCTCACCCCCGCCCACCAGTTCCCCACGGGCGGCCCGCTGCTCCCGGAGCGCCGGACGGCCGCGGTGGCGTGGGCCGGGGCCACGGACGGTGTGGTGGTGGAGGACGACTACGACGGGGAGTTCCGCTACGACCGCCGGCCGGTGGGCGCGGTGCAGGGGCTGGCCCCCGAACACGTGGTGTACACGGGCTCGGTGAGCAAGAGCCTGTCGCCGGGACTGCGCATCGGCTGGATGGCGCTGCCCGCGCGGCTGGTGCCCGCGGTGGTGGCGGCGAAGGGCGAACGGGAGCCGTACGCGGGTGCCGTGGAGCAGCTGACCCTCGCGGACTTCCTGGCCTGCGGGGCGTACGACCGGCATGTCCGCCGGATGCGGCAGCGGCACCGTCGCCGGCGGGACCTCCTGGTGTCGCTGCTGGCCGAACGCGCGCCGCAGGTACGGGTGTCGGGCATCGCGGCCGGCCTGCACGCCGTGCTGGACCTGCCGGAGGGCGGCGAACGGTCGGTGGTGAAGGCGGCGGCGTGGCAGGGCCTCGCGGTGGAGGGGCTCTCGGACTACCGGCACCCGCGGTGGCGGGGCCCGGTCCGGGAGGGGCTGGTCGTCGGATACGCGACGCCCCCGGAGCATCTGTACGCGGGAGCGCTGGACCTGCTGTGCCGGGCGCTGCCGCCGGCGGAGTGAAGGGGTGTCTCCCGCGGGCGCCCTGCGCCTGCGGGCGGACGGGGCACGGGGGCGGAGCGGGGAGTGCCCGGCGCCCGTTGCCTTAAGGAAAGTTAAGGAAGTGGCGGCCGGTGCCGCTGAGCGGTTGCCCGCGGGGTCTCGTACACAAGGACACAAGGAACCCATCCGGCCGCTCTCCCGGCCGGGGACAGGAGCCCTCACGTGTCACGCAGGAAGACCCTCAGCCGCAGGAAGAAGCTCGCCCTCCTCGCCGGTGCGGCGGCCCTGGCCGCCGGAACCGCGGTTGTCATGACCGGCACAAGCCAGGCCTCGGTCGCCTGCGACGGCCTCGCCCAGGCGGTGCGGAACAACGAGAACTTCATCGCCGGTCAGCGGGCGAACCCCGACGCCCAGTCGGCCGCCAGGATCGCCAACCGGGAGGCGGTGATCGCCCAGATCCGGGTGCAGCAGGAGGCGGCGGGCTGCGACGCCGGGGCGGGCGGCGGCCAGGCCGCTCCCCCGGCACAGCCCCCGGCCGAGCCGGCTCCCCCCACCGGAGCGGGCGGGGCGGGCGGAGCGGGCGGGGAGCAGGGCGACGGGCAGGCCGGCGGGGATCAGGCCGGCGGCGGCCAGGGCGGCGGGGCGGCGGGCGAGGTGGTCTGCGCCGGGTCGACGGTGACGCTCTCGGGCGAGGGCGGCGCACCGGCCGCCTCCAGCGGCCAGTTCCCGGCGGGCACCCGGCTGCGGGTGACCAACCTCGACAACGGCAAGTCCACCACCGTCGAGGTGACGTCGGCCTCCGGGAGCTGCGCCCTGCTGAACAACGCGGCCTTCGAACAGGTCCGCGAGCCGGGCAAGTTCCTCATCCGCAACGCGCGCATCGAGCGCGTCGGCTGACCCCGGAGCACCGGGGCCCCGGGCGCGTCCACCGCCCCGGGCCCCGGCGCGCCGGCACGAGGGGCGGCCGGTGCGGGGGCCCGGTCCGCGCGCCGCCCGGGCGGCGCGCGGCCGTCTCAGGAACGCAGCCGCCGCTCGGCCTCCGCGAGGATCTCCGTGATGCGCAGCCCGAACCGCACGTCGCACGGATGCGGCCGTCCGGTGCGTGCGGCGGCGGCCAGTTCGTCCACGGCCCGGCGGAAGGCGACGACCGGGTCGCCCCAGCCGTCCGGCAGGACCGCGCTGCCGTGTTCCCCTCGCAGCACCAGTTCCACCCCCGCCGCCTTCGCGGGCGCGCCGAGCCCGAGGGTCAGGGTGCTCGACGCGCCCGTGGCGTGCCGCAGGACCAGATGCGTGGTGTCCTCGGGCCCGCGGGCGGCCGTCACCGCCGTCACGTCGCCGAGCACCGGCAGCAGCGCGGAGAGCGCGTGCGGGCCGACGTCCCACAGGCCGCCCTTCTCGCGCCGCCACGGGGAGGCCGCGAAGGGGCTGTCCGAGCCCGGCGCGTACAGCGAACCGAGCCACTGCGCGTGGGCCGTGAACCAGCCGCCGACCCCGGCCTGCGCCTCGACCCACTCCGCGGTCGGCGCCGCGAACCGCAGGGTGCAGAAGACGACCGAGGCGACACCGGCCTCCTCGGCGGCACGGGCCGCGGCGCGGGCGTCGTCGACGGTGGTGGCCACCGGCTTGTCGAGCAGGAGGTGGCACCCCGCCGCCGCGGCCCGGACGGCGAGTTCCGCCTGGACGTCGGGCGGGACGCAGAAGGCGACGGCGTCGCTGGCGGCGAAGAGTTCGCCGAGCCCGTCCTCGCCGGTGTAGGCGGTGGTGCCGTGGGCGTCGGCGAGTTCGGCCGCCGCCTCGGAACGCCGGCCCCACACTCCGCCGAAGGCGACGTCCGGGTGTCCGGCGAGCGCGGGCGCGTGGGTCATGGCGGCCCAGGGTCCGGCCCCGACGAGGCCGATACGCAGGTGTCTGGTCATGCGCACCAGTGTGCACGCGCGCCGCCCGCCCGACGGCACACCGCCCGGTGGGCCGTCGGGACGGCGGGACGGCGGAGGGGCCCGAGGTGCGTGCGGGCACCACGCCGCCCCGCACGCTCGCCCGCCGCGGGGCCCGCACACCGGCCCCGTCCGGCTGCACGCGCCCGGCCGCGGACCGGTGACCGGTGCGTTCAGCGCGGCCCGCAAGGTGCGGGCGGGGTGCGGGCACGGTCCGGGGACCTGTATACGACGGGGGCTCGTGTGCCCCGCGGGACCGCCGGACGGCACCGTGCCGCACGGCCGACACACCGGCCCGGACCGGTGTGTTTCGCACGTAACGTGGGGTTCACAAACGGGCAACGGCCGGGAAATCGCGCATTGCGAAGCTGCGCGGCATACCGCTGCACCCGCAAAGGATGAGACCCGTGAGCATCAAGGCTGAGTACATCTGGATCGACGGCACCGAGCCGACCGCCAAGCTTCGCTCCAAGACGAAGATCCTCGCGGCCGGCACCTCCACGGCCCTCGCCGACCTGCCCGTCTGGGGCTTCGACGGGTCCAGCACCAACCAGGCCGAGGGCCACGCGTCGGACCGCGTGCTCAAGCCGGTCTTCGTCTGCCCGGACCCGATCCGCGGCGGCGACAACGTCCTCGTGCTCAACGAGGTCCTCGACATCGACATGACCCCGCACTCCTCCAACACGCGGGCCGCGCTGGTCGAGGTCGAGGCGAAGTTCGGTTCGCAGGAGCCGATCTTCGGCATCGAGCAGGAGTACACCTTCTTCGACGGCGAGCGCCCCCTCGGCTTCCCGCAGGGCGGCTTCCCCGCCCCCCAGGGCGGCTACTACTGCGGCGTCGGCGTCGACGAGATCCACGGCCGCGACGTCGTCGAGGCGCACCTGGAGAACTGCCTGAAGGCGGGGCTCGGCATCTCCGGCATCAACGCCGAGGTCATGCCCGGTCAGTGGGAGTTCCAGGTCGGCCCGCTGGCTCCGCTGGAGGTCGCCGACCAGCTGTGGGTCGCCCGCTGGCTGCTCTACCGCACCGCCGAGGACTTCGGCGTCTCCGCCACCCTGGACCCGAAGCCGGTCAAGGGCGACTGGAACGGCGCGGGCGCGCACACCAACTTCTCCACCAAGGCGATGCGCGAGGGCTACGACGCGATCATCACCGCCTGCGAGTCCCTCGGCGAGGGCTCCAAGCCGCTGGACCACGTCAAGAACTACGGCGCCGGCATCGACGACCGTCTGACCGGCCTCCACGAGACCGCCCCGTGGAACGAGTACAGCTACGGCGTCTCCGACCGCGGCGCCTCGGTGCGCATCCCGTGGCAGGTCGAGAAGGACGGCAAGGGCTACATCGAGGACCGCCGTCCCAACGCCAACGTCGACCCGTACCTGGTGACCCGTCTGATCGTGGACACGTGCTGCACGGCCCTGGAGAAGGCCGGCCAGGTCTGAGCCCGCACACTCCCTGAAGGGGGCGTCCGCCGACGAGGCGGGCGCCCCCTTCGCCGTGTCCGTTCGCCGTGGCGGGCACGGCACGGGCACGGGCAGGCGGTCGGCGGGTTCCGGGTCCGGCGGCTGCCACGGTGTGTGGCCGAACAGGCTTCTGCGGGTGGCCGAATGCCGACTGTGAAGGGAGGATCACATCCCGATGTGCGGGACGGGTCTGCTGCGAACGCGGGGCGTCTGCTTCAATGAGGCCATGGTCAGGACAGAGGAACAGCACACGGCGGCGGGGCGCACCGACCTCGAGCCGTTCTGGCCTTCCCGTCAGCACCATGACTTCGACCGGGTGTGTTGCCGCGCGGTGAACGCGCAGGCCCTCTAAAGCCACTCGACCGGTTCTCCACCGCTCGACCGGGTCTTCGGCCGGCGCGCACGACGTACGTACGTCCTCGTCCGTCTCCCTCCCGCGCGAAAGAGCTGACCTCTCATGGTGAACACCCGTACCTTCTCGGCCGTTTCCGCCGCCCGTTCCGCCGGCGCCCCCGCCACGGCCGTGCCGCCCCTCTCCGGCAGGCACCGGCTCCGTGCCGTCGATCCCGACGAGGTCGTGGACGTCACGGAGTTCCTGCCCCCGGGCGCCACCCTGCTGCCCGCTCCCCCGCACGCCCTGCCCTCGCTGCCCGGACGCCCGCCGATGGTCGGCTACCTGGTCCTGGTGCCCGCCGACCAGCAGGCGCTCCTCGGCGCCGTCCCCGGGCAGCAGCAGCCGGCCGGCGACGGGCCCGTGCTGATCGACTCCGTCCAGCGCACCGCCCGGGTCGACGGGCGGGTGCTGGACCTCACGTACCTGGAGTTCGAACTGCTCTCGCACCTGGTCGCCCACCCGAACCGGGTCCACACCCGGGACCAGTTGGTGACCACGGTGTGGGGCTACGGGCACGTGGGCGACGGCCGGACCGTGGACGTCCACGTGGCCCGGCTGCGGCGCAAGCTGGGCGCCGAGCACCGCCGCACGATCCAGACCGTGCGGCGGGTCGGCTACAAGTACACGCCGTGACCGGCGGCTAGCGGGCGTCGGCCCCGGCAGGAGCGTCGGTCCCGTCCGGGATGTCGATTCCGGACGGGGTATCGGCTCCGTCCGGGGCGTCCGTCCCGGAGGGGGCGTCCGCCGAGGGTGCCTTCCTGGCCTTCGCCAGTGCGCCGAGCGCCAGGTCGAAGGCGAGGAACACCAGCAGGCTGATGCCCAGCAGGGGCACGAACCAGCCGGCCACGACCGCCGCGGCCGCCACCGGCAGCAGCGCGGTCACGGGCAGCCGGCGCCACGCCCCGCGCGGCACCGGGCGGCCGAAGGACATGCGCACGTCCTTCGTCGGCCTGCGCAGCCACCACATCCGGTAGCCCCACACCACGAGCAGGATCAGCGCCACCATGAGGGCGGCCAGCGCCAGCTGGTTCACCAGCCCGAACAGGACGCCCATGTGGATGTCGATGCCGAGGCGGGTCGCCTTGGCGAGCAGCGGGTAGTCCGCGAAGCGGAGTTCGTCGATGACGCGGCCGTCGGCGGGATCGACGGCGACCGCGTCGAGGTGGACCGGGTACTGGTTGTCGGTCTCCTTGACCACGTAGCCGGTGCCCTCCGCGGGCATGGTCACCGCGATCTTCCCGTCGACGCCGTGGCCCCGGGCGGCGGCCACCGCGTTGTCGATGCCGATGTCGGCACCGTCGTGCGCCGACCCGTGGCCGGAGTGGTCGCCGTCGCCGTGGCCCTCGTGCCCGCCGGACTCCTCGCCGCCCGGTGAGAGCGCCGCCGACACGGACGGGCTCGCCCCGCCGAGACGGTCCTGGAGGACGCCGATGTTCTCGCCGGCGTACCGCGACCAGGTGAGGCCGGTGGCGGAGATCAGCACCAGACCGGTCACCGCCCACAGTCCGACCACCCCGTGCCGGGACAGGGTGCGGCGGCGTCCGGTGGCGGTCCGGTCGGGCAGCACGAGGTCGCGCCGCGCGCGGCGCCGGCGGCCCAGCCAGAGCAGCAGCCCGCCGAGGGCGACCACCCACAGCCAGCTGGCGGCCAGTTCGCTGTAGTGGCGGCCCGTCTCGCCCAGGTGCAGGTCCACATGGAGCCGGGACAGCCAGGTGCGCAGCGGCAGCGCGCCGGAGCTTCCGTACGAGGCGAGCTCTCCGCGCACCTGTGCCGTGTACGGGTCGACGAAGACCGCGAGCGAAAGCCCCTCGTCGACCTTCGGGGAGGTCATGAGCACCCGCGTCGTCGCGCCGTCCTCGTGCGAGGGCCAGACCGCGGTGACCGTGCCCTCCGGGTTGGCCTGGCGTGCCGCGGCGACCTGCTCGGAGAGCGGGAGGACCCGCTCCCCGACGGAGGTGCGGAGCTCGTCGCGGTAGACCAGCTTCTCCGCCTGGAAGGAGAGCGCGTAGAGCAGACCGCTGACGGCGGCCACCAGGAGCAGCGGGGCGACGAGCAGCCCCGCGTAGAAGTGGAGCCGCAGCAGGAGGGGGCGGAGGCTGCCCCGCGTGGTGGGAGCGGGGGTGGGGGCGCCGGCGGGCGGGGCCGGCTCGGGAGCGGTCGCGGCGGCGGGTATCCCGTCGTCCGCGGGGGTGGTGCCCTTGCTGTGGGCGTCGATGGACATGGCGATCCTCGGAGTTGACGTCGACATGGGGAGAGCGGCCCCCGGGTCGTGTCAGACGGTGGCTCCGGGGGCCGTGGCGCGGGGGACGGGCCGTACGGGCGGGCCCCGGCGGACGACGGTGTGGGAGAGGACGGCATGGCGTGGGAGCGGCCGCTCCGCGCGGACGGGCGCCGGCCCGCGGCCTGCCGCCGGACCGGGCGGCGGCACGGTGGCGAGCAGCAGCCGCAGCGGGGTGAAGGCGAAGGCGAGCACGGCGCGTGCGAGGCGGAAGAACGCGGACTCGCCGTGGGCGAGCCAGAGCGCGCAGGCGGCGGCCGCCAGCACGTGCACGGCGACCATGCCGGTGTCGGCGCCGACCGCCTCGGCGGCGGTCGCGGCGGAGCCGTACACGCCGTCGTGCGCGGATTCGTCTGCCGAGTGGCCGGAGTGGTGGTGGGCGGCGCCCGGGCGGGCGGGCACGGCGAACAGCAGGTGCAGCGCGCCCTGGACGGCGAGCAGTCCGGCACCGATCGACCACGGCCCCCTGCGGCGGCCGGCGGCCGCCCAGCCGGCAGCGGCGGTCACACCGAGCGCGGCGAGCAGGGAGAGGGGCGTGATGTCGTGCGCAGACAGGGACGAATGCCCCATCGCACCCAGAAGCACGGCCACTGCCGCGAAGAGTGCGGCTCGCAGGGCGCGCAGGGGCGACCGGGCATCCGTCATCGTCGCGTAATGGTGCCATCGCCGGGGGCGGAGCGGGAGTGACCCGGGGTTACCGGATGTCCGGGGCAGGTCACCCGGCGGGGAGCGGGGGCCCGGGCAGGGGCCGGGGACTTGGGCAAGGGCCGGGGACCCGGGAACGGGCCCGGCGGGGGAACGCCGGGCTCCCGGGGCCGGTGAACGGGCTCCGTCCGGACCGGCGGTGCGCTGCCGGTCCGGACCCGCACCCGTCGCTGCCCGCCGCCGCCCGCGGTCGCCCCCGGCCGCCGGGCGGCACGGCCGGGGGTGGTGCCGGGTACACCCCCGGCCGGGTGCCGGGGGCCAGTGCGGGCGGCCGGGGCGGCCCGCCAGACTAGTCGGCGGGACCGGGTGAGGAGCCCGGACGACGAGGGGACTTGACGATGATCACGAGGTTGCGGGCCTCACTGGTGGCCGGCGGGCGGGGGCTCGTGCTGGCTCTGACGGCGCTGATCGGCTCGGTCGTCCTCTTCACGCTGACGCTGGTGTCCGTCGGTCTGATCCCCGTCGGGATCGGGATCTTCACCACTCCCCCGCTGCTGTCGCTGGTCCGTGCCCACGCGAACCGCCGCCGACTGCTCGCCGCGCAGTGGTCGGACGTCCGCATCCCGAGCGCCTACCGCCCCGCCGGAGCGGCACGCGGCGGACTCGCGGGACAGGTCGAACGGTGCGTGGGGATGCTGAAGGACCCGGCCACCCGCCGGGACGTGCAGTGGCTCTTCACCGACATCACGGCGGGCGCGGCCGTCGCGGTCCTGGCACCCGCGCTGTGGCTGGAGGGCCTGTTCGGGCTGCTGCTGGCCGCGGGCCTGTGGAAGCCTGTCGTCGAGGCGGGCGGAACGTACTGGTACACCTTCCTGCCGGTGAGCGGCGCCGGGACGGCGGGTCTGGCGGCCGGGCTCGGGACGTGCTGGATGGTCCTCGCGACCTTCGTGAACCCCGTGCTGCTGCGGAGCCACTTCAGGATCGCCGCGGCCTCGCTCACCCCGGGCCGGGAGGAACTGGAGCAGCGCATCGACCGGCTGACCGCCACCCGGCACGACGCGGTGGACACCTCGGCTGCCGAACTGCGCCGCATCGAGCGGGACCTGCACGACGGGGCGCAGGCGCGGCTGGTCGCCATGGGGATGAACCTGAGCACCATCGAGGCGCTGGTCGAGAAGGACCCGGCGCAGGCCAAGGAGCTGATCGCCGCGGCCCGTGCGTCGTCCGCCGAGGCGCTGACCGAGCTGCGGGACCTGGTGCGCGGCATCCACCCGCCGGTACTGGCGGAGCGGGGTCTCGGGGACGCCGTGCGGGCGCTGGCACTGCGGCTGCCGGTGCCCTGCGAGGTGGACGTGGAGATGACGGGCCGGGTGGAGGCCCCGGTGGAGTCGGCGGCGTACTTCGCGGTGAGCGAGGCGCTGACGAACGCGGTCAAGCACGGCGGGGGCGACCGGATCTGGGTCGACATCGCGCACCGGGACGATTCGCTGAGGGTCGCCGTCACCGACAACGGCAGGGGCGGGGCGTCGGTCGGGGCCGGCTCGGGCCTGAGCGGAGTCGAACGCAGACTCGGTACATTCGACGGCGTCCTGGCCGTCAGCAGCCCCGCGGGCGGTCCCACCATGGTCACCATGGAGATCCCTTGCGCGTCGTCCTAGCCGAAGACCTGTTCCTGCTGCGCGACGGCCTGGTGCGGATGCTGGAGGCGTTCGGCTGCGAGGTCCTGGCGGCCGTGGAGAGCGGTCCGGAGCTGTCGAAGGCGCTCGCGGAACTGGAGCCGGACGTCGCGGTCGTCGACGTCCGGCTCCCTCCGTCGCACACCGACGAGGGTCTGCAGTGCGCGCTCGCCGCGCGGCGGGCGCGGCCCGGACTGCCGGTCCTGGTGCTCTCCCAGCACGTGGAGCAGCTCTACGCACGCGAGTTGCTGGCGGACGGCAACGGCGGTGTCGGCTATCTGCTGAAGGACCGGGTGTTCGACGCGGAGCAGTTCGTCGACGCCGTGCGCCGGGTGGCGGGCGGCGGCACCGCGATGGATCCGCAGGTGATCTCCCAGCTGCTGTCCCGCCGCTCCCTGGACCGGCCGATCGGGACGCTGACACCCCGTGAGCTGGAGGTCATGGAACTGATGGCCCAGGGCCGTTCGAACACCGCGATCGCGACGCAGCTGGTGGTGACGGAGCGGGCGATCGCCAAGCACACGTCGAACATCTTCGCCAAGCTCGGGCTGCCGGTGTCGGACGACGACAACCGCCGGGTGCTCGCGGTACTGGCCTACCTCGACCGGGGGTAGGCACTCCGCCGCCGGGCCGGAGAGCACCCGGGACGCCGGACGCATCCGAGAAGCCGGACGTGTCCGCGACGCCGGACCCGTCGTTCGAAGCCGGACGTGTCCGGCTTCGACCGCCTGGACCGCATTCGGCGCTGGAGCTTCGTACGAACCGCCGTACGCGTTGAACACCCCGTGGACCGCCCCCGTATGGAACGGCGCGCTTCTCCCTCTGCCGGGACCCCCCTTTCATCCCACACACCCCGGCAACGAAGCAGAGGAGTTCCATGGGACGCACATCAAGAAAACGCTCGAAGCTGGCCAACCGGGCGATCGCCGCCTCGGCCGCCCTGATCCTGGGCGGGGGCGGGCTGATCGCGGCCAACTCCTACGCCTCCGCCGGTGAGGGGTGGTGGCCCGGCGGGCGCGACGGCCAGCAGCAGAACCGGACGCGGGCGGCCGCCGGTCAGTCGGTGTCCACGATCGACTGTCCCGACGTGGGCGACTCGCTGCGTGAGGTCCCCGGTGACCAGCGGTTCGCGGTCGACCGCGAACTCGCCACACTGGACTCCCAGATCACCGTCGCCTACCAGCGCTTCGCCGACAACCGGCAGCGGGTGGAGGCGGACCGTTCCTTCGGCGAGAACCAGATCCTGGCACCGCTGCGGAACGAACGTCTGGTGATCATTCAACGGATCGTCGCACTGATCGACCGCTCGGCCGAACGCCCGCAGGGCCTGGAGCAGATGGCTCCCTGCACCCTGCGCAGCGATGGCGACAACGACGGCAACGGCAACGGAGAGGGCGGGAACGACGGAGACGACGGCGGCCAGAACGGCGACGGCGGTCAGGGCGACGGCGGCGGAGAGAACGGAAGCGGCGACGGCGACGGGAACGACGGCGGCAACGACGGCGAGCAGGGCGGCGGCAACGGCGGCCAGGCCGGCAACGGCCCCGAGGCGGGCGACTTCGTCGCCATCGAGGACGTCCAGCCGAACGTGCAGCAGCCCCGCAACCGCCGGGGCGCCTCCCGCGGCGCCTTCACCACCGACTGCGGGGTGAACGCGAACGGGAAGTTCAACCCGGACAACGTCATCGTCGCCCCGGGCGTGAGCAACGGCGCCCACCACATGCACGACTACGTGGGCAACCAGGCGAACGACGCCTTCGCCAGCGACGACGACCTCGCCGCGGGCGCCACCACCTGCCGCAACCAGGGCGACCGGTCGACCTACTACTGGCCGGTGCTCCGGCTCCAGAACGGCCAGGACGAGGCGGACGCGGCCGCCGACGGCGGTGGCAACGACCAGAACGTGGGCGAGATCCAGACGCCGTCGCAGGTCACCCTCAGCTTCGTGGGCAGTCCGCGGAGCAAGGTCACCGCGATGCCCCGGTTCCTGCGGATCATCACGGGCGACGCGAAGGCGTTCGTCAACGGTGACGCGAACGCGAACGCGTCGTGGAGCTGCACGGGCTTCGAGGACCGGCAGCTGAAGGACAAGTACCCGATCTGCCCCGAGAACAGCCAGGTGGTGCGGACCTTCACGTTCCAGAGCTGCTGGGACGGCCAGAACACCGACAGCGCCAACCACCGCACCCATGTGGCGTTCGCCGACGCCGGCGGCCGCTGCCCGCAGGGCTTCCGCGCCATCCCCCAGCTGGTCCAGCGGATCGTCTACGACGTCCCGCCACCGGTCTTCGACGGGGAGAACGCCTCGGTGTTCGCCGTCGACTCGTTCCCCGAGCAGCTGCACAAGCCCGTCACCGACCACGGCGACTTCATCAACGTGTTCGACGAGAGGCTGATGAACAAGATGGTGAGCTGCATCAACGGCGGACGGAGGTGCCGGTGACCCCCCGCGGCCTGGACTGAGCGCAAGCGAAGGGACGGAGGAGGCAAGGGACGGGGACGGAACAGGCCGGGCGGGGCCGGGAGCAGGTGCTCCCGGCCCCGCCCGGCCTGTTCGTGCGCACGGCGGCACGGACGACACGGGCGGCGTGCGGCAGCGATGCGGACGTGCGGCATGCGGTGCGCCGTGCGGTACCGGGTGAGGGGTGGTACCGGGTGAGGGGTGGTACCGGGTGCGGGGTGGAACCGCGAAGTGCGGCCTCGGGGTACGGGGTGCGGCGGACGCCCTGGGGCCCGGGACGGCCCGGGGCGGCGTCCGCCGCACCCGTGCGGTCAGCCCCCGTGCGTCTCCTCGTGGCCCTCATGGCCGTCGTGGCCGTCGTGGTCCTCGTGACCGTCGTGGTCCGCGTGACCGCCACCCGGGGTGCCGCCGCCCGGGTGCGATCCGTGGTCCGTTCCGGTCCGCACCGAGCCGCCGAGGCGGCCGCGCAGCGCCGCCACGACCTTCTCGTCGCCGACCGCGACCCACGTCCCGCCGACGAGGTACGTGCCGCCGTAGTCGTCCGCCTCGTCCAGCCAGGCGCGCCGCCCGTCCTCCGTGGCGAAGGTGGCCAGCACGTACCTCCCGTCCGCCGTCGCGCAGTTGGCCTGCCGCAGCTCCGCCGCGTCCGTCTGGATGTTCGGCTCGCAGTCGGCCTTGCGCGCGATGTCCTCCAGGCTGCCGGAGACGGCGCGGGGCGAGGCCGGTGCCGTGGCGGTCCCCGCGACACGCCCGTGATCGCGTTCACCCGCTGAACAGGCCGTCGCCACGACGATGAGCGCAACCGCCAGTACCGTCCGGGCCGCCCGTGGTGTGTTCGTACTCGATGTCGTCCGCATCCGGCCATCGTGCCCTTCCGGTCCCCCTGCGCGGGAGTGAACCGTGAGTAACCTGCGCTCCGCACGGACCCGTTGTCGCCGGAGCACCACTTGGAGCAACACGGAGGAGCGCCGCATGTACGAGCTGTCGAGACGCACCCTGCTGGGCACCGCGGGCGCCGTCGGGATCGGTGCCGCGCTCGCCGCGCACACCCCCGCGACCGCCGCCGTGCCGTCTCCGTCCCCCTCCGCCCCGCCCGCCGCCGCACCCGCCGCCCGCGCGGACGCCCCCGGTGCCGCGCTCGCCGCGCTGCAGCGGCTGCTTCCCGACCACGCCGCCCAGTTCACCCTCCGGACCGTCACCGGCCCGGAGCGCTTCGAGGTGACCGGCACGGCGGGCGCCGTCACCGTGACGGGCACCAGCGCCGCCGTCCTGCTGACCGGGGTGCACTGGTACCTCAAGTACGTGTGCCGCGCGCACATCTCGTGGGCCGGCTCCCGTGTCGTCCTGCCGGCGCGGCTGCCGGCCCCGGCGGCGCCGCTGAGGCGGTCGGCGACGGTCCCTCACCGGTTCGTGTACAACGACACCCACGACGGGTACACCGCCCCGTACGCCGACTGGCCGCGCTGGGAGCGCCAACTCGACGTGCTGGCGCTGCACGGCTTCAACGAAGTGCTGGTCACCGCCGGGATGGAGGCGGTCTACCACCGGCTGCTGACCGGCTTCGGCTACTCGGACACCGAGGCGCGGACCTGGCTCCCCGCGCCCTCGCACCAGCCCTGGTGGCTGCTGCAGAACATGAGCGAGTTCGGCGGGCCGATGTCCACCGCGCTGATCGAGCGGCGCGCGGAGCTGGGGCGCCGGATCTGCGACAGGCTCCGCGAACTGGGCATGCGGCCGGTGCTGCCGGGCTACTTCGGCGCGGTTCCCGACGGCTTCCCGGCCCGCAACCCGGGCAGCGACGCCCGCGTCGTGCCCCAGGGGACGTGGGGCGGCGGGATGCGGCGCCCCGACTGGCTCGACCCCCGGACGAAGGCGTTCGCGGACGTGGCCGCGGCGTTCTACCGCCACCAGGCCGACCTGTTCGGCGAGGTGGCGTACTTCAAGATGGACCTGCTCCACGAGGGCGGCACCCCGGGCGACGTGCCCGTCCCCGAGGCGGCCCGCGCCGTGGAGACGTCGCTGCACACCGCCCGCCCCGGCGCGACCTGGGTGATCCTCGGCTGGCAGTCCAACCCCCGCCCCCTGCTGCTGGACTCCGTCGACCGGTCCCGGGTCCTCGTCGTCGACGGGCTGTCGGACCTGGACACGGTCACCGACCGGGAGACGGACTGGGGCGGCACGCCGTACGCCTTCGGCACCATCCCCAACTTCGGCGGCCGGACGACGATCGGCGCCAACACCGACCGCTGGACGGAGAAGTTCACCGCCTGGCGCGACAAGGCGGGCAGCGCGCTCGTGGGCACGGCCTACATGCCGGAGGCAGCCGAGCGGGACCCGGCGGCCGCGGAGCTCTTCAGCGAACTGGCCTGGCGGGAGGAGAAGACCGACCGGGCGGCGTGGTTCGCCGACTACAGCCGCATCCGCTACGGCGGGGACGACCCCGCGGCACGCGAGGCGTTCTCCGCGCTGGCGGCGACCGCGTACAAGCTGACCAGCACCGACGGCCGGCCGTACGACTCGCTGTTCTCCCGCCGCCCGTCGCTGACGACGGCCATCGGCACGGCGTTCGACCCGGCCGGCTTCGACCGGGCCCTGGCCGGGCTGCTGGACGTGAGTCCCGGTCTGCGGGACTCCGACACCTACCGCCACGACCTGACCGACGTCGCCCGGCAGGCCCTGGCCAACCGCTCCCGGACGCTCCAGATCGCCCTGCGGGCCGCCTGGCGCGCCAAGGACGCGGACACCTTCCGCGCCGTGTCGGCGGTGTTCCTGAAGCTGATGCTGCTCACCGACACGATGGCCGGCTGCCACCGGATGTTCCTGACCGGCCCGTGGCTGGAGGACGCCAAGCGGCTGGCGACCAGCCCCGAGGAGGCCGTGCGGCTGGAGGCGACGGCCCGCACCCTCATCTCGACCTGGGCGGACCGGCCGACGGCGAACACCCTCGGCAACTACGCGAACCGCGACTGGCAGGGGCTGATGGCCGACGTCCACCTGCCGCAGTGGGAGGCGTACCTGGCCGAGGCGGGCGACGCGCTGGCCGAGGGCCGTGCCCCGAAGTCCTTCGACTTCTATCCCCAGGAGGAGGCGTGGACGAAGGAGCGCGGCGCCTACCCGGTGCGGCCGACGGGTGACGCGCACCGCACCGCCCAGCGGGTCTTCGACACCCTCTCCCGGGCCCCGTACCAGGGGGTGGTGACGGTGACGGTCGACCCGCCGGCGTTCACCCCGGGCAGCACCGGCACGCTGACGGCGTCGTTCCGCAACCTGAACGGGCTGCGGGCCACCGGCCGCGTCGACTTCGCGCTCGACGGCCCGGACGCGGAGCCGGACGGGGAACCTGCGCTCGACGGTGTCCCGGAGGGCGGCACCGGGGCGGTGTCGTGGCGGGTGACGGCGCCGGAGGGCGAGCTGACCGAACCGCTGGTGCCCATGGAGTACCGGCTCACCACGCAGTACGGGCCGCTCTCCGAGGAACGGGTGACGTCGGCCCAGTCGGGCAGCGTGCACCTGGCGGCGCCGCTGGAGCCGCGCTGGCGCACGTTCACCTCCAACGCGGCCGTCTTCGGGCAGCTCGGCGGCCGGCTGGCGATCAACGGGGCGGGCAGCGACCTGTGGCGGGGCACCACCCAGTTCGGCACCGCCTACCTGCCGCAGGCGTTCACCTCCGGTGCGAGCGTGGTGGTGCGCGTCGACGCGCAGGACAACACCGGCACCTGGGCCCGTGCCGGGATCGCGGTCCGCAACGCGCTGGCCGAGCCGATGGACGCGGGCTTCCTCAACCTGGCCGTCACCCCGGGCCAGGGCGTGGCGCTGTCGTTCGACACCGACGGCGACGGCACGATCGACAGCTACGGGCGCATCCTCGGCGTCACCGCGCCGGTGCTGCTGCGGCTCACGAAAGACGGCGGCACCGCCTTCACCGGAGCCTGCTCCACCGACCGCGGCGCCACCTGGCGCACCGTCGCCACGGTGAACGTCCCGGGCGCGGCGGCCGCGCAGGACGTGGGCATCTTCATGAGCGCCACCAACGGCGGCAGCGGGGCACGGGGCACCGTGCGCTTCAGCGGCTGGTCGCTCACCGGCGCCGCGGCGGCGGGCCGAGACGGGGCGCGGCCGGGTACCGCCGAGTGGTGAGCGGTCCCTCGACCGCGGGTGACCGCGGGTCGCCCGGCCGTGCCGAGCCGTCCGGCACCGGGGGCGCTCCCCACGCGGGGTGACCGCGGGCCGGTCCGCTCGTTCTGCTGGACGTGCGTCCTCAGCGAGCCGACACGGCCCTCAGCCCCTCCCCTCCCCCGGGCCACGGGAACGTGCTGGAGGCGGAGTCCGCCGCGCACTACCCGCGGCTGGTGCGGATCGCCTACCTGGTGCTGCCCCCGGCGTCCGACCCGGTCCGCCGGGTGATGGCCGCACACGCCCTCGTTCGGTGGACGCTGCCCGGCCGGGGCGCCGGTGCTCCGGCGCCCCTGGTGCCGAGGGCCCGGCGCCCCGGGGAGACGGCCCCGGACGGGTACGACGCCCTGCGGACGCGGCTGTTGCGCCGGGCGCTGCGGGCGGACCGGCGCCCGCTGCCGCTCCTCCCGCTGCCCCGGGTCAGGGGCCTGCGGCTGCTGCCGCGCGCCGGCGGAGCGGCGGAGACCGCCCTGGACCGGGAGCTGGCGGCGCTCGGCCCGGCGGGCCGGGCGGCCTGCGTGCTGCGCCGTCTGGAGGGCCTCGGCCGGACGCAGACCCTCGACGTGCTGGCGGCGGCGGGCGCGACCGATCCCGGGGCGGCCCTGGCGGCGGTGGACGCCGTGCCGGACGCGGCGGGCACGGCGGCGCTGCTGGCGTCGCCCGCGTTCGACGCGTGCGCGCTCCAGGCGTGCCCGACCGGACCGCCGCGCCGCGGGCGCCGGGTCCGGGCGGGCGTGGTGGCGGTCGCCGCGCTGGCCGTCTGCGGGGGTCTCCTCGGCCTGCCGGACGCCGGCTCCCCGGCCTGGCGGGACGCGGACCGGGCCGCGCCGGTGCGGGCCGCGCCGACGGCGTGGCGGGACGCCACCCGGCGGGACTTCTCCGTGTGGCCCGCACGTGGCGGGCTGACCGGTGACCGGGCGCTGCTGGACCGGGCGCTGGCCGCCTGGGCGGATCCGGGCGGACGGGTGCGTGTGACGGCCACCCCCGGCACCTCGTCGGGTCCCCCGGCGGGCCGGCCGCGGCTGCTGTTCGCGGGCGCGGTGGAACGGGCGCGTGTGGTGGTGCTGCACGACGGCCTGCGGGCCGTGCGGTACGCCGAGCCCGCCGGCAGAGCCGGCGGCGCGGCCCTCGACTTCGCGCGCACGGACGCGGCGGACGGCGCGTCGGCGGCGGCGCTGGTGGTGGCCAGGCCGGGCGGACGGGTGCGCTATCTGACCGCGCCCTGGGTGCGGCAGGTGTCGGTGCGGGACCTGCTCGACCCCGCGGCCCCCGCACGACCGCTCGCCCGTGACGCCTCCGGGGTGACGGCGGCCCTTCCCAGCCCGGCCCGGGAGGGCGCCTGCCGCTCCTGGGAGGCGCTGGAGGTCCGCGACGGCGAGGGGACGCGGCTCCTGACGGATCTGGGCGAACTGGCCCCGGTCCGGCTGCTGTCCGGTCCGCCGTCGGCCCCGTCCGACGCGACCGGGCCCGGGGCGCCGGCGACCTGGGCCCGGACGGCGTGCTCGCTCCAGGGGCTGCGCGCGCACGGGGTGCGCGAGGTGAGCGTCTGGCGGTACGCGCTCCAGCGGCTTCCGGAGGCCAACGGGACGGCCGCGTGGGTGTGCACCCGTGCCGAGACGTGGCGCGGCGACGGCGCCCGGGTGATGGCCCAGTTCCACCCGCCGGCCGACCGCCCGTCCGCACCGGGCACCGTCGTGGCGCGGGCGGAGGGCTCCCCCGCGTGCGGGGTGCGCGAGCCGCGGGTGCTGGCGGGCGTCCTGTGGCAGTCGCGTGCGGGGCAGTGGTACGCGCTCGCCGCCGGAGGCGGACGGTTCCGGTCGGTCGCCCTCTCGGGAGGGGTGTCCGGCGAGGCGGACGGCCCGCTCCTCGCCGTGCGCTCCCGGCCCGGCGCCCGCGCCGACCTCCACGGCCGCCTGCCGGACGGCACCCGCGTCGCGCCGCTGCGGTGACCTCCCTGGTCCGCCCGTCGCGCCGGGCGGGGTGGCGATCGTCAAGAAGCACGGCGAGCCGTGGATTCGGGTCTCCCCGCGGGGCAGGCAGGAGGAGCCGGAGAGCCTGGTGGCGGTCAAGGGCGAGATCGAGCGGCGCCGGGGGAGCATCGACCTGCTGGATCCTCGCTTCCGCACGGGGAGGCGGCAAGCATCCCGGTGTGCTGCTCCGGGCCTGGCCGGAGTCGTGGTGAAGATCGCAGTCGACCTCGCGGTGGTCCTCGTACGACGCCGCGACGTGTGAACGTGCCTCCGAGACGCACATATCGCGCCCCGGAGCCACAGGGGCGGCGCCCGAAGCTTGTCGCAGCCTCGATGAGCGTCTCTCATGAACGACCGTTTCTGAAGTGCGCGGCATGGAGCTACGGCCTCCGCGCCGGCTCTCGCGGGTCATGAGTGCGGCTCTTGACCCTCACGTGGCGTCAGGCTGCACAGTCGGTGCCGTGGAAGATCACTGGACCGTGGGGCGCGTGGCCGAGCTGGCCGGCGTGAGCGTCCGCACGCTGCATCACTACGACGAGGTCGGGCTCGTGCGTCCGTCGGCGCGGACCTCAGGTGGGTACCGGGCCTACTCGGCGGGGGACGTCGAGCGGCTGAGGGAAGTGCTGGCCTACCGGCGGCTGGGCTTCGGGTTGCGGGAGGTTGCGGAACTGGTCGGCGACTCGTCCACCGACGCGGTCGCGCACCTGCGCCGACTGCGTGGCCTGCTGCTGGAGCGGCGTGATCGTGCTGACGCCATGGTGGCGGCCATCGACAGGGAACTCGAGGCACGGGCGAGGGGACGGATGGTGACACCGGAGGAGCAACTGGGGATGCTCGGTGCACGGCTGTACGACGCGATCGGCGGCGCCTACACGGCGACGCGGCGTACCGAGCCGCGGATCGCAGCGCAGATTGTGGACGCGCTCGGGGACGCGCGGACGGTGCTGAATGTCGGGGCCGGCACCGGCTCCTACGAGCCGGCTGATCGCGAGGTGACCGCGGTGGAGCCGTCGGAGGTCATGCGGCGTCAGCGGCCTGCCGGCTCGGCGCCGTGCGTGGCTGCCGCCGCGGAGAGCCTGCCGTTCGAGGACCACTCCTTCGACGTCGCGATGGCCGTCTCGACTGTTCACCACTGGGGGGACCCGATAGCGGGGCTGCGCGAGATGCGGCGCGTGGCCCGCCGCGTGGTGGTGCTGACATTCGACACCGACGAGCCCGGATGGCAGGACCGGTTCTGGCTCACCCGCGACTACCTGCCCGAGTTCGCCACCGTCCTCGCAGAATTTCCCTCACTTGCGGGGATGGCCGACGCGATCGGCGCCCGCGCCGAGCCGGTGCCCGTCCCGTGGGACTGCACCGACGGCCTGTTCGAGGCGTACTGGCGCAGACCGGAGGCGTATCTGGAGGAGCACGTCCGCCGTGCGATGTCGGTGTGGACAAGGGTCGGGCCGGACGCCGAGCAGCGGGCCGTGCGAAGCCTCCGCGACGACCTCGACTCCGGCCGGTGGGCCGAGCGCAACAGCGACCTCACCCACCTCGACACGGCAGACCTCGGCCTCCGCCTGCTCATCGCCTGAACGGGCATGGGTCGGGCGGGCGCGCCGCTGCGCGTACGTCCTCTGTCTCAGCCGTCGCCGGTGGCGTGCTTCAGTTGGTCTTCGCCGACTCGTCGAAGAACCCGACGATCCGGGGCAGGGCTTGCCGCACCGATCCGTTGTGGTCGTGGTCGCCGACGTCGGTCAGCCGAGGTGCGGCGCCGTTCCTCGTCAACTGGTCTGCACAGTACGCCGCGTGACTGAAGTCGACGTCCTTGTCGCCCCGGCCGTGGAAGATCTCCACTGGTACGTTCGGCCGCCAGTCGCATGTGTGGTCCATCGGGTGCAGCTTCTCCTCCAGGACTCCGTCGGGCTTGCGGATTCTGTTCAGGAAGTCCTCGGTGAACAGGTCCTTGGAGGCCGCCGGGAGTTCGCTGACGATCTGCCCGGCGGTGTGATGGCCGTCGAAGAGACCCTCCACCTTGCTGTCGTAGGGGGAGCGGAAGACATCGCCGGGTGACGTGTAAAGGCCGTACATCGTGTTCCAGGCGGTGACGAAGTAGGCGAGGTAGATGCCGGATTTGGCGATCTTGTCGTCGGCCGCGGCGGCCTCGAAGGCCGAGAGGTTGTAGGGGCCGCTGACCGGGGCGAGTGCCCCCAGCCGGAAGTAGCGGTCGGCGCTCTCCTGCTGAAGCGCCCGGCCCACCAGCATGGTCGCGGGGCCGCCCTGCGAGAACCCGCTGACCTGAACCTTCCGCTTCAGCTCCCGGCCGTTTCGGTGGGCGAGGGTCCGGGCCGCGCGCAGGCCGTCCACCGAGGCCGCGACGGTGGCCCGGGGGTCACCGTACGGGTGGAAGCCTTCGCCCGAGCCGAGGCCCACGTAGTCGGGCGCCGAAACGGCCCGCCCGGTCGAGGCGAACAGCAGGGCGACGAGCCGGTCGTTCGAGTTCGGATTCTCCGAGGCGACATCCTTGCGGTAGACGGTGGTGCCGTGCAGCCAGGAGACGGTGGACAGGTGGCGCGCCCCGTTCTTGGGCAGGACGACGAGCTGGCTCGCGGTCGTGGGGGCGCCTGCGCTGTCGGTGGTGCGGTACGTGACCCGATAGGCGGTCACGCCGTGACGGACCTGGGACGAGTCGATCCTTCCCCGGAGCTCCCCGGCCACTTCCTCGGCTGTGAGGTCGGCCGCTTGCTCGACGGAGACGACAGCCCCGCCCTGTACCCGCTCGCTGGGGGAGCCGGCCGCCGCCGAGACCGGAGTCACCAGGGCGGACACACTGCCGAGGACCGCCGCACCAGCCAGAATCCGGATACTTGTTCGCCGTAAAGTCATGGATGGATCATGCCCGTCGGCCGCTCCGCTGGGACATGGAGCGACCCCCCGGGCCGCAAAGGGGGAAAACCCCCTCGGGGCCCGTAGGGGATGCCGGGGTGCCCTGTCCCTTCGGGACAGGCCCTGTCATCCCGGCTCGGAGACCGGGGAGCAAGTAACCCGCTCGCAGGCTTCGCATGTTCAGCGACGGCGGCGGACAGCCGGCCACGCTCGGCGACGTGCCGGGCGACCGCGTCGACGCCGGGGCGGGCGTACCGCTCCAGGGAGCGGACGGAGGCGTGGCGGGAGCGGGCCGGCAGCATCGGGGTGGAGGTGCCGTCCTCCGCGTCGTGTGTCAGGGCACTGCGGCGGAGCCGGTGGAGCGTCCAGCCGTCCAGGTCCTCGATGTCGTCGGGGGAGGCGAGGGGGTCGGCCGGCAGCCGGGTGTTCTCCTCAAAGACCTCCTCGGCGCGGCGGTACGAGAGCCGGGCCCGGCCGGTCTCCGGGCACACGTCGAGCGTCGGCGTTCCCGGCACTGACCCCCGGCACGCACCGTCCCCGGTCGCCCCCTCCCGGGCACACCGTCCCCGGGCACATCGTCCCTGGGTACCCCTCCTGCGGAGGCCCCGTGCGCGTGGACTACTGTCCCCCTGCGCACCCTCCCCTGTGTTCGCCCCCCGACGGCCTGTCAGGCCCTTCCGCAAGAGCCGGAACGGCTCATTCTGCATGGCCGGTCCGGAGGCTTCCACAGGGCTGCCACGGCTGTTGTACTCCGAGACATCTGCCCGCAATCGACTGCGCCTTGCCTTGCCTTACGTTCCGACGACGGAAGGACGCTCATGCAGCGCACGTCCCTTTCCCTGGCGGCCGCGACAGCGGCGGCGACGGTGCTGGGTGCGGTGGCGGCCGTGCCCGGAGCCCAGGCCGCGCCGCAACCGCCCGACGCCACCCGGCCCCAGCCCCCGTCCGCGACGCGCCCGCTCCAGCCGAGCGCCCCGCCGGTGACCACCACCGTGGCTCCCGGGGTCACCCTGACCTCCATGGCGTTCGGCCGCCAGGACGCGGACGACAAGTGGACGGTCCACGTGTACCTGCCCGTCGAACCGGACGGACCGCTGTCCTCCGCGAACACCGCCCTCGGCCCCCGCGCGACCGCCGACCGTGTGGCTGCGGCGCTGCGGGACAAGGGCTTCGCGCCGCGCGTCGAGGAGATCAGGACCCCCGACTTCGCCGACCGGCGCGCCGGGACGCTCGGCTGGACCGTCCGCATCGGCAGGTACGCGGCGGAGGCCGGGGCCTCGGCGGACCTCGCCCGCGTCAAGGCGGCCGGATTCGCCGGCGGCACCCGGTACACCCCCCAGGACGGGTCGGACCTCCGGGCGCCGCACAAGGTGCACGTGATGCGGGTGGACCTCCGCAGCTTCGGTGGCTCGCTCGACACGGCCTTCGGGCCGACGCTGAAGGGCACCGAGAAGCTGACCGACCTCATGGCCGCCGCGGGCGCCACGGCCGGCGTCAACGCCCAGTGGTTCTACAACGACGCCCCCGGCGGCCTGTACGTGAAGGACGGCAGGATCATCGGCTCGGCGACCCAGGGCCGGGCCGGGATCAGGTTCTCCGACGGCGGCCGGGCGTTCGACGTGGACACCTTCCGGGCCCGGGTGACGCTGCGCGCGGGCGGCGCGACCGCGGAGATCGACGGGGTGAACCGGATACCCGGCGAGGTGTGGAACTGCGGCGGCGTGGGCGGCGACCTGCCGACCGAGAAGCCCCAGCACGACCTCAAGTGCACGGACGACAGCGAGCTGGTGCGGTTCACCCCGGAGTGGGGGCAGCCCCCGTCCGGGGCGGGCGCGGAGGCCGTGCTGGACGCGAGCGGCCGGGTGATCGCGGTCAACGCCTCGCGCGGGGCGGCGGTTCCGGCCGGCGGCTCGGTGATCCAGGCGACGGGTGCGAGCGCCGCCTGGCTGCTCGCCCACCTGCCGGCCGGCACGCAGACCTCCGTCACCGAAGAGGTGTGGGACAGCCGCAACAGCAAGGTCCCGCTCACCGCCGGCACGACGATCCTCCAGGTCGGCCCCGCCCTCGTCCGGGACGGCCGGGTGTCGGTCAACGCGGTGGGCGACGGCATCCTCCGCGAGGGGCCGGACCGGACCTTCACGTACAACTGGACCGTGCGGGCCAACCCCCGTTCGATGATCGGGGTCGACGACCGGGGACGGCTGATGATCGTGGTCGTCGACGGCCGGCAGGCGGGGTACAGCGAGGGCCTCGGGATCGCGTCGGCGGCCCAGTTGATGCGGCAGCTCGGGGCGCGTGAGGCGATGAACCTCGACGGCGGCGGTTCCAGCGTGATGGCGACGGCGTCCGCCGGCATAGTCAACCGCCCCTCCGACTCGACCGGTCAGCGTGCGCTCGGCACGGTGCTGCTGCTGCGTCCCTGACCTCCCCGGACGTCACCGGGCCCCGGTCGGGCGGGCGCGGGCACTCGGTAGGGTGTTCGTATGACGACCGGGGTGCGGCGCAGGATGGGCGTCGAGGAACGCAGGCAGCAGCTGATCGGCGTGGCGCTGGAGCTGTTCAGCCACCGCTCCCCCGACGACGTGTCCATCGACGAGATCGCGGCCGCCGCCGGCATCTCGCGGCCGCTGGTCTACCACTACTTCCCGGGCAAGCAGAGCCTGTACGAGGCGGCACTGCGCCGCGCGGCGGACGAGCTCTCCGCGCTCTTCGACGAGCCGCACGACGGCCCGCTCGGCGCCCGTCTGCTGCGGGTCATGGGCCGCTTCTTCGACTTCGTCGACGAACACGGTCCCGGTTTCTCGGCGTTGATGCGCGGCGGTCCGGCCGTCGGCTCGTCCACCACCCACGCGATGATCGACGAGGTGCGGCAGGCCGCGTACGAGCAGATCCTCGCCCATCTCGGCGTCGCCGATCCGTCGCCGCGTCTCGCGCTGGTGGTCCGCTCCTGGGTGTCGCTCGCCGAGTCGACCGCGCTCATCTGGCTGGACGGGCGGCGGGTGCCGCGTGCCGAGCTGGAGTTGCAGCTGGTGCACGACTTCGCCGCGCTGGCGGCGGTGAGCGCGGCGTACGACGAGGAGATGGCCGGGGTGCTGGCGGGCCTCCTCTCCCAGGAGCCGGCCGACGGCCCGTTCGGCGATCTCGTCGGCCGGCTGGTGCGGCTGGGTCCGCTGATGGTGCCCGGTCAGCGCTTGCGGTAGGACGCTTCCAGGTCCCGGATCTCGGCGGAGACGTACGACGCGCCGCCGGCCGCGGCGGCGAGGTGCTCCGCGACCAGGTCCACCACGGCCTGCGACAGCCGCGCCTTGACCTCCTCGCTGCGGCCGGGCAGCAGGGCGATGCCGACGTGGACCAGCGGGGCGTCGCTCCCGCCGTCGCCGACGACGGTCTCGTCGGCGGGACGGAAGCGGGTCTTGCACGCCTCCAGGCGGGTGCCGACGGTGTCGACGACCAGCCGGTGGAGGGCGAGGGCGAACTTCTGCCGGTCGAGGGCGGATCGGGCGGTGGGCGAGCAGTCGACGGTGATCTGCGGCACGGAAGGCTCCGGGGGTGCGGCGACAAGGACGCCCCATCGTCGCAGAAAGCCCTTTCCATCGCGCCCCGTCGGGCATCGTCCGAGGCAGCGGCCGCGCCGGCGGCCCGCGACGGGGGCGGTCTCACACCGCCTTCGGGTCCGGCCCGAGGAAGCGGAACGCGCCGCCCGTCACCCGGTAGAAGAAGGTGCCGGTGCCCACGAAGGCGCCGTTCTCCGGTTCGAAGGCGTAGGTCCTGGACACGCCCTCGTACCGGGTCTTGCGCAGCACGGGCACCAGGTCGCCGCGGGTGACGCGCTCCCTCCCGAGCTCCCGGACGCAGGAGGCGACCAGGCGGACGGTGTCGTACGCCTCCGCCGCGAACGGCGGGGGCGCGGCGCCGTCCCAGCGGGTGCGGAAGGCGCGGGTGAACGCGCGGGCCGCGGGCGCGGCGAGCGGGTCGGTGGCGGTGGAGACGACGAGCCAGCCGTCGGCCGCCGCGCCCGCCGAGGCGAGGAACCCCTGCTCGTGCGCGGCCTGTCCGGCGATGCGCGGTCCGCGGTAGCCCGCCCTGTCGAGGGCGCGGGCGAAGTCGGCCGCGGACCGGGCGCCGCCCCCGTGCACGACGGCCCCGGGCCGGGCCGCGACCAGGGCGCGCGCCCGGGCGTCGAGGCCGGCGGCGCCGGTGCCCTCCGGGACGGTGTGGGCGAGGACGGTGCGTCCGCCGGTCCCGCGCAGTCCCTCGGCGAGGAAGCGGGTCGTCTGCCGTCCGTACTCGCTCTCGTCGTCGACGACGGCGATGTCGTCGAGGCCGTGCAGTCCGAGGTACTGGGCGACCGGGTACATCTGCATGGCGTTGCTGGGCCGGGCGCAGAGGAAGACCCGGTTCATGTGGCGGGTGTCGCCGTCCAGCGCGCTCAGCAGGGTGAGCGCCGCCTCGTCGTAGGCGCCGAGCACCGCGCCGGCCGCCTCGACGCCGGTCGCGCCCACCACGGCGACGACGCGTTCGTCGGCGGCGAGCCGGGCGGCGGCGCCGCGCGCGGCCCCGGGGTCGCCGCGGTCGTCGGCGACGGTGAGGGCGAGGGTGAACGGCTCGTCCGCGCGGGCGTTGTGCTCCTCGACCGCGAGCCGCATCCCGCGTTCGTGGGCGGTGCCCGCCGCGCGTCCCGGTCCGCTCAGATCGGCCTGGAGCCCGAGCCGGACGACGGGCCGGGCGGCGGGCCCGGCGCCGTCCGTGCCGCCGTCGCGCCGGTCCCGTCCGATGAGCCAGGCGGTGGTGCCGCCGGTGGCGAGGACCGCCGCGCCGGAGCCGATCCAGGCCAGCATGCGGCGTCTGCGGGGCGGTTCGGGATGCGGGGCGGCCGTGGCCGTGGCGCCGTCGGGCGCCGGCGGCGGGACCCAGGTGGCCTCGATGTCGGGCAGCGCCAGCATCCGCGCGGAGCGTTCGGCGATGAGATGGCTGACGGACGCGGGCAGCCAGCCGCCGTCCGCGGTGTCGGCGGCCCAGGCGGCGCGCAGCGCGGCCGCGTCCGGCCGGCGCGCGGGGTCCTTGTCCAGACAGGCGCGCACCAGGGGGAGGAGTTCGCCGGGCACGCCGTCGAGGGCCGGCTCGTCGTGCACCGTGCGGAACAGCATGGCCTCCACCGGGCCGCTGCCGAAGGGCCGTTGCCCGGTCGCCGCGTGGACGAGCACGCACCCGAGCGAGAACACGTCGCTCGGCGGCCCGACCGGGGCGCCGGTGGCCTGCTCGGGCGAGAGGAACCCGGGCGAGCCGACGACCATGTCGGTCGCGGTGAGCACCGTGTCGTCCAGCGCGCGGGCGATGCCGAAGTCGATCAGGCGGGGTCCGTCGGGGGCGAGCAGCACGTTTCCCGGCTTCACGTCCCGGTGCACCATGCCCGCCCGGTGCACGGCGTCCAGGGCCTCGGCGAGCATGGCGCCGAGCGCCCGCAGCGCGGGCGCGGGCAGCGGACCGGTGGCGGCGACGGCGTCGGCGAGCGCCGGTCCGGGGACGAACTCCGTGGCCAGCCAGGGGGACGCGGCCTCCGTGTCGGCGTCGACGACCGGCACGGCGTAGCGGTTGACGACCCGGCGGGCGATGGCGACCTCGCGCCGGAAACGGGTGCGGAAGGAGGCGTCGCCCGCGTACTCGGCGCGGATCAGTTTGATGGCGACGAGGGCGCCGCCCCGGGAGCGGCCGAGCAGCACCACGCCCATGCCGCCGGCGCCGAGCCGGCCGACGACGCGGTAGCCGGCGACGTGCGCGGGGTCGCCCGGTCCGGGCGGCTGCAGATGGCTCACTTCAGCTCCAGCTCCACGCGGTAGAGCATCTTGGCGCCCGCCTCGGCGGCGAAGCGGATCAGGTCGGTCGTCTCGTACCCCTCGGCTCCCTTGACGGAGACGGCCGTGGTGACGGTTCCGATCCGGGACTTGCTCCAGACGTACTCCTGCGGGCCGCCGGAGCCGGGGCCGGTCCACCGCCCGGCCTCGAAGAGGGTGGCGTCGGCGTTCTTCACGTCCTTCGGGTCCAGGTGCATGGACATCAGGCCGTCGAGCCGCTGCCCGCCGCCGAGTTGCTGCACCGGGCAGCGGAAGCTCTCCTGGACGGTGTCCTTCATCTCGCGGTCCGCGAGCGCCTCGTCGCGGTGCACGGTCACCGTGAGGGAGCCCTGGACGCGGCCCTTGCCGTCCTTCGCGGGCATGTCGATGCGCCGGGTGTAGCTGTCCAGCATCCCGGGCGGCAGCGGGGTGCGCGTCCACACGCAGGTGTCGGGGAGCAGCGGGCGGGTCCCGGCGTTCTCGTACGGGTCGTGGCGGACCATGCCCGGGGTCCAGTCGGCGGGCTCCAGCGAGGCGTTGCGGGTGAGTTCGCGGGCCCGTTCCGGGGTCCTGGGGACGCGTGCGGGATCGGGCGTGAAGTCGTAGGCGTCCGGCAGCGCTCCGGTCGTGGAGCCGGCCGACGGAGACGGGGACGGTGACGGTGACGCGTCGGCCGAGGGGGAGGCGGACGCGGTGGGCGCGGCGCCCCGGGTGCTGGTGCGTTCCTGGCCTCCGCAGCCCGTGGCGAGGGCGGCGAGGGCGAGGGCGGCGCAGCCCACCGCCGCGGTGCGGCTGGCCGGGCGCCCGGCCGGGCGGGTGTGCTCCGGTCCGTGCTGTGACGGCGGTGTTCCTGGCATGTCGTCCCCCCGTGGTCCCGCCCGCCGGCCCGCGGGCCGTGCCGCCCCCGCGGCGTCCGGTGCGAGGCGAGCGTATGCGGCGCGGGTGAACGGCGCCTGAGTGTGCGTACTCAGGACGGCACCGTTGAACTACCCGGTGTCGACGCGCTCTTCGTCCCCCGGCCGTGCCCGCGGGGCCGGGGGCGCCGGGCGTCGCGGGGCGGTGTGGGCAGGCGCGGGGGGCTGCGGGTACAGTCCGATCGTGACCGCTCCCGCACGCCTGGCCGACATCGCCGCCCAGGCGGGGGTCAGCGAAGCGACGGTGAGCCGGGTTCTCAACGGGAAGCCCGGAGTCGCCGCGACCACCCGCCAGTCCGTCCTCGCCGCTCTCGACGTGCTCGGCTACGAGCGCCCCGTGCGGCTGCGGCTGCGCAGCGCCGGCCTGGTCGGACTGATCACGCCCGAGCTGGAGAACCCGATCTTCCCCGCGCTCGCGCAGGTGATCGGCCAGGCGCTGACCCGCCAGGGGTACACCCCGGTGCTCGCCACCCAGACGCCCGGCGGCTCCACCGAGGACGAGCTGACCGAGATGCTGGTGGAGCGGGGCGTCTCCGGGATCATCTTCGTGTCCGGTCTGCACGCCGACACCACCGCGGACACCCAGCGCTACGAGCGGCTGCGCGCGCAGGGGGTGCCGTTCGTCCTCGTGGACGGGTTCTCGCCGCACGTGCGGGCGCCGTTCATCTCGCCGGACGACCGCGGGGCGATGCAGCTGGCGGTGACCCATCTGGTGTCGCTCGGTCACGTACGGCTCGGACTGGCCGTCGGGCCGCGCCGTTTCGTCCCGGTGCAGCGGAAGATCGAGGGATTCGTCCGGGCGGTCGGCGACCAGCTCGGCTGCGATCCGCACACCGTCGAGCACGAGCTGATACAGCACTCGCTCTACACCTTGGAGGGCGGCCAGGCCGCCGCCTCCGCGCTGATGGACCGCGGGTGCACGGCCGTCGTCTGCGCCAGCGACATGATGGCGCTGGGCGCGATACGGGCGGCCCGGCAGCGGGGGCTGGAGGTGCCGGACGACGTCTCCGTCGTGGGTTTCGACGACTCCCCGCTGATCGCCTTCACCGATCCGCCGCTGACCACGGTGCGCAAGCCGGTGCCCGCGATGGGGCAGGCCACGGTACGCGCGCTGCTGGAGGAGATCGGCGACGCGCACTCGGGCGAGGGGGCCGGGCGGCGGGCTCCGGTGCACGGGGAGTTCGTGTTCATGCCGGAGCTGGTGGTGCGCGGTTCCACGGCCTCCGCCCCCCGGCAGACCCCCCTGCCGGACCCCCGGGTACCCCCTCGTCCGTAGGGTGGAGCGGGTGCGGCGATGACCCGACCGAGGGATGATCAGGGTGGGCCGTGTTTCTGGCAGACTCTCGTCCCATGGGTGAAGCGACCGTGAAGACTCTCGACAGCCGGACGGCGACCCCGTCACCCATCACGGAGGACGAGGCCGCGGTCCCCTCCACGCAGCACGACGACGCGCAGCACGACGAGGCGCGCCCCGACGGTGCGCGCCGCCGCCGCGCACCGCGGCGGGTCCGGCGTCCGCGGATCTGGTTCGAAGTCCTGCTGATCGCGGTGAGTTACTGGACGTATTCGCTGATCCGCAACGCGGTCCCGGAGCAGAAGGAGCAGGCGCTCCGCAACGCCGACTGGATCTGGGAGGCCGAGAAGACCCTCGGCATAGCGGTGGAGCAGTCCGTCAACCACGCCGTGAACTCGGTGACGTGGCTGATCGTGGCGATGAACTACTACTACGCGACGCTCCACTTCGTGGTGACCATCGGCGTCCTCGTCTGGCTCTACCGGTGGCACCCGGGCCGCTACGCCGCGGCCCGGCTGGTCCTGTTCGCCACCACCGGTGTGGCACTGGTCGGTTACTACCTGTATCCGCTCGCGCCGCCCCGGCTGATGAACGGGCAGGACTTCGTCGACACCGTGCTGGTGCACCAGACCTGGGGCTCCATGGCCTCCGGCAACCTCAAGAACATGTCCAACCAGTACGCGGCGATGCCGTCGATGCACATCGGCTGGTCGCTCTGGTCCGGGCTGATCATCTGCGCGCTGGCGACGGCCCCGTGGGCGAAGATCCTGGGCGCCCTGTACCCGACGCTCACCCTGGTCGTGATCGTGGCGACCGCGAACCACTTCTGGCTCGACGCGGTGGGCGGCATGATCTGCCTGGCGTTCGGCTTCGGCGTCTCGTACGCCTGGTACCGGGCGCTCCCCCAGGGGCTGCCTCGGCAGGTGTCCGCGGAGCCGGACACCCCGCGCACCCCGCTCGCCGCGCGGCTCGGCCGCCTGCGCGGCCGCTCTCGGGCGTAGGGCCTCTCCGCCGGCCCGGGTTGCGGCGGGCTCGCGTGCCCCGGCCGGTCGGCCCGACGCCTCGCCCGCCCCGGCCGGTCAGCCCCCGTAGAACACCTCCTCCACCACGGCCCGTGCCCGGCGGGTGACGCGGCGGTAGTCGTCCAGCATGTCCCCCACGTGACCCGGCCCGTAGCCGAGGTAGCGGCCGACCGCCGCCAGTTCGCGGCCGTCGGAGGGGAAGGTGTCGCCGGCGCGGCCGCGGACCAGCATCACGCCCGCCCGCACCCGGGTGGCCAGCACCCAGGCCTCGTCGAGGACGGCCGCGTCGTCGGCGTCGATCAGACCGGCGTCCCGGGCCGCCGCCAGCGCCTGCCGGGTCCCGGTGGTGCGCAGCTCGGGCACCGACCAGGCGTGGCGCATCTGCAGCAGCTGCACGGTCCACTCGACGTCACTGAGGCCGCCGCGGCCCAGTTTCGCGTGAAGGGTCGGGTCGGCTCCGCGCGGCAGCCGCTCGGACTCCATGCGCGCCTTGAGCCGGCGGATCTCGCGCTCCGCGTCCTCCCCGAGACCCCGCTCCGGGTAGCGCAGCGGGTCGACCAGGGCGATGAAGCGGTCGGCCAGGTCCCGGTCGCCGGCCATGGGCCGGGCGCGCAGCAGGGCCTGGCTCTCCCAGACCAGGGACCAGCGGCGGTAGTACGCCTCGTAGGAGGGGAGGGTGCGGACCAGCGGGCCGCTCTTCCCCTCGGGCCGCAGATCGGCGTCGATGAGCAGCGGCGGATCGGCGGTCGGCAGCTGGAGCAGCCGACGCATCTCGGCGACCACGGTGTTCGCGGCGCGCGCCGCCTCCTGTTCGCCGACGCCCTCGCGGGGCTCGTGGACGAACAGCACGTCGGCGTCGGAGCCGTAGCCGAGCTCCCCGCCGCCGAAACGGCCCATCCCGATGACGGCGAACCGGGTGGGCAGGGTGTCGCCCCACTCGGCGCGCACCGCCGCCCGCAGGGCCCCGGCGATCGTGGCCGCGGTCAGGTCGGTGACGGCGGTGCCGGTCCGGTCGACGAGGGCCCCGGGATCGGCCTCGGCGGGGCTGTCCTCGGTGCCGTACGAGCCGATGAGGTCGGCCGCCGCGGTGCGGAACAGCTCGCGCCGGCGCACCCCGCGGGCCGCGGCGACGGCCGCTTCCGCGGTGTCGGCGCGGCCGACGGCGGCGAGCACCTCCTGCTCCAGGTGCTCGCGCCCGCGCGGGGTCAGCCCGCCGGGGTCGCCGAGGATGGCGACCGCCTCCGGCGCGCGCAGCAGCAGGTCCGGGGCGAGGCGTCCGGCGGACAGCACCCGGGCCAGGTTCTCCGCCGCCGCGCCCTCGTCCCGCAGCAGCCGCAGGTACCAGGGGGTCTGCCCGAGGGCGTCCGAGACCTTGCGGAAGCCGAGGAGCCCCGCGTCGGGGTCGGCGGAGTCGGCGAACCAGCCGAGCAGCACGGGCAGCAGGGTGCGCTGGATGGCGGCCTTGCGGCTGACCCCGGAGGACAGCGCCTCCAGGTGGCGCAGCGCGGTGACCGGGTCGGCGTAGCCGAGCGCCTCCAGCCGCTGGCCGGCCGCCTTGGCGCTGAGCCGCGCCTCGCCGGGGCCGAGCTGGGCGACGGCGTCCAGCAGCGGGCGGTAGAAGATCTTCTCGTGCAGCCGGCGCACGACCGACGCGTGGCGCCGCCACTCCCGGTTGACGGCCGGGACCGGGTCGGTCCGCAGCCCGAGCGAGCGGCCCAGGCGCCGCAGGTCCGCCTCCTGGTCGGGCACCAGGTGGGTGCGGCGCAGCCGGTACAGCTGGATGCGGTGCTCCATGGCGCGCAGGAAGCGGTAGGCGTCGTCGAGCTGGGCGGCGTCGGCGCGGCCCACGTATCCGCCGGACGCCAGCGCCTGGAGGGCGTCCAGGGTGGTGCCGCTGCGCAGACCGGCGTCGCTGCGGCCGTGCACCAGCTGGAGGAGCTGTACGGCGAACTCGACGTCCCGCAGCCCGCCGGGCCCGAGTTTCAGTTCGCGCTCGATCTCGGCGGCCGGGATGTTGTCGACCACGCGGCGGCGCATCTTCTGGACGTCGGGGACGAAGTTCTCGCGTTCGGCGGCCTGCCAGACCAGCGGCGAGACGGCCTGGATGTACTCCTCGCCGAGCGTCAGGTCGCCGGCGACCGCGCGGGCCTTCAGCAGGGCCTGGAACTCCCAGGTCTTGGCCCAGCGCTGGTAGTACGCCAGGTGGCTGGAGAGGGTGCGGACCAGCGGGCCGTTGCGCCCCTCGGGCCGCAGGTTGGCGTCGACGGGCCAGATGGTGCCCTCGACGGTGGTCTCCGAGCAGATCCGCATCAGATGGGAGGCGAGCCGGGTCGCGGCCTGGAGCGCCTTGGCCTCGTCGGCGCCGCCCACCGGCTCGCCGACGAAGATCACGTCGACGTCGGAGACGTAGTTCAGCTCGTGGCCGCCGCACTTGCCCATCGCGATCACGGCCAGCCGGCACAGGGCGGCGTCCTCGGGGGCGGCGGCGCGGGCGATGGCGAGCGCGGCCCGCAGGGTGGCGGTGGCGAGGTCGGCGAGTTCGGCGGCCGCCTGGGCCACGTCGGTCGTGCCGCACACGTCGCGGGCGGCGATGGCGAGCAGGCAGCGGCGGTAGGAGACGCGCAGCGCCACCGCGTCGTCCGCGTCGGCGAGACCGCGCTCGAACTCGGCCACGCCGGGGTGCAGGTCGGTGGACTCGTAGGTGTAGAGGGCCTGCCAGTCGTGCGGGTGGCGGGCCAGGTGGTCGCCGAGCGCCTCGGAGGCGCCGAGGACGCCGAGCAGCCGGTCGCGCAGCGGTTTGGCGGTGACGAGGGTGTCGAGGAAGCGGCGGCGCTCCCCCTCCTCGTGGGCCTCCGCGATCCGGACGAGGGAGCGCAGCGCCAGATCGGGGTCGGCGGTGGCCCCGAGCGCGTCGAGCAGGACGGGGTCGCCGCGCACGGCCGACATCGCGGGCAGGTCGAGGAGCCGCTCGGCGGCGGACGGGTCCGTGAAGCCGTGCCGGAGGAGCCGGCTGAACGTGCTGCTTCTGCGCCCCGGGGTCATCCCGTTCTCCTGTTCCGCCCGCCCCGTGTGGATCGGGGACCGGTTCGAGACTAAGGGTGCGCCCACCCGATCAGGGCGAACGGCGGCGCGGTGGCACAGACGCGGGCCCGTGGGGCGGGCGGGGGCTGGTGGGTCGGGCGGGGGCCGGGGGGCGCGGTGGCACAGACGCGGGCCGGTGGGTCGGGCGGGCCTTGTGTGACGGAAGGGGTGCGTGAGATGTGCCATGTTCCTGGCACAAACGCCCCGCCGGACCGCATGATCGGTGTTTCCGTCCTCCTGACCGGTCGGTGGCGAACAGTGCCGTTCACCGCCTTTCGGGGCTTTCGCCGCCTTCGGCGCCCGTCGCGCCGCGGCGGCGCTCCGGCGCCCCCGGCCCGGTCCGGGCGGACGCGCCGGCCGCATCCGGCCGCCGCATCCGCACCTGCTCCACCCTCCACCTGAACACCGAAAGCACCACCGCCATGCGCACGTCCGGGCCCCGCCTCCGCTCCGCCCTGCTGTCCCGTCGCGGCCCGACGGCAGCTCTCCTGATCGCCCCGGTCGCGGTGGCCGGCTGGTTCGCCGGCGCGGCCGGCGGTGCGTCACCCGCCCCCCGTGCGGCCGGTGACACCGCCGCGGCGCACAGCGCGCCGAGACCGTCCGTGCCCCCGCCGGCGCGGAAGGGGGAGACCGGCGGCGGTGCCGCGGCGCCCGCCTCGCACGGCCCGGCGTCGGTGGTGCAGGTCGTCGCCCATCCCGACGACGACCTCTTCTTCATGAACCCGGACACCCGGCAGTCCCTCGTCTCCGGCTCCCGGCTGACCTCCGTGTACCTCACGGCGGGCGAGTCGGACGGGGTGAACGCGGCCCGCACCGGGCCGCTGAGTCCCCCGTCCCCGCCCGCCGCCGACAAGGCCGCCTACGCGGAGGCCCGGCAGAACGGCATACGCGCCGCCTACGCCGAGATGGCGACCGGCGACCGCACCAGCCCGTGGCGGCGGACCGCGATACCCACCGCGGGCGGCGCGACGGCCGAGCTGGACGTGCTCGCCGCCCGCCCCGGGATCGCGCTGGTCTGGGTCCAGCTGCGGGAGGCCGGATCGGTCACCGGAGACCGGCCGGTGAGCCTGCACGGGCTGTGGGACGGGCGGGTCGGCGCCCTCCCCTCGCAGCTCGCCTCCGGCTCCCCGGTGCGGCGGGACTTCGCGTACACCAAGGAGGACGTCGTCGCCACGGTGTCGGGGCTGCTGGAGCGGTTCAGGCCCACCCATGTGCGGATGCAGGACCCGACGCCCGGCCGGGTCGGCGGCGACGGCCCGTACACCGACCACCAGGACCACCTCTTCGGCGCCCGGTTCGCCCAGGCGGCCCTCGCCCGCTACGCGCGCGTCCCGGACCGTCCGGCGTTCAGCGTGCAGAACTACCTGGGGTACTTCACCAGCGGCCTGCCGCGCACCCTCGACCCCGGGGCCGCGGCGGCGAAGCTGCGCACCATGCACACCTACGCCTGGACGGACCCCGGGAACTACTGCGGCTCCCCCGCCGGCTGCGGCGACCGGAAAGTGGCCGCCCGGCCCCGCGGCCACGGCTGGACCGACTCCGTCCGCTACACCCGCGGCGAGTCGACGTCCTGGACGCAGCCGGGCCGGGACGGCGGGCTGTGGGCGTTCTCCGTGCTCGACACCCGGCTCGCGGTCTGGCACCGCGCGCCGGGCGCGCACGGTGCCTGGAGCGGACCGCGGCTGCTGCCCGGTGCGGGTCTCGACAGCGGGGTGACCTCCGTGCGGCTGCGGGACGGCCGCGTCGCCGTGTTCGCCACCCGCACGACGCTGGGCGAGGGCCCCGGCGGGTACCGCCGCGAGGTGGTGAGCGCCGTCCAGCGCACACCGGACGGCGCCTTCGGCCCGTGGCGGTCCCTGGGCACACCGGAACGCGACGACGCGAGCGGCCTCTCCGACATCAGCGCACCCGCTGCGGCCGTCGACCGGGCGGGGCGGATCACCGTCTACCTGCGCACCAGCCGCTACACCCTGAGCTCCCTCGCCCAGCGCGACGACGGCAGCTGGACCGGGTGGCGCGACCGGGGCGGCCGCGATCTGCACGGCGACCCGGTGGTCGCGTCCGACGCGAGCGGCCGCCAGCACGTCTTCGCCGCCGGGCCGGCGACGGTGTGGTCCTGGACGCAGCAGGCGCCGGGCGCCCCGCTGACCGGTCCGGCGGCGACCGGCCTCCCGCCGACGACGCTGGCGCTGAGCGCGGCGCCGGACGGCGACGGCGTACGGCTCTGGTTCCGCAAGCCCGCCTCCGGGGCGGTCCGCACGGTCCGCTTCTCCGGCCCGGTGGCCTCCGGCGTCACCGAACTCGGCGGGCCCGCGGGCTTCGGCCCGGTCAGCGCCTCCGGCCCCGGGAACACGCTGCTCGCCGCCCGCTCCGGTACGGGCGTCCCCGGCGTGTCGTTCCCGCCGGCCGGCGGGAACGGCGCCGCGGGCAGCGGCGGGAGCGGCGGCGCGGGTGCCGCCGGCCGCACCGCGGACACGGGACGGTGGCACGCCGCCGGCCCGCTCTTCGTCGGCGCGCCCTCGGGCACGGGGACGGGCCTGGGAGCGGTGGGCCAGGACGGGCGGCTCTACTGGTCGCCGCCCGGTGGCTCCGGCGGCTGGACGCCGGTCGGCTGAACGGCGCGGGGGGGCGCGGGCGGGGCGGACCCGGGCGGGGGGCGGGGCGCGGGCGGGACGGGGGTGTGGGGACGAACCCGGACGGGGCCGCGGCGGGAACGCGCACGGCCACCGATGAGTCCGGCGGCCCGGGACGGTCACCACTCGGCGGCACCCCTGCCGCGCGAGGCGAGAGGACCCGATCATGCCCCCGACACCCGCTGCCGAGCCGGCCACCCGGCTGGACCCGCGCTTCAGCGACCCCAGGGCCGCCGCGGCGCCCTGGTCCGACGCGGTCGCCCTGCTGGAGGCCGCCGAGGTCTTCTGGCTGACGACCGTCCGCCCCGACGCGCGGCCGCACGTCACCCCCCTGATCGCGGTCTGGCACGACGGCGCGCTGCACTTCTGCACCGGCCCCGCCGAGCGCAAGGCGCGCAACCTCCGCGACAACCGGTCGGTCGTGCTGACCACGGGCGGCAACACGCTGGGCGAGGGCTCCGACCTGGTCGTCGAGGGCGAGGCGGAACGCGTCACGGACACCGGGACGCTGCGCGCGCTCGCGGCCGCCTACGCCGGGAAGTACGGGCCCGCGTGGACGTTCGGCGTCGGTGACGGCGTGTTTGTCGGCGACGGCGGCGAGGCCCTGGTATTCCGGGTGGCGCCGCGGACCGCGTTCGGCTTCACGAAGGGCGACGCCTTCGGCCAGACCCGCTGGCGCTTCCCGCGCTGACGGACGGCCGGGGAAGCGGCGCCCGCCGTCCGCCGCCACCGCGGGCCGGCGGCCGGCGGCCCGGCCGCGCCGAACCGGCCGACCGTGCCCCGAGCGAACCGACCCCACCCGACGCGACCGTGCCCGAACCGGGCACCACCGACCAGAAAGCAGGACGCGCTGTGGAAATGACCCTCGAAGTGGTGACCCTCCCCGTCTCCGACCTGGACCGTGCGAAGACCTTCTACGCCGACGCCGTGGGCTTCACGGCCGACCTCGACCAGGAAGTGGCCCCGGGCATGCGCATCGTGCAGCTGACCCCGCCGGGCTCGCGCTGTTCCGTCGTCCTCATGTCCGGCATGCCGCGCAACGAGGGGCAGCCCTCGATGGCCCCCGGCTCGCTGCACGCGCTCCAGCTGTGCGTCACGGACATCGCCGCGGCCCATGCCGAGCTCTCCGCACGCGGCGTGCCCGTCTCGCCGGTCCAGCACGTCGGCGAGAAGGGCTGGGAGGAGGGGCCGGGGCAGGAGTGGAACTCGTTCATGTTCTTCAAGGACCCCGACGGCAACTCCTGGTGCGTCCAGGAGGCGCCCGCGCCTCTCTCGGAGCGCTGAGGCCCCGGCCCCGGCGCCGCGCCCGACCCCGCCGTGCCCGCGGGCGGGCGCGGCGGGGTCGCGGGCGGCGGGGCGGCGGGGGACGGCTGCCGGTAGGTCATACTGTGCGCCGAAGATCGAGGGGGCTTGCAGCGGATGGTGCACGGGGCGGACGGCGCGGACCTGCCGGATCGTATCGGCGGGTACGCGGTGGAACGGGAGTTGGGCGCCGGCGGGATGGGCACCGTCTACCTGGCGCGGTCGCGCGGCGGACGGGCGGTGGCCGTGAAGGTGGCCCGCCCCGAACTCGCCGCCGACCCCCACTTCCGCGAACGGTTCCGGGCCGAGGTCGCCGCCGCCCGGAGCGTGGGCGGGTTCCACACCGCGCCGGTGGTGGACGCGGACCCGGACGCGGCGGCCCCCTGGCTGGCCACGGCCTACATCCCCGGACCGACGCTCTCCGCCCTGGTCGCGGCGGAGGGGCCGATGGACGAGGCACGGCTGCGGCAGCTGGGCGCGGCGCTCGCCGAGGCGCTGGCGGCCGTCCACGCCTGCGGTCTGGTGCACCGCGACCTGAAGCCCGGCAACATCATCATGGCCGCGGACGGGCCGCGGGTCCTGGACTTCGGCATCGCGCGGGCCCTGGAGTCGACCCGGCTCACGGCCACCGGGACGGCGTTCGGGACGCCGGGCTTCCTGGCGCCCGAGCAGGCGCAGGGGCTCGACGTCGACGGCGCGGCCGACGTGTTCGCGCTGGGTGCCGTGCTGGTGGCGGCGGCGGGCGGCAGCGCGTTCGGCGCGGGTACGCCGATGGGGCTGATGTACCGGTCGGTGCACGAACCGCCGGACCTCGCCGCGGTACCGGAGGGGCTGCGGCCGGCCGTGGCGTCGTGCCTGGCCAAGGAGCCCGCAGGGCGGCCCACGCCGGCAGAGCTGCTGGACCTGTTCCTGCCCGACGCGGCAGACCACCCGCCCACGGTGGCGCTCCCGCCGCCGCCCCCCTACGCGCCGCACGGGGCCTCGCCGTTCGGACCCCCGCCCCAGGGTGCGGCCGCGTTCGGCCCCCCGCCGCACGGTGCGGCCTCGTTCCCCGGGACGCCGTCCGCTGCCGCCCCGTACGGCGTCGCGCCGTCCGCCCCCGGGCCGTACGGCGCGGCGCCGCCCGCCGCCGGGCCCTACGGCGGGACGCCGCCCCACCAGGCGCCCACCGCCCCCTTCCCGCCGGACGGGACCGCGGGCGGGAACGCGGACGGCGCCGAGCCCGTGTTCATGGCCGTCGACGCCAGGGCCTCGGTCCTGATCGACGCCTCGGGCGTGGCGCTGAGCACGGACGAGCACCATCTCCACTTCCCCTGGCCCGAGATCGGCACCGTCCAGTACGCGCCCGAGGGGCCCAGGCACCTCCGCGTCGTCGTCCGCCTCCGTGACGGCGGCGTCCACCACTGCCTGCTGACAGCCCGCCGCAGGTCCCGCCGCCAGGAGTGGCTGGAGGACCTGCCGCTGATCCTGGAGTGCTTCCTCTGAGCGCCGAGGACACCGTGAGCACCGTTCCGCCGTCCCGGTTCGTGCGGGCCGTCCTGCGCGCCGACGCCTTCGCCGTGTCGTCGGCGGGGACGACCGTGCTGATCGCCGTCATGGTCGCGCTCGTCACCACCGGCACCGCGGCGGGCGGCATCGCGGCGACCGTGCTCTTCGCCGTGTGGATCGCCGTCGGCCGGACCGGCCGACGGCACCGGCGCCGCGGTGGGCCGGGGCCGACCGCCGAGGACCGCTGACGCTCCCCTCCCGCACGGGCCCGCTGTTCAGGTTTGATCACATGACCAACTCGTGATCGGATACGGTCTCAGGCAGAGTCGGCCGCCCCTCGGCGGCGCTCCACCCGAGCGGGCGGTGCCCGGTCCGGAGCCCGACACCCCAGAGGAGAAGCCATGGCCGCTTCGGCACAGGAACGGCGCACCCGGATCCTCGACGTGGTGCGCGAGGCCGGGTCGATCCGGGTCGTGGAGCTCGCCGAGCGTCTCGGCATCCCCGCGGTCACCGTCCGGCGCGACGTCGCCGCGCTCGCCGACGACGGCAGGCTGGAGCGCACCCACGGCTCGGTCGCGCTGCCGGGCGGAGGGGCCGGCGGGCGGGGCGGCGGACAGGGCCGGGTGATCGGCATGCTGGTGCCGACCGTCGGACAGTACTTCGACGAGGTCGTCGCCGGGGCCAGTGCCGCCGCGACGGCGGCCGGCGCGCGGGTGGTCCTCGGCATCGCCCCGTACGGCGCCGGCAGCGACCGCGCCCAGGTCGAGCGCCTGCTGGAGTCGGACGTCGACGGGCTGCTGCTCACACCCAACTGGACGCCCGGCGAAGGGCTGGTGGGCAGCGACTGGCTCGGCGAGCTGCCCGTGCCCGCCGTGCTGACGGAGCGCCGCGCCGCCCCGGCGAGCCCGGCGGCCGGGCTGGACGCGGTCTGCTCCGACCACCGCCACGGGGTTCTCCTCGCCCTGCGCCGCCTCGCCGGGCTCGGTCACGAGGCGGTGCTGCTCGCCGCCCGCGCCGACACCCGCACCGCGCACGAGGTCCGCGCGGGTTACGCGGCGGCGGTGGGGCATCTCGGGCTGGCGCAGCTGCCGGTGATCGACGTCCCGTCCCCCGCGGACTCCCGTTCGCCCGGGGACGACGGCGACCTCGCCGCGCGGATCGCGGAAGCCGCCCGCTCCGGTGTGCGGGCGGTGCTGGTCCACAACGACCAGGACGCCATCCAGCTGCCGCCGCTGCTGCGGGCGCACGGCCTCACGGTCCCCGAGGACATGGCGCTGATCTCGTACGACGACGTCTACGCGTCCCTGTCCCAGCCGCCGCTGACCGCGGTGGCCCCGCCGAAGCGCGCGGTGGGCTCGGAGGCGCTGGGACTGCTGCTGCGCCGGCTCGCGACGGGCGACGAGATGCCCGTCCACCAGACGGAACTGCTCCCCACCCTCAAGATCCGCAAGTCCTGCGGCGGACCGGTCGCCTGACACCCTGTCAGCCGATCCCGCCGACCCGGGACACCTCCGGTTGCGGGGACGGCCCGTGGCCCGGGGCACTGCCGGGTACGGGGACGGCCCGCCGCCCCTCTCCGGCCGGCGGCACGCCGGGCCGGGCCCCTCGGGGCGTCCCGGCCGGCGGGGCTCCTCACTCCCGCGGCACCCCCGTCACCCGCACCCGCCCCGGGCGCAGTTCCGCGTGGTGGGCGGATCCGTCCGGCCAGGTCACCGTGACGGACCAGCCGTCGTCCGGGCGGGAGGTGACGACGGCCCGCGGGCGGTCGTCACCCGAACCGGGCCAGGACCCGGCACCCCCACCGGTCCCGGCACCGGCACCCGCACCGGTCCCGTCCAGGCGGAACGCCGCGGCGAACAGACAGGCGCCGCCCTCGGGGACGACGCCGCGCAGCACCGGCGCGGCAGCCGACGGGCCGAAGGCCGTGGGGGCGCCGGACCGGTGGACCCGTGCCTCGGTCAGCCCGTACAGGCACCGCGCCTCGGAGCGGAGTCCGGCGGGGGTGACGGCGAGGCCGGCGGAGGGGTCGCCGGGGTGCGTGCGGGTGTCCACGCTCTCGCCGGTCACGGCCCAGCCGCCGTGCACGGCCGCGGTACCGGGCGCGGCTCCCGCCACGACGTGGCAGCGGACTTCGTCGGCCCCGTGCGCGAGGGTCAGCGCGGTGACGGTGACGCCGGGCATCTCGCGGCCGCCGGTGCGCGGACGGTGGACCGAGGCGGCCCAGCCCGGACCGGCTCCGAGGGGCTCGATCCGGCCGCGTTCACTGATCCCGCTGCCGAGGGCCTCTCGTTCGGATCTTGGCGGGCTCACGTGCCCTGGCACGCACGCTCGCCGCGTTGTCGTCGGTCGTCGACGCTCCGCGTGGACTCCCTCCTCCGCCTTGCGATCGCACGCACCAGACCCCGCTCGCTGATCCGCCCTGATCCAAACGAAAGGCCCGAGGCCCGTACCCGCCCCCGGCTCCGTGGCCGCCCCCGGCGCGGAGCGGTGCCCCGTCTCCAGACCGAAGCGGTTGTCCGGCAGATCGGTCGTCGGGCCGGTGACGGTGGAGTGGGCGAGGGAGGCGTAGAGCGGGTCGTCGGGGGTGACCCCGTCGCGCGGCTGGTCGTCGCTGCCGTGGTTGTGGAGGCGGACGACGCCGTCGGCCGCGGTGGTCTGGAGCAGCCATCCGGGCTCCGGCAGCGGCTGCACGCGGTCCGCGCGTTCGGCGGGCGCCGGCTCCTCCGTGTCCGTCCACACCGCGTGGTCCGCCGGCAGCAGCAGCCCGAGGAAGCCGCAGGCGGACCAGTAGGGCGAGGCGGGGCCGGAGTAGGGCTGCACCATCGGGGCGTAGGGGCCGTACCAGCCGAGGGTGAGCAGCCCCCGGTCGTCGAGGGCGCCCCGGTCGAGGAAGTGGCGCAGCGCCCCGGAGGCGATCCGGCGGGTGGTGCCGGGCGTCAGGGGGGTGCGGCCGGTGAGGGCCCCGGCCCAGACCGCGGCCGCGGCTCCGAAGCGGTAGGCGAGCGAACGGCCCTGGTGGACGGGCGCCCCGTCGCCGCCGAACATCGAGGCGTAGCCGTCGAGATGGGCGGCGAGCCGGTCGCCGTGCACGGCGGTCAGGGCCGCGTCGCCCGCCAGGTGGGCGTGGAGGACCGGCAGCAGGTGGAGGGCCCAGCCGTTGTAGTGGTCGAAGGCGCGGGGGCGTCCGTCGGTGTACCAGCCGCCGCCGAGGTACCACTGCTCGACCGCTGCCAGCCCCCGGTCCACGGCTGCCCGGGCGGCCTCCGTCTCGATGCCCGCCTCGGCCAGGAAGCCGCCGACGGTGAGCGGGAACAGCCACCAGTTGTTGTCGTGCGGCCGGTGGTGGAGGGCGCCCGCGAGCCAGCGGCCGACGCGTTCGCGGACGCCGTCGTCGAGCCGGTCCCAGAGCCAGGGGCGGGTGAGGCGCAGGCTCAGGGCGACGGAGGACGCCTCGACCATGGCCTGGCTCCGGTCGGTGATCACACCCCAGGAGGTGGTGTCGCCGTCCGCGAGGTCGCGCTCCGCGGTGGGTGTGCGGGTGCCCGCGTCCAGGCCCTCGGCGTAGCGTTCCATGAGCCCGTGCGGGTCGTCGCCGCCCGCGCCGGCGACGCGGAGGGCGGCGAGCTGGAACGTCCGGGCGTAGCCCTCCAGTCCGTCGGAGCGGCGGCCGGAGACGCTGGGCCGCGGGCCGGGGAGGTCGATCAGGGCGTGGCGGGGGCCCGCCCAGGGCCGCACGGCGGCGAGCATCGCGTCGGCCGCCGCTTCCCAGTGGGCCCTGGTCCAGCCGGTGTACGGGCTGCGGGTGCGGTCCTCGGGCGGGAGCTGCATGGCGGGACCCTTCGTCGGCGGCTGCCGGGGGCGGCGGCGCGGGCGTCCCCGCCGGTCCGGGGTCCCGGTGGGAACTCACCCGGACCGCGCGGACCCGCCCGGAGTCACCCGGCCCCGGACGGGCGGACGGCAGACAGGCAGGCGGCAGACAAGCAGGCGGACGGGCGGCGACCGCATGGACACACCCACCCCGAAACCGATCAAGTAATCACTTCGATCGCACCGTACCAGCCTGCCCCCGACCCGTGGAAGAGCCACGTTTCCCCACGCAGACCGAGCCTCCGACCGCCCACTGCCCCCGACCGGGAACCTCGATCGAATGAGATCATTTGATCGAAAGCTCTTGACGTCGATCGAGGTGCGACCCAGGATGGCCGTCGATCCAGCGTGACCTCGTGCCGCCGGGCGGACCCCGGTGCCCGTGCCCTCTCCAAGGAGCCGCGCCATGCCTTCCTCCTCCCTCCCCCGCCCCCCGGCCCGCCGCAGAGCCCGCGGCCCGGCACTCGTCGCGGCGGCCACCGCGCTGTGCCTGGGCGCCCTGACCGCCTGCGGCTCCGGCGAGGGGGCCGACACCTCCGCGAAGGACGGCCCCGTCACCCTCACGTTCTGGGGCTGGACCAAGGGGACCCAGGAGGTCGTGGACGCCTTCAACGCCTCCCAGCAGGACATCCGCGTCACCTTCCAGGAGATCCCGTCCGGCAACGCGGGCGGCTACGCGAAGATCTCCAACGCCGTGAAGGCGGGCAACGCCCCCGACGTCTTCAACGTCGAGTACCCGCAGCTGCCCGACTTCGTCAGCCGGGGCGCCGTCCAGGACATCGGCGAGCACGTGTCCGACGACCTCAAGGCGCAGTACCTGCCGCAGGCGATGCGGATGACGACCCTCGGCGGATCCACCTGGGCCCTGCCGCTGGACGCCGCGCCGCAGGCGTTCTTCTACCGCAAGGACGTCTTCGAGAAGGCCGGGATCACCACCCCGCCGAAGACCTGGGACGCGTTCCGCGCGGACGCCGAGAAGATCAGGAAGGCCGACCCGGCGGCCCGCATCGCGACCTTCTTCCCCGACGACCCGAACACGTTCGAGGCCATGGCCTGGCAGGCCGGCGCCCAGTGGTTCAAGGCCGGGGACGACGCCTGGAAGGTCTCGTTCCAGGACTCCGGCACCACCAGGGCCGCCGCGTACTGGCAGGGCATGATCGACGACGACCTGGTGGAGGTCGCACCCTCCTTCTCCCAGCAGTGGACCGCCTCGCTCCAGAACGGGCGGACCGTCGGCTACCTGGGCGCGAGCTGGGGCGCCGGCGTGCTCGGCGGCACCCTCCCCGACCAGAGCGGCAAGTGGGCCGCCGCCCCGATGCCCACCTTCGACGGCACGCCCGCGAGCGGGATGCTCGGCGGCACCACGTTCGCCGTGTCCAAGGGCAGCGACAAGGCCGAGGCGGCCGTGGCGTTCGCCCGCTGGGCGACGACCACCGAGGAGGGCATGAAGGCCCGCATCGAGAGCGGCACCTCGTCGGCCTACCCGGCCGCGCCCACCCTGCTCCCGGTCGCCGAGAACGCCTTCAGGAGCACCCTCTTCGGCGACCAGGACCTCTACGGCCTCTTCGCGGACGCCGCCGCGTCCATACGCCCCGACTGGACGTGGGGCCCCGTGATGGGCACCACCAACAACTCCCTCAAGGACTCCTTCGCCAAGGTCCACAGCGGCGGCGGCGACATCACGACCGCCGTCCGGAACGCCGAGGCGGCCACCGTGAAGGAGCTGGAGAACCGCGGGATCAAGGTGACCCGCTGATGGCCGTGCCCCTGGGCACCGGCTCCCCGGCCGGCCGCCCCGCCCCCCGGCGGCGGTGGCGGCCGGGGGCCCCGGCCCTGCTGCTGCTCCCCTTCTTCGTCCTGTTCACCGCCTGCACCCTGATCCCGATCGGCAACGCGGTCCACCTCAGCCTCTACAGCGAGAAGCGGTCGGGGCTCGGATTCGGCGGCGTGGAACGCGTCTTCAGCGGACTCGGCAACTACACGGCCGCGCTCGGCGACCCGGCGTTCCGCGACGGCTTCCTCAACCTCGCGCTGTACTGCCTGCTGTACATCCCCCTGATGACGGGCCTGTCGCTGCTGCTCGCCCTGCTGCTCGACTCGGCCCTCGCCCGCGCCAAGCGCTTCTTCCAGCTGGCGCTCTTCCTGCCGCACGCGGTGCCCGGCATCATCGCCGCCCTGATCTGGATGTACCTCTACACCCCCGGCGTGAGCCCGGTGATCGGGGCACTGGACGCTGCCGGTGTCCAGGCCGACGTGCTCGGCACCCCGGTGCCCGCCGTGGTCAACATCGCGCTCTGGGAGTGGACGGGCTACAACCTGATCATCTTCTTCGCCGCGCTCCAGGCGATCCCGCGCGAGGTGCTGGAGGCGTCCGTCGTCGACGGCGCCGGGCCGCTGCGCACCGCGCTCAGCATCAAGGTGCCGCTCATCCGGCCGTCGCTGGCCATGGTCGGCCTCTTCACCGTGATCGGCTCGCTCCAGCTGTTCACCGAACCGATGATCCTGCACGGCGCGGCCCCCGGCGTCGTCACCACCTGGACGCCCAACATGTACGCCTACACCGCCGCGTTCGAACGCAACGACTACGGCCTCGCCGCCGCCTCCTCCGTGCTGCTCGCACTGGCGGCAGCCGCCCTGTCGTTCCTGGTCACCCGGTTCTCCGGGGGCCGTTCCGACTCCCCGAGGACATCCGCCGACCGCCCGGCGAACCGCCCGGCGAACCGCCCCGCGAACCGCCCCGCGAAGGGAGGGGCAGCATGAGCACCGCAGCCCCCGCGCGGCCCCGCAGGCCGCTGCGCCAGGCCCCGCCGCCGCCCCCGCTCGACACCTCCCGGCGCCGGCACCTCTCGATGTCCAAGGCCGCCGTCAACGGCGTCCTGCTGCTGGCCACGCTCTACATGGTGCTGCCGCTGCTGTGGCTGGTGACCGCCGCCGCCAAGAACACCGGCGACCTGCTCGGCGGCCGCACCCTCACCCCCGACCGCTGGCACCTGGGGCAGAACCTCGCCGACCTGGCCGCCACCGGGGACGGGATCTACTTCCGCTGGTACCTCAACTCCCTGCTGTACGCCGGAGTCGGCTCCGTGCTCTGCGCCTTCGTCTGCGTCGCCGCCGGATTCGCCTTCCACGTGTACCGGTTCCCCGGCAAGGAGAAGCTGTTCGGCCTGGTCCTGCTCGGCGTGCTGGTGCCGACGACGGCACTGGCGCTGCCGATGTACCTGCTCGCCTCGAAGGTGGGCGTCGTGAACAGCTTCTGGGCCGTGTTCGTGCCCTCGCTGGTCAACCCGTTCGGCGTCTACCTCGCCCGCGTCTTCTGCCGCGGCTACATCCCCGGGGAGGTGCTGGAGGCGGCCCGCATGGACGGGGCCGGTGAACTGCGCGTCTTCTGGTCGATCGGGCTGCGGATGGTCATGCCGGGCTTCGTCACCATCTGCCTGTTCCAGTTCACGGCCATCTGGAACAACTTCTTCCTGCCGCTGGTGATGCTCTCCGACACCGACCTCTTCCCGGTGAGCCTCGGACTGTACGCGTGGAACACCCAGACCCGCGCCTTCCCCGAGTACTACCCGCTGGTCGTGACCGGTTCGCTGCTCGCCGTCGTGCCGCTGGTCGTGGCCTTCGTCGGACTCCAGCGCTTCTGGAAGGCCGGCATGACCGCCGGAGCGGTCAAGTGACCGCCGCCGCCCGCCACCCCCAGCCGCCCGCCGCGCACCGTCCTCACCGGGAGCAGCCCGTGCCATCCGTCTCCCCCGCCCCCGCAGCCCTCCGGCCGCCGCCGGGCCGCCGGCCGCGTGCCCTCCTCGCCATGCACGCCGAGCTCGCGGCCAGACTGATCGACGCGCCGACGATGCGCCGGCTGACCGGCCTCGCCGACCTCGACCCGGGCCTGGTGGCCGACGACTTCGCCGCCCCGGCGGCGGCCGCCGCGCTGCGCGAGGCCGAGGTGCTGATCAGCTGCTGGGGCTGCCCGCCGCTGACCGGCGAGGTGCTCGACCGCGCGCCCCGGCTGCGGGCGGTGGTCCACGCCGCCGGATCGGTCAAGCACCACATCACGGACGCCTGCTGGCGCCGGGGCATCGCCGTGACCTCCGCGGCGTGGGCGAACGCCCTGCCCGTGGCGGAGTACACCGTCGCGTTCGTGCTCCTCGCGGGCAAGGACCTGCTGCGGATCCGCGACGACTACCGGCGCCGCCGGGCCGTCCACGACTGGCAGGCCGCCTACCCCGCGGCCGGCAACTACCGCCGGACCGTGGGCGTGGTGGGCGCGTCCCGGATCGGCCGCCGGGTGCTGGAGCTGCTGCGGCCGCACGACCTGGAGCTGCTGGTGCACGACCCGTACCTGCTGCCGGGCGAGGCCGCGACGCTCGGCGCGAGCGCCGTGGACCTCGACGAACTCTGCTCCCGCAGCGACGTGGTGAGCGTCCATGCGCCCGAACTGCCCGCCACCCGGCACCTGCTGAGCCGCGAGCGGCTGGCGCTGCTGCGGGACGGGGCGACGGTGATCAACACGTCCCGGGGCTCGCTGGTCGACCAGGAGGCGCTCACCGCCGAGCTGGTGTCGGGACGCCTCGACGCGGTCCTCGACGTGACCGTCCCCGAGGTGCTGCCCGCGGGGTCGCCGCTCTACGGCCTGCCCAACGTGCTGCTCACCCCGCACATCGCCGGCTCGCTGGGCAACGAGCTCCACCGGATGGCGGCAGCGGCCGCCGACGAACTGGAGCGGTACGTGACCGGACGCCCCTTCGCCCACCCCGTCACGGCCGCGGAGTGGGAGCGCTCCGCCTGACCGCACCGCCGGCCGGGAGGCCGGTGCCGCACCGGCCGGACGCACGGGCTGCGCGGCACACGGGCTGCCCGGACACGCGGCGGCCCGGGCCGGGGAGTGCGCCCCGGCCCGGGCCGCGTACACGGATGTCCGCGGACGTCACTGCGCGGGCGGCTTGCCCTGTTCACCCTCGCCGAACTGCTGCTTCATCCGGTCCTGGGCGGAGTCGACCTGGCTCGAGTACTTGCCCTGGGTCTTCTCGTCGACCATGTCGCCCGCCTTGTCGACGCCCTTGCCTGCCTGGTCCTCGTGGCCTTTGAGCATGTTCTTGAGCTTGTCCATCATGGACATGGGTGGTGCCTCCTCGACGCAGAGTCCCCCGTCGTCTCTCCAGGGTCGGCGCACCAGGCGGGAGGCGCATCCGCAGGGGCGGTCATCGAGGACAGTTCCTGTCCTCGATGACCGCCCCTGCGGATGCGCGCCGGCCGACACGGACCGGCAGCCGGGTCAGATCATGTCGAGCAGGTTCGCCGTCCAGTACTTGGCCGCGTGCCAGTGCCCGCAGTACCGCTTCGGCCGCCACCACCGCCGCTGCTCCAGCCGCCGCTTGCACCACCTGCACGGCTTCGTCCGCACCGCCGTCGTCATGTCCCCGTCCCCCGTGCCCCAGCACTCCCCCGCACCGGCCCACCCGGACCGGGAGGCGCCGGCTCCTCCGACTCCCCTGCCGGGGAGCGTAGTTGACCGGCACCCGCGGTTCCGCACCGCGTGCTGCCCGGGGTTCCCGGGCGGCGGCCGTCGCACGCCCCGCGTCGCAGGCCGCCTCCGCCAGTCCGGCGCACAGACGGCCCGGAGACGGCCCGGGGCCCGGCGGTCGGACGACCGCCGGGCCCCGGGCGCACGCCCTTCGCGCAGAAGGCGGGCCGGTCCGCGCCTACAGCACCGGCAGCGACTTGCGCAGCTCGAACGCGGTGACCTCGGAGCGGTACTCCTCCCACTCCTGCTTCTTGTTGCGGAGGAAGAAGTCGAAGACGTGCTCGCCGAGGGTCTCGGCGAGCAGCTCGCTGCGTTCCATGAGGTCGATCGCCTCGCCGAGGTTCTGCGGGAGCGGGGCGATGCCCATGGCGCGGCGCTCGGAGTCGGAGAGCGCCCACACGTCGTCGTCGGCGCCCGCGGGGAGTTCGTAGCCCTCCTCGACGCCCTTGAGGCCGGCGGCGAGCAGGACCGCGTAGGAGAGGTAGGGGTTGCAGCCGGAGTCCAGCGAGCGGACCTCGATACGGGCCGAGCCCGTCTTGCCGGGCTTGTACATGGGGACGCGGATCAGGGCGGACCGGTTGTTGTGGCCCCAGCAGATGTACGAGGGGGCCTCGCCGCCCGCTCCCGCGCTGCGGGCCGAGCCGCCCCAGATGCGCTTGTAGGAGTTGACCCACTGGTTGGTGACGGCCGAGATCTCGGCCGCGTGGCGCAGCAGGCCGGCGATGAAGGAGCGGCCCACCTTGGAGAGCTGGTACTCGGCGCCGGACTCGTAGAACGCGTTGCGGTCGCCCTCGAAGAGGGAGAGGTGGGTGTGCATGCCGGAGCCGGGGTAGTCGGAGAACGGCTTCGGCATGAAGGTGGCCTGGACGCCCTGCTCCAGCGCGACCTGCTTCATCACGAGGCGGAAGGTCATGATGTTGTCCGCCGTGGACAGGGCGTCGGCGTAGCGGAGGTCGATCTCCTGCTGGCCGGGCGCGCCCTCGTGGTGGCTGAACTCCACCGAGATGCCCATGGACTCCAGCATGGTGATCGCCTGGCGGCGGAAGTCCATGCCCACGTTCTGCGGCGTGTGGTCGAAGTAGCCGGAGTTGTCGGCGGGCGTCGGACGGCTGCCGTCGACCGGCTTGTCCTTCAGCAGGAAGAACTCGATCTCGGGGTGGGTGTAGAAGGTGAAGCCCAGGTCCGAGGTCTTGGCGAGGATCCGCTTCAGCACGAAGCGCGGGTCGGCGAAGGACGGCGAGCCGTCGGGCATCAGGATGTCGCAGAACATCCGGGCGGTGCCGGGGGCCTCGGCGCGCCACGGCAGGATCTGGAAGGTGGCCGGATCCGGCTTGGCGATCATGTCCGATTCGTATACACGGGCGAAGCCCTCGATCGCCGACCCGTCGAACCCGATGCCCTCGTCGAAGGCCTGCTCCAGCTCGGCGGGCGCCACGGCGACCGACTTGAGAAAGCCCAGCACGTCGGTGAACCACAGGCGCACGAAGCGGATGTCGCGCTCTTCGAGCGTGCGGAGCACGAATTCCTGCTGCTTGTCCATTCGAGAATTCCACCCATCGTTGCCGGTCCCGCCGCGTGCTGCCGCCCCGAGGATGCCACTCCCGGGTTTCAGGCGCGTTGCGCGCACCGCGGCTCAGCCCATTGTGTGTCAGGGCTCTCCCGGGGACGACCCTGAGGGGTCCCTCACTCGACCCGGACATGTGTCAGGTTTCTTTGACACATGATTCCCGGGTGTGTCAGCCTGAACTGACACACCCGAGAGAAGGGGACGCGATGAGCGACAACCCGGACCCGCCGCCGGGCCCGGAGCTCACGGGCGACGCACTCCTCAAAGTCCTCACCGCACTGGGCAACCCGCACCGGATGCGGATCGTCGCGGCCCTGCTCGACGGCCGCGACTACGTGAGCCGGCTCGCCCGCGAGCTGGCCATCGGACGCCCTCTGCTCCACATGCACCTCCAGCGGCTGGAGGCGGCCGGGCTGGTCCGCGGCGAGCTGGAGCTCTCCGAGGGCGGCAAGGCGATGAAGTACTTCGAGCTCACGCCGTTCTGCTACGCGCTGACCCCGGAGGCCGTCGCACGGGCGGCGCACACGCTCACGGACGAGGCCAGGGGCCCGGACGGCGGCAGGGACGGCAACAAGGACAAGGACAAGGACACGATGAAGGAGAAGGCCACATGAGCGGCGACGTGGTGGGAGCGATCGGGGCCGCAGGGGCCTTCCTGCTGTGCATCGTCATCGTCTGGCAGGTCGCCGCGACCTGGCGGGCGCGCGCACTGGCGACCCGCGACACCGAGTACCGCAAACTCGCCGAGAAGTACGCGCAGTTGCTGGAGGACAGCACCGAGCTGCAGCGGCGCACCCTGGAGGAGCTGACCCAGACCCGCGCCTCGCTCACGTCGATGGAACGGATGATGCGCGAGATCGAGTGACGCGCCGCTCGCCCGGCGCACACGGGCGGCCGCACGGACGCCGCCGCGGGGAGCTGCAACTCCCCGGCGTCCCGCCGTCACGGGCCGGGAACCCGGCCCCGCGCCGGCCCGGCCCGGCAACGCACAGCACAGCACAGCAGAACGGTACGGCCAGGAGCTGCAACTCCCGGCCGTACCCATGGAGATCACGTCCCCGGCACATCGCCCGCCCCGCGGCAGGTCTGCAAACCGTCGCGCCGCGGCGCGGTGCGGTGCGCCACGCACTCCACTCACAGGAGACTACTCATGAAAGCGCTGATCAAGCGCCTGGCGTCGGCGCCGGGCGGACGGCGTACGAAATGGCTGGTGCTGGCCGGCTGGGTGATCCTGGCCGTCGCCCTCGGCCCGCTCGCCGGCAAGCTCGGCGAGGTCGAGGACACCGGCCCGAACGCCTTCCTGCCGCGCGGGGCCGAGTCGGCCCTGGTCAACACCGCGCTGGAGAGGTTCCGCACCGACGAGGTCATGCCCGTCGTCGCCGTCTACAGCGGGGACACCGCCCTCGGGCCGCAGGCCCTGGCCAAGGCCGAGGCGGACCGGCGCGCCTTCGCCGCGCACGTGGCCACGGGGCAGGAGATGCCCCCGGTGCTGCCGTCCGACGACGGCAGGGCGCTGATGGTGGTCGTGCCGCTGGGCGACGACCTCGGCAACCGGGTCGAGGCGATCCGCGACACCGCCGCCGCCAACGCACCGCCCGGCCTCGACGTCGCGGTCGGCGGCCCGGCCGGCTCCCTGATGGACCAGGTCGCCGTCTTCGGCTCGCTCGACTCGACCCTGATGCTCGCCACCGCGCTGGTCGTCGCCGTGCTGCTGCTGATCACCTACCGCAGCCCCGTGCTCTGGCTCTTCCCGCTGATCGCCGTCGGCTTCGCCGCCGTCCTCACCCAGGTCGCCACCTACCTGCTGGCGAAGCACGCCGGACTGCCGGTGGACCCGCAGAGCGCCGGCATCCTGATGGTCCTCGTCTTCGGCGTCGGCACCGACTACGCCCTGCTGCTCATCGCCCGCTACCGCGAGGAGCTGCAGCGCCACGAGGACCGGCACACGGCGATGCGGCTGGCGCTGCGCCGCTCGGGCCCGGCCGTCCTCGCCTCCGCCGGCACGATCGCGATCGGCCTGGCCTGCCTCTCGCTCGCCGACGTCAACTCCTCGCGCTCCCTCGGTCTGGTCGGCGCGATCGGTGTGGTGTGCGGGTTCCTGGCGATGGTCACCGTGCTGCCCGCCCTGCTGGTGATCGCGGGCCGATGGGTCTTCTGGCCGTTCGTGCCGCGTCTCGGCGCCCCGGTCCGCGCGAAGGCAGGCGTCTGGGCGCGCATCGGCGCTGCCGTCGCCCGCCGTCCGCGGTGGTCGTGGCTGATGTCGCTCGCGGTCACCGGCGTGCTGGCGCTCAGCGCGTCCGGGATCTCGCTCGGCCTCTCCCAGGCCGAGAAGTTCCGGGACGCACCCGAGTCGGTCGTCGCCCAGGAGCGCCTCTCGGCGCACTACCCCTCCGGTTCGTCCGACCCTGCCACCGTGGTCACGAACGCGTCCCGGACCGCCGCCGTCACCGCGGCGCTGGCCGGCGTCGAGGGCGTGGCGCGCGTCGACGCCGGCGAACGCAGCCGCGACGGCCGCCTCGCCACCCTCCGGGTGGTGCTCGCCGACGCCCCCGACTCGGACGCCGCCAGGAAGACCGTGGAGGCGCTGCGCACCGCGGCCCATGCCGTCGAGGGGGCCGAGGCCCTGGTCGGCGGCAGCACGGCGCAGTCCCTGGATTCCCAGCGGGCCACGGGCCGGGATCTGCGCACGGTCGTCCCGGTCGTGCTGGTGGTGGTGCTGCTGGTGCTGGTGGGTCTGCTGCGGGCGGTCGTCGCACCGCTCCTGCTCCTCGCCACCGTCGTGTTCTCCTTCGCCGCGGCCCTCGGCGCGTCCCATCTCCTCTTCGCGCACGTCCTCGGCTTCGGCGGCACGGACTGGTCGATCCCGCTCATGGGGTTCGTGTTCCTGGTGGCCCTCGGCATCGACTACAACATCTTCCTGATGCACCGGGTGCGGGAGGAGTCGCAGCGCCTCGGACTCGCGCGGGGGGTGCTGGAGGGCCTGACCACCACCGGGGGTGTGATCACCAGCGCGGGCGTGGTGCTCGCGGCGACCTTCGCCGTGTTCGCGGCGCTGCCGCTCGTCCCGATGGCCCAGCTGGGGGTGGTGGTGGGCATCGGGGTGCTGCTCGACACCTTCCTCGTCCGCACGGTCCTGGTGCCGGCACTCGCACTGGACCTCGGACGGTGGTTCTGGTGGCCGGGACGGCTGTTCACGGCGGGCGGCGGCCCCGCGGGCGGCCCGGCAGCCGGAGTCCGGGCCGGAGCCGGGCCCGCCCCGGACGGCGAGCGGGAGCCGCGGCCGGAGTCCCAGCCGGTGTGACCCGCCGCCGCGACAGCGGCACGACGGACCGGGGTTCCGCCGCGCGACGCGGCGGAACCCCCGCCCGTTCCCGGCCGCGCGGCGCGCACCGGAACGCCGCCGAACGCGCGCCGGCGGCCCGCGGCGGAGCCCCGCCCCGCGGCCCGGAGGCGACGCGCCCGGGCGCTTCGTACCCGCTTGTCCGAATGGCCGGGCGACGGGACCTGTCACCGGTACGGACCAGCCCTCCCGGCCCTTCGCCCCGCCCACTACGATCTCGGGCCATGAGGGGTTCGCGGGGGGTCCGCGTCGCGCACCGTGTGCGTCCCACGGCTCTGGTGAGTGCCGTGGCGACGCTCGTCGGCGCGGTCTTCCTCTGCCTCGGGACCGGCCCCGCGCCCGCGCACCACCCGGCCGGCGAGGGCCGCGGCGTGTTCTCCGCCGCCCCCGGACACGACCGGACGCCCGCCTTCGGCTGCCCCTACGACCGGGGCGACTGCGGTCTGATGCCCGTGCTGAGCCCGGCCGTGCTCACGGCGCCGCCGCTCGACGCCCCGCTCCGGGCCGCCGCCGAGCCGCCGTACACCGTGCCGCCCGCCGTGCCCGGCGGCCCCCGGCGATCGGCGGCGCAGCCCCGGGCGCCCGATCTGCACGTCCTTCAAGTGCTGCGGACGTGACACGGCCCGCACGCCACCCGGCACACGTACAGACGCACACCGCAGATCCCCCATCCTCACGAAGGACGACCCCACCATGGCTTCCCGCAACACGACCAACGAGCGCCGGGCCCGCGTAGAGCAGATGCGCAAGGCCGAGCAGGCCCGTGAGCGCCGCAACCGCGTCATCACCATCAGTGTCAGCGCCGTCGTCGTCGCCGCCCTCGTCGGCTTCGGCGCGTTCGTCCTGAACAAGAAGTCGGACGAGCAGGACAAGGAGGCGGCCGCGGCGAAGGCGCCCGTCACGGGCGAGCAGACCTGGGACGCGAAGAAGCTGGGCCGCAACCACGTGGACACCGCGGTGACCTACGAGATGAAGCCCCCGGTCGGCGGCGACCACAACCAGGTGTGGATGAACTGCGACGGCGACGTCTACACCGAGGCGATACCGGACGTGAACGCGGTCCACTCCCTGGAGCACGGCGCGGTCTGGGTGACCTACACCGACAAGGCCGCCGAGGCCGACGTCAAGAAGCTCGGGGAGAAGGTCAAGGAGACCCCGTTCACCCTGATGAGCCCCTACAAGGACCAGAAGGGCGCGATCATGCTCAGCGCCTGGGGCAAGCAGGTCACGGTCGACTCCGCCGACGACCCGCGGGTGAACCAGTTCTTCACCAAGTACGTGCAGGGCCCGCAGACGCCGGAGCCCGGCGCCGCCTGCACCGGCGGGCTGAGCGGCAAGTGACGGGCATGACCCGCACCCACTGGGCGGCGATCACCGCCGTCGTGCTCGCGCTGCTGTTCGCGGGGGCCGCCACCGTGGCCTCGGCGGGCGGGAGCCCGCCGGCCGCGGACACCCCGTCCGCCGCCTCGGCGGACGCGGGCTTCGCCCGGGACATGTCGGTCCACCACCAGCAGGCCGTCGAGATGTCGTTCCTCGTCCGCGACGGGACCGACGACGAGGAGGTCCGCAGGCTGGCCTACGACATCGCCAACACCCAGGCGAACCAGCGCGGCATGATGCTGGGCTGGCTCGACCTGTGGGGCCTGCCGAAGGTCGAGGCCGGCACCGAGCCGATGACCTGGATGCACGGGGACGGCGACACGTCCGGTCACGCCGGCCACGGGTCCGCACACGACGCCGGTGACGCCGGCGACGCCCCGCTGATGCCGGGGATGGCGACCAAGGCCGAGATGGCGAAGCTCGCGGGGCTGAGCGGCGAGGAGGCCGAGATCTACTACCTCCAGCTGATGATCACCCACCACAACGGCGGCGTGGCGATGGCCGAGGGCTGTGTGCGGCTCTGCGAGGTCGGCACGGAGCGCTCGCTCGCCCAGGGCATGGTGGACGCCCAGCGCTCGGAGGTCGAGCTGATGGTCGGCCTGCTGAAGAAGCGCGGCGCCCAGCCGAGGATCTGACCCCGGACCGCCCGGTACGACGGCCCGTCCCGCACCGCGGGGCGGGCCGTCGGCGTGCGGGGCCGGAGGCCGGGGCGGGGCGCGCAGTGCCGGGGGCCTCGGCCGGGCGGCCCGGTCGCGGACGTCCGGGCGGACGGCCCGGGGCCGGGTGGTACGCGTGGCTCCGGGCACGGGCCCCGGGCCCGATGACCAGGGCGGCGGACGTCCGGGCCGGGCGGCCTGCCGGTGGGGGCCCCGGGGTGCGGAAGTCCGGGCGCCGGCCGCGGCGCCGGCGTTCGGGCGCGGACTCCCGGCAGGCGGCAGGCGGGGCCGCGGGACCGGTGCACAGGCGCGGAGTTCCGCGCGCGCCCGGGCCAGGTGCCGGTGGGGGGCGAGGGCGGGCCCGTCGTCCCCGGTCGCGTACGCCGAACGGCCCAACGACAATGGCATGGCTCGGGGCCTACGGCATCCAGGAGGCACACCTCATGACGACGGCCAAGGACATCATGCACCCGGGGGCCCAGTGGATCCCCGCCCACGAGACCCTCGACCGGGCCGCGCAGCTGATGCGCGAGCTGAACGTCGGCGCCCTGCCGATCGCCGACGCCGACGAGCGCCTGTGCGGCATCCTCACCGACCGCGACATCGTCGTCGGCTGCGTGGCCATGGGGCACGACCCGTCGCAGGTGACCGCGGGCGAGATGGCGCAGGGCACCCCGCGCTGGATCGACGCCGGGGCGGACGTCGGCGACGTGCTGCGCGAGATGCAGGGCCACCAGATCCGCAGACTGCCGGTGATCGAGGACAAGCGCCTCGTCGGCATGATCAGCGAGGCGGACCTCGCGCAGCACCTGAGCGAGCCGCAGATCGCCGAGTGGGCGGAGCGCGTGTACGCGGCGAGCGGCCCCCGGTAGGCCGGTCCGCCCCGCGGTACGGTCCGCCGCACGCTGCGCGGTGGACCGTACCGCAGATCACAGGGACATCGCGTCAGAAAGACGATTACACTGGGCGGCGTGCCTCAACTACGTCTCGCCCTGAATCAGATCGACTCGACCGTCGGCGACCTCGCCGGCAACTCCGAGGCGATCGTGCACTGGACCCGGCACTCCGCCGAACAGGGAGCGCACCTGGTCGCGTTCCCCGAGATGGTGCTGACCGGCTACCCCGTCGAGGACCTGGCCCTGCGGTCGTCCTTCGTCGAGGCCTCCCGTTCCGCGCTGCGCGCGCTGGCCGCGCGTCTCGCGGACGAGGGCCTGGGCGGGCTGCCGGTGATCGTCGGCTACCTGGACCGTTCGGAGAGCGGAAGCGTCCGCTACGGCCAGCCCGCCGGCTCGCCCCGCAACGCCGCGGCCGTGCTGCACGGCGGTGAGGTGGTGCTCACCTTCGCCAAGCACCACCTGCCGAACTACGGCGTGTTCGACGAGTTCCGCTACTTCGTCCCCGGCGACACCCTCCCGGTGATCCGCGTCCACGGCGTGGACGTGGCGCTCGCGATCTGCGAGGACCTGTGGCAGGACGGCGGACGCGTCCCGGCGGCCCGCAGCGCCGGGGCCGGGCTGCTGGTGTCGATCAACGCCTCCCCGTACGAGCGGGAGAAGGACGACACCCGCCTGGAGCTGGTGCGCAAGCGGGCGCAGGAGGCCGGCTGCACGACGGCCTACCTGGCGATGATCGGCGGCCAGGACGAGCTCGTCTTCGACGGCGACTCGATCGTGGTGGGCTCCGACGGCGAGGTCGTCGCGCGTGCCCCGCAGTTCGCCGAGGGCAGTGTGGTGCTCGACCTGGAGCTCCCCGCCGCCGCGGCCGAGCCGGTCACCGGCGTGGTGGACGACGGGCTGCGCATCGACCGCGTGGTGCTCTCCGAGGAGCCGCTGCCGGCGTACGAGGCGGAGCTGACGGGCGGCTACGCCGACCGGCTCGACGACGACGAGGAGGTGTACACGGCGCTGGTGGTGGGTCTGCGGGCCTACGCTGCGAAGAACGGCTTCCGCTCGGTGCTGGTCGGTCTCTCCGGCGGCATCGACTCCGCGCTCGTCGCCGCCATCGCCTGCGACGCGCTGGGCGCGCGGAACGTGTACGGCATCTCCATGCCGTCCAAGTACAGCTCGGACCACTCCAAGGGCGACGCCGCCGAGCTGGCCCGCCGCACCGGGCTCAACTTCCGCACCGTGCCGATCGAGCCGATGTTCGACGCGTACATGGGCTCGCTGGGCCTGACCGGGCTGGCGGAGGAGAACCTCCAGTCGCGGCTGCGCGGCACGATGCTGATGGCGGTCTCCAACCAGGAGGGCCACATCGTCCTCGCGCCCGGCAACAAGTCCGAGCTGGCGGTGGGGTACTCGACCCTGTACGGCGACTCGGTCGGCGCGTACGGACCGATCAAGGACGTCTACAAGACGACCGTGTTCCGCCTCGCGAAGTGGCGGAACCGGGCCGCCGGGGAACGGGGACAGACCCCGCCGATCCCCGAGGCGTCGATCAGCAAGCCGCCCAGCGCCGAGCTGCGCCCCGGCCAGGTGGACACCGACTCGCTGCCGGACTACGACGTGCTCGACCGGATCCTGGAGCTGTACGTCGACCGGGACCAGGGCAAGGACGCCATCGTGGCGGCCGGCTTCGACGAGGAGCTGGTCGCGAAGACGCTGCGGATGGTGGACACGGCGGAGTACAAGCGGCGCCAGTACCCGCCGGGCACCAAGATCTCGGCGAAGGGGTTCGGCAAGGACCGGCGGCTGCCGATCACGAACCGCTGGCGCGAGACGACGGGCTGACCGGCCGCTCCGCGCCCAGGGGGCTTCCCGCCACGAGGCGGGAGGCCCCCTTCGCCGTCCGGCCGCGGTCGAGCAGTCCGGCGACGGCGGCGACGGCCAGGCCCACGACGGTGAGGCCCGCGCCGACGAAGGCGGGCGAGGTCCAGCCCCAGCCGGCCGCGATGGCCGTGCCGCCGAGCCAGGCCCCGCCGGCGTTGGCGAGGTTGAACGCCGAGTGGTTGGAGGCGGACGCGAGGGTCGGGGCGTCCTGCGCCTTGCGCATGACCAGCATCTGGAGCGGGGTCGTCGTCATGAAGCCGACCGCGCCGAGGACGACCACGGTCACCAGCGCGAGCCACGGGATCCGCACGGCGAAGGGGAACGCGGTGAGCACCAGGGCGAGCGCGGCGAGGGAGCCGTAGAGGGTCGGCCGCAGCGCCCGGTCGGTGAGCGGCCCCGCGGCGAGTGCGCCCAGCGTCATGCCGATGCCGAACAGGGCGAGGACCAGGGTCACCGTGGACTCGCCGAAGCCCATCGCCTCGGTGGTCATGGAGGCGAGGTACGAGTAGACGGCGAAGACCCCGGCGAAGCCGAAGACGGCGGTGAGCAGCCCCAGCAGGACCTGCCGGTGGCCCAGTGCCCGGATCTCGCGGCCGATGCCCCGGTGGGTCTCCGGCTCGCCGGCCGGGATCAGCCGGGCGAGGGCGGCCATCGAGACCAGGCCGATCGCCGTGACCACGAGGAAGGTGGCGCGCCAGCCGAGGTGCTGGCCGAGGGCGGTGGCGGCGGGCACGCCGACGATGTTGGCGACGGTGAGGCCGAGGAACATCGTGGCCACGGCCCTGGCCTGCCGGTTCTCGGCGACCAGCCGGGCGGCGACGACGGCGCCCACGCCGAAGAAGGCGCCGTGCGGCAGTCCGGCGAGGACCCGGCCCGCGAGCAGGGTGCCGAAGCCGGGCGCGAGGGCGGAGGCGAGGTTGCCGACGGTGAACAGGGCCATCAGGAGCAGCAGCATCCGCTTGCGCGGGACACGGGAGCCGAAGGCGGTGAGCAGCGGGGCGCCGACGACGACGCCGAGGGCGTAGGCGGACACCAGGTGCCCGGCGGTGGGGACGGAGGTGCCCAGGTCCCCGGCGACCTCGGGGAGGAGGCCCATCATCACGAATTCGGTGGTTCCGATGCCGAAGGCGGAGAGTGCGAGGGCGAGGAGCGCCGTGGGCATGGAGCGGGGACCTTTCCGAGGGGGTTCCGGGCGGACGGGCGGGTTTCCCGTGCGGGAACCCACCATAAGTTCTCTTCCGGAACAAATTCTCCCAGGGGATTCGTTCCCGCCGGTGAACACGGGGTTGCGGGAACGCGGTGCGACGGAGGTCACACCCTTCTCCCGGGCCCCGGGCTGCCAGGAGGACCCCGCGCCCCCGCGCCGAGCGTGACGCGCGCCGCCACCGGTCAGAGCGTAACGCGCGCCGCCACCGGTCAGAGCGTGACGCGCGCCGCCACCGGTCAGAGCGTGACGCGCGCCGCCACCGGGAGGTGGTCGCTGTCGGTGCGCGGCAGCGTCCACGAGGAGACCGGCTCGACACCGCGGACCATGATCTGGTCGATCCGCGCCATCGGGAACGACGCCGGCCAGCTGAAGCCCATGCCGTCGCCCGCCGCGCCCTGGGTGGACCGCATCTGCGAGGTCACGGCGTTGAGCGAGCGGTCGTTCATGGTGCCGTTGAGGTCGCCGAGGAGCACGATCCGCTCGTGCCGCGACCGTGCGATGGCCTCGCCCAGGGCGTCGGCGCTCGCGTCGCGCTGGCCGGCCGTGAAGCCCGCGTTCAGCTTGACGCGCACCGACGGCAGGTGCGCCACGTACACCTCCACCGGCTTGCCGGGCACCATGACCGTCGCGCGCAGCGCGCGGACCCAGCCGAGCCGGATGTCCACCGGGGCCTCGCCGGTGATCGGGTACCTGCTCCACAGGCCGACGGTGCCCTCGACCACGTGGTGCGGGTAGGTCGCCGCCAGCGCCTTCTCGTAGGTGCCGACCTGGCCCGCGGGCAGTTCCTGGAGCGCGACGACGTCGGCGCCCGAGGCGGCCACCTCGCGCGCGGTGCCGGCCGGGTCCGGGTTGCCGGCGTTCACATTGTGGGAGGCGACGGTCAGGTCGCCGCCGGTCGCGGCGGACTTGCCGGTCAGCAGCCCGCCGAAGAGGTTGAGCCAGACGACCAGCGGCAGCAGCACCGCGATGAGCGCGGTGGCGGACCGGCGCACCAGCGCCCCCACCAGGATCAGCGGCACGAACACCCCGATCCACGGCAGGAACGTCTCGATGAGGCTGCCGAGGTTGCCGATCCGGTTGGGGATCTGCGCGTGCAGGATCATCGTGAGGGCGATCACCACGGCGAACAGCGCCAGCAGCAGGCCCCGGCGCCAGATGCCCCGGTCGCCGCGCCACCGGTCGAGCAGGCCCCGCAGCCGGGAGCCGGACGGCCGCGGGTCCGCCACGCCGTCGTCCGTCTCCGTCGTGTACGCCTGCACCATGAAGCCGTCCTCACTGCCGTGCTCACTGCCGTGCCGTCGTCCCGGTCCGCCGTCCCCGGTCCGGGGCTCGGGCGCCGGGCCCTGACAGGACCCTAGATCCCTCGCGCACCGGGGGCGAAGACCGGTGGCCGCCCCGTCGTGCGCCGTGCGCCCGGCGACGGCCGTACTGGTGCGATGACGAAGGGTGGGCGCGCGGGGTTCCTGCCCGTGGGGCAGGGGCGGCCCCTGTGACGAAACGCGCACATTCCAGGGCCCCGGTGCGTCGCACCGGGGCCTGACGGGGACCGCCCGTACCGCTCCCACCTGCGCTGTCGCCCGCGGCGCCGCGGCACCGCGGCAAGCCCCCTTCCGCCGGGGCGGCACGAAGTGCCACCATGGAGTCGGTCCGGGGACGCCGTCAGGGCGCCTCGAGATGACGAACGAGGAGCCGATCAGCCATGACGCTTCAGGCTGCGAAGAACACGAACGCCGCCGCGCCTCCCGCCGACAGCACCACGTCGCTGTACGGGGCCGCCCGCAACCGCCGCATCTCCGTCCACGACATCGCCCGCGCCAAGGAGCGCGGCGAGAAGTGGGCCATGCTCACCGCGTACGACGCGATGACCGCGTCCGTCTTCGACGAGGCCGGCATCCCGGTCATGCTCGTCGGCGACTCCGCGGGCAACTGCCACCTCGGCTACGAGACCACCGTCCCCGTGACGATGGACGAGATGACCTTCCTGTCCGCCGCGGTCGTACGCGGCACCCGGCGCGCCCTGATCGTCGGCGACCTGCCCTTCGGCTCGTACCAGGAGGGCCCGGTCCAGGCGCTGCGCAACGCCACCCGGCTGGTGAAGGAGGCGGGCGTCGGCGCGGTGAAGCTGGAGGGCGGCGAGCGCTCGCTCGCCCAGACCGAGCTCATCGTCGAGTCGGGCATCCCGGTCGTCTCCCACCTGGGCCTGACCCCCCAGTCGGTGAACACCATGGGCTACCGCGTCCAGGGCCGCGGCGACGAGGCGGCCCACCGGCTGCTGCGCGACGCCAAGGCCGCGCAGGACGCGGGCGCGTTCGCCGTCGTGCTGGAACTCGTGCCGGCCGAGGTCGCGGCCGAGGTCACCCGCTCCCTGCACATCCCCACCATCGGCATCGGCGCCGGCCCGCACACGGACGCCCAGGTCCTGGTGTGGACCGACATGGCGGGTCTGACGGGCGGCAAGGTGCCGCGCTTCAGCAAGAGTTACGCGAACCTGCGCCAGAGTCTCACAGACGCCGCGAAGGCGTTCGCCGAGGACGTCGCGGGCGGCGCGTTCCCCGCCGAGGAGCACACCTTCCACTGACCATCTCCGGCACCACGACAGCCCGCCGATCGTCCCCCGTCGGCGGGCTGTCGCCTGTGCCGGGCCGTGCCGGGCCGGACGCTGCCGCTACCGCTACCGCTTGGCGTAGTCGCCGAAGCCGGCCCAGTCGAGCACCACGCACGCCTCGTCGCCGAGGGTCCACGCGTCGTGCCCGGGGGCGATCGAGATGAAGTCGCCGGGGCCCACCTCGGCGCTCTCGCCGTCGTCCATGACGATCTTCATCCGGCCGCTGGCGAGATAGCCGACGTGCGCCGCCGTGCAGCTGTCGGTGCCCGCGATGGGCTTGACGTGGGAGGACCAGCGCCAGCCCGGTTCGAAGACGGCCCTGCCGACCGGGCCGTGGTCGGTGTGGAGGAGGTCGAGCCTCCCCTTGCCGTCCTCGAAGGGGCGGGTCTCGTCCGCCGCGTCGAAATTCCTGCTCACGATTCCCGCCATGGGAACCGCCTCCTGGCTCCGTGAGGACGCTCCCGAGTCCGTCTTCCACGGTACGCCGGGGAGGCCGGCCGAAGAGGGCCGGCGAGGTCCCGTCCACGGCACGCCGGCGGCCCGCCGGGAGTCCACCGACGGACTCCCGACGGTCTGCCGGCGGCCCCGTCGGGAGTCCGTCGGCGGCCTGTCGGAGGTCTGTCGGCGGTATGTCGGCGGGCCCCGGCATCGTCGTCGGCATGACACGCATCGACAAGCACGCCGTCGAGGTCCGGGGCCTCGTGAAGACGTTCGGCGACACGAAGGCGCTGGACGGCGTGGACCTCGACGTCCGCGAGGGCACCGTGCTCGGTGTCCTCGGGCCCAACGGCGCCGGGAAGACCACCCTCGTCCGCTGCCTCTCCACGCTGATCGTCCCCGACGCCGGGCACGCCGTCGTCGCCGGCTGCGACGTGGTGCGACAGCCCCGGCAGCTCCGCCGCCGGATCGGGCTCACCGGCCAGTACGCCTCCGTCGACGAGAAGCTCTCCGGCCGGGAGAACCTCTACATGATCGGGCGGCTGCTGGACCTGTCCCGCAAGGACGCCCGCGTCCGCGCCGACGAACTGCTGGAGCGCTTCTCGCTCACCGAGGCCGCGAAGCGCCCGGCCGCGCAGTACTCCGGTGGCATGCGGCGCCGGCTCGACCTGGCCGCCTCCATGATCGGCCGGCCCGCGGTGCTCTACCTGGACGAGCCCACCACCGGACTCGACCCGCGCACCCGGGGCGAGGTCTGGGACGAGGTGCGGCGCATGGTGGCCGAGGGCGCGACCGTGCTGCTCACCACCCAGTACATGGAGGAGGCGGAGCAGCTGGCCGACGAGCTCACCGTCATCGACCGCGGGCGGGTCATCGCCGGCGGCACCGTCGAGGAGCTGAAGTCCACCGTCGGCGGCCGGACCCTGGTGATCAGGCCCGGCGACCCGGCCCATCTGCCCGCCATGGTGCGGGCGGTGACCGAGGCCGGGCTCGACGGCGTCGGCGGCGTGCAGGCGGTGCCCGACGAGGGCCGGCTGCACGTGCCGATCCTCACCGACGAGCAGCTCACCTCGGTGGTGGCCCTGCTCGCCGGCCGCGGCTTCGCCATCGCCCACATCGCCACCCATCTGCCCAGCCTGGACGAGGTCTTCCTCGCCGTCACCGGCGGGCGCACCACGCCCGCCGCCCCCGCCGCCGGCGGCACGATCCCCGAGGAGGTCGCGGCATGAGCGCGGCAGCGTCCACCGTCCCTGTCACCGCCGCCGTCCCCGCCTCCGAGGGACGCATCGGCCTGCGGGCCAACCTGCGGCACATCGGCGCGCTCGCCCGGCGCAACGCGCTCCAGATCAAGCAGGACCCCGAGTCGATGTTCGACGTCCTGCTGATGCCGATCGTCTTCACCCTGCTCTTCGTCTACGTCTTCGGTGGCGCGATCTCCGGCAAGGGCAACCAGGACGCCTACGTCGGCTACCTGGTCCCCGGGCTGATGGCCATGATGGGCATGAACATCGCCATGGCCGTCGGCACCGGCATCAACGACGACTTCCGCAAGGGCGTGATGGACCGGTTCCGGACCATGCCCATCGCCCGCTCGTCGGTGCTGATCGCCAAGATCGTCGTCGAGACCGGCCGGATGCTGATCGCGATCACGATCCTGCTGGCCATGGGCTTCCTGCTCGGCATGCAGGTCGAGACCTCCGTCCTCGGGCTGCTCGCGGCCGTCGGCCTGTCCGTGGTGTTCGGCGCCTCACTGATGTGGATCTTCATCCTGCTCGGTCTGACCATGAAGACCGCCCAGGCCGTCCAGGGAGTGGCCATGCTCGTGCTGATGCCCCTGCAGTTCGGCTCGTCGATCTTCGCGCCCACCGAGTCGATGCCGGGCTGGCTGGAGACCTTCACCGACTACAACCCGCTGTCGAACCTCGCCGACGCGGCCCGCGCGCTGGTGAGCGGCGGACCCGCGGCCCACTCGGTCTGGACGACCCTGGCCTGGGCGGTGGGCATCACCCTGGTCACGGCGCCGCTGGCGGTCCGGCGCTTCCGCAACAAGACCTGACCGGCGCGGGCCGGACGGACACGGCGCAGAACGGGCTCGGCACCGGACGGACACGGCACCGGCCCGCACGGCAGCGGTGGCCCGGCTCCGGGGCCCGGGCCGGGGCAGCGACGGCCGGTGCCCGGCGGCTACGGGCCCGGGGCTACGGGGCGTGCACGAGGGCGGCGGCCTCCTCCAGGGTGAGGCCGGCGCCCTCCGCGTACAGGGGGTCGAAGGCGTCGCCGAGCCGGGCGCGGGCGGCGTCCTCGGTCCGCCGCAGGTCCTCGCGTTCCGTGACGGTGGCGACATGGCCGGGCGGCAGCAGACCGGCGTGCGCGCCGACCAGCAGCGCGCCCCGGCGCGCCGCGTCCGCGTCGAGGGCGATCAGCGCGCCGGCCGCGGTGAGCACGTGCATCGCCGGCAGTTGCGGGGCGATGGTCATCGACAGCGGCTCCATCGCGGTCACGAGCGCCGTCCGCGCCCCGGCGAGCGCCTCGGCGGCCATGCCGTCCCGGAGGTCCAGCCAGGCCACCATGCCGGTGACCATGGCCTGGAAGAGGACCAGCGTCTCCCCGTTCAGGTCCTTGCTCAGCAGCCGGAGCTGCTCCCGGCACTCGCCGGTCCGTCCGGTGCGGCCGAGCAGCACCGCGAGGAAGAGACGGGCGGCGGGCAGTGCCTCGTGCGCCGCCTCGCCGCCGCCGGTGACGACGTCCCGCAGGATCGCCTCGGCCTCGGCCGTGTGCCCGCTCTCGGCGAGCGTGTTGGCGAGCCGGGCGCGCAGCAGGTCCACCTGGCCGCCGACGCCGACGCGGCGCGCATGGGTGATCGCCGCCCGGCAGTCCGCCGCGGCCCGTTCGAAGTCGCCCCGGCGCTCGTGCGCCTCGGCCCGCGACGACAGCGCCTCGGCGATGCCCCAGGCGTCCCCGAGCCGCTCGAAGATCTCCAGGCTGCGGTCGGCGTCCCGGAGCGCGTCCCCCGCCCACTGGGCGCGGTTGGCGAGGAGGTTGGCGCGCTGCTGGAGGGTGACCGCGAGGTCCCAGGGGTGGCCGGCCGCCTCGGCGGTGCGCACGCTCTCGTTCAGGATGTGGCCGACCCGTTCGCCGTCACCGGTCAGCAGCACGGCGTAGAACCAGAGCGAGGCCGGGAAGCGGCACGCCTGCGGCAGGGAGGGGTCGTACACCGTGACGACCCGTTCCAGCCACTCGTGCTTGTCGGGGGCGGTCCAGTCGTCGGACCCGTAGTCCATGCTGACCATCCGGATCAGCGCCACCTGGCGTCTGGCCTCGGCCAGCATCTCCGGCGCGAGGGGCGGCGGTTCGTCGGTGCAGCGGGCGGTCAGCGGGGGCAGGGGCCGCAGCGGGGGCGCGAACGGGTCCTCGTGCAGGGCGGCGACCCAGCCCGTCCACTGGCGGGCGTCCGACCGCAGATCGCGCATCTGCCAGTACCAGGACAGGGAGATGACCAGGCAGAGCGCCTCCTCCTCCGCGCCGCGGGCGACGGCCCGGCGGACGGCGGCGCGCAGGTTCTCGTACTCGCGCCGCAGCGTGCCGAGGGCGGCCTGCTGACCGCGTCCGCGCAGCAGCGGGTCGGTGGTGCGGGCCAGCTCGCGGTAGTGCACGAGGTGCCGCCACTCGGCCCCGGCGCGCTCCCCTGCCTCGTCGAGCCGTTCCCCGGCGTACTCGGCCACCGTCTCCAGCAGCCGGTACCGCATCCGCCCGTCGTCCGCGGGCTCGGCGACCACGAGGGACTTGTCGACCAGCGCCCCGACGGCCCCGGCGACGTCCGCCGCCCGCAGCGCACCGGCGGCGCTCTCCGGCGCGCCGTCCCGTGCGCTGTCCGGGAGCGGGGTCCGGCTCTGGCTCTGATGCGGGCTCTGGCTCTGGTGCGGGCTCTGGTGCAGGCTCTGGTTGCGGGCGCCGTCCGGTCCCGGGAGCGGGTCCGGGGCACCGTCCGGTTCCGGAAGCGGGCCGGACCGGTTCGGGGCCGGGCGGCCCCCGGCGGGGCGGCCGGGCGGTGCGGCGGGACCGGCGCAGACGGACTCCGCCGCCTCCAGGTCGCAGCCTCCGGCGAAGACCGACAGGCGGCGCAGGACGGCGCGTTCGTCGTCGGCGAGCAGGTCCCAGGACCAGTCGACGACCGCGCGCAGGGTCTGCTGCCGCGGCAGGACGGTGCGGCTGCCGGTGGTGAGCAGCCGGAACCGGTCGTCGAGACGGTCCGCGATCTGGCGCGGCGTCATCATGCGCAGCCGGGCCGCCGCGAGTTCGATCGCCAGGGGCATGCCGTCCAGCCGGCGGCAGATCTCGGCGACCGCGGACGCCGTCTCCTCGTCGGCGTCGGCGCGGAAGCCGGGCCGTACGGAGGCGCCGCGTTCGGCGAAGAGGCGGACCGCCATCGGGCCGGGCAGCGGGTCCACCGGGCGCAGCGACTCCCCCGGGACGCCCAGTGGTTCACGGCTGGTCGCCAGCACGGTCAGCCCGGGGCACTCCTCCAGCAGCCGCTGCGCCAGGGTCGCGGCCGCGTCCACGACGTGCTCGCAGTTGTCGAGGAGCAGCAGCATCCGGCGGCGGGCGCAGTGCTCGGCCAGCCGGGTCGCGGCGTCGTCGCCGTGCCGGTCGGCGGCCCGCAGTTCCTCCGCGCCGCCCGCCCGCAGCACCGTCTCGCGCCCGCCGACCGCGGTGAGCACCGCCTCGGGGACGGCGGACGGGTCGCGCACCGGGGCGAGTTCGGCGAGCCAGACCCCGTCCGGCCAGCGGTCGGCGAGGGCGTCGGCGGCCTCCTGGGACAGGCGTGTCTTGCCTGCCCCGCCCGGTCCGAGGAGCGTCACCAGGCGGGCGCCCGCCAGATCCTCGGTGAGGGCCCGCACCTCGGGCTCCCGCCCCACGAAACTCGTCAGCCGGGCCCGCAGATTGCCTCGCGGAGCGGCAGCCTCCGGTGCCCGGGTCCCGGAGTCGTGCGCCCCCGGGCCGTGCGCCCGCGGGGCGGGCGGGGCTCCGGCGGTCTCCGGGTGGGCAGGGGCGGACGGGCCCGGGTGCGGTCCCGTCCCCGGCGCCGCTGCCTCCGGGTGCGGGCGCTCCCCCGGGGCGTACGGGGCCGCCGGAGCCGCACCGCCGGCGGGCGCGGGCGTCGTCGGGGTGGCGAGGGGGGCCGCGGACGCGCCGCCGGGGGCGGCGGGCCGTGCCGTCCCCGAGCCGTCCGGGCCGACGGCCTCGGGCGGCCCCGCAGCCGGGGTGGTCCCCGGCGCGGACGGGGGCGCCCGGTCGGGACCGGCGGGCGCGGGCGCGCCCCCCGGGTCCGCCGCCTGCCGCACTCCCGGGGCGGGGCGTGCGGGGGCCGCCGGCCGGAGCAGGGCCGTGTGCAGCGCGGCGAGCTCCGGTCCCGGGTCGGCGCCGAGCCGGTCGGCGAGGGTGCGCCGCACCTCCTCGTAGGCGACCAGGGCCTGCGCGCCCCGGCCGGTGTCGCGCAGGGCGCGGATCCGCAGGACGTGCAGGGGCTCGTCCAGCGGGTGCGCCCCGCACAGAGCGGTCAGCTCCGGCAGGACCTCCTCCGCCCGTCCGAGGCGGAGCGCCGCGCCGATCCGGGCCCGGCGTGCGTCCAGGCGGCGCGACTCCCAGCGGGCCTCGGCGGCCGCACGGTCCGGCAGGTCGGCCAGGACGGGACCGTGCCACAGCGCCAGGGCCTCGTCGAGGAGGGCCGCCGCGTCGGCGGCGCGGCCTTCCGCGAGTGCCCGGACGCCCTGTGCGGTGAGCCGCTCGAACCGGTGGAGGTCCACGTCGTCCGCGTCGGCGACGAGCCGGTAGCCGCCCTCGTCCGAGGCGACGGCCGCGCGCCCGAGGGCCCTCCGCAGGCGGCCGACGAGCGCCTGCACCGCGGCGGGGGCGTCGGCGGGCGGGTCACCGGCCCACACCTCGTCGACCAGCACGGTCACGGGGACGGTGCGTCCCGCACGCTCGGCGAGGACCGTCAGCAGGGCGCGCAGCCGGGCGCCGCCGAGGGCGACGGGAACGCCGTCGTCGGTCAGGGCCCGGGTGGTGCCGAGGAGACTGAAACGCACGCGCCCCATTGTTCCCGACGGCGCGGTCGGGGCAGACGTCAGGAGCGGCACCGGGGCGGCGGCAGGAACCGGCGCGGGGGCGGGCTCGTTCTCCCCGTGTCACCTCCGCGGTCCGTCCCCCGCGCCGCCGGGCCCGGCCCGCACCCACCCGGCACCGTTCAGGAGACGCGCCCATGACCACTGCCGCCCGGCGTCACGGCGACCGACGGATCAGTCCCGTCTTCCTCGGCATCGTGGCCGTGACGGCGGTGTCCGGCTGGGCCGTGTGGACCGGTTTCGCGACGCTCACCGGTCTCGCCGTCTTCCTCTTCGTGGTCGGCGCGTGGATCGTCTCGCTCTGCCTCCACGAGTACGCGCACGCCCGGACGGCCCTGCACGGCGGCGACGTCTCGATCGGCGCCAAGGGCTATCTGACGCTGAATCCCCTGAAGTACACGCACGCGCTGCTCAGCATCGTGCTGCCGGTGGTCTTCGTGATCATGGGAGGGATCGGTCTGCCGGGCGGCGCCGTCTTCATCGAACGGCACCGCATCCGGGGCCGCTGGCGGCACAGCCTGATCTCGGCCGCCGGTCCGCTGACCAACGTGCTCTTCGCCGTGGCGTGCACGGCGCCGTTCTGGCTGGGCGCGCTGGACGGGGTGCCGTGGCCGTTCCGGTTCGCCCTGGCGTTCCTCGCGATGCTCCAGGTCACGGCGGCGGTCCTGAACCTGCTGCCGGTGCCGGGCCTGGACGGCTACGGGGTGGTCGAGCCGTGGCTGTCGCACTCGCTGCGGCGGCGGGTGGAGCCGTTCGCGCCCTTCGGGCTGCTCGCGGTCTTCGTGGTGCTGTGGCTCCCGGCGGTGAACGGCGTCTTCTTCGACGGGGTCTACGCGGTGATGGACGCGTTCGGCGTCCGCGAGGCGGAGATCTGGTGCGGCCGGGACCTCTTCATGTTCTGGCGGGGCACCGGCGACTGGTGCCAGGTCCCCTGATCCGGCGGAGGCTAGCGCGCGGCTGCGGCCGGTCCGTCCGCGGCCTGCTGTCCGGCCTTCGCGCGGCGGTGGTAGTACCAGGCCATGTTCGACGACACACCGGCGAGCAGCACCCACACGATCCCCAGCCACATGCCCTGGGTGAAGGAGACCACGGCCGCGACGACGGCGAGGACGCAGACGACGAGGGAGTAGAGAGCGAGGCGGGGCATGGGGTACGGCTCCTGTCGGGTCCTGCGGATGGGTCGTGCTGCGGGTCCTGCTCGGGGCGCCTCCCGCGTACGCGGGGAGGCGCGCCCCCAGTGTCCCCCATGCCGTGCCGCGGCCCCCGCGCCCCCCGCCCGGCGCGGCGGCCGGCGGTACGGCCCGCGTCCCACCGCGGGCCGCTCCGGGGATCGCGGGAGGGCCCTTACACGTCGGTGACGCGCAGTCCGGCGTGCGCCTTGTACCGGCGGTTCACCGAGATCAGGTTGGCGACGAGCGACTCGACCTGGTGGGCGTTGCGCAGCCGGCCGGCGAAGACGCCCCGCATGCCGGGGATGCGGGAGGCCAGGGCCTGCACGACGTCGGTGTCCGCGCGGGATTCGCCGAGGACCATCACATCGGTGTCGATCTCGTCGATCGACGGGTCCTGGAGCAGCACGGCCGACAGGTGGTGGAAGGCCGCGGTGACCCGCGAGTCCGGCAGCAGGGCGGCGGCCTGCTCGGCGGCGCTGCCCTCCTCGGGCTTCAGCGCGTACGCGCCCTTCTTGTCGAAGCCCAGCGGGTTGACGCAGTCGACGACGATCTTCCCGGCGAGCTCCTTCTGGAGCGTCTCCAGGGTCTTGGCGTGGCCGTCCCACGGCACGGCCACGATCACGACGTCGCTGCGCCGGGCGCACTCGGCGTTGTCGGCGCCCTCGACACCGAGGCCCAGCTCCGCTGCGGCGGTCTCGGCGCGGTCCGCGGCCCGCGAGCCGATGATCACCTTCTGGCCGGCCTTGGCCAGCCGGTAGGCGAGCCCCCGGCCCTGGTCACCGGTGCCGCCCAGCACCCCGACGACGAGGTCCGACACGTCGGGGAGGTCCCAGGGGTCCTTGGCCGGGGCCTTGGCGGCGGGTCCCGTGTTCTCAGTGGAAGTCATGGCCCGACCTTACTGGCGGGTCGGGCCGCTCCCGAGGGGTTCGGCGATCTCCGGCGGGATCCGGCGGACTCCGTCGGAATCAGGTCGGCGCGGCGGCCGGGGAAACGGCGCCGCCGCGCCGCGCGGCGGGCCGGCCGGCCGGAAGACGGTCCCCGACCGGTGATCCGGGGCCCGGAAAACCTCCCCGACCGGTCATCCGGACCCCGGGAAACCTCCCCGACCTGTGATCTTGGCCAAATTCAGTTGCCTCGGACGACCGTCGGGGCCGAGCATGGCCTTCCGTGACATCAAAGCTCTCCGCCGTGCTGCCCGATCTCTCGCCATGGCGTTCCTCCCCCGACTTCCGGTTGCTGTGGGTGCAGGGGCTGGTCACCTACTTCGCCAGCTTCATGGCGATGATCGCGCTGCCGCTCCAGATCAAGGAGATGACCGGCTCCCCGCTCGCCGTCGGCGCGATGGGCGCCGTCGAGCTCGTGCCGCTGATCGTCTTCGGCCTCTACGGCGGTGCGCTCGCCGACGCCGTCGACCGCCGCAGGATGATCCTCGGCACGGAGGCCGGGCTGGGCCTGCTCGCCCTGATCCTGCTGGTGAACGCGATGCTGCCGGAGCCCATGCTCTGGCCGCTGTACGTGGTCGCGGCGGGCGTCTCGGCGCTCGCCGGTCTCCAGCGCCCCGCGCTGGACTCGCTGATGGCCCGGATCGTGCCGCACGACCAGCTGACCGCGGCCGCCGCGCTCAACGCGCTCCGGTGGCAGGTCGGCGCCATCGCCGGTCCCGCGCTGGCCGGTGTGGTGGTGGCGTACGCGGGACACGCGACGGCGTACGGGATCACCATCGCCGGATTCGCCGTCTCCGTGGTGCTGTGTCTGCGCCTGTCGCCCGCGCCGCCGGCCAAGGGGGCGGACAAGCCGTCGCTGCGCGGCATCGCGGAGGGCGCCCGGTACGCGTGGAGCCGGCCGGTGCTGCTGGGCACCTACGCGATCGACCTGGCGGCGATGCTCTTCGCCTTCCCCAACACCATCTTCCCGTTCCTCGCCGACGACCTGGACGCCGAGTGGTCACTGGGCCTCATGTACGCGGCCGGGTCGGTCGGTTCGGTCGTCCTCAGCCTGACCAGCGGCTGGACGTCGCGGGTGCGGCGGCACGGCCTGTTCGTGGTGTTCGGCGCCGCGGGCTGGGGTCTGGCGATCTTCGCCGCGGGCTGGTTCTCCAACGTGTGGCTGGTCCTGGTGTGCCTGGCCTTCGCCGGGGCGGGCGACATGCTGAGCGGGCTCGGCCGCTCGACGATCTGGAACCAGACGATCCCCGAGGAGCTGCGGGGGCGGCTGGCCGGCATCGAGGTGCTCTCGTACAGCGTCGGCCCGCAGCTGGGCCAGGTCCGCGCCGGCGCCATGGCCGGCTGGACGGGCACCCGGCCGGCGATCTGGTCCGGCGGCCTGGTGTGCGTGGTGTCGGTCGGTCTGCTGGCGGCGACGCTGCCGAAGCTGATCACCTACGACGCGCTCACCGACGAGGACGCCAAGCGCCGGCGCGCGCAGCAGGAGGCCGCCGCGGCGGCGGCCGAGGAGGCGCCGGGGGACGGCGCGGGAGAGGCGTCCGCGGCCCAGCGGTGACGCGGGCCGATCGTGACGCGGGGCCGCGCGGGTACGGGCCGGCCGTGACGCGTGCCGACACGGACGCGGACCGATCGTGACGCGTGCCGCGCGGGTACGGGCGTCCGCCCCGCGCGGCGGACGCTCACTCCTCGGGGCGGGCCGGCGCGTCGTGCCACCGGGGGTCGTTCTCCCATTCGAGGTTCCGTTCCCGGGCCGTCTCCATCGCGTGCTGCGCCTCCTGGCGCGAGGTGTACGGCCCGAACCGGTCCTTGGCCGGGCACTCCGGCCCCTCCTCGACCTTCTTGTGCTCCAGGCAGTAGTACCACTCGCCCGGTTTGCCCACCGTGCGCTTCTTGAACAGTGCCATCGGCTGCTCCTTCCTCTCAGAAGCGGGCGTCCGGCCCCCGCTGGACCCGGACGACTGCTTCTTGGGCCATGCTGCCCCACGGAGCCTGGTTAGACTCGCTGGCATGTCTGGCCAGTCGCTGCTCGTACCGGGGGAGCTCTCCCCCCACCGCTCCGTTCCCGCCTCCATCCGCCGCCCCGAGTACGTCGGGAAGGCGGCGCCGGCGCCGTACACCGGACCCGAGGTCCAGGACGCCGACACCGTCGAGCGGATGCGCGTCGCCGGGCGCATCGCCGCACAGGCGATGGAGGAGGCCGCCAAGCACATCGCCCCCGGCGTCACCACCGACGAACTCGACCGTGTCGCGCACGAGTTCATGTGCGACCACGGCGCGTACCCGTCGACGCTCGGCTACCGCGGCTTCCCCAAGTCGCTGTGCTCGTCGGTGAACGAGGTGATCTGCCACGGGATCCCGGACTCCACGGTCCTGCGCGACGGCGACATCGTGAACCTGGACGTCACCGCGTACATCGGCGGGGTGCACGGCGACAACAACGCCACCTACCTGTGCGGCGACGTGGACGACGCGTCCCGGCTGCTGGTGGAGCGGACGCGGGAGTCGCTGAACCGCGCGATCAAGGCCGTCAAGCCGGGCCGGCAGGTCAACGTCATCGGCCGGGTCATCGAGTCCTACGCCAAGCGCTTCGGCTACGGAGTGGTGCGCGACTTCACGGGGCACGGCATCAACTCGTCGTTCCACTCCGGCCTGATCATCCCGCACTACGACGCGCCCCACGCGACGACGGTGATGCAGCCGGGCATGACCTTCACCATCGAGCCGATGCTGACGCTGGGGACGCACGAGTACGACATGTGGGACGACGGCTGGACCGTCGTCACCAAGGACCGCCGGCGGACGGCCCAGTTCGAGCACACCCTGGTGGTGACGGAGACGGGCGCGGACATCCTCACGCTGCCGTAGCCGCGGGGCGCGGCGCCACGGGCGGACCCCTGCGGGCCGTTTTTACCGACAGGACGTCGGGAATGTTACCGACATGACGTCGGGAACCAGTTGACTTAGGTAAGCCTAAGTTGCGATGATCCTACCCGGTTCCCGTCACTTTCCGGCTCCGGAGGTCCGCCTTGGACACGCCCTTCTCCACACAGATCCGTGTCGCCTCGCACGAGCAGCACACCGAGGCGGAGACCTCGCCCTTCATGGGGCACCTCCTCGGCGGGCGGCTCGGTGTCGAGGCGTACGCGCGCTACACCGAGCAGCTGTGGTTCGTGTACCGCGCCCTGGAGGACGCGGCGGGCTCGCTGGCGGGCGACCCGGTGGCCGGGCCGTTCGTGCGGCCGGAGCTGATGCGGACGGCGGCCCTGGAGCGCGACCTCGCGCATCTGCGCGGACCGGGCTGGCGCGACGGCCTCACCGCCCTCCCCGCGACCGCCGCGTACGCGGCCCGCGTCGCGGAGTGCGCCGCGACGTGGACCGGCGGGTACGTCGCCCACCACTACACCCGCTACCTCGGCGACCTCTCGGGCGGCCAGATCATCCGCGACCGCGCGGAGAAGACCTGGGGCTTCGACCGCAAGGGCGACGGCGTCCGGTTCTACGTCTTCGAGGAGATCGCCAACCCGGCCGCCTTCAAGCGCCTCTACCGGGAACTGCTCGACGCCGTGGAGGCGGACGAGCTGGAGCGCCGCCGGATCGTCGACGAGTGCAAGCGTGCCTTCGACTTCAACGGGGCGGTCTTCCGCGAGCTGGACGCGGAGTTCCCGCTCAGCGCGTGAGCCCCGCCGGGCGGGGTGCGGCCGCAGTGGCGGGCCGCACCCCGCCCTTGGCGTTGCACGGGCTGTCCCGCGGCCCCCGGCGGGCAGCGGCCGCGGGTCCCGCCCCGGCCGGCCGGGGCGGCCTCAGGAGGCCGGGAGGACCGACCCGGGCAGGGTGACGGCGTGCGGCAGCCGGGAGCGGGTGAGGCGTTCGACCGGCGCGATGCGGGCGGCCCCGCCGCCGCTCACGGAGTCCCGGGGCAGGTCGTCGTGGCCGTCACCCGGTGTCGAGACCAGCCGGACACGGCCCCCGATCTCCACGATGCCGTCGGGGCCGGGCGCGGTCAGGATCTGCGAACCCCGGCCCTGGACGATGTTCAGTGCCCGGCCGAGCCGGTCGGTGAGGAGCAGGGCCGCCGCGCCCGTCGCCTCGTCCTCGACGACACCGCCCGCCCGGCGCGGGAAGGCGCGTGCCCGTACCCGGCCGGCCGCCTCGTCCTCCCAGGCCCAGGCGTAGAGCCAGCCCTCTCCGGGCGGCGGCGCCGGCAGGGCGTCGATCTCGGCCGGTGAGGCGTACTGCTCCAGGGTGCGCGGGGGCGCCCACTCGGCGCGGGCGGTGATCCAGGTGAACTCCCCGTCGTGGCGGGCCCACACCTCGCCCGCGGGCGGGTTGACCGCCTCCAGGTCCAGCAGCCAGGCGGCCCCGACGAGCGGGTGGCCGGCGAACGGCAGCCGGGCGCCCGGCGTGTAGATGTCGACGACGCCGCGCTCGGGGTCGTCGACGAAGACCGTCTCGCTGTAGCCGAGCCCGTCCGCGAGCGCCTGCCGGGAGGCCTGGTCGGGGTACGGGCGCGGGTCGCGCACGACGGCGAGCGCGTTGCCGAAGCCGCCGTCCGGCGCGCAGAAGACCTGGAGCACGTCGATTCCGTTCACCCCGGCATTGAAGCACTTGCCCCGGGCATCCGTCCGCCCCGTCCCGTCCGGGATCTCCGCCCTGGTGCCGTCGTCGACCGGACCGCGAGCGGATTGCGGTGCGGTGCGGCCGGCCGTGCGGCCGGGGGCCGCCCTCAGCCGGACGGGGCCGCGTGGAAGGCGGGGGTCCCGCCTGCGGGACCTCGCCCCGGGCGGGAACACACCGCTGCCCCGGACCGTGGCGGGTCCGGGGCAGCGGCGCTCCCGTGCGGGACGGCGCCGGGTCAGGAAGCGGGCTGCGCGCCGCGGCGGCGGACGGCCACGACGGCGGCCGCGCCGGCGGCGGCGATCACGCCCGCGCCGGCCAGCAGCGCGCCGACGGGCGCACCGGAACCGGTGCTGGCGAGTGCGCCGGTGCCGCCCGCGACCGTGCCGCCGCCGACGGTGCCGCCGCCGGCCGAACCGCCGGTGCCCCCGGTGCCCCCGGTGCCGCCGGAACCGCCCGTGGAGCCGCCGGTGCCGCCACCGGTCGAACCGCCGGTGCCGCCCGGGAGTTCGGCGTCCTTGTCGAGGGAGACGGAGAGGGAGACCGGGTCCATCGCGGCACCGGCCGCGTAGAAGCCGCCGAACGCCTTGGCGCCGTCCGCGGTCAGCTCCGCCGGGACGCCGCTCAGGGTGACGACGCCGTCCTTGGCGGCGATGTCGCCCTTCGGCAGGTCGAGGGCGGCGAGGGGAAGGTCGTCGAAGGTGGAGACCTCGTGCGTCTTCTGGTCCTTGGCGGAGACGTCGGCGAGCAGGGTGCCCTTGCCGTTCTTCACCTCGGTCCGCAGGCCGCTCAGCTTGAGGTCGAGGACGTACTCGCCGCCGGCCTCCTGGTGGCCGAGGAAGCGGACCGATCCGCCGAAGCCCGCGCCGAGGCTCTGGCCGTCCTTGTCGAAGGCGCCGGTGGCCTTGGTGAAGCGGTAGATCTCACCGTTCTTGACGGCGCCGTCCGCGAGTTCGGCCTTGCCCTTGGCGATCGGGCCGGCGACGTAGCTGCGGAAGGACTCCTTCACACCCCAGTCGAGGTTGCCGTCGACGATCGGGCCGTCCTCGGGGGCGGGCTGCTGCGACGGGTCGTCGGTGGGGGTGGGCTTCGGCTCCTCGGACCCGGACGGGGTGGGCTTCGGGTCCGTGGACGGCGACGGGGAGGGGTCGGTGGAGGGCGACGGGTCGGTGGACGGCGACGGGTCGGGCTTCGGCGGCGCCTGCTTCACCGTGAGGGTGGCCGGGTCGAGGGCGGCGCCGGCCGCGTAGAAGCCGGCGAACGCCTCGGAGCCGTCGGCGGTCAGCTTCGCGGGGATGTCCTTGAACACCATCGCGCCGCCCTCGCCCTGGCCCGGCCGCACACCGGTGAGGTCGAGGTCGGCGATGACGGCGTCGTCCTTGGTGACGACGGTGCCGTCCATCTTCTTGCTGGTGTAGTCGGCGGTGACGGTGCCGGACTCGCGGCCGGTGGCGACCTTGATGTCGCCGATCTGCACGTCGAGGATGCCGCCGTGGCCCTGGAAGCGGACCTTGCCCTTGAAGGCGGTGTCGGAGGCGTGGGTGCCGGTGTCGTAGCTCCCGGTGCCGTCGGTGAAGGTGAAGACGCCGTTGCCGGCGACCTGGGAGGCGCCGTCGGAGGCGGTGATGCTGCCGTGGGCGATCGGGCCGGCGACGTACTTGCGGAAGGACTCCTTCAGGCCCCACTCCAGGGTGCCGTCCACGAGTTCCAGCTTCGGCGCGGCTGCCGGGGCGGCCTCGGGGCCGGCGGCGAGCGCCGGGAGGACGAATCCGGTGGCGCCGAGGGTGACGGCGGTCGCTATGACGGCGCCGAGGGCGAGCGGGCGGCGTGCTGCTGCCATGGTCGGGGGTCTCCTTGGGTCGTACAACGGGGGTGGAGTGGGGGTGGGTTCAGTTCTCGTCGCCGGCGGCCGGACCGGGGGGAGCCGGCGCGGACGGAGAACCGGCGGCTGCCGCGCGCCGCCGCCGGAGGGCGACGAACACGGCGGCTGCCGCGAGGGCGAGCAGGCCGGCGGCCAGGGCCGCGTAGGTCCCGGTGGAGGACGACGAGGCGGTCTTCGCCGTGTCGTCCGCCTGCTCGGTGGGGTTCGGGGAGGGCTTCTGGGCCGCAGGGGCGGCGGAGGCCGAGGCGGTGGGCGCGCTGCCGAGGTCGGGCAGGGCGGGCAGCTTCGCCTTGTCGTCGACGGCGACGGCGAGGGAGACCGGGTCCATCTCGGTGCCGGCCCGGTAGAGCGAGCCGAACGCCTTCGACCCGCCCTCGGTGAGGGTGGCCGGCGCCTCGGTCAGCCGTACGAGGCCGTCCTTCGGCGCGAAGTCCTTCGCCTCGAAGGTGACGAGGGAGACGGCCTTCTCGGTCTTCCCGCCGCCGGTGACGTCGGCGACGAGGCTGCCCCTGCCCTTCCCGACGCGGACGGAGACCTTCGAGAGGGTCAGGTCGAGGTCCTTGCCGGTGAAGCGCACGCTGCCCTGGAAGGCCGCGTCGAGGGTCTGCCCCTCGGCGTCGTAGACGCCCTTGCCGCCGGTGAAGCGGAACAGCGCTCCCCCGTCCTGCGCCCCGCCGGCGAGGGTCCACTGCCCCTGCGCGATGGAGCCGGTGACGTACTCGCGGAAGGTGCGGCGGACGCCCCAGTCGACGGCGGCGTCGTGGAACGCGCCCTCGGCCTTAGCGTCCTCGTCCGTCTTCTTCCCGTCGTCGGCGGCGGACGGGGACGGCTTCGCGGGCTGCTTCGCGGCGGGGGCGGCGACGTCGACGGAGAGGCTGACCGGGTCGAGCGGGGTGCCGGCGGTGTAGTACCCGGCGAACGCGGTCGCGCCCTGCGAGGTGAGGGTGGCGGGCACACCGGTGAGGGAGACGGGGCTGCCGCCGCCGCGCATGTCGACGCCGGACAGATCGAGGCTGGCGAACGCGACCTGCTGGTAGGTCGTCACCTTTCCGCTGCCCCGCGCCTTGCTGACCATGTCCATGTGGACCGTGCCCCGGCCGCCGGAGATCCGGACGGTGGGATTGCTGACGCGCAGGTCGAGTTCGTGACCGCCGTCGGGCTTCTGGTGGCCGAGGAAGTGGACCCCGCCGGCGAAGCCGGACCGGAAGGCGCCCGTCGCCGGGTCGTAGGAGCCGTTCGCGGAGTGGAAGCGGAACTGGCTGCCGCCGACGGTCGCGGCGCCCCCGGTCAGACGCCAGCTGCCGTTCGCGATGGGCCCGGTGATGTAGCTCTGGAACGACGCCTTGATGCCCCAGTCGAGCCTGCCGCCCTGCACCGTCCGGTTCTCGGCGTGGGCCGCGGTGGCCGGAAGCAGCGCGGCCAGCACCGCCGCGAGCAGGGCCACCGCGAGGGCGCGGGACGGTCTGAAGGGATGCATGGGTCACTCCGCAGGGGACAAGGAGGCATGAACCGGCACAGGCCGGAACGACCCGGACCTGGTAAGCGAGGTAAGGCTAACCTAAGCTACGGTGTGCCCGAATCGGAACCCTGCCTTCACAGGAACTCCGGACGATCCGCACGACACGACGCGCGGACCGCCCGAAAACGGGACACGGGTGACGAGAACACAGTTGACGGACAGACAGGACGGTGCCCTTCGTGCGCACTCCACGCCTGGCAGGGGTACTCGTATCCGTGCTCGCACTCGCCCTCGCCGCCACCGGCTGCGCGAGCAAGGACGCCCCGGACACCCCGGACGGGAAGCGGCAGCCGGCGCAGGCGGCGCCCGACCGCGTCGAGCCGCTGGCCGGTGAGCCGGTGCCCGCGATGCCGGTCACCGCCGACTCCGCCGACGGGCGCAAGGTGACGATCGAGAACGCCGACCGCGTGGTCCCCCTGACCGGCTCCCTCAACGAGATCGTCTTCACTCTCGGCCTGGGCGACCGGGTGGTGGCCCGCGACATCACGGCCACCTTCGAACAGGCCGGGAAGCTGCCCGTGGTGACCCGGGCGCACGACGTCTCCGCGGAGAGCGTGCTGTCGCTGCGGCCGTCGGTCGTCCTCGCCGAGACGACCACCGGCCCTGCGGAGGCCATCGACCAGATCCGGGACGCGGGCATCCCGCTCGTCGTCGTCGAACCGGCGAAGGACCTCGCCGACGTCGGCAGGCGCATCGAGCGGGTCGCCGCGATCCTCGGCGTCGAGGCACAGGGCGCGGAGCTGAAGAAGCGCACCGAGGAGCGGATCGCCGCCGTCCAGCAGAAGATCCCGGCGGGCGGCGGCGAGAAGCCGCGCGTGGCCTTCCTGTACGTCCGCGGCTCGGCGGCCGTCTATCTGATCGGCGGAGCCGAATCGGGCGCGGTCTCCCTGCTGGAGGCCGCCGGAGCGGTGGACGCGGGCAAGGAGTCCGGGCTGACGAAGGACTTCACGCCCATCACCAGCGAAGCCCTGGTCAAGGCCGCGCCGGACGCGATCCTCGTCATGACCAAGGGGCTCGAGTCCGTCGACGGCGTCGACGGGCTGGTGAAGATCCCCGGCGTGGCCCAGACCCCGGCCGGCATGGACCGCCGGGTGGTCTCCGTGCCCGACGGCGTCCTCCTCAACTACGGCCCGCGTACGGACCAGGTGCTCGCCTCGATCGTCGACCAGCTCTACGCGGGAGCGGCGGCATGACCACGACTCCCTCCACCCCGGCCGACGCGGGAACGGGCGCCGGAGCGGGCGCCGAGGGGCGGACGGCCCCCGCGCCGGCCGCCACCGGACCGTCCCGCGGCCCCTCCGCGGCCGCACCGGCCACCACCGCCGGGCCCGGCACCAAGGCCGCCGGACCGGCGGAGCCCGGACCGGCGGCGGCAGGGGCCACAGGGGCCGGGCCCGGGGAGTCCGTCCTCACGAAGACCACCCTCACGGCCTCCGGACCGGAGCAGCCCGGAACGGCGGAGCCCGACGCGGAGGAGCCCGGAACGGCGGCGGCCGGCGCGGCACTTGCCGGGTCCGGGGAGTCCGGCCCGGCGAAGGCCGCGGGACGCTCGCGCGGGGCCGGAGCGGCGCTGACCGCCGGTCTGGTGGCCGCCCTCGCGCTCGTCGCGCTGGTCTCGGCCGGGGTCGGCGCCTACCAGATCCCGCTCGGGGACATCCTCGCGTCCATCGGCAACCGCATCGGCCTCGGCGGGCACGCCCTCGACCGGGTCGGCGAGAGCGTGCTGTGGAACGTGCGCTTCCCCCGGGTCGTCCTGGCCCTGCTCGTCGGTGCGTCCCTCGGGTGCGCGGGCGCGCTGATGCAGGGCGTGTTCGGCAACCCGCTGGCCGAACCGGGCGTCATCGGCATCTCCTCGGGCGCGGCCGTCGGCGCGGTCGGGGCCATCGCCCTCGGGCTGTCCTTCTTCGGCAACTGGACCGTCACCGCCTGCGCGTTCGTCTCCGGCCTGGTCACCGTCCTCCTCGTCTACGCGCTGTCCCGCTCGGGCGGCCGGACCGAAGTGGTGACCCTGATCCTCACGGGCATCGCCGTCAACGCCTTCGCGGGCGCGCTGATCGGCCTGTTCATCTTCTTCGCGGACAACGCGCAGATCACCGAGATCACGTTCTGGCAGCTCGGCTCGCTCTCCCAGGCGACCTGGCCCAAGGTGCTCGCGGTCCTGCCGTTCGCCCTCATCGGCCTGCTCGTCGCCCCCTTCTACGCCCGCAAGCTGGACCTCCTGGCGCTCGGCGAACGCCCCGCGCGCCATCTGGGCGTGGACGTCGAGCGGCTCCGCGTCGTCCTGATCCTGGTCGTGGCGCTGCTCACCGCGGCGGCCGTCGCGGTGGCGGGCATCATCTCCTTCGTGGGCCTGCTCGTACCGCACCTGCTGCGCATGGCGAACGGACCCGGCCACCGGTTCCTGGTCCCCGGCAGCGCGCTCGGCGGCGCCGTCGTCCTCGCGGCGGGCGACCTCGCGGCGCGGACCGCCGCGGCACCGGCCGAACTGCCGCTGGGCGTGCTCACCGCCCTGTTCGGCAGCCCGTTCTTCTTCTGGCTGCTGCGCAGGACCCGCCGCCGGCAGGGGGGTTGGGCGTGAGCGGCGCGGTCGCCGCCCCGCGGCTGCCCGGCAGCGCGGCCACGGCCCCCGCGGGCGCCGGGACCGGCGCCCGGGCCGTGTCCCGCACGCCCCGTGACCCTCGCGCCGTCACCGCCGTCGCTGCCGCTGCCACTGCTGCCCCCGCCGGCCCTGCTGCTGCCCCCGCCGCCGAGAAGCCCGACACCTCCGAGGGAAGCCCTTCATGCTGACACTCCCCTTCTCCCGTCGCCGGGCCCGTGAGCTGCCGGGGCCCGGCGAGCCGGGGGCGACCGCGGCGGAGGCCGACGGCGTGCGCCTGTCCCTCGGCGGCCGGCCGGTCCTGCGCGGCGCCTGTCTGACCGTGCGCACGGGCGAGGTGCTCGCCCTCGTCGGCCCCAACGGCGCCGGGAAGTCGACCCTGTTGTCGGTGCTCGCCGGCGACGAACCGGCCGCCGACGGCACGGTCCGCATCGCGGGCCGGGACGCACGCGACTGGTCGGCGGCCGAACTCGCCCTCCGCCGCGCGGTACTGCCCCAGAGCGCGGGCCTCTCGTTCCCGTTCGAGGTGGCCGACGTCGTCCGGATGGGCCGCGCGCCGTGGCACGGCACCCCCGCCGAGGACGAGGACGACGCCGCCGTCGAGGCGGCCATGGCGACGGCCGAGGTGGCGGAATTCGCCGGGCGGACGTTCTCCGCGCTCTCCGGCGGCGAACGGGCGCGGGTGGCCCTGGCGCGGGTGCTGGCCCAGCGGGTGCGGCTGCTGCTGCTCGACGAGCCGACCGCCGCGCTCGACCTGCGCCACCAGGAACTGGTGCTGCGGGTCTGCCGGGAACGGGCGGACGCCGGGGACGCGGTGGTCGTCGTGCTCCACGACCTCTCCCTCGCCGCCGCCTGCGCCGACCGGATCGCCGTGCTGCACGACGGCCGGGTCGCCGCCGACGGCCCGCCTGCCGAAGTCCTGCGCCCCGGGCTGCTGGAGCGCGTCTACCGGCAGCCCGTCGAGGTCCTGCCGCACCCGCGCTCCGGGGTCCCTCTGGTGCTGCCGCTGCGGTCGCGGTGAGCACGGCTGCCGCCGCGCGCGCTCCCGCGGCCGGCCGCCGATCGCCGTCAGGTCACGGTGTGGCCGCTGTGGGCCGGTCCTGGCGACCGGCCCGCCCCGGGCACCGGTAGGGTTCCAACGGTCAGTGCGGGGCGAGGAGCAGAAGGCAACCGATGAGAAGGCTGAGTCGGGCGGCGGCGGGGCTCGCGGCGACAGTGGTGCTGTCCCTGACGGCGAGCGCGTGCGTGACCGTGCACGGGGAGCGGGAGATCGTCCCGACGGCGACCGAGGCGGAGGCCGCCAAGGCGCTGGAGGAGTTCACGGCCGCGTACAACGAGGCCGACAAGGCGTACGATCCGGCCCTCGACGCCGACCACGTCACCGGCGCACTCGGGGCCGTCAACCAGGCCGGACTCAAGGCGCGGGGGACCAACTACCCCGACGGCAACCCGCAGCACGTGCCGCTGGAGCTGACGGACGCCCGGTTCGTCATCCCCAAGAAGGCGGGCTGGCCGCGCTGGTTCCTCGCCGACACCGACTCCAACCGCGACCGCGACAACAGCGACCAGCTGGACAACCGCTGGCTGCTGGTGTTCGTCCGCGGCGGCGTCGAGGACACCTGGAAGGCCGCCTACCTGACGATCGTGTCCCCGGACCGGATCCCCGAGTTCAAACGGGACGAGGACGGCCACGCGCAGGCGGTCGCCCCGGACGACGCGGCCTTCGCCGTCGCCCCGCGCGATCTGAGCAAGGACTACGCCGCCTACCTCCAGGACGGCAGCCCCGAGCACTTCGCGGCGGGCCCCCACACCACGGGCTGGCGCCAGACCCGGGAGAAGAACACCTCCCTGCCCGGACTGTCCACCCAGTACATCGACCACGCGCTGGACTCGGGCGCCTTCGCGCCGCTGGGACTCGTCCAGCAGGACGGCGGGGCCCTGGTCTTCTTCTCCGTGAAGAACTTCGAGCGCCAGACCGCCGCGCCGGGCGTGCAGATCAAGGTCGTCCCGGACGTGAAGGCGCTGCTCACCGGCGAGGTGAAGAGCACGCTCACCAAGGAGCGGGTCTCCAGCCAGCTGGTGTCGGTGCCCGCGGGCGGCGGCGGGAAGTCGGACATACTGGGCAGGATGGCCGGACTCACCTCGGCCAAGGGGTCCTGAGACCGCGCCGGCGCGGTCGCCGGGCGGCTCCTTCGCCCCGTACCACGGCCCGGTGCCGGCCGCCCGGCACCCGGGATCTGACACGGGACCCTGACGCGGGACCCCTTCCGAGCGCGGCGAACGCCTTCGGGCCCCGGCGGCCCGCCCTCGCGGGCGGCCGCGGACCACGGCGGGCTCAGCGGCCGAGCGGCCAGGCGGCCTCGTGGTGGTCCGTGTGGTCCCGCGCGTCCGCGTAACGGGCGCACGCGTCGGTGAGCGTCTCCAGCAGTGTCAGCGGGTCCGGCAGCGGGTGCTCCGTACCGCGCACCCACGCGACGTGCCGGTCGCCGTCACCCGGCAGCCGGGCCGGCGGGACGAGCACGTAGCTCCCCCGGCAGTGCCAGCGCAGCCCGGGGTGCTCGTCCATGGTCTCGGGATGGCAGTCCAGCTCGCAGGGCCACCACTCGTCCTCGTCCTCGGGGGTGCCCCGGGTCGCGGTGAAGAACAGCATCCGGCCCGACGCGCCCGTGGCGTCGTACTCGGCGACGGGGCCGACGTCCACGCCGCGCTCCAGCAGGCGCTCCAGAGCACTGCGACCGGCCTCCAGCGGTACGTCGAGGACGTCGTGGATCATGCCGGTCGCGGTGATGAAGTTGGCCTCGGGCTGGTTGCGCGCCCAGCGTTCGATCTGGCCGCGGTCGGTGGTCGACTGCGTCTGCCAGGCGAACGACAGCGGATGTGTCGCGGGCGTCGGACAGCCGATGCGCTCGCAGGAACACCGGAACCCCACGGGGTGGGCGGCAGGGGCCAGCGGCAGACCGACGGCGGCGGCGCCCAGGAGCAGATCCTCGCGCCGCGAGTCCTCCGCCTGCGTGTCCGCGGTCCCCGTCCGGCGGCGCAGCCACTGGGCCAGCCTGCCCTCCCGGGACGTCCTGCCGTCCGTGCCGCGGAAGCGGCCGATACCGTCGCCCATCTATCCCCTCACACCTCGTGCTCGCCCTCACCGGACACAGCCATCGTCCCACCATCCTGCGCTCCCGGTGGACACAGTCCCCAACCGGGGCCCCCGGCCTTCTGTTCCCGGCGCGCGGGGGCGCACGGTGGCAGCCCCCTGGCGCAGGGGGCGCGCCGGTCCCGTGCGGGGGCACCGGAGCGCCGACCGCGGGAGCGGGCCGAGAGCGGGCCGGGGTTCGGCGGGCAGGGCCCCGCCCGCCCGGAACAGGGCGCCGGGGGGACGGGCCGGCCGCGGGACACCGGGCCGGACGGACCGGATGGGAACAGCGGACCGGCGGACCGGCGGACCGGCGGGGCCCCTCGGAAGCGGCGGTCAGGGGGCGGGGTCAGGGGCGGGGGGCGAGGCCGTTGACCGCGTAGTCGACGATCGCGTCCGCGTAGTCGTGGGTGAGCGGCAGCGTGCGCAGCAGCCAGCGGTGCGTGAGCGGTCCGACGAACAGCTCCAGGGCGATGCGCGGGTCCAGCCCCGGCCGGAGGTCTCCGGCGGCCTCGGCGGCGCGCAGCCGGTCGGCGTAGAGCCGCAGCTGCGGTTCGAGGAGCTTCTCGACGAACTCCGCGCCGACCCGTGCGTCGACGATGCCCTCGGCGGCCAGCGCGCGGGCCGGGCCGTCGTACACGGGGCTGTTCATCTCGTCGACGGTGGCGCGCAGCACCCGGCGCAGGTCGGCCGCCAGGTCCCCGGTGTCCGGGATCGCGCCGCCCCCGCCCCCGGAAGGACTCCCCCCGGCGCCCTCGGCACCCTCCGCCCCGGCGGCCTCCGCGGACGCCTGCTGGGCCAGGTCGAGGAAGGCCTCCATCAGGACGGCCGCCTTCGACGGCCACCAGCGGTAGATGGTCTGCTTGCCGACACCCGCGCGGGCGGCGATGCCCTCGATGGTCGTGCGGCTGTAGCCCACCTCGTCGACGAGGGCGAGCGCGGCATCGTGGATCGCGCGGCGGGAGCGCGCGCTGCGCCGCGAGGAGTCGGGGGTCCTGGCGTCCGTCATGGCGCCAATCTAGCAAGCGGAGAGACGAGACGTCTCGGTCAGCCCGGCCCGGGGCCCGACCACCGCCGCCGACGCCCGCCCGGCCCGCACCGGGGCGGCCTACACCGGGGCGGCCCGGCGGGACCGACGCGGCAGGCGTCCCGTCCGGCGGGACTCAGTCCCCGCTCGTGCCCCCGTCCCCGTCCCCGTCTCCGGCGGGCGGCGGCCAGGCGTCGCCCCACGCAGTGTCGCGGGCCGCCCGGTAGAGGGCGCCGTGCCGCTTGGTCACCGTGTCGCGGCGCAGCACGCCGGTGTCGGCGCACAGGTCGAGCAGGACCATGCCCTTGCGGATCTGGGGCCTGCGGGTGACCCGGGCGGCGGCGGGCCCGACCGGGAAGCGGACGGCGGCGACGTAGCCGAACTTCTCGTCCTCGTAGGCCAGCGACCCCTGCTTGACCTGCCGGTGCAGGGAGGAACGGGAGACGCGGGCGGAGAAGTGGCACCAGTCGGCGCCGGGCTCGATGGGGCAGGCCCCGCTGTGGGGGCAGGGCGCGGCGACGGTGAACCCGGCGGCGACGAGTGCGTCGCGGGCCTCGATGATCCGCTCGTAGCCGTCGGGAGTGCCGGGTTCGACGACGACGACCGCCTGCGCGGCCCGTGCGGCCTCCGTGACGAGGGCGGCGCGGTCGGCCGGGGTCAGCTCCTTGAGCACGTACGAGACGGTGACGAGGTCGGCGCCCTCGATGCGGAGCGCCGCACCGATCCGCGCGCGCCGCCACTCGGCCGCCGCCAGCGACGGGACCCCGGAGGCGAGCGCCAGCTCGCGGCCGAGGGCCAGCGCGGGCTCGGCCCAGTCGAGCACGGTCGTCGCCGGCGGCGCGGCGAAGGCGTCCGCCACCGCCCAGCTCGCCGCGCCCGTGCCGCCGCCGACATCCGTGTGGGTGCCGGGCGTCCAGTCGGGGGCGGCGGCACGGAGGGCGGCCAGCGCCGAGCGGACGGCCTCGAAGGTGGCGGGCATCCGGTAGGCGGCGTAGGCGACGACGTCGGACCGGTCGCGGAGCACCGGCGCGTCGGTCGGGGTGGTGCCCCGGTAGCTCGCGATCAGCCGCTCGACGGCCTGCGCGGCCCGGGTGGGCGGCAGTCCGTCCAGCAGCCCGGCGAGGGTGCCGCGGAGGGTCTCGGCGATGGGGGCGGAGGCGTTCACCCGAGAAGTCTAGGGCCGCCCGTACGCCCGCCCGACCGGCCCCGCGGGCTGCCGGGCGACACCCCCGCGGAGGGCGCCCGACGGTCCCGCCGCCCGGACCGCACCCCCTCCCGCGACCGCTACTGTGTAAGACATGCAGAACATTGATGACCCTTACGGCAGCGATCCCTACGATCTGATCGAGGGCGTGCCCTCCGTCGAGGACTTCCGCCGGCTGCGCACCGACGCCGGGCTCTCCGACAAGGCTCCCGAGGCCGTCGCCCTCGCGCTGCCGAACACCTGGTACGGCGTCGTCCTGCGCCACCGCGGCGAACCCATCGGCATGGGACGCGTCATCGGCGACGGCGGCACCGCCTTCCAGGTCACCGACGTCTGCGTGCACCCCGGCCACCAGGGCCGCGGCCTCGGCCGGCGCGTCATGGCCGCACTCACCGCGGAGCTCGAACGCCGCGCGCCCGCCACGGCGTACGTCTCGCTGATCGCGGACGGCCCCGCGCGCCACCTCTACGCGAAGTTCGGCTTCGCCGAGACCACCGCGCACGACTCGATCGGCATGTACCGCGTGATGGACGGACGGCCCACCGCGCCCCGGGCCGAACCCGCCACCGCGTGAACCGCCGTGCGGACGGCCGTGCGGACGGTCGGGTGACCGCGCCCCGCCACGGGCCCCGGTGACCGCCGCACCCCGGCCGATCCGCTCCCCGGCCGATCCGCTCCCCGGCCGATCCGCCCCCGGCGATCAACCGGCCCCGCCCCCGGGCCTGTTGCTACGCTGACGGCCCTCGCCGCACACGCAGCGTGAGGCAGCACGGCTCTGGGGGGACCATGAGACAGCGCGTGGTGCGCCTCGCCCTGGTGGGCGGCGTCGCCGTGCTCGTCCTGCTGCTCCTGCTGTCGACGTGCGGCGGCGAACCGGCAGGCACCGAGGACGGCGACGACCGCGCAGGGCGCACCGCCCCCGCCTCCGCGGCACCCTCGGCGTCCGCGACCGGCGCCCCGGCCCGGGTCGACGCCCCGGCCGCCTACGACACGTCCCGCGGCTGGCAGGCGCAGGGCGTCGTCGGCGACATCGCCGTCGCCGCCGGACTCGGCGCCGTCGCCTACCTGGAGGCCGCCGGCGGGGACCGGTACCGGCTGCGCACCCTCGACGCGGCGACCGGCGAGCCCCGCTGGACGGGCCCCGCCCTGCGGCCCGCCCGCGCGCCGGCGGGCCGGCCCCGGCTCCTGGAGGTCACCCGGGACGGTGTGGAGTACTTCGCCGTCTGGTCGTTCGGCAAGGCCGCCGGGAGCACGGGCGGCGACGACGGCGGCCCGGCCGTCCTCGTCGACCTGTACGCGGCGTCCGACGGAGCACGCCAGCAGGTCGAGGTCGCCTGGCCGGCGCCCCCGTCGGTGTCCGGCGCCGGACCGGGCGTGCTGATCACCGACGGCGGAACCCGCAGCGCCGTGGTGGACCCGCTGACCGGTGCGGTGTCCGCCGTCGCGCCGAAGGACCTGCGCCCGCCGCGGGGGTGCGCCGGGTGCCGGCGGCTCACCGAGGTCCGCGCGGTCACCGCCGGGGGGCTGCTGGTGAGCGGTTCCCCGGGCTTCTGGGTGCGCGACGGCTGGGCGAGCGCGGCCGTCGCCCCGCGCGGCGCGGACACCGCCTCGGGCGTGCCGGTCTCCGTGACCGACGGCTACGTCCTGGCCCGCTGGCGCCCCGCCCGCAAGGACCGGCAGGCCGCCACCCACGACATCTGGTCGGTGCACGACTCGGCGTCGGGCAAGGCGCTGGCGGCGGTGCGCTGCCACAGGCCGGAGATCGAGCCGGGGACGTTCCCCCGGGCGGTGCGCTCCCCCGCGGGCGGCCACCTCGTCGCGGGCAGCCTGGCGTTCGACCTGGGCCTCGGCAAGGGCCACTGCTACGAACGGGAGGACGGCACCCCCGCGGTCACCCTCTCCACGGTGACCGACGAGGGCGTGGCGTACGGCTCGTCGGGGACGGTGCCCGGGACCGGGCTGCCGCTGGCGGTCGACCTGGCGCTGACGGAGCCGGAGCCGCTGCCGGCCACCGTGCGGGTGCCGGAGGCCGAGATCTCCGACACCGGGCTCTTCCTCTGGACGGACCCGCGGGACCGGCGGCACCTGCTGGGGCATCCGCGCCGCGGCTGACCGCCCGTCAGGAGCGGTCGAGCCCGCGGCGGACGCCCGGACCGGGGGCCGGCCGGCGGGTCAGATGACCCGCTGCCGGTGCTGCCAGGGGCGGCACAGGCCGATGAAGCAGGCCAGCGCGGCCAGGGCGCACGCCAGCTGCACCACCGCCATCGGCACGGCCGTCCGCTCCCCCGCGATGCCCACCAGGGGCGAGGCCACGGCTCCGACGAGGAAGGACGACGTCCCGAGCAGCGCGGACGCCGAGCCGGCCGCGTGCGGGGTCCGCAGCAGGGCCAGCGCGTTGGTGTTCGGCATGGCCAGGCCCATCGCCGACATCAGCACGAACAGCCCGGCGGCCACGGGGAACAGGCCGACGTCGCCGAACACCCCCGACGTCATCAGGAGCAGCGCGGTGGCCGCGAGGATGATCACCGTCAGCCCGAAGCCGAGCGCCTTGTCCAGGCTGACCCGCCCGACGAGCACCTTGCCGTTGATCTGGCCGACCACGATCAGGCCGATGGAGTTGACGCCGAAGAGCAGGCTGAAGGTCTGCGGCGAGGCCCCGTAGATCTCCTGCACGACGAACGGCGAGGCGGAGATGTACGCGAAGAGCGCGGCGAACGCCAGGCCGCCCGCCAGCATGTAGCCGGTGAACACGCGGTCGGCGAGGAGCGTCCGCATGGTGTGCAGCGCCTCGCGGACGCCGCCCGTGTGGCGCCTGGCGGGCGGCAGCGTCTCCCCGAGCCACTTGACGACGACCAGGGTGAGCAGGATGCCGACGGCCGTCAGCACCACGAAGATGCCGCGCCAGTCGGTGACGCGCAGCACCTGGCCGCCGATCAGCGGGGCGACGACGGGGGCGGCCCCGGATATCAGCATCAGGGTCGAGAAGAAGCGGGCCATCTCCACGCCGTCGTACAGGTCGCGGACCATGGCGCGGGCGATCACGATGCCGGCGGCGCCGGCAAGGCCCTGCAGCAGGCGGAAGGCGATGAGCAGTTCGACGGTCGGAGCGAAGGCGCACAGGGCGGTGGCCACCACGTAGACGGCCATGCCCGCCAGGAGCGGCCTGCGCCGTCCCCACCGGTCGCTCATCGGCCCGACGACGAGCTGGCCGAGCGCCATGCCGGCGAGGCACGCGGTGAGCGTGAGCTGCACGGTGGCCGCGGGCGCGCCCAGCGAGTCGGTCACCGCGGGCAGCGCGGGGAGGTACATGTCCATGGAGAGCGGCGGCATGGCGGTGAGGCCGCCGAGGATCAGGGTGACGAGCAGCCCCGCCCGCCGGGCGGCCGCGCCGGGTCCGGCGGGCGTCGCGGCAGTCTTCGGCGTCGCGGGCGTCGCGGGCGTCGTGGCCGTCCTCGGCGTCGCGGGCGTCGTCGGGGGAAGGGAGTCGGAGACGACCGGGGAGGCGGCCTGGGGGACGGGTCCTTGGGTGCTCTGGCCGCTTTCCGGCATCGACAGCTCTCCTGTTCCTGGATTCAACAAACTATGATCTCAGCTCGTCCGCTTGATCGAATCCACTCGGCGTCGCCGCCGCCGTGACGCCGTGACGCCGTCACGTGCCGCCCGACACCGTCACCCCCGGGGGGCTCTCGCGATGAACGACACCGTGCGACGACAGGCCGCGGCACCGCGGCCCGCGGCCCTGCCGGCGGACCGGCCGGTGCGCTGGGGCGTGCTGGCGACCGGCGGCATGGCCGCCCGCTTCACCGAGGACCTGCTCGCCCTGGAGGACGCCGAGGTGGTGGCGGTCGCCGGCCGCAGCGAGGCGTCGGCGAAGAGCTTCGCGGACCGCCACGGCATCGGCCGGGCCCACGGCGACTGGGCGGCTCTCGCCGCCGACGAGGACGTCGACGTGATCTACGTGGCGACCCCGCACTCGGCGCACCGGGCCGCCGCCGGCCTCTGCCTGGAGGCCGGGAAGCCGGTCCTGTGCGAGAAGCCGTTCACGCTGAACGCGGCGGAGGCGGCCGAACTCGTCGCACTGGCCCGCTCCCGGGGCACGTTCCTGATGGAGGCCATGTGGATGTACTGCCACCCGGCCGTCCGGAAGATCGCCTCCCTGGTGCGCGACGGCGCGATCGGCGAGGTCCGCACGGTGCAGGCGGACTTCGGCCTGGCAGGCCCGTTCGAGCCGGACCACCGGCTGCGCGACCCGGCGCTGGGCGGCGGCGCGCTGCTCGACCTCGGCGTCTACCCGGTCTCCTTCGCCCAGCTGCTGCTCGGCGAGCCCGACCGGGTGCAGGCGGACGCGCTGCTCTCCGACGAGGGGGTCGACCTCAACACCGGGATGCTGCTCGGCTGGGACGGCGGCGCCACCGCGCTGCTGAGCTGCTCGATCACCGCCGGGACCCCGGTCACCGCGTCGGTGACGGGCACCGCGGGCCGGATCGACGTCCCCGACGGGTTCTTCTTCCCGGAGCGCTTCGTGCTCCACCGGTCGGGCGCGGAGCCCGAGGAGTTCCGTTTCGACGGGCGCCGCGACTCCCTGGAGCACGAGGCGGCGGAGGTGATCCGTGCGCTGCGCGCGGGCGAGACCGAGTCGCCGCTCGTTCCGCTGGACGGCACGCTCGCCGTGATGCGGACCCTGGACGCGGTGCGCGAGCGGGTCGGCGTCCGCTACCCGGGGGACCCCGCGGCCACCTGACCGCCCGGTGACCGCGCAGCCCCGCGCGTCTCACCCCCGGCCGGCCATCCGCATGGCGGAAGGATGTTTCCGCTTCCAGCCGGTGCGCGTACGCTGCGCGACCATGGACGACGTGCGCAGGATCGCGGTGGTGACGGGAGCGGGCTCGGGCATCGGCCGGAGCGTGGCGCGGGAACTGGCGGGCGCCGGCTGGGCCGTCGCCCTGGCGGGGCGGCGGGCGGGAGCCCTGGAGGAGACGGCCGCGCTGGCCGGTCCGTCGGCGGACATTCTGTGCGTCCCCGCCGACGTGACCGAACCGGACGCGGTGGCCGCCCTGTTCGCCGCCGTGCGCGACCGCTGGGGCCGGGTGGACCTGCTGTTCAACAACGCGGGCACCTTCGGGCCCGGCGGCGTCGGCTTCGCCGACCTCCCCGTCGGGGCCTGGCGCAAGGTCGTGGACGTGAACCTGACCGGAGCGTTCCTGTGCGCGCAGGCGGCGTTCCGGCAGATGCGGGACCAGGACCCGCAGGGCGGGCGGATCATCAACAACGGGTCGGTCTCGGCGCACGCGCCCAGGCCGGACTCGGCCCCGTACACGGCCACCAAGCACGCGCTGACCGGGCTGACCAAGTCGATCTCCCTGGACGGGCGGCCGTACGGGATCGCCTGCGGCCAGATCGACATCGGCAACGCGGCCACCGAGATGACCCGCGCCATGGAGGCGGGCGTCCGCCAGGCGAACGGCGAGCTGGCGGCGGAGCCGGTGATGGACGCGGGCGACGTGGCCCGGACCGTGCGGCACATGGCGGAGCTGCCGCTGGAGGCCAATGTGCAGTTCGCGACGGTGATGGCGACGACCATGCCGTACATCGGCCGGGGCTGACCGCCGCACCGGCCGGCCCGGCCGGCGGCACACCGTCGCCCCGGCGGGCGACCGGTGCGCCTGCCCCGCCGGAACCGGTCCCGGCGGGGCAGGCGGTTCCCGCCGGGCGAGCCGGCCGGGCGGGTCGGTCGTTGTCAGCCCTGTCAGTCCTGTCAGTCCTTGTAGTCGGGCGCGATGCGGTCCAGCAGTCGCAGCATCGCCGCCCAGGCGAGGTCGTAGGCGTCGTCGTCCTGGAAGTCGGCGGCCGCCTCGCCCGCGAGCTGCTGCGCGGTGTACTCGCACACCTCCTCCGGAGGCACCACCAGCGCCGCGCCCCCGGCCTGGGCGGTCACCTGGATCTCGCACGCCCTCTCCAGGTAGTACATCCGCAGGAAGGCCTGCGCCGCGCTCTCCCCGACCGTCAGCAGACCGTGGTTGCGCAGGATCAGCGCGGGATGGCCGCCGATGTCGGCGACGAGACGGGCCTGTTCGTCGAGGTTCAGGGCGACGCCCTCGTAGTCGTGGTAGCCCACCCGGTTGTGGAACTCCATCGACATCTGGTTCAGCGGCAGCAGTCCGCCCTGCTGGGCGGCGACCGCGCAGCCCGCCTTCGTGTGGGTGTGGAGCACGCAGTGGGCGTCCGGGCGGGCCGCGTGGACGGCGCTGTGGATGACGAAGCCGGCCGGGTTGACCGGGTACGGGGAGGGCTCGACCGCGTTGCCGTCCAGGTCGATCCTGACCAGGTTCGACGCGGTGATCTCCTCGAAGAGCAGCCCGTAGGGGTTGATGAGGAAGTGGTGGTCGGGACCGGGCAGCCGCAGCGAGATGTGGGTGAAGATCAGGTCGGTCATCCGGAAGTGCGCCACCAGCCGGTAGACGGCGGCGAGTTCGCGCCGCAGCCGCAGCTCCTCGGCGGCGGCGTCCACGGCGGACGCGCCGGCGGACACGGGTGCGGCGGTCACGGGTGCGGCGGTCATGCGACGGCCCCTTCGGTGGGTGCGGTGGCGGCTGCGGTGGCGGGTGCGGCTGCGGCCGCCCGGTCCGGCTCGGCGACCGGGGTCAGGGGGCGGCCGGTGCGGTGCCAGGCGACGACGTTCTCGGCGGGGCCGCACACGTAGGCGCGGCGCGAGGTGTCGCTCAGGTAGGCGCTGTGCGGGGACAGCTGGACGCGCGGGTGGCGGCGCAGCGGGTCGTCGGCCGGCGGCGGTTCGACGGGGAGGACGTCCAGGGCGGCGCCGGTGAGCCGGCCGGAGCCGAGGGCGTCCAGCAGGGCCTCCGTGTCGACGAGTTCGCCGCGGGAGACGTTCACGAGGAAGGCCCCGGGGCGCATCCGCGCGAGCAGTCCGGCGTCCACGAGCCCGCGGGTCGCCGGGGTGAGCGGTACGTGCGGGGAGAGGACGTCGCAGGCGGCGGCGAGCGCGCCGAGGTCGTCGTGGCGCTCGACGCCGTCGGGCCAGCCGGCGGGGTCGGCGTGCGGGTCGTACGCCGCGACCCGGCCGAAGACGGGGGCGGCGAGGGCGGCGAACCGGCGCGCGATCCGGCCGAGGCCGACGAGTCCGAGGGTGAGGTCGCTCGCCCGGCGCGGGAGCTCCGCCGCGGCGAACTCCTCGCTCCAGCCGCCCGCCCTGACGACCGCGTCCGCCTGCGGGAGGCGCCGCACCAGGGAGAGGGCGCTCGCCAGGGCGTGGACGGCGACGTCCTCGGTGGCGGCGTCGGGCAGGTTGGCCACCCACAGGCCGCGGCGGCGCGCCTCTGCGGTGTCGACCATGTCGTGGCCCGCGGACATGGTGGCGACGATGCGCAGCCGGGGCAGCCGGTCGAGCAGCGCGGCGTCCACGCGGGCGTAGCCGACGATCAGCGCGACGGCGCCGTCGGCGGCGGCCGCGATGACGTCCGGGTCGCGGCTGCCGGCCACCCGGACCTCGAAACCGGCGTCGGCGAGCAGCCGTGCACCGGGCTCCGGATCGAGGTCGTCGGTGTCCGTGAACACGGCGATGGGCTGACTCATGCGCTCCTCGACAGATGATTCGTCCGTCACTGACAAGGTGAACTTACGATTCACTCCGAAGGATTGTCCATTCTCGATCGAGGCGTACGCGCGTGACGCCCGTCACCTTCGGCGTCCCGCCCCTGCCGGGTGGCCGAGAATGGACCGGACCCGGACGCGGCCGCGCGTGGACCGGGCCGCCGACCCGAGGGGATCGCCCAGGTGGATCTGGACCGCATCGACCTGGCCGTCGTCCGCGAACTGCAGACCGACGGCCGGCTCGCCTACGAGACGCTCGCGCGCAGGGTGGGCCTGTCCCGGCCGGCGACGCGCGCCCGCGTCCAGCGGCTGCTCGCATCGGGCGCGGTACGGGTCGTCGCCGTCGTCCACCCCGAGGTGCGCGGCCTCACGGCGTCCGCCCATCTGTCGGTCGGCACCGACGGACCGGCCGAGACGGTCGCCCGCCGGATCGCGGCGATGCCGGAGGCCCCGTTCGTCTCCCTGACCGCCGGGCGTCACGCCGTGATGGCCGAACTCCGCACCGAGGGGTTCGAGGCGCTGGACCGGGCGATCGCGCGGGTGCGGGCGCTCCCCGGCGTCGCGGCGCTCGACCCGCTCGTCGCCACCGAGCAGCTCAAGGACCCGTACCTGCTGACCCGGAGCCCGTCGGCGGACGACCTGGACGACACGGACCGGCGGATCCTCGCCGAACTGGAGCAGGACGGGCGGCTGCCGTTCGCCGAGCTCGCCGACCGCGTCGGCCTCTCCCCCGGCGCCACCCGGTCCCGCGCGCTGCGCCTGCTGGACGGCGGGGTGGTCAAGGTCCTCGCGCTGGTACGCCCCGAGGTGCTGGGCCTCGGCTACCTGTGCGGCTTCGCCGTCCGCCTCACCGGCGAGCGCGCTCCGGTCGCGGCGGAGCTGTCCGGCTGGGAGCGGGTGTCGTTCCTCTCGGCCTGCCTGGGGCGTGCCGAACTCGTGGGCACCGTCTCCGCGGAGTCGCTCGGCGCGGTCCGGGCCACGCTCGACGCCGTACGCGCACTCGACGGGGTCCGGGCGGTGGAGAGCTGGGTGCACCTGGAACTGGTCAAGGAGCGGTACGACCTGGGGGCCGTCCCGGCCTGAGGCGGTCGCCGGCCGCCCCGGCCGGGCGAGGCCGCGCGCTACGGCCGGAGCACGCCCTCGTCCTCGCCCTCGTCCGCGAGTACGAGGCCGGAGCCCTCCGTCCAGCCGTCGTCCCAGGGCGCGGGGCCGGAGCCCTCGGTCCAGGCGACCAGGCGCGCGTGGTCCACGCATCTGATGCCGCACTGCGCGGCGTAGTCGGCGGCGGGCCCGGTGAACTCTCCCGTGGTCACGACCACCGCGACCTCCGCCCCGTGCACCGCGAAGCATGTCCCCCCGAAGCGCTGCATCTCCTGCGAACCGACCTTGTTCACTGGCCCGTAGCGCTTGCACTGGACGACGACGCGCCGCCCGTCGGGCGCGGTGGCGAGGACGTCCGCCCCGAGATCGTTCGCGCCGCCCACCACCTCCACGCCGGTGCAGCCGTCCCGCTCGCACAGGGCGGCCACGGCCTCCTCGAAGGCGTACGCGTCCATCGCCGCGTAGTCACCGGCCTCGAACGGCTCCGGGCCCTCGGCGCAGGCGGCCTCGAACGGCTCCGGGCCGCTGACGTCGCCGATCCCGAACGGCTCCGGGCCGCCCGGCTCGGCGGCCTCGAACGGCTCCGGGCCGGGGCCGTACTCCTCTGCGGGGCGGACGGGCGGCGGCTGCCGGCTGGCGTCGTGCACGGGAGCCTCGGCGACCCGGTGCGCGGTCTCGACGAGCGCCCCGGCGAGGCGGGCGGCCGCGCGGCGGCGGCGCGCCTTGCGCAGCCACAGCGCCGCGGCGGCCAGGCCGCCCGCCCCGGCGGCCGCCGCCCCCGGGTTCTCCGCGAGCGCGCCGGCCGTCACCTTGAGCACGAGCGCGGCCCCGCCCAGCGCGGTCGCGATCAGCCCGAAGAACAGCACCGTCTGGCGCAGGCTGAAGGCCCCTCGTCGCGTCACCGGCTGCGGCCGGCGGATGGGTACGGTCATACGCGGCGGTCACCCCCCAGGTCGGACGCCCCGCGGGGCGCCGTGATGATCACTTGACTGACCGTCTGCCCTGCTCGGAGCCGTTCACGTGTGCGCGGTGCACTCTCCCGCGCCCGGGCGCCCCGACGGGCCCCGCCGGCCCGGGAAGGCGCCTGGGGCAACCAGGACCGCGGAAACAACCGAGGCGCACGCGGTCCCCGAAACCACCGAAGCCACCGGAGAGGCGGCAGCCCCCGACGTCACAGGAAGCGCCGGATCGGGGCCACCGACAGTTCGGCCAGACGCTGGCCGACCGGGCGCCGCTTCCAGCGCCCCGGCACCATCAACTCGCTGACCTCCAGGTCCTCGTCGAAGTGGCGGTCGAGCGCGGCGGTGAACTCCTCGTCGAGCACCGCGAGCATGACCTCCTCGTCGTGGTCGAGGGAGCGCCGGTTGAAGTTGGTGGAGCCGGTCAGGGCCGCGATCCGGTCCACCGTGATGACCTTGGCGTGCATCATCGTCGGCTGGTACTGGTGGATGCGCACACCGCAGGCGAGCAGTTCCTCGTAGTGGTTCTGACCGGCGAGCTGGCAGACCCGCTTGTCGGTGTGCGGGCCGGGCAGCAGGATCTCCACCTCGACGCCGCGCCGGGCCGTCGCGCACAGCAGATCGACGAAGTACTGGTCGGGGGCGAAGTAGGCGGTGGCGAGCCGGAAGCGCTCCTGGGCGGATTCGAGCATGACGCGTATCAGCGTCTGCATGTCCTGCCAGCCGAAGCTCGCCGAGCCGCGGACGACCTGGACGACCGCGTCGCCCTGCGTGTCGTGGGTGACGAAGCGGTCGCGCTCGTCGAAGAGGCAGTCGTGGCACTCCGCCCAGTTCTGCGAGAACGCGGCCGCGATGCCGTCCACGGCCGGGCCGCGGACCTGCACATGGGTGTCCCGCCACTCGTTCTCGTTCCGTGCGTCCCCGCACCACTCCTCGGCGATGCCCACACCGCCGGTGTAGGCCACCGACTCGTCCACCACCAGCACCTTGCGGTGGCAGCGGTGGTTCTGCTTGAGCGGCGAGAGGTACAGCGGCTTGCGGAACCAGGCCACCTCGACCCCGGACCGGTCCATCAGGTCGAGCAGGTCCGGCTCGATGAGGCGGCTGCCGAAGCCGTCCAGCAGCAGCCGGACCCGCACTCCGGCGCCGGCGCGGTCGGCGAGAGCCTCGGCGAACTGCCGGGCGATGTCCCCGCGCCAGTACACGAACGTCATCATGTCGATGGTGTGCTCCGCCGCGCGGATGCTGTCCAGCATCGCGGCGAAGATCTCGTCCCCGTTGCGCAGCGGCAGCAGCGCGTTCCCCTCCGTCGCGGCGATCCCGAGCAGCCGCTCCAGCCGCCGCCGCATCCGCCGCTTGCGCTCGTCGAGGGAGGCCGCGGCCTCGCCCGCGGATCTCGGTGCGTCACATGTACTCGTCACAGCTCCACCTGTAGGCGTCCGGCGGGCCCCCCGGTGACCGGGCCCTGCATCGACAGCGCGCCTACCCCCGCCGCGCCGTGTCAGACGCCGCACGTCCCGTACCGGCCCGGGGACGGACCGTGACGCTCAGGGCCCGGCCGGCTCCGCCTCCGTGACCAGCACCGCGCAGTAGGTCTGGGACAGCCGGTCCGTGGCCCACCCCTCGCCCGCCGCCGACGACGGGGACACCGCCGGCACCGGCGGGGCCGCGCCCGGCTCGGGGCACTCGCCGCCCACGGCGCAGCGCACGGGATCCGCCCCGGGCACCGAGCAGTCCGGCGACGGCCCCGGGGACGCGTACGGCGACGGCGGAGCGACCTCGGGCCCGGACCCGTTCAGATACTCCGTCGCCCCGAACCCGGCCACCGCCACGACGAACGCCCCGGCGGCGAGCACCTGCACCCCACGCTGTCTGCCCACCGACCCCATTGTGCCGGGCACCTCGTGCCAACGGGCCTGCGGGGAGAGGGAGTCGGGGGCGATCGGGAGGCAGCGGGCTCCGCGCAACGGGTCCGAGCACCCCCACCGGACAGGCGGCACGTCCGCTCCCCGTCACCGGTGCTACGGCCCGCGCCGTCCCGACCGGTGGGCGTCCAGCAGGTTCCGGCCCGCGACCGTGAACGGGTGCTCGGAGCCGAGGCCGCGGGCGCGCCGCTCGACGACGTCGGTCATGAGCGCGATGGCCTCCTCCCGGTGTCCGAGCGCGGCCCTGGTCCGCGAGAGGAGCTGCCGGGCGGCGAGCACGACCGGGTACTCGGGTCCGAAGCGCCGTACATACGCGTCGGTGACGGACGCGATACCGCTGTCCGCCTCCTCGTGGCGACCCAGCAGGTACAGCGCCCACGCGTGATTGTGCCGGGCGCCCAGGGTCACGGTGTGGTCGGGGCCGAGGTGCCGCTCGCATTCCGACGGCAGGGCGAGCAGTGCGCCGCCTTCCTCGGTGACGACCTCGGCGGCCGGCAGCATCTCCAGCAGACTGGCGCGGGCCCGCAGCGTGAGCGGATGCGCGGGGCCGAGTGCGGAGCGCCGTCCGCCCACGGTCTCGCGGAGCAGGGCGACGGCTTCCTCGCGCCGGCCGAGGTTCGCCAGCACGAGCTGGAGGCCGTAGCCGGTGTCCGTGGTGTCGGGGTCGTCGGCGCCGAACAGACGCCCTTGAGCCTCCCGGACCGTACGGAGCAGTCCTTCGGCTTCGGTGTACCGGCCCAGCCGGAACAGTGCCCGTCCGGCTCGGGAGCGTGCCGCGAGCACCGCCCGGTGCTCCGCGCCGAGGAGCCGCTGTCCGAGGTCCGCCGCGGTGCGGGCGGTCTCGCGGGCGGAGACGTAGTCCCCGGTCCGGTGCAGGGCGACCGCCAGCCGCGCCGCGACGGACAGGGCGTCGGCCGCGGACGGCGCTCCGGTGCGGCGCAGCAGGGCCAGCGCGTGCGGGACGAGCACGCGCAGGCGCGCATCGTGCGGCCCGGCGTCGGGTACGGCGGGCACGGCGGCGTCGAGCAGCCGGACCGCCGCGGTGTCGAGGGCGGGGACCAGGTCGGCGGTGGTGGCGGCGGCGACGCTGTCGAGCAGGATGCCGTGGCTCTGGACGCACCGCGTGCCGGCTGCGTCGACCAGCTCGGAGAGCGACTGGTCGAGGAGGGCGCGCAGGGCGGTCTCGGTGCGGGCACGGGGCAGCACGGCGCCGACACCGGGGTGGTTGAGCAGGGCCAGGGGCAGCGGCTCGGCGGCGAACCGGGCCAGCAGCCTGAGCAGGGCCGGCGCCTCCTTCAGGCCGCGCGCGTCGAAGGCGTCGAGGGTGAGCTGCCAGGTCAGCCGGACCAGTTGGCGGGGATCGGCCCCGGACAGTGTCTCGGCTCCGCGGTCGATGAGCCGGACGCCTTCGTCTCCTTCGAGCCGGTCGCCGTAGGCGTCGAGCGTCCAGGGGTCGATGACCTGGTGGGAGAGGAAGCCGCCCGCCAGCGTGAGGGCGAGAGGCAGGCGTCCGAGCCGGTCCGCGACCCGCGCCGCCTGTTCCGCTGTTCCGCTGTGCGGTGCGAGGTCGCGCAGCACGAGGGCGGCGTCCTCGCGGGGCAGGACGCCGATGTGCTGCAGTTCGGCGCCCGGCCACCAGCGGGGCCCGGCACGCCGGGTGGTCACCAGGACGGTGCCGCGCGGGCTGCTGCGCAGCCAGTCCCCGTCCCGCAGGATCTCCGGCTCGTCGGTGTTGTCCAGGACGAGCAGCCAGGGTTCGGCTGAGCGGTCGAGGTGGTTCCAGACGAGATCGGCGGCGGGACGCAGCCCGTTGCGCGCGGCAAGGAGTTCGCCGTCGCCCGCACCCCGGTCGGCGGCGACGGCGAGCATGCCGGCGCGCAGGCTCACGCGGTCGGCGGCGTTGACCCACAGCCCCACCCGGCCCGGCGCGCGGGTGACCTCGTCGAACAGGGCGCAGGCGACCGCCGTCTTGCCCGACCCGCCCATCCCGTGCAGCACGTAGACCTGGCCGCCGCGTTCCGATCCGACGCTCGCCCGCAGGCGTTCCATCACCTCGCTGCGGTCGCGCAGCGCGACGGGGCACCGGCCGACCGCCGGGCGGCGCACCGAGTCCGGTCCGCCGCGTTCGGGCTGGCCGCCCCCGTAGTGGTGGTGCTCGGTGATGTGCTGGTCGCCCCGCGACTGGTAGACGCGCCCGTGGTCCTCGGCGTGACCGTCCGTGCCGCCCGTCATCGCTCGGTGATGTGCTGGTCACGTCCCGCCTGGTAGACCCTGCCCTGACCGGACGCGGTGGCGTGCTGGGTGATCTGCCGGGCGGCCGAGCCCTCCGGGTCGAGATGGTCCAGCAGGGCGCGCAGCTCCTGGACTGCGGAGGGATGAGCGACGAGCAGCCGCCTGACCGCTCCCTGCCACTGGAGGCGCAGTTCGTCCAGGGTCTGCCGGTCGTCCGCGGCGACGGCAGCCAGCACGTCCTCGCGTCCGGCCTCCAGCTCGGCGGCGACGGTGTCTGCCCGCTCGGGCTGCGCACGGCGCCAGAGGCGGGTGATGCCGTCCCGCAGGTGCTGCCAGGCATCGGTCGCCATCAACGCGACGACGGTCGTTCCGGCGCTCTGCGCGAGCAGGGCCACTTCCGGTTCCACGGTCACCCCTCCGTTCAGCCGTTCCGGCCGGCCGGGCCGGACACCGTCACCCGTCAGGTGTGCGTGTGACCGTCGTGACGATCAACGCCGGTTCGCCTCCGGGCGTTGCGGGACATGGTGAGATCAGCCCTCGCTCGTGCCCCGTGGACGGTGGCCTGACGCCTGGTCAGGTCGTCGTGCCGAAGGCTACAGTGAGTCACCCGACCGATCGAGGGGGCGATGGGATTGTCCAGGCCATGGGAAGCGGATCCGGACACCGGCTTCAAGCGCCGTCTGGGAAAGTCGCCCCAGGAACTCGGGAACACCACGGGGACTCCCGACTGCCCCGACATCTGGGAACTCGACAACGGCGACATCGCCGTCATCGGCCGCGACCTCACCGAATCACTCGGCAGGAACCTGCCCGACGGGGTCTCGATCGGATCGGACGAACGCCTTGTCGTCATCCCCCGGAACATGCTCGTCGCGGCGAAGCCGGACATCCCGGGTGTTTGACTCCTTCGCGGGCGGCGACTCCGTCCGTCTGGACCGGCCCGCGTACCACGCCGATCTCGGCCGGATCTACTCCGGCGGCGGGATCGGCTTCCTCAACAAGCTGGAGCGCGGCCAGCACTTCCGGGAGCGCGGCTTTCCGAGCTGGGAGGCGTTCGCCGCCGGCGACTGGGAGCGGGCACTGGTCCTCGCCGACGAGCGGCGCGAGGAGTACGCGCAGGAACTTGCCGAGGCGTCCCGGTCGGGCGTCCGGCACCGTCGGCTCCGGGTCGTCGAGTTCCCGGTCACCCCGTACGTGCAGTGGGAACTGCACGTCCTGCGGGTGCGAGTGGACGTGGGCGACGACATCAGGGTTCTCGACGCCCGCGCCATCACGGACATCGAGCGGACCCGGCCCGTCCCGGAGGTCGTCGTCCTCGGCGACGAGGTGATGTACGAGGTCGTGTACGACGCCGAGGGAAACGCGGACGGGGCGAGGCGTTACGACGACCGGTCGCTGATCCGGGAGACGAACACGGGATTCGACGCACTGTACGAACGCGGCGTGAGGTTCCCCGCGTTCTTCGACCGGGAGATCGCCGACCTGGCACCGCCGCAGGTGACCAGCGTGCCGGAGGGCTCGCGCGACTGCCGGTGATCACCAGGGCGAGAGACGGGCGAGTCCTCGGGCCGGGAGATCACCGCGCCGGAGTGACGGGCTCATCGGCCTCGTCGGCCGCCCCGCCCCCGTCCGGGCGGACTGGGGCATCAGCCCTGCGCCTCCTCCCGTACGGGGGAGGCAGTGGCGTCCGCACCGCGTTGCCCGGGAGGAACGGGAGCGGAATCCTCACGGCCGTCCGCGGCTTGCCCGTCCGGGACGCGGTGCGCCGGCTTCGTCAGTTCCAGGCTGGCGAGGTGCTTCTGCAGCCGCTTGGCCATGGGGCGATAGGTCGCGAACGTCAGCCCGCCGGACAGGGCCGCCCCGACCACGGGGATGGCCTTCGAGACGCTCTTCGCGAACGTCTGCTTCGACATCTCCACACCGATGTACGCCGCGACCTTCTTCACGATGGGGTACACGACCCCTTGGGTCAGCGCCTTCTGCGGCAGCTTCTTGGCGACCTGTTCTGCCATCAGCCCGGCGACCCTCCCGACGGCGGCATTGGCCGACTGGGTACCGAACATCACACCGAAGAACAGCGTGAGCACGGCCTTGGTCGCATCGTCGACATCGTCGCCGTCGGAGAACAGGTCGGGCCAGCTGTAGAGGTACGCCAGCTTCTGCGAGATACGCAGCATGTGGCCGAAGTACTGCGCCATGTCGGCGGGCACGGTGGCGGGGAGGGCGAAGACACCGGGCAGGCCGGCAGCGGCGGAGAGGGCGCTGGCCTTGGCGGTCTCGTAGCGGATGGAGTCGTTGGCCGCCTTGTCGAGCACGTCGAGGGAGATGCCCGCTGCCGCGGGGGTCTCCGCAACCGCTCTGCTGATCTCGTCCTCGGTGCAGTAGCGGGACAGCGCCTTCCGCAGATACGTCTCACGGTGGATTCGCACACCGGGCAGCCTGGCCGCCCCCACCAGCACTGCGGAGAAACGCGATTCGGGGTTCTCGCCCGCCTCACCCTGATTCATAGCAGGAACCTACAGTAGGTCCACTTCTCTGGTGACCGAGTTCGATCGAATCAGTTACGAGGAGCACCGCGGAGCGATGAACCATGCGGGAGCCGGACAGGAACAGCGGATTCTCGACGAGCACTGGCCCGTCGAGAACCCTGCCCATCAGTGCGCCGCGAAGTCGACGAACGCGGCCCAGGCCGTGGGGGTCATGGCCAAGGGGGCGCGGCTCACGTCCTTGGAGTCGCGGACGTGGACGGTGCCGGGGCGGGTGGCCACCTCGACGCACTGGCCGCCCTCAGCACCGCTGTAGCTGCTCTTCACCCACACGAGGTGACGCTCAGAACCGCGCTTCGTATCAGCGTTCATCTCTCTCCCAACAGCTTCTCGACGAAGGCAAGGGACTCCCTCGGAGTGAGAGCCTGTGCTCGGATGATCCCATAGCGCGCCGACAGCGCATGGAGCGCTTCCCGCTCCGTGACAAGCGTGCTCCGGCCTTGAACCTCCAGGTATCCGACCGGTGTTCCCTGCCTCGGCATCAGCAGGGTGAACGCGCCGTCCACGCCTGCATTGTCCTCGCGTTCGAGCGGCATCACCTGAAGCTCGACATTGCGCTTCTGGCCGAGCAGCAGGAGTTGTTCGAGCTGCCCACGCCACACCTGTTCCCCGCCGAGCGGCCGGCGAATGACAGGCTCCTCCATCACGAAGCTCAGCAATGGCGAGGGCCACCTGTCGAAGATCTCCTGTCTCGCGAGACGCGCGGCAACGCGCTGTTCGATGGTGGCCTCGTCCAGCAGCGGGCGGCGCATCCCCATCAGGGCACGGGTGTAGTTCTCCGTCTGCAACAGCCCGTTGACCACATGCGTGTCGTACACGTGCAGCTCGACCGCCTCGGCCTCCAGCTTCGCCGCGTCGCGGAAGAACGCCGGATACTGCGCCCGAGCCACCTCCTCCTTGCTCGCGCACAGCACACCCCCCGCCCCGAGCGCTTCGTCCGCCTGGTCGATGAACCTCGGCGGCGGAATGCGTCTCCCCTGCTCGAACGCGGCGATCGTCGAAGCCGAGTACCCCGTCAGCGAACCGAACCGGGCACGGTCCATGCCCGCCCGCTCCCGGAACAGCTTCAACTGCCGTCCGAACACCGACAGCATGCCCGTCCCGACCTCGTTCTCCGGCTGCTGAACCTCGTCGTCCACGCGCCAGCTCCTCCCGTACGTCCCGCAACGCCCACCGGATCCGATCCAACGTGCCGCAGCGGAGACCGTCACGCCCCTCACCGCACACAAGCCCCCCGCCCCCGCGTACAGCCCGTACCCGTCAGCGCAACGCTCCTGGTCAACGCTACGCAGAGTCCGCGAGCGTTGACCCCATGAAGTCAGCGACTCCCCCGAACGGGCACCTGCCCCAACCCCCGGCAGCCGAGCGCGAGTTCTCCATGCGCTTCACCTCGACGCCCCGGGGCGCCCGCCTCGCCCGCCGGCTCGTCTCGCACCGGCTCGACGACTGGGGCCACCCCTGGACGACTCCGGTCAACGAGGCGTTCACGCTCATCGCGGCGGAACTCACCGCCAACGCCGTACGGCACGGACACGTCCCCGGGCGCGACTTCCATGTCCGGCTCACGCTGACCACCGGCACCTTCCGCATCGAGGTGACCGACACCCGGACCGACGAGCTGCCGCCGGCCACTCCCCCGGCACCCGACTCCTCGTCCGAGTCCGGGCGCGGCCTGCACCTCGTCGCCGCGCTTGCGGACGACTGGGGCGTCAGCCGTCGCGCGGCGGCGCCGGGCAAGACCGTGTGGGCCGAACTCCGCACACGGCAACGGGGCTGTCACGCACATCGAACAGCGCCCGACCTCACGGACGTCGATCTCCTGGCAGCCACTGCTTCGCTGCTGCACAGCGCCCTCGCGCCAGAGCCGAAGGGCCTCGTCCGCCAGGAGCTGTCCGACGAACGCTTCCCGTCGGTTCGCCGCTCGGGCTACGAGGCCGCTTCCGGGCAGTCCTGACGCCGGGGCGGCGGGGGCGGCGTTCACGCACCCCTCAAGTAGTTGCACATATTGCACTTGGTTCACTTGTTTCATATGATCGAGGGTGGTAATAGCCACTCGAAGCTGGGGACGCACCTATGCCCGTGACCCACCAGGACCAGAAGTCGGCCAAGCAGAAGAAGCACCCCACCGGCGGCGGTACGGCGGCCTTCAGCTCCGAGATCGAGACCTCCCGCACTCGGAAGAAGGTTCTGCGCAAACGCCCCTTGGAGAACCCGCCGGCACTGCGTGGGACCCAGGCGCAGCGGACGCGGAAGGAGCAGCGCAAACGCAGCGTCGAGGAGGCCGTGCCATGCCTGCGTGATGCCCTCACCAGCGGCGCCGAGACGTTCCACATCACCGTCGCCGAAGCGGGCAAGGTCACCATGGAGGTGCCACGTGAAGCCCTGGCGGTCCTCATGGAGACCATGGCGCTCATTACCTCCGGCCGCGCGGTCGAGGTAGTCGCCAAGAGTACGGAGCTGTCCACCATCCAGGCAGCAAAGGCCCTCGGCGTCTCCCGGCCGCACTTGGTCAAACTGCTCGACAAGGGCTTGATCGAGTTCCGTATGGTCGGCACCCATCGCCGCGTGGACGTTGCATCCATGAAGGACTACCAGCGACGCGAACTGAACGAGCAAGCGCGACGTCGCCAAGCGGCGGCCGCCTCCGCCATCGGCTCCACCGAGGCCGAGGGGCTGCGCGTCACCGCAGACACCACCGCCGACCTCGACGCCTACGCACGCGGAGAACTCGACGCCGCAGCCTTGCGCGCCCGCACCCTCGCCCGCTACACCCGTAAGGCCGCTGAGTGACCGACCCCTACAGTGAGCCCAACGGCACCCTCCGAAACAGTCTCGGCATCAGCAACGCAAACGAGCTTTCCGAGGCCGAAGCGGACATCGCCGCGGTGGAACTCGCCATTCTCGATGCCGAGCCGTTGCTCGGCAGCTACGACCTCGCACACCTGAAAGCCTTCCACCGGCAGATCTTCGGCAGCGTGTACCCGTGGGCCGGCGAGCTGCGCACCATTGAGATCTCCAAGGGCACATCGTTCTGCCCGTCGATCCACATCGTCTCCTACGCGCAGGGCGTGTTCCGCAAGCTCGCCGACAACGACCACCTGCAAGGCTTGGCCCGCCCGGAGTTCGTCCGAGCCCTGGCCGACCTGTACGGCGACATGAACGCCATCCACCCCTTCCGGGAAGGCAACGGCCGCACCCAGCGCGCCTTCCTCGCCCAGCTCACCCGTGAAGCCGGCTACGCCATCTCCTGGCAGGACATGGACCGAGAGGAGAACATCGCCGCATCGGTGGCCAGCTTCAACGCGGACAACGGCCTACTGGAGAAGATGCTCGACGCCCTGTTACGGTCCGCCTGACTGGCGTCCGGAGGCCGTTGCAGTCGCGGGACATGTGCAATGCCGCGGAGATGGAGGCTCATGTCCAGGCTGTCGAGACAACGCGGCCATGGCCATCCCCGCTCGGCATCCAACCTGCCAGCCATCCCCTGTCAAGATCATCGCTGGGGATTCTTCAGGTACTCACCGTGCTGTCCGAGGAGCTTCCGAGGGACTTCCCGCCACCTGACGCGGCAGGCCCCCGAAAGACCGGAAAGTGCCTCCGAGGCCGGCCAGAGGCCCTCCAAGACACAGCGGAAAGTGACGACAGACGAGTCGGGCTGTACGCCGGGTTCTGTTCCCCGGGACCTCGCGGTCGTCGGGGCGACGGCCATCCATCTAGGACCGGCGTTGCCGCCGGCCTCGTGCGGTCTACCCGCGGACTCGGGCGGGCAGCCCTCGAACGTCCGCGCAGGAGCACCCCCTCTTGCGAAGGAGTGCTCCCTCTTGACCTTGCTCCGGGTGGGGTTTACCTAGCCGCCTGAGTCGCCTCAGGCGCTGGTGGTCTCTTACACCACCGTTTCACCCTTACCGAGGACCGAGGTCCCCGGCGGTCTGTTCTCTGTGGCACTGTCCCGCGGGTCACCCCGGGTGGCCGTTAGCCACCACCCTGCCCTGTGGAGCCCGGACGTTCCTCGGGAGACCCCTTCCGGGATCCCACGCGGCCGCCCGCCCGGCTCGTCTGCCGTGGGAGACATGCTACCCGCAGCGTCAGACCAGGTCGGACGTCTCCAGTTCGAAGCCGAACGGCTCGGGCAGTGGCAGCGGCTTGCCGAAGGGGAGGGTGCACAGCTGCCGGTAGTCGCCGTTCCCGGGGTCCGAGAGGAGCGTGACGGAGGAGGCGTCCCGGTCCACCAGCAGGTACAGCGGGATCCCGGCCCCCGCGTAGCAGCGGCGCTTGGCCTCCCGGTCGGCGTGCGGACGGGTCGAGGTGACCTCGACCACCATGGCGACGCCGTCGGAGGGCATCCACGATTCCGCGCCCCGGAACAGGCGCAGTTCCCGTGGAGCGAAGGTGGCGTCGGGGATCACGTGGTTCCGGGTGCATCCGGGGCCGGTCCGCAGCCGGAGGCCCTTGTTCCCGGAGAAGTCCATGTCCGTCCGAGATGCCCTGATCACCTGCCGCACGATATGGCTGATGCAGTCCTCGTGGTCCCCGTCCGGCGGCGGTGTCACGACGATCTCCCCCTCGATCAGCTCCGCTCGGAAGCCCTCCGGCGTGTCCAGCGCCAGGAAGCCCTCCAGCAGGACGTCCTCCTGCGTGAGCGGTTCGTGCGGCATGGCAGTCATGTCGCGCTCCTCCCTCGGTCGGCCGTCATGATCGGACATCGCTGCTCCCGCGGTCCCGGGGATGGGGGGTCGTTCCCTCGATCGTGGCACATGATCAAGGCGATGCCCGGGCTTCCGGGCCCGCCACCGCCGCGCCTTGACCTTGTCGCGGCGTCAACGTTTCTACTGGGGTCATGCGCATCGGAGAGATCGCCGCCCTCGTGGGCGTCAGCACCCGCGCCGTGCGGCACTACCACCACCTCGGGCTGCTTCCCGAGCCCGTGCGGCTGGCCAACGGCTACCGGGACTACACCGCGCGGGACGCCGTGCTGCTGGCGCGGATCCGGCGGCTCACCGAGCTGGGGGTGGGGCTGGACGAGGTGCGGGACGTGCTCGCCGAGGACGCCGGGCGGGACCTCGTCGAGGTCCTGGAGGAGCTGGACGCCGACCTCGGGCGTCAGGAGGCCCGGATCCGGGCCCGCCGGGAACGCCTAGCGGACCTGCTGGAGCGGGCCCGCGCGGGGCGGCTCCCCGCGGAGGGGCCCGTATCCCCGTGGGTGGCCGATCTGTTCGCCGCGATGGACGAGACGTCCGCCGCCCTGCCGGGTCCGGAGCCGGCGATGGCGGCCGTGGACCGGGAGATGCTGGCACTGCTCGACACGGTGGTGCCCGAGGAGGAGCGGGAGGCCATGATGAGCACCGTCACGCACCTGGCGCGGACGCCGGGCGGCATGGAGCGCGCCTACGAGCTGTACGGGCGGATGGACGAACTCGCGGGGGCGCGGGCCGACGACCCCCGGGTCGAGGAGCTGGCGCGGGTGCTCTCGGACAGCCTGCCGGACGAGCTCGCCGCGCGGATCGGGGAGCCGGACGCGGCGGAGGAGGCCCGTCTCGACGGCTTCCTCTCCGACCTCTCGCCCGCCCAGTCGGCCGTCGTCCGCCGCGCGCTGCACCTGCTGCGGGAGCGTGCGCGGTGACCCGGCGCGGAATCGGAGCCGAGCCCCAGCACGACGCCGGAGGCGCGCCCCGGCAGGGGAGCGGAGCCGTGCCCCGGCGTGCGATCGGTGTGCTGCGGGCCGCCGGATACGCCGTACTGCCGGCCGAACTCGCCCTGGTCCTCTGCCTGGTCACCGGCGCCCGGGTGCCCGGATGGCTGCTGCTCGCCGTCGAGGCGGGGATCGTGCTGCTGGTCGCGGGCGCCGCGACCGTCTTCGTCCGGCTGCGCAGGTCCGGGCTCACCCGCCGCCAGGCGGTGGAGCGACTGGTGCCGCCGCTCGTCCTGCGCCTGGCCGTCCACGAGCTGCGGCTGATGCGCAGCCTCGTGAGGTGGCCGCTGGGGAGGCGCGACGGTGTGGGCGAGGGCGCGACGGCCTTCGGACACGCCCGCGACCAGGCGGCGCTGATGTTCGGCTTCGGCTTCGTCGCCGTCGTGGAGACGGTGGCCCTCTCCGTCCTGCTGCGCGACTTCCCCACCCTGCACGCGGTGGTCCTCGTCCTCGACGTGTACACCGTGCTGTTCGTCCTCGGGCTGCACGCCGCGGCAGTGACCCGTCCGCACGTGCTGGACGCGGCGACCCTGCGGCTGCGCCAGGGCGCGCACCTGGACCTGCGGATACCCCTCGGTCTGATCGCGTCCGTCCGCCGGGAGACGCTGTTCACGCACGAAAAGCACGACGAGGTGCTGGACCTGCCGATCGGCTCGCAGACGTCGATCACCCTGGACCTCACCGAGCCGAGGACCTTCGCCACCGGCTTCCTCGGCCGCCCCCGCACCGTGCGGACCGTGCGCTTCCACGCCGACGACCCGAAGGCGCTGTACGCGGCCGTCCGCGCGGCGGTCGACGCACGGGGCGGCCCCGCGACCACGCCTGCCACGGCCACGGGGACGGGGACGGGGACGACCGCCACGGCTACGCGGGAGCGAACACCACCGTCGCCGCGGCCGGCTCCGCGCGGGTGAGCCGGACCCGCAGCCGCTCCCCCAGCGGCAGCGGGGAACCGTCGCCCTCGATCCGGGCGACCACCGCCGGGTCCTCCAACTGCACGGTGCCGACGTCGGGTTCCTTCTCCTTCACGTCCACCACCACCCCGTCGAACTCCTCGCCGACCCGGTCCCTGAGCACGGCCGCCTCGACGATGTCGACACAGGCGCGTTCCACCGCGTTCGCACGGCGCGCGCCCTCCGCCATCTCCCGGGGCAGGGCCTCCAGTGCCGCCGTCGCCCACTCGGGCGGTTCCTGCCCGGCCACGGCCGCCACGCACAGCTCGCCCGCATAACGGTCCACGAGCCGGCGCAGCGGGGCCGTGCAGTGGGTGTACTCGTCGGCGACCGCCGCGTGAACGGAGGGCGAGGGCAGCTCGCCGCCCGTGAACACGGAGTACCCGGCGCCCCTCAGCAGCGTCGTGCACTCCCGGAGGAAGGCCGCGTGGCGCGGTTCACCCGGGTCGAGGGAGCGGACGAGCGCCGCGTACGAGACGTGGTGCGGCCACTCGATCCGCAGGGCCGCCGCCGAGCGGCGCAGCCGGGCAACCGCGCCGTCCGGTGCCGTGGGCAGGGTGCGCAGGATGCCGGTGCCCGACGCCACCATGATGTCGGCCGCCGCCATACCGGTGAGCAGCGAGATCTGCGCGTTCCAGCCCTCCGCGGGCAGCGGGGCGCGATAGGCGGGGACGAACCCCCCGCCGCGTTCGTGGATCTCCTGCTCGGGCACGTCGAGGGAGATGCCGCCGCGCTCCGCCTCCAGCGCCTCCCGCAGCCGGCCGATCTCCCGCAGCAGCGCCAGGGGCTCCTCGGCGGTGTCCGTGTCGATCTGCCGCTGCACACCCGCGTAGTCGAGCCGGGCCCGGCTGCGGACCAGGGCGCGGCGCACCTCGGTGGCGACCGCGCGCCCGTCGCCGTCCAGGTCGATCCGCCACAGCAGGGCCGGCGCCGTCTGGCCCGGCAGCAGGCTGGCCGCGCCCTCGGAGAGGGCCGGCGGGTGCAGGGGCACCCGGCCGTCGGGGAAGTACAGGGTCTGCACCCTGCCGTGCGCCTCGGTGTCGAGCGGTCCCCCGGGCGCGACGAACGCGGCGACGTCGGCGATCGCGTACAGGACGCGGAAGCCGTGGCCGCGGCGGGCCAGGTGCATCGCCTGGTCCAGGTCGGTGGAGCCCGGCGGGTCGATCGTGAGGAAGGGGACGTCCGTGGCGTCGAGCTCCGGGAGCCGCGGCGCTGCCGCGGCGTCGTCCGCCGCCGCCAGCACCTCGGCCGGGAACGGGCCCGGGACGCCAGGCATGGTGCGCACCTCGCGCAGCGCGGTGCGCAGGGCGGCCTCGACCGCGCCGGTCAGATGCAGGGGGCGTCGGGGCATGGACCGAGCGTATGCCGGGGCCGGGAGGGTGGCATTTCGGGCCTCCCGGCCCTTTGTAGGCTTGCGGGCGGGGCCGCACCCCCTCCCCCGTACGTCATGAAGGAGAAGCACCGTGCTCGTGCTGTTGCCGCCGTCGGAAGGCAAGGCCCCTGCCGGGCGCGGAGCCCCGCTGAAGCCGGAGTCGCTGTCCCTGCCGGGGCTCGCGGACGCGCGGGCCGCCGTGCTGCACGAGCTGGTGGAGCTGTGTGCCGGGGACACCGGCAAGGCGCAGGAGGTGCTGGGTCTGAGCGACGGGCTGCGCGGCGAGATCGCCAAGAACGCCGAACTGCGGACGGCGGGCGCGCGGCCCGCAGGGGAGCTGTACACGGGCGTGCTGTACGACGCGCTGGGCCTGGCCACCCTGGAGAGCGCCGCTCGGCGGCGGGCCCGGCAGTCGCTGCTGGTCTTCTCGGGGCTGTGGGGCGCGGTACGGATCGGTGACCGCATCCCGCCGTACCGCTGCTCGATGGGGGTGAAGCTCCCGGGGCTGGGGGCGCTCGGCGCGTACTGGCGGGCGCCGATGGAGGCGGTGATGCCGGAGGCGGCGGGCGGTGGCCTGGTGCTGGACCTGCGCTCGTCCGCGTACGCGGCGGCGTGGAAGCCGAAGGGCGAGGTGGCCGGACGCACGGCGACGGTGCGGGTGCTGCACTCCCAGACCGTGAACGGGGTGGAGAAGCGCTCTGTGGTGAGTCACTTCAACAAGGCGACCAAGGGACGGATCGTCCGGAGCCTGCTGGAGACGGGGGCGTCGCCGCGGACCCCGGCGGCACTGGTGGAGGTGCTGCGGGACCTGGGGCACGTGGTCGAGGCGCAGCCTCCGGCGTCCGCGGGGCGGGCCTGGGCGCTGGACGTGGTGGTGACGGAGATCCACTGACAACCCCGTTGCGCTCTGCGCAACGTGCGTTGCGACAGGTGCGGCGGGCGGGCAGGATGGCGGCATGAGCACCGTGCCCCCCGCCGCCCCGTCCGTCCTCGGCCTCGCGCCGGTCCTGCCCGTCGTCGTGATCGACGACGCCGCCGACGCCGTCCCCCTCGCCCGCGCCCTGGTCGCGGGCGGCCTGCCGGCGATCGAGGTGACCCTGCGGACGCCCGCCGCGCTGGACGCGATCCGGGCCATCGCGGACGAGGTGCCGGAGGCGGTCGTCGGCGCGGGCACGGTCATCTCGCCCCGGACGGTGGCGGACGCGGCCGCCGCGGGTGCGCGGTTCCTCGTCAGCCCCGGCTGGACGGACACGCTGCTCGACGCGATGCGCGCGTCCGGGCTGCCGTTCCTGCCGGGGGTCTCCACCGCCTCGGAGGTCGTCGCGCTCCTCGAACGCGGCGTCACCGAGATGAAGTTCTTCCCCGCGGAGGCGGCCGGCGGAACGGCGTACCTGAAGTCGCTGGCCGGGCCACTCCCCCAGGCGCGCTTCTGCCCGACGGGCGGCATCACCCCGGCGACCGCGCCCGCGTACCTGGCACTGCCCAACGTGGCATGCGTCGGCGGCTCCTGGCTCCTCCCGCCGGACGCGCTCGCCACGAAGGACTGGGGGCGCGTGAGGGAGCTGGCGCGCGCCTCGTCGTAAGGTGTGCCCTCCCGGGCGGGGGGCCTCCCGGGCGGGGGGCCTTGGCCTTGCCGGGCGGGGGTGGTTGCTTGGGTGCGGGTCGTTGTGTCCCCGCACCCCCGCTGCGCGCGGGTTGTCCTCAAGCGCCGGACAGGCTTGTTGCCTGGTCGGGCGGGTTTCCTTTTGTGCGGGCGGGGGTGGTGCACCCCCGCTCCGCGCGGGTGTCCTCAAGCGCCGGACGGGCTTGGGTTGCACGGCGCTGGTCCGGTGCGTGGAGTGGGAGTTGCGGGTCCCTCCGGAGGCTAGAGCGCCCGCTCGCCCCAGACTTGACCTGCCCTAGCCTGAGGACCGTCGGGCGCTTACGCCTCCTGCGCGCCCCGTGTCCCCGGGGAACGTACCGGCCCGCCGGTGTGGGGGGCGCTTCTCCGTCCGCGCCCGGTGGTCACAGCACGGCCTGCGGCCGTGTCCTCAATCGCCGGACGGGCTGGGTGGGCTCCGGGGCGGGGGTCTTTGCCGGATGGGCTGGGGGTGTACGGGCAGGCCCGGTCCTCGCCCGTATCGGCGCCGTGGGCCTCGTCCCGCGTCCCGGTCTCGGACGGCCGCCCTGCGCGCCCCACCCACCCGCAGTCGAAACTGCTCCCTCCCCCCGTCCGACCGGTGCGTCCGCCGCGGACACGGGGCGCGCAGGAGGCGTAAGCGCCCGACGGTCGTCCAGTTAGGGGCAGTCCCATTGGGGCGAGCGGGCGCTCTAGCCTCCGGAGGGACCCGCAACCTCCGCTCCGCGGTCCGGCCCCAGATCGGGCAACATCAGCCCGTCCGGCGCTTGAGGACACCCGCGCGGAGCGGGGGTGCACCACCCCCGCCCGCACAAGAGAATCACGCCCGACCGGGCAACAAAGCCTGTCCGGCGTCTGAGGACAACCCGCGCGCAGCGGGGGTGCGCCACCCACACACCCGCACCGAACCACCCCCGTCCGGCAAGGACACCCCGCGGGGGGCTACCGCAGCGCCGACGTATCGTTCAGCAGCCTCAGTGACGCGTTCCCGTCCGCGTAATACGCCACCGCCGACAGCGACGCCGCCGACAGCTCCATGCGGAACAGCGCCTCCGGGGGCGCGCCGAGGGCGAGGCGGACCAGGGTCTTGATCGGGGTCACGTGGGTGACGAGCAGCGTCGTGCGGCCCCGGTGGGCGGCGAGCAGGCGCTCGCGGGCGGCGGCGACGCGGCGGGCGACCGTCGCGAAGGACTCGCCACCGCCCGTCGGCGCCGCCTTCGGGGAGGCGAGCCAGGCGTCCAGGTCGTCCGCGTACCGCTCGCGCACCTCGGCGAAGGTGAGTCCCTCCCAGGCGCCGAAGTCCGTCTCGCGGAGCCCTTCGTCGACGCTGACGGGCAGCCCGAGGCGTCCGGCCACGGTCTCCGCGGTCTCGCGGCAGCGCCGCAGGGGGGAGGTGACGACGGTCTGGACGGTGCCGCGTGCGGCGAGCGCCGCGGCGACGGCGTCGGCCTGGCGGCGGCCCGCCGGGGACAGCACGGGGTCGCTGCCGCCGCTGCCGGAGAAGCGCTTCTCGGGGGTGAGTGCGGTCTCCCCGTGGCGCAGCAGTACGAAGGTGGAGGGCGTGCCCATGTCGGCGGCGGAGCCCCACCCGGCGGGGGGCGCGGCGGGCTCGGTCCGGGCCGCGGTGGCGGTGGCGGTGGCGGTGCCCGATCCGCCGGAGCCCTCCGCCGTGACGCGGTCCGCTCCGGCCGGACGCCCCGCGGGGGACCCCGTCGCCCCGGAGCGCGTCCCCGCGTCCATCGCCTGGTTCGCGAGCCGGTCCGCGTGTTTGTTGCGCTCGCGCGGGATCCACTCGTAGGTGACCTGGGAGGCGGGCAGGACGCGGGCGGCCTCGGCCGCGAGCGGCTTCATGTCGGGGTGCTTGATCTTCCAGCGGCCCGACATCTGCTCGACGACGAGCTTGGAGTCCATCCGTACGCGGACGGTGGCGTCCGGGTCGAGCCGGCGGGCCTCCCGCAGGCCCGCGATCAGGCCCCGGTACTCGGCGACGTTGTTCGTCGCGACGCCGATGTACTCGGCGGCCTCGGCGAGCGCCTCCCCCGTGGCCGGGTCGAGGACCACCGCGCCGTAGCCGGCGGGCCCCGGGTTGCCCCGGGAACCGCCGTCGGCCTCGACGACGAACTCCCGCACTACAGGCCCGATTCGGAGGTGCGGACCAGGATGCGGCGGCAGTTCTCGCAGCGGAGCACGGTGTCCGGCGCGGCGGAGCGGACGTCGTTGAGCTCGGTGATGTTCAGCTCCAGCCGGCAGCCTTCGCAGCGGCGCTGGAAGAGGCGGGCCGCGCCGACGCCGCCCTGCTGGACGCGCAGCTTCTCGTACAGCTTGAGCAGGTCGGCCGGGACGGACTGAGCAACGACCCCGCGCTCCTTGGTCACCGAGGCGGCCTCGCCGTCGAGCTCCTGCTGGGCGGCGTCGCGGCGGGCGGTGACCTCGTCGGTCCTGCCCTGCACGGAGGCGACGCGTCCGGTCAGTTCGGTGACGCGCTCCTGCGCGGACTCCCGGCGCTCCATGACCTCCAGGACGATGTCCTCGAGGTCGCCCTGGCGCTTGGCGAGGGAGACGATCTCGCGCTGGAGGTTCTCCAGGTCCTTGGGCGAGGTGACGGCGCCGGAGTCCAGCCGCTGCTGGTCGCGGGTGGCGCGCTGGCGCACCTGGTCCACGTCCTGCTCGGCCTTGGTCTGCTCGCGGGCGGTGTCGCTCTCCTCGGTCTGCGCCGCGACGAGCAGGTCGCGCAGCTGCGTGAGGTCCTTGGTCAGCGACTCGATCTCGGCGTGCTCGGGCAGCGACGCCCGCTTGTGGGCGAGCTGGGAGAGCCGTACGTCCAGGGCCTGTACGTCGAGGAGTCGGATCTGGTCGGCGGGCGCGGCGTTCAGTTGGGGGCTCCAGAGGAATCGTGGTGGGCGGACCAGGGGTCGGTGACGGTCTTCGAGACGTGGACCCGCAGGTCCCAGCCGTGCCGGTCGGAGATCTCGTCGAGCTGGGCGGCGGCCTGCTCGCACCAGGGCCACTCGGTGGCCCAGTGCGCGGCGTCGACCAGTCCCAGCGGGGAGTGCTGTGTCGCCTCGGAGGCGGGGTGGTGGCGCAGGTCGGCGGTGAGGAAGGCGTCCACGCCGGCGGCCCGCACCTGGTCGAAGAGGCTGTCGCCGGAGCCGCCGCTGACGGCGACGGTGCGCACGGTGGCGTCCGGGTCGCCGGCGAGGCGGATGCCCTGGGCGGTCGGCGGCAGCCGTCGCGCGGCCCGGGCCGCGAACTCGCGCAGGGTCTCCGGCGGGTCGACCTCGCAGACGCGGCCGAGGCCGCGGCGTCCGCCGGTGTCGGAGGGGTCGGGGACGAGGGGGCCGACGACCCGCAGGCCGAGCGCGCCGGCGAGGGCGTCGGAGACGCCCGGGTCGGCGGTGTCGGCGTTGGTGTGGGCGACGTGCAGCGCGATGTCGTTCCGGATGAGCGTGTGGACGACCCGTCCCTTGAAGTGCCCGGCGGCGACCGTGGTGGTGCCGCGCAGGTAGAGGGGGTGGTGGGTGACCAGCAGGTCGGCGCCGAGGCTCACGGCCTCGTCGACGACGTCCTGCACGGGGTCGACGGCGAACAGGACCCGTGCGACACGGGCGTCCGGGTCGCCGCAGACCGTGCCGACCGCGTCCCACTGTTCGGCCCGCTCGGGGGGCCAGAGGGCGTCGAGCGCGGCGATGACTTCAGACAGACGGGGCACGGGGGAAAGGCTACCTGCCCGGCCGGTGACCGGGGCCTGCGGCCGGGGACGGGCGGCGGGAGCGGACGTCCGGGGACGCCCTCCCGGGGCTCGGCGAGCACACGCGGTGCGCTGAGCTCAGGAGAATCGACCGATGGCCACCCTTATGTGTGAAGAGAGGAGCCTCGTGTTGTTCGGCAGGAAGTGCGATACCTAGCTTCGGTGACCGGAGGTGACGTTTCCATGACTGCCTGTGCCATCGAGGCCCCCGCGGACGGCGACGCGGCGGCGGATCCGGAGAGCGGGACGCTGGCGATCACTGCGGACGGGATGTACGGCGCCCGGCTCGCGGGGACGGGGGAGGCGCTCTTCGCGGAGCGCTGGACACTCGGCGGGCCCGAGCCGTACGCGGTGCCGCTTCCGCTCGGCCAGCCCGAGGAGCGCGAGGCGGGGGTGCTGCCGCTGACGGACGGGCGGGTGCTGATCCGCCGCCGGGTCGCGGAGCGGCACACGTTCTCGCTGCTGTATCCGACGGGCCCGGCCACCGGTGAGCTGCCGCTGGGCGCGGTGACCGCGGACGACCTGGTCCTGCTGCCGCCCTGCCCGGACGGTGCACGGGCCTTCGCGCTGGCGCCCGGGCCGGTGTCGACCGGTGTCTGGATGGTGGCGGGCGGCCCGGCGGGGCCCGAGCTGCTCGCGACGGTGCCGGGGCACTGCTCGGGCGGCGCCTGGCTGGACCGTGCGGGCCGGATGCTGGCGCTCGACCGCGGGATGCCGGGCGGCGGGCCGGTGAAGGCCGTGGCGGTGGACCTGGCCCGGGGCGGGGAGGTGACGCCGCTGCTCCAGATCACCGAGTCGAGCAACGACCGGCTGCTCCTCGCGGACGCGGACAGCGGCCTGGTGCTGGTCCGCTCCGACGCGCCCGGCCGCGGCGACGAGCGGCTCGGCTGGGGGGTGCTCGGCAGCCTGCGTCCCGTGCGGTTCCCCGAGTCGCTGCGGCTGCCGGACGCGGTGGTGACGCCGTTCGCCGTCCAGCCGGGGCAGGTGCTCACGCCGGAGTCGTGCGCGGTGGCGGTGCGGATCGACGGGGCCGGGGGCAGCTGGGCCGGGGTGTGGCGTCCCGCGGACCGCCGCCTGCACCAACTGGCGCCGCCCCGGGGCTGGTTGGCGGGAGCCGGTGTCTGGGACCGGGCAGGCGTGCTCCAACTCCCCTACGCGGACGGGGAGGTGGCGTGCGGAGTGGCTCGTGCGGGATGTGAAGAAACCTTCGGCCGGAAGGAGGACGCTGCGCCCGGCGGTCACCGCGCGGCGGGCTCCGCCACCGACTCCACACAAACGGAACCCGCAGGTGGGGAACTGTCCGGGGCTCCTCGCGGTCCTGTCATGCGCAAGCCTGTCCCGTTGCAGCAGGCGCCCCTCACGGGGCGGGGAGCCCGTGGTTAGACTTCCCGCCTGGGCTACGCAGCCGCACCGTCCGTGTGCCGACGGTGACGGAGGACGCGCGGTGCGAACGGGGCCCTGCGACAGCCGATCAGCGATCACTACGGGGTGAACTTCCCACATGTCCGACGTCGTCCGACACGACCAGCCGTCCGAGAACCAGCATCCGCACGTCACCGCGTCTCCCGCCGAGGCCTCCGACGGCGCGGGCAGGCACCGCGGCGGTGCCGCCCCGGAGCACGCCTCGGCGCCCGAGGCGCACGGCCGCCACCGCCGCCCGTCCTGACCGACCGCCGTCCCGGACGCGACCGGTCCGGGCGGCACGGGGGCAGCGGCACAGGGGCCGGGCCTTGCTCCGGGGCGGGGCCTCGCCGTGCAGCGCCCCCCTCCCGCCGCGGCTTGCGGGTCCGTGGCTTGCGGGTCCGCGGCTCCCTCGCGGCAGCGCTTCGGGCCCCGGGCAGGCCGCCGGCACCGGCGGTGCGGCGCCGGAAGGCGGGCGGCCCGGCCCGGTCCTACGCTGGACGCCGTGGACGACATGGAGCACAGCCGCCGGCCCACCCACTCGGTACGTGTCCTGCTCGCCGAGGACCGCACCACCACCCGGGGCGCGCTCGCCCTCCTGCTGGGCATGGAGGCCGACCTCACGGTGGTCGGCCAGGCCGCGCGCGGGGACGAGGTCGTGGACGCGGCCCTGCTCCACCGGCCGGACGTCGCTCTGCTCGACGCCGACCTGCCCGGCATCGGGGGTGTCGAGGCGAGCGCGGCGCTGCGCGAGGAGGTCCCGGACTGCCGGGTGCTGATCCTCGCGACCTCGGGACGGGCGGATCTGGTGCGGCGGGCGCTGGACGCCGGCGCGGCCGGGGTCCTCGTCAAGGACGGCCCGGTGGAGGATCTGACGGAGGCGATCCGGCGGGTGCTCACCGGCGAGACCGTCGTCGACCCGGCGCTGGCGGCGGCCGGTCCGGGTGAGGCGTACACCCGGAGCTGACGCCCCCGGCAACCGTCACCCGGTCACCCGGTCAGGAGGTGTCCGCGGCGTCGCGGGCGTCCTTCCCCGGCAGGAAGACCAGCATCAGCACGACGGCTCCCAGCAGCACGACGGTCGCGGTGCGGAAGGCGAGTGCGTAGCCCGCGGTCAGCGCCTCGGGCGAGGTCGCCCCGCCGGTGCGGGACGCCGCCACCGTGGACAGCACCGCGAGGCCGAGGGCGCCGCCCATGGTGCGCGAGGTGTTCACGAGGCCGGAGACCAGACCGGCGTCACCGGGAGCGGCGCCCGAGGTGGCGAGGGAGGCGAGCGGGGTGAGGGCGAGCCCCAGGCCGGCCATCATCAGCACACCGGGCAGGGCGATCGTCGTCACGTAGGAACCGTGCGCGCCCATCGTCGACTGCCAGCCGTATCCGGCGGCGGCGATCAGCGCGCCCAGGACGGCGACGTTCCGGGCTCCGGCGCGGACCATCAGGCGCGGCGCGAGCTTGGAGCCGACGACGACGGCGAGCGAGCTCGGTATGAGGGCGAGTCCGGCCTCCAGCGGGGTGTAGCCGAGCACGTTCTGCGCGTAGACCGTCATGAAGAACCACATGGCGAAGGAGACCGAACCGGTCACCGTCATGGCCGCGTTGGCGGCCGACACCGCGCGGGAGCGGAACACCTTGAGCGGCATCAGCGGCGCGGCGGTGCGCGCCTCGACGACCACGAAGAGGGCGAGCAGCACGAGGCCGGCGAGGAGCGGGACCAGGGCCGCCCGGGTGCCCCAGCCGGCCTCCTCGGTCTGCACGATGCCGTAGGCGACGGCGGCCAGTCCGAGGGTGACCAGCACCGCGCCGGGCAGGTCGAGGCGGCGGGGCACGTCCACCCGGCTCTCGGCGAGCCACCCGAGGGCGCAGGCGAGCACCAGGACGCCGACGGGCACGTTGATCAGGAGGACCCAGCGCCAGGAGAGCAGGTCGGTCAGGACGCCGCCGACGAGACCGCCGGCCGCGCCGCCCGCGGCGCCGACGGCCGCCCAGGTGGCGATGGCCCGGGTGCGTGCCGGGCCGGGCGGCACCGCCGCGGTGATCAGGGTGAGGGTGGCCGGGGCGAGGACGGCCGCGCCGAGGCCCTGCGCGGCGCGGGCGGCGAGGAGTTGCCAGCCTTCCTGCGCCAGTCCGCCCGCGAGGGAGGTCACGGTGAAGAGGCCGAGCCCGATGAGGAACATCCGCTTGCGCCCGAAGATGTCGGCGGCCCGGCCGCCGAGCAGCATGAAGCCCGCGAAGGCGATGGAGTAGGCGTTGAGCACCCACTGGAGCCCGGTGGCGCTCATGTCGAGTTCGGCGCGCATGGACGGCAGCGCGACGTTGACCACGGACACGTCGAGGACGACGAGGAACTGGCCTGCGCAGGCGGCGAGAAGAACCGCCCACGTCCGGGGGGACGGGGCGGAGGACGACGGAAGGGATGTCTCGGTGTGCGGACGGGCTTGGACCATGGGTGTCATGGTCGCACCAGTCGTACGGTCCGTACATCCGCTGAAGGGACCAGCCCACCGGCCCAGGGGGACCGGGACCCCGGACCGAGGACCACGTGCCCCGACACCCGGGGCCGGTGACGGACGTCGGGAGCGGGGCGGGGCGGAGGCGGGGCGGAGGCGGGGCGGCGACCGGGAGCGGGAGCGGGGCCGCTACCCGGATGCCCGGAGCCGGGCCGGTGGCCGACGGCCGGTGCCGTGGCAGAGCCGGGCACGCGGCCAACGGCAGTGGGCCCGGCCTCGTGACCGCGCTCGGGACCGGGACCGTTGCCCGGTCACGGGACGCCGGGGCACTCTGCCGACCCGCGCCCGGCTGAGCCGGTCCGCCGGCCGCGCCCGGCTCAGCCGAGGATGCGGGCCTTCTGTGCGGCGAACTCCTCCTCGGTCAGCACCCCTTGGGCCTTCAGGTCGCCGAGCTGCTTGAGCTGGTCGATCTTGTGGGTCATCTCGTCGCCCGGGTCGGTGGCGGGGGCGGCGGCGGCCGCGACGGGCTGCGGCTGGGGCGCGGGCTGCGGCGGGCCGTAGCGTTCGGCGTCCTGCTGCGCCCAGCGTCCGGCCTGGCGGCGGGACACCCGGTTGGAGACCGCGGTCGCGGTCCCGGAGATGACGGCGGTGCGGGCGATGCCGCGGAGAAGGTCGGGCATGGTCGAACTCCCTCGGTGCCGGCGCGGGCCGCCGCGCCGCAGGTGTGGGAGGGGCCGCCGCGCGGGCGGCCCCTCGTCCGGGGCCGCTGGTCAGGCGGCGGCCGGTCCGCCGGGTTCGGTGGCGTCCAGTGAGGCGAGCAGCGCCTGGACCGGGATGCGGCCGCCGGCCACCATCCGGGCTCCGCTGCGCCGCAGCGCCTTCGCGAGCGGCGCGGCCCAGGTGTTCTCGTACACCAGGACGGCGGCGGAGCTGCCCGGATCGAGCACGGCCCCGGCCTCGTCGAGGTCGTCCTGTCCGAGCAGGCCACTGGACACGCCCTCGAACACGGTCAGTTCCGCCTCGTCCCCGGCTTCGCGGAGCTCGACCGCCCGGACCGTCCCGTCGCTCTCCTTGGTGACGAAGGCCAGGTCGAGGATGCGGACGATGCCGCGGTCGACGAGGTCGACGAGGAGGGGCAGGCCCTCGCCCGTCATTCGGTTGCCCGGGAATTCGAGGACCAGGTAGTCGACAGGCCCCATGTCGTCGATGTCGTCGCTCACGTGCGCTCCCTCACCAGCGGGTCGCGGTGCGTCCGCGCCCCCGTCGGGACGTCTCGTTCCCGGGGCGCCGGACAGGCGTACGCGTCCATTGCATCACCGGGCTCCCGGCGCCGCACGTCCGCGCCGCCGTCCTCGGGGCCCCGCCTCCCCGGGGTGCGGGAGTCACCCGGTTGGCCGAGATTGGAGTAGTCCGACCGGTCGCGGAAGTGCTCGGCCGGTCCAGCGGAAGGAGCGGGCCATGGCGACTCACGTCGGGACCGGGACGGCGCACGGAGCGAGACGGACGGGGGCCGCCGGCAGCGGTTGGCTCGTCTTCGCGGCGGTGCTGATGATCTTCGGCGGGTTCATGGCGGTCTTCGCGGGCATCGCGGCGATCGCCGACGACGAGGTGTTCGTCACCACCCGCGACTACGTCTTCGCGTTCGACCTCACCTCCTGGGGCTGGATCCATCTGATCCTGGGCGCGGTGATCGCCCTCGCCGGCTTCGCGCTCTTCTCCGGCGCCACCTGGGCACGGGTGGTGGGCGTGGTGCTCGCGGGCCTGTCGATGCTGGCGAACTTCCTGTGGCTGCCGTACGCGCCGTTCTGGGCGGTCGTGCTGATCACGGTCGGCGCGTTCGTCATCTGGGCGCTGTGCCGCGCCCCGAGCCCCACCTGAGATCTGCCCCGCAGGCCGGGCCGGACCCGTGCGACGCCGGTCGCCGGGTCCGGCACACCGGCGTCGCACCGGCACACCGGCACGGACGGGAGTGGTCACGATGCCCCGAGAAGCGAAGCCGGCCATGCGCGTGGCACCGCGCGCGACGCCCGAGGAGCGGGCTGCGGCCGGACGGAAGGCGCGGCGCCGGGCGCCCCGGTCGGGGCACGCCGGGTACGAGCCGCGGGCCGGGCGGCCAGACCCGCTGGCGGTGCTGGAGGCGCAGTCCGCGACCCGGCTGCCGGACCTGGTGCCGATCCGCTACGGGCGGATGACCGAGTCGCCGTTCCGCTTCTACCGCGGGGCCGCGGCGATCATGGCGTCGGACCTGGCGGGCAGCCCCGACTCGGGCATCAGGGCCCAGCTGTGCGGTGACGCGCATCTGCTGAACTTCCGGCTGCTGGCGTCCCCTGAGCGGCGGCTGATGTTCGACATCAACGACTTCGACGAGACGCTGCCGGGCCCCTGGGAGTGGGACGTCAAGCGGCTGTCGGCGAGCCTGGTCATCGCGGCCCGGGCCAACGGGCTGGACGACGGCACCCGGGAGGGCATCGTCCGGGCCGCGGTCCGCGCGTACCGGGAGGCGATGATCCGCTTCGCGGGGATGCGCAACCTCGACGTCTGGTACGCGCGGATCGACGCCGAGCGGCTGACGGAGCTGGCGGACGAGCGGCTGCGGCCGAGCGGGCGGAAGAAACTGACGCGCGCCATGGAGAAGGCCCGTGGCCGGGACAGCCTCCAGGTCTTCGGAAAGCTGACCGAGTCGGTCGGCGGGCGGCCCCGGATCGCCGCCGATCCCCCGCTGCTGATCCCGCTGGCGGATCTGCTGGACGCCGGTGAGCGCAAGGAACTGGTGGGCAGGTTCCAGGAGTTGATCGGGCGGTACGGCAGGACGCTGACGGCCGACCGGCGGACGCTGCTCGCCGACTACCGGCTGGCGGACGTGGCCCGCAAGGTGGTGGGCGTGGGCAGTGTCGGCACCCGCTGCTGGATCTTCCTGCTGCTCGGCCGGGACGGCGGGGACCCGCTCTTCCTCCAGGCGAAGGAGGCCGACACCTCGGTGCTCGCCCCGCACGTGGGCGCGAGCCGCTACCGCAACCAGGGCGAGCGGGTGGTGTCGGGGCAGCGGCTGATGCAGGCGGCGAGCGACATGTTCCTCGGCTGGGAGCGGGTGGACGGCATCGACGGCAGGCGGCGCGACTTCTACGTGCGCCAGCTGCGGGACTGGAAGGGCATCGCCGTGCCCGAGACGATGACGCCGCGGCAGCTGGGAGCGTTCGGCGAGCTCTGCGGGGTCACCCTGGCCCGGGCGCACGCGCGCTCCGGAGACCGGATCGCGATCGCCGCGTACCTGGGGCGGGGCGAGGTGTTCGACCGGGCGCTGGCGCTGTTCGCCGAGGCCTATGCCGATCAGAACGAGCGCGATCACCGGGCGCTGGTCGACGCGGTCCGGTCCGGCGCGCTGCCGGCCGCGCAGCTGCCGGCGGTCTGAGGCGGCGCGGGGGCGGGACCGCACCGAGGGAAGGTGCGGGAGGCGGGACCGCCGCGAGGGGGCTGCCGGGGCGTAGGGCACGATGGGCTCCCCATCCGTGCGCCTCGCGCACGCCGCCCCACGCCCCACCGGGAGGACCCGATGTCCGCCGTCGCACCCCAGCCGGAGATCCTCGCCGCCTTCGAGGCCGCCAAGGGCTTCATGCCCGTGGAGGAGGGGCTCGCCCTGTACGCGGCGGCGAGGGAGGCGGCGGCGCTCGGGCTGCCGCTGCTGGAGGTCGGGACGTACTGCGGGCGTTCGACGATCCTGCTCGCGGACGCGGCGCGCGAGGCGGGCACGGTCGCCGTCACGGTGGACCACCACCGCGGCAGCGAGGAGCAGCAGCCGGGGTGGGACTACCACGACCCGGAGACCGTCGACCCCGGGACGGGGCTCATGGACACGCTGCCCGCCTTCCGGCGGACCCTGTACCGGGCGGGCCTGGAGGAGCACGTGATCGCCGTCGTCGGCCGGTCGCCGCAGGTGGCGAAGGCGTGGGGCGGGCCGGTGGGCCTGGTCTTCGTCGACGGCGGCCACACGGACGAGCACGCGACGAACGACTACGAGGGCTGGGCGCCCCGGATCGCCGAGGGCGGGCTGCTGGTGATCCACGACGTGTTCCCGGACCCGGTGGACGAGTTCACCGGGCAGGCGCCGTACCGCGTCTACCTGCGGGCGCTGGCGTCCGGCGCGTTCGGGGAGGTGTCGGCCACCGGCTCGCTGCGGGTGCTGCGGCGTGAGGGGCCGGGGATCTGAGGGCGGCCCGTTAGCATCGCGGGGTGCCGTACGACGAGAACCAGGACCGCCCCACCGGACCGCGCCGCTCCCGATGGGCTCTGGCCGCCGTCGCCGTGCTCGTGCCGGCCGTCGCCCTCGCCGGGTGGCTGGTCCTGCCGGGCGGGGACGACGGCGGGGACGGGGGCCGGGGCGCGGCCGGGGAGCCGTCCGCCCCTGCGGACGTGACGACCGGTCCGGCGGACAAGCCGGGCGACCCGGAGGCGACGTCGCCGTCCCCGTCGGGGACGTCCGCCGGCGGGCCGCTGGCGGGGCGGACGGTGGTCGTCGACCCGGGGCACAACCCCGGCAACTTCCGTCACACGAGCGAGATCAACAAGCTCGTGGACATCGGAACGAACCGCAAGGAATGCGACACCACGGGCACCGCGAGCAACGCGGGTCACCGCGAGGCCGATTTCACCCTCGATGTTTCACGCCGTCTTCGCACTCTGCTCGAGAAGCAGGGCGCAAGGGTGGAATTCACCCAGGACGGCGATCGTCCGTTCGGTCCGTGCGTGGATGAACGAGCACGGTTCGGCAACAATGCGGACGCGGACGCCGTGATCTCCGTCCACGCGGACGGGTCGGCAGTCGGGAATCGCGGATTCCACATCATCCTCCCCGGCCGGGTCAAAAGCGGCGGCGCCGACACGTACCGGATCGTCGGACCCTCCCGCGAGCTGGGAGAACGCGTCGCCGAAGCCTTCCGGAGCGCCACCGGAACCGAACCGTCCAACTACATCGGCGGCGGAACGGGCCTGGACGTACGGGACGATCTCGGCGGCCTGAATCTCTCGACCGTTCCCAAAGTGTTCGTGGAATGCGGCAATATGCGTGATCCGAAGGACGCGGCCCTGCTGGCGAGCGCGAGTTGGCGTCAGCGCGCGGCTCAGGGAATGGCCGACGGGATCGCCGGTTATCTCCGTCGGTGACCCTGTGAATCGGGATACCGGGAGGACGGCCGGAACCGCCGGACGATAGATTCGCCTCTACGATGGGGAGTCCTCCCCCGAGCTCCGCGTCCGTGCACCCGCCCAGCGGGCGGCAGCGACGACCGCCCCGATGAGACGACCTACGAAGGACTGACACGTGAACATCCGCTCCCTCACTCGAGGCGATGGCGTGGTGATCGGAGCAGCGGTGTTGCTGTTCATCGCCTCGTTCCTCAAGACCTACGACGTCGGCGACGAAGGGCCGAACGCGTGGGACAGCCTGAACAGCGCCCTCGCCGTCTACATGGTCGGCGTGCTCGGCGCGGTCCTGATCGTCCTCTCCCGCACCCAGCCGCAGCGCAAGGTCGCGGGGATCGACCTCGGCCAGTTCGGTGTCGCGGCGACGGTGTTCGTCGCCTGGTTCTTCTTCTGGACCCTCATCGACCTCGACCAGATCGACGCGGGCGCCGGCCTGATCCTCGGCCTGATCGCCTCGCTCGCGCTCACCGGCGCCGCCATCGCGACCCCGCTGGTGGCCGCGCTGAAGGCCCCGCTCGTCGGCGCCCCGCGCCCGGCGGCCCCGCAGCCCTACGGCGGCCAGCCGCAGGGCGGTTACGGCTACCCCGGCGGCCAGCAGCAGCCCTACGGCGCGCAGCCGGGCCAGCCCCAGCCGTACGGCGCCCAGCCGGGTCAGCCGCAGGGCGGACAGCCCGGCCCGCAGGGCGGCGCCCCGGCGCCGGCCGACGCCTCGCAGGGCGGCGGCTCCTCGGACTTCGCCCCGTTCTGGTTCGCCGTGCCGGTGGCCCGTCCCCTGTACGGCGAGGACGGTTCGCCGTCGCCGATCGCCGAACTGGCGCCCGGCACCTGGTACCTGGCGGTGGAGCAGCGCGGTCCGGGCCTGGTCGCCCAGACGCAGGACGGCCGCCGCGGTGTCCTCCAGGACACCTCCGGCATCCAGCGCGGCTGACGCACCGCGCCCCTCGCGGCACCGGAAGGCTCCCCGCCCCTGACGGGCGGGGAGCCTTCCGCGTGTCCGGGGTGCGTCCCGGACACGGCCCGTCAGCCGCCCAGTTGGGACACGGACGGCACCTTGTCCCGCACCGGCGCGCCCACGCTCGCGCCCGCCTCCTTGACGTCCTCGATCACGGACTCGAAGGAGGCGACGTCGCCGGCCCCGGCCTCGCCGTTGCGCAACTTGGTGCCGAGCTCCTTGAGTCGGTCGATGCCCGCGGTGAGCGGGGCGACGGCCTTGGCGAGCAGCGGGTCGCCCTCGGCGTTCTCGGCCGCGGCCCTGAGCCGGTTGTAGGCGAAGGCGCCCGCGAGCCCGGCCTTGACGAGCGCGACGGTCCGGCCGTCGGCGCCCTTGGTGAACTTCCCGGCCCGGTACGGCTTCACGATCCACTGGTAGGTCGCTCCGGCGGCCAGTCCCGCGTTGGCGACGAACCGGGTCCTGGCGAACTTCTGCTTCTCGGCCGAGGGGCTGCTCGTGGCCGCCGTCGGGGCCGTCGCGGCGGCGCTGCCGCCCCCGCCGTCGTCCGAGCCGCACGCCACCGCGGTGCCGAGGAGGGCGCAGCACAGCAGGAGGGCGGGGAGGGTGCGGCGTATCGGGCCGGCGGCGGTCTCGGTGGCGGGCACGGGTCCTCCAGGTCGCTGGGGCGCACAGCCGTATGCGGACTCCCCCGACCCTGGCCCCGGCGGGGCCGTGCCGCCATCCGGGTGCACCCGATCGGGTTTCACAGGCGCACAAGAGGCAAGACGCGGTACATGACAACACGAGCTCGCAACACCTCGGGCGCGGCGAGAATCATCATCATCGTCGCGGACGTGATGGCCTTCATCATCGGCCTGTGGATCCTGATGTACCTGCTGGACGCCAACCGGGCCAACGACCTGGTCGAGTTCGTCCGGGAGTCGGCACGCTGGCTGGCCGGCTGGTCGTACGACCTGTTCACCTTCGACGAGGAGTGGGCACGGGTCGTCGCGGGCTACGGTCTCGCCGCCGTCGTCTACCTCTTCATCGGCCACGCCGCCGCGGGCGCGCTGCGCCGCCGCTGAGGCCGGGCGCGGTCCTGCCCCCGGCCGCACCACCCCCTCGTGCGAGGCGCGCGGGTACGGGGGCGGAGCCCCTGGCACAGGGGCCCGCGCCGGGCCAGGCCGTGTCCGACGAATGGCGCCGTCCACCCGGAGGGCGGGGCGCGCGGCATCCGGTGCGTGCGATCGCAAGGCGGCGGATCATCCTCGTACCGGGCGTACTCGGATGACTCCGACAACGCAGCGAGGGTGCGTGCCGGGCGTCGCGCGCCAGGCGGGATGTGTCGGACAAGGCCTACAGCGCCCCGCAGCACTCCCCGGGCCGCACCAGCCCGGAGGGCAGGCGCTCCCCGCCGAAGACCGCGACCGTCGCCTCGTCGCCGCCCAGGGCGGCCACCGCGAGCAGCAGCGAGCCCGCGGTCCAGGTGGTGCGTTCCTCGGGCCACATCGCCCGCTCGCCCTCGAAGACGTACCCGGTCCAGTACATGCCGTCGTCCGCGCGCAGGTGCCGGACGGACTGGAGGATCTCCAGGGCGCGGTCGGACTCGCCCGCGGCCCAGAGCGCGAGCGCCAGTTCGCAGCTCTCGCCGCCGGTGACCCACGGGTTGGGCAGGACGCACCGCACGCCCAGGCCGGGGACGACGAACTCGTCCCAGCGGGAGGCGATCCGCTCCTTCGCCGCTTCGCCGGTGACGGCGCCGCCGAGGACCGGGTAGTACCAGTCCATCGAGTAGCGGTCCTTGTCGAGGAAGCGCTCGGGGTGGTGGCGGACGGCGTGCGCGAGGGCGCCGAGGGCGAGTTCCCAGTCGGGCTGCGGCTCCTCGCGTTCCTCGGCGATGGCGAGCGCGCACCGCAGCGCGTGGTGGACCGACGAACTGCCGGTCAGCAGGGCGTCCTCGACCGCGGTGCCGTCCGGCTCGCGCTTCCAGCCGATCTGGCCGCCGGGCTGCTGGAGACCGAGCACGAACTCGACCGCCGCGTACACCACCGGCCACATCCGGTCGAGGAACGCCTCGTCGCCGGTGCTCAGGTAGTGGTGCCAGACGCCGACCGCGGCGTAGGCGCTGAAGTTGGTCTCGCGGCCCCGGTCGGTCACCTGGTCCGCGTCGCCGTCGTGGTACGCCGCGTACCAGGAGCCGTCGGCGTTCTGGTGCTCGGCGAGCCAGGCGTAGGCGCGGGCCGCCGCCTCGTGCTCTCCGGCGGCGTCCAGCGCCATCGCGGCCTCGGTGTGGTCCCACGGGTCGAGGTGGTGGCCGCGGAACCAGGGGATCGCCCCGTCGTCGCGCTGCTCGGCGAGGATGCCGGCGACGGTCTGCGCGGCCTGTTCGGCCGTCAGCACACCGGTGAGGACGAGGTGTTCGGCGCGGCGGGAGGTCGTCACGCCTCGGCCCCGGACAGACGGGGCAGGTGCGGCTTGGTCGCGTAGGCGACGAAGCTCTTGCCGATCAGCGGGTTGAGGGCCTGCTCGGCGACCCGGGTCGCGAGGGGCTTCTTCATGATGTCCCAGACCAGGAGCTTGTGGTACGCCTTGACCGGCAGGGCCTTGTCGTTGTCCACGCCGAACGCGCACTTGAGCCACCAGTACGGCGAGTGCAGCGCGTGCGCGTGGTGGGTGCCGTACGGGCGCAGCCCGGCCTGCTTCATCTTGGCGAGCAGTTCGTCGGCCCGGTAGATGCGGATGTGGCCGCCCTCGACTTCGTGGTAGGCGTCCGACAGTGCCCAGCAGACCTTCTCGGGGCCGTAGCGCGGGACGGTCACCGCGATGCGGCCGCCCGGCCTGAGCACCCGCACCATCTCGGCGAGGACGCCCTTGTCGTCGGGGATGTGCTCCATGACCTCGGAGATGATGACGACGTCGAACGACTCGTCCGGGAAGGGCAGGTTGAGCGCGTCGCCCTCCATCGCCGTGGCGGTGGCGCCCTCGGGGGCCTCCCCCGCCTCCTTCATCGCGGCGAACCACTTGGCGACCTCGCGGATCTCCTCGCCGTTCTGGTCGAGGGCCACGACCTGCGCGCCCCGCCGGTAGCACTCGAACGCGTGCCGGCCTGCGCCGCAGCCCAGGTCGAGCACGCGGTCGCCCGGTGCGAGCGGGAAGCGGGAGAAGTCGACGGTCAGCACGGGGGTCTGCCTTCCTGCGGGCGGAGCGTGAGGGGGTTCTCAGGTGGTGCGGACGGATGCCCGGGACGCGGCGATGGTCTCCCGGTAGCGCTCGGCGGTGCCGATCGCCGCCTGCTTCCAGGTGAAGCGGGCGAGGACCCGGGCCCGGCCCGCGGCGCCGAGCCGGGCGCGCAGCTCCTCGTCGCCGAGGAGGCGGCGGAGGGCCGCGGCGAGGGCGTCGCAGTCGCCGGGCGGGACGGCGAGACAGGTCTCGCCGTCGGGGCCCGCGACCTCGGGGATCGCGCCGCCGGTGGTGGCGACGAGCGGCGTGCCGGTGGCCATGGCCTCGGCGGCCGGCAGCGAGAAGCCCTCGTACAGCGACGGCACGCAGGCGACCTCGGCGCTGCGCACCAGGTCGACGAGCTCGGCGTCGGTGATGCCCTTGACGAACCGGACGGCGTCGCCCAGCCCGTAGCGCTCGATCGCCTGCGCCACGGGGCCGTCCTCGGCGCGCTTGCCGACGACGACGAGATGGGCGTCCGGGCGCTCGGTGCGCAGCTTGGCCAGCGCCTCCACGAGGTGGACCAGTCCCTTGAGCGGCACGTCGGCGCTGGAGGTGGTGACGATCCGGCCGGGGACCTGGGCGACGGACGGATCCGGCGAGAAGAGGTCGGTGTCGGCGCCGATGTGGACGACGTGGATGCGGTCGTCGCGGACGCCGAGGTGCTCGGTGATCTCCTGGCGGGAGGAGCCGGAGACGGTGAGCACCGACGGCAGCCGGCGGGCGACGCGCTTCTGCATGCGGGTGAAGCCGTACCAGCGGCGCACGGAGGCGCGGCGCTTCCAGCCCTCGGCCGCGTCCAGGTCGAGCTGCCGGTCGACCGTGATCGGGTGGTGGATGGTGGTGACGAGGGGGGCGCCGACGTCGCCGAGGAGCCCGTAGCCCAGGGTCTGGTTGTCGTGGACGACGTCGAACTCGCCGCGGCGGGACCGCAGATGGCGCCGGGCCCGCAGGGAGAAGGTGAGGGGCTCGGGGAACCCGCCGGTCCACATGGTGGCGACCTCGACGGCGTCGATCCAGTCGCGGTACTCGTCCCGCTTCGGGGTGCGGAACGGGTCGGGGCTGCGGTAGAGGTCCAGGCTGGCCAGCTCGGTCAGCGGGACGCCGTCGTCGAGCACCGGGTAGGGCTGGGCGCCGATGACCTCGACGCTGTGGCCGAGGCGGGCGAGTTCACGCGACAGATGGCGGGTGTAGACGCCCTGTCCGCCGCAGAACGGGTTCCCTTTGTAGGTCAGGAGCGCGATGCGCAGGGGGGCGTCGCCGTCGGCGGACGCGCCCGCGCGGGGCCCGATCTCTATGGCCTCTGCGGTCACCCACGGCCCCCTTCTCACTGCGTTCCGCCGGAGCGTAGTCGGTCGCGCTAATGTAGAACAAGTTTCAGACTTGATCGTTCAAGAGCTTCGAATCTACCGGCAGGTAGCGCAACTGTGACCGGCGGATCAGGTGATTCACGCCACGACGGACGCGCCGCGTGGGGCACCATGCCGGGCGAGCTCGACGCTGCGCCGCGCACGCGTCACCGCATCACCAGGGACGGAACAGATGACAGCGGAAGCCAGCGGGGCCGCGCCCGGAGCCATGCCCCTCACCGGCGGTGCACCGGCCCTCACCGAACGCCAGGAGGCGCGGCGGCGCCGCATCCTGCAGGCCACCACGCACCTGGCCTGCAGGGGCGGCTTCGACGCGGTCCAGATGAGGGAGGTGGCCGAGGCGGCCGAGGTCGCCCTCGGCACCCTCTACCGCTACTTCCCCTCCAAGATCCACCTGCTGGTCGCCACGATGCAGGACCAGCTCGCGCATCTGCACACCACGCTCCGCAGGCGCCCGCCGGCCGGCGACTCGGCGGCGCAGCGGGTGGCGGAGACCCTGATGCGGGCCTTCCGGGCCCTCCAGCGCGAACCCCACCTCGCGGACGCGATGGCGCGTGCGCTGACCTTCGCGGACCGGAGCGTGAGCGCCGAGGTCGACGCGGTGTCCCGGCAGACGGCGGCGATCATCCTGGACGCCACCGGCCTCACCGACCCGACGCCCGACCAGCTCTCGGCGATCCGGGTGATCGAGCACACCTGGCACGCCACGCTGATCGCCTGGCTCTCGGGGCGCGCGTCGATCGCCCAGGTCCGGGCCGACCTCGACACCGTCTGCCGCCTCATCGACCTGCCCCCGGCGGCGTGAGGCCCGTCGGCGGTCGGCCCGGCGGCGTGAGGCCCGTCGGCGGTCGGCCCGTCGGCGTGAGGCCCGTCGGCGGTCGGCCGCGGGGTACGGGGGCGGCCGGTCAAGCACCCGGCGGCGGGAAGCGGCCGGTACGGGCCGCGGCGGCGACGCCCGCGGCGGTGTGATCCGCGCCCCGTCCCGGCGCGGTGACCGGCCGGTACAGTGTGCGGGTCGTCCTCATTGCCCGTTCGGGGGGAAGCCGGTGCGAATCCGGCACTGACCCGCAGCCGTGAGCCCGCGGTGCGCACCGCGGGCGAGTCGGAATGCCCCGTACGCGGTCGTGACCGGCTCGTGCCGCCGGCGCCCTGCCGGCGGCCGGCACCGTCGAGGCATACGGAGCCGGAGCCCGGTGCCCTCGTGCGCCCGAGCCCGCCTCCCGCCGGAACCATCCGCAGGAGAGGCACCGCCCGCCATGACCACCGTCCGCCGCGGCTCCGCCGCGTTCGCCGTCGCCGCCGTGCTGGCGGCGGCCACCGCCCCGGCGGCCCTCGCCGCGCCGTCCCCGTCGCCCTCGCCGTCCGCCGCGCTGCCGTCCGGCCTGTACGGCACGGGCGACCCGACGTACGACGGCGTGTGGCGGCAGTCGCTCGCGCTGCTCGCCCAGGACACGGTCGGCGTGGTCCCCGCGGCGAAGGCGGTCGACCTGCTGGCCGGCCAGCAGTGCGACGGCGGCGGATTCCCCTCGTACCGGGCCGACACGTCGCAGCCCTGTGACGCGAAGCTGCCGCTGGACACCAACGCGAGCGCCGCCGCCGTGCAGGCGCTCGCCGCGCTGGGCGGCCGGGACGCGGCCGTCACGAAGACCACCGACTGGCTGAAGTCGGTGCAGAACAAGGACGGCGGCTGGGGCTACAACCCGGGCGGCGCCAGCGACGCCAACTCCACCTCCGTCGTGGTCGGCGCGTTCCGCGCGGCCGGCCAGGACCCGGCGAAGGTCACCTCGGACGGCGGCAGGAGCCCGCTCGACGCGCTGCTGACGTTCGCGCAGCCCTGCGACGCGAAGGAGGCCGGCGCCTTCGTCTACCAGCCGAAGACCCCGGGCATCGTCGCCGACTCGACCGCCGCCGCCGTGCTCGCCGCGAGCGGCCAGGGCCTGGCCGCGACCGCCGCTCCCGAGTCCCCCGGGGCGGCCACCGCCTGCGCCGGCGGCAAGGACCTCGCCACCGCCGCGCACAACGGCGCCCTCTACCTGTCGGGCGCCCTCGCGGAGTCCGGCCACCTCGACACGGCGCCGATGCCCGGCGCCGACGACTCCTCCCCCAAGCCGGACTTCGGCAACACCGCCGACGCGGTCGTCGCGCTCTCCGCGCAGGGGATGGCCGAGCAGGCAGGCAAGTCCCTGACCTGGCTCCAGCAGAACGCCGCCGACTGGGCGAAGGAGACCGGCCCCGCCGCGTACGCCCAGCTCGTCCTGGCCGCGCACGCGACCGGCGCGGACCCGAAGGCGTTCGGCTCCACCGACCTCGTCGCGGGCCTCAACGCGACCGGCCCCGCGCCCGAGTCGGCGAAGGACGCCTCCCCCAGCCCCTCGTCGGACAAGGGGGACAAGGACGACACGAAGGACGACGGCTCGCCGCTCAACACCTGGTGGATCGTCGGCGTCTTCTTCGTCGCCGCCGTCGGCATCGGGTTCCTGTTCAGCGGACGCCGGAAGAACCAGCTCTGATGCGTCGCCGGATCCTCGCCGTCCTCGGGCTCGGAGCACTGCTCGCGGTGCTCGCGGCCGCGCCCGCGCAGGCGGCCGGCTACCGCTACTGGTCGTTCTGGCAGAGCAGCGGCACGACCTGGACGTACGCGACGGAGGGCCCGGCCACCGCGCGCCCCGCCGACGGCTCGGTGAACGGCTTCCGCTTCTCCGTCAGCGAGGACAGCGGCGACTCGGCCCAGCCGCGCACCGCCCCCGACTTCGCGGCGGTGTGCGCGGACACGCCCGCGAAGGAGGGCTCCAAGCGGGTGGCGGTCGTCGTCGACTTCGGCACCCCCGAGGACGCCGTGCCCGGCGAGACGCCTCCCGCCGCCCGCACCGCCTGCGCCGTGCTCGCCCCGGAGGCGACCTCCGCCGAGGCGCTGGCCCAGGTCGCGAAGCCGCTGCGCTACAACGGCGACGCCCTGCTGTGCGCCATCTCCGGCTACCCGAAGGCGGGGTGCGGCGAGAAGGTGTCCGGGGCCGACCCGTCGGCCGACCCGGCCGCGCCGGACACGGCGGCCGGTGAGCCGTCGGACGGCCAGGGCTCCGGCCCCTCCGTCGGCGTGTACGCGGGCATCGCCGCCGTCCTCGCCCTCGGCGCGGCGGCCCTGTGGCAGTCCCGCCGCCGCCGCGGATGACCGCGCCGGACGGCGGGCCGGCGGGCCGGAACCCGGACGGCGCCCCGGCGGGGGGCGGCGCGGCCGGGGGCGGTGCGTCGGGCGCCCGTGCCGAACGGCTCGTGGGCGCCCGGACGCGGACGTCCGGGCCCGGGGAGACCCCCCGCACGGGCGCCCGCTCCCCCGAGGGCCGTCCCGCACGGGACCGGGCGCCCGGGCCGCCGCGGTCCCTGCGGGCGCCCGTGGCGACGCGGAGCAACGCGCTGCACGCCGGGGCCTGGTGGCTGTGGGCCGCCGGGCTGGCGGTGGCCGCCTCGCGCACCACCAACCCCCTGCTGCTCGGGCTGCTCGTCGGCGTCGCGGGGTACGTGGTGGCGGCCCGGCGGACGGACGCGCCCTGGGCCCGCTCGTACGGAGCGTTCGTGAAGCTCGGGCTGTTCGTGATCGCGGTCCGGGTCGTGTTCTCCGTCGCCCTCGGCTCGCCGATCCCCGGCACCCATCTGCTGTTCACGCTGCCCGAGGTGCCGATGCCCGACTGGGCGGACGGCATCCGCCTCGGCGGCCGGGTCACCGGCGAGCAGCTGCTGTTCGCCCTGTACGACGGGGCGAAACTGGCGACCCTGCTGATCTGCGTCGGCGCGGCGAACGCGCTCGCCAACCCGGCCCGGCTCCTCAAGTCGCTGCCCGGCGCGCTGTACGAGGCCGGTGTCGCGGTCGTCGTCGCGATGACCTTCGCGCCGAACCTGGTCGCCGACGTGCTCCGGCTGCGGACCGCCCGCAGACTGCGGGGACGCTCCACGGGGGGCCTGGCGGCGGTCGCCCGGATCGCGCTGCCCGTGCTGGAGGGGGCGCTGGAGCGGTCCGTCGCCGTCGCCGCGTCGATGGACGCCCGCGGCTACGGGCGCACCGCACAGGTACCGCCCGCCGTGCGCAGGACGACGGCCGTGCTGACCCTCGGCGGGCTGCTCGGCGTCTGCGCCGGGTCCTACGGGCTGCTGGCGGCCGAGGGCGCGGGGTACGCCGTTCCGCTGATGGCGGCCGGACTCGCGGCCGCCGCGGGCGGGCTGTGGCTGGGCGGCCGGCGCACGGTGCGCACCCGGTACCGGCCCGACCGCTGGGGCGTGCGGGCCTGGCTGGTGGCCGGATCGGGAGCGGCCGTGGCGCTGCTGATGATCCGGGCCGCCGCGCTGGACCCGGCGGCCCTGCATCCCGGCGTGGTGCCGCCGACCGTGCCCCAACTGCCGCTCTGGCCTGCGCTGTCGGTGCTGATCGGGCTGCTGCCCGCGTTCGTCGCCCCGCTGCCGCCCGCGCCCGCGGGCCGCGCCCCGTACTCCCCCGCCCCCGCAGGACCCGAGGAGCCGAGAAAGTGATCCGCTTCGACGACGTGACGGTGACGTACGCCGACGCCGGCGCGCCCACCCTGGAGCGGCTCGACCTGACCGTTCCGGAGGGCGAACTGGTCCTGCTCGTCGGCCCGTCGGGGGTGGGCAAGTCGACGCTGCTGGGCGCCGTGTCGGGCCTCGTGCCGCACTTCACGGGCGGCACGCTGCGGGGCCGGGTGACGGTCTGCGGGCGGGACACCCGCACCCACAAGCCGCGCGAACTCGCGGACGTCGTGGGCACCGTGGGCCAGGACCCGCTCGCGCACTTCGTGACGGACACCGTGGAGGACGAACTCGCCTACGGGATGGAGTCCCTCGGCCTGGCCCCCGGGGTGATGCGCCGGCGCGTGGAGGAGACCCTCGATCTGCTGGGCCTCGCCGAGCTGCGCGACCGTCCGATCGCCACGCTGTCGGGCGGCCAGCAGCAGCGGGTGGCGATCGGCTCGGTGCTGACCACGCACCCGAAGGTGCTGGTGCTCGACGAGCCGACCTCCGCGCTGGACCCGGGGGCGGCCGAGGACGTGCTCTCGGTCCTCCAGCGCCTGGTGCACGATCTCGGCACCACGGTGCTGATGGCGGAGCACCGGCTGGAGCGGGTGGTCCAGTACGCGGACCGGGTGATCCTGCTCCCCGGCCCCGGCGAGGCCCCGGTCACCGGCACGCCCGCCGAGGTGATGGCCGTCTCCCCGGTCCGTCCGCCGGTCGTCTCGCTGGGCCGTCTCGCGGGCTGGTCGCCGCTGCCCCTCTCGGTGCGCGACGCCCGCCGGCTCGCGCCCGCGCTGCGGGACCGGCTCGCCGGACGCGAACCCGGCCCGCACGCCGGTCCACCGCCACAGGCCGTGGGCCCGGCCGCGGCGGACGCACCGGCCGGCCCGGACTCCCGCGCGACCGACGCACCGAACGCACCGGACTCGCCCGCGGACCAGGGCTCCCCCGCCGCCGACACACCGCCTGCCGACCAGGGCTCGACCCCCGCCGTCGCACCGGACGCCCAAGGCTCCCCCGCCGCCGTAGCACCGGACGCCGGCCGGGACGCCGTGCGCGCGCCGGCCGCGCCCGTTGCCGGGGCGGCATCCGGGACACCGCCGCGGGGCGCCGCCCTGCGGCGGGCCTTCGCCCGGCTCGGCCGGCGCGGCGCTCGGGGCGGGCCCTCGGCCGCTCCTCCGGCGAGCGGCCCGGAGGCGATCGCCCGGGTCCGGGCGCTGGGTGTGCGGCGGGCGCGGATCGAGGCGCTGCGGCAAGTCGGCCTGGACGTCGCCGCGGGCGAGACCGTCGCCCTGATGGGCCGCAACGGCGCGGGGAAGTCCACCCTGCTCGCCGCGCTCGTCGGCATGGTCGCCCCTACCTCCGGAACGGTCGAGGTCGGGGGGCACGTGCCCCACCGCACGCCGCCGCGGCAGCTGATCGAGCACGTCGGCCTCGTGCCGCAGGAGCCGAGGGACCTGCTCTGCGCGGACACCGTCGCCGCCGAGTGCGCGGCCGCCGACCAGGACGCCGGCGCCGGGCCCGGCACCTGCGAAGCCCTGGTGGCCGCCCTGCTGCCGGGGGTTGCCGGCAGCACGCATCCGCGCGATCTGTCGGAGGGGCAGCGTCTCGCCCTGGCGCTGGCGATCGTGCTCACGGCCCGCCCGCCGCTGATCCTGCTCGACGAGCCGACCCGGGGGCTGGACTACGCGGCCAAGGCCCGGCTGGTGGAGGTGCTGCGGGGCCTGGCCGCCCGCGGCCACTCCATCGTGCTGGCCACCCACGACGTGGAGCTGGCCGCCGAACTCGCCCACCGGGTGGTGATCCTCGCCGACGGGGAGATCGTGGCGGACGGGCCCACCGCGGAGGTGGTGGTCTCGTCCCCCGCGTTCGCCCCGCAGGTCGCCAAGGTCCTCGCGCCGCAGCACTGGCTCACGGTCCCGCAGGTGGCCGCCGCGCTGGGTGAACGGGGGACGGTGTGAGCCGCGTCGCGGGCGGGCGGCGCTCGTCCGTGGCCCGGCCCGTGCGGCTCGGGCCCCGTTCGGTGGCCGCGCTCTGCCTGGTGAGCGCCATCGGCGTGGTCTTCTTCGGCTGGCCGCTGCTCGCCGGGCGGGAGTCGGGGCTGGCGGCGCACGCCGGGGACGCTCCGTGGCTGTTCGGCGCGCTGCTCCCGCTGCTGGTCGCCGTGGTCGTCGCCACGGTCGCGGACTCCGGGATGGACGCCAAGGCGGTGGCGATGCTCGGCGTGCTCGCGGCGGTCGGGGCCGCGCTGCGGCCGCTCGGCGCGGGAACGGCCGGGCTGGAGCCGATGTTCTTCCTGATGGTGCTGAGCGGACGGGTGCTGGGACCGGGATTCGGCTTCGTGCTCGGCTCGGTCACGATGTTCGCCTCGGCCCTGCTGACCGGGGGCGTCGGCCCGTGGATGCCGTTCCAGATGCTGTCGATGGGCTGGTTCACCATGGGAGCGGGCCTGCTGCCCGGTGCGGAGCGGCTGAGGGGGCGCGCGGAGCTGGCGATGCTCGCGCTGTACGGGGCGTTCGCGGCGTTCGCCTACGGCACGGTCATGAACCTCTACGGCTGGACGATCATCACCGGCATGGCGTCCGGCATCTCGTACCAGCCCGGCGACCCGGTGCACGAGAACCTGGTGCGGTTCCTCGCCTACGTGACGGCGACCTCGCTCGGCTGGGACCTGGGGCGGGCGGTCCTCACGGTGGTGCTGACGCTCACCCTCGGCGGGACCCTGCTGAGGGCGCTGCGCCGGGCCACCCGGCGGGCCGCGTTCGAGGCCCCGGTCGCGTTCGAGGAGCCTGCCGCGTGCGAGGAACCGGCCGCCGGGAAGGCGGAGCGGGCTCCCCGCGGGTGAGGCACCCCACAGGCCGGAGGTCCCGCAACGATCCCGCCTCGTAGTGCGCGGCGGTTCCCCCGCACCCGCTCCGGCCTGCGCGGACACCGCACTGCACACCGCGGGCCGTTCGGCCGACCTGCCCCTTCCGCCTCGTATGCCGGGGGTGAGCGCGGTCACGGCGCGGGGCCGCCGCCCCCGGCTACAACTGGTCTCGTCGCACGGCACCGCAGGGCCCCGGCCCGGCGCCCGCAGGGCGTGTGCCGCCCGCGGCCGGTCCGGTCCGGCCCCGGCCGCGCGACTCCCCCGTCCCCGACGTAAGGCAGTGTCTTGTCCCGTTCGCCGATCACCCGCTTCACCGCCCGCCACAAGTCCGTCGTCGCCGGCGCCGCCGTGCTCCTCGGGACGGCCGGCGCGGTGCTGGGGACGACCTCGACGGCCTCGGCCGCCCCTGCCTCCCCGCAGCAGATCGCGAAGAAGATGATGCCCGCCGGCGAGTACACCTGCTTCAGCAAGATCGTCGAGCACGAGTCCCACTGGGACCACACCGCGACGAACGCGTCCTCCGGGGCGTACGGCCTGGTCCAGGCGCTGCCGGGGTCGAAGATGGCGTCCGCGGGCGCCGACTGGAAGACCAACCCCGAGACCCAGATCGAGTGGGGCCTCGACTACATGAAGGACCGCTACGGCAGCGCGTGCGGTGCCTGGGACTTCTGGCAGAACAACCACTGGTACTGATCCGCCACGCGCCGGTCCGGCACGAGGCGCCAGGTCCGGCGCGGCGCGCGGACCCGGTGCGGCGCGCGGACCCGGTGCGGTGAACCGCCGTGGACCTGACGGCCCGGCTCGCGAGGGGCCCCGGAGCGACGACCGCTCCGGGGCCCCTCGCGCATGCCCGCTCCCCGGGACCGGTCCCGGACCGTGCCGGGTCGCGACGTTCCGCACCGCGGCACGCGTCCCCCGGGCCGGCCCCGGCGTCACGCACGCGTACGGGACGCCCCCGTCGCCCCGGCCGCCCCGGCACCGTCCGCCGCGTCCGCACCACCCGCCGTGTCCGCACCACCCGCCGCGTCGGCAGAACCCGCCGCGTCCGTCGTCCCGCCTGCCCGGGCGGGCGGCACCGACCGTGGCGGGATGTGCAGCTGCCGTCTGCCCGCCAGGACGTGCACGAGCCCGAAGCCGGCCCCGACGACCACCGCGCCGCCGACCGCGTCGAGGACCCAGTGGTTGGCGGTGGCCACGATCGCGCAGAGCGTGAGCACGGGGTGCAGCAGGCCGAGCAGTCTCGTCCACAGCTTCGGTGCGAGGACGAGCACCACCAGCCCGCACCAGAGCGACCAGCCGAAGTGCAGCGACGGCATGGCGGCGTACTGGTTGGTGACGGCCGTCATCGCCCCGTAGTCGGGGTGGGCGAGGTCCTGCGGGCCGTGCACGGTGTCGATGAAGCCGAGTCCGGGCATCAGCCGGGGCGGCGCCAGCGGGTAGAGCCAGAAGCCGAGCAGCGCGAGCAGGGTCGCGAAGGCCAGCGAGGTGCGGGCCCAGCGGAAGTCGGCCGGGCGGCGGACGTACAGCACGCCGAGGACCGCGAGCGGGACCGTGAAGTGGAACGACGTGTAGTAGAAGTCGAAGAACGCCTCCGCCCACGGCACGCCCGCCACCAGGTGGTTCACCCCGTGCTCGATGTCGATCCCGAGCGCGCGCTCGACGGCCAGCACCTGACGGGCATGGCCCTCCGCGGCGTCCGCACCGCCCGTGGCGGCGGCCCGGATGTGCGAGTAGACGGAGTAGCCGGCCCGGATGACCAGCAGTTCCAGCAGCAGGTTGGGGCGGCTCAGCGCCCGCCGCCAGAACGGCAGCAGCGGAACGGCCGCCCACCGGGCCGACGCGGGCCGCGCGTACTCGGTGGGCACCGGGCGTCCGAAGTGCGGGGAGTCCAGCCGGAGGAACGGGACGGCGCAGGCGGCGGCGAGGGCGGCGGCCAGCGGCACGTTGTCCCGCAGCGGATGGAGCGGCACCAGGTCGGGCAGCAGTATCGAGCCCGGCAGCGTCGACACCAGGACCACCAGGACGGGCCACAGCCGCCGGTCGCCCGCGCGGGAGCCGACGCGGCCGACGGCCGCGAGCAGCAGCCACAGCACCGGCTGCGCGGCCGCCGCCGTCGGGGAGACGGCGGCGGCCGCGCAGCCGGTGATCGCGACGGCGAGGAGCGGCTGGCCGTCCCTCGCGTACCGCACGGCACGCCGCAGGCCCAGGACCACGACGGCGGCGCAGAGCACGGCCCACAGGGCGGTCTTCGGGGGGCCCTCGACGCCGAGGCGCAGCAGCGCGCCGTACAGGGACTGGCCGGCGGGGCTGTCGGCACCCGCGCCGAGGCCGGCGCCCGCGACGTGACCGGTCCAGTAGCTCCAGGAGTCCCCGGGCAGCAGCGACCAGGCGAGTGCGGTCAGTCCGGCGAAGGTGCCCGCCGCGCCGACGGCGGCCCGGCGCCGGCCGGTGGACCAGAGCAGGGGCGCGAAGAGCAGCGCGGTGGGCTGGAGGGCCGCGCCGAGGCCGACGAGCAGCCCGGCGGATCTCTCCCCCCGCGCGGCAAGGCAGCCGAGCAGCACCAGGAGCACCGGGACGACGCCGGTCTGCCCCGGGTGGAAGCTGTCGCGCACGGGCAGCGACAGCATCAGCAGGGTGACGGCGACGGGGGCGGCCGGCAGGGTGCTGCGCCGCGACACCGGCACCGGCAGGGACCGGGAGACCACCAGCCCGATCGCCACGACGAGCAGCAGCGTGCCGAAGGTCCGGATCACGCCGGGGCTCTGCTGTGCCGAGTCGGCGAACGGTCCGAGCACGAGCCCGGCGAACGGGGTGCCGGTGAAGCCGCCCCCGTCGTACAGCGAACCGCTCACCTGGAGGAAGCCCCCCGGTCCGGCCCAGGTGGCCGGGTCGGTCAGGCCCCCGCCCGGTGGCCGGGTCAGGGCGTCCGCCGCCTGCCTCGCCGCGAGCAGCGCCGCCACCAGCCAGAGCGCCGCCCTGGCCGCGCCGATCCTCGAACCCGTCGTGTTCCCGCGCACGCCCTGCTCCGCGTTCACCACTGCGCGCCGCGCCTCCCCGCCGCTCGTCCGTGCGCCCGCGGGGTGTCCGCGGGGCGCCGTACCGCCCCTCGGTGGAGACGCGGGCGTCCCCCGCTCGGCCCGACCGTCACCTTGTCGACCATCCGTTCTGAGCCGCCCCGTCGCACCCGGAGGGGGCACCGTCCGTTCTCCGCGGCCCGGTCGCGCCCGGAGGGCCACCGGGCGGGAACCGCCGGGCGGGCGGCCCCGTCACTGGGGGTATGCGGGGGAACATACAAGAACGCAGCGTGTGCGCACGCCTGCTCACCGTGATGATCGCGCTCCTGGCACTCCAGTTCGGCTCGCTGGTCGCGCCGGCGCACGCCTGCGGCTGCGGCGCGATGATCCCGGACCGGAACGCGCAGATCTCCGTCGGCCGGGAGACCTCGGTGGTGGCGTGGGACGGGCGCACCGAGCAGATCGTCATGCGGTTCACCGTCGGCGGGAACACCCCGAGGGCGGCCTGGATCATGCCGGTGCCGAGCCGCGCCGAGGTCGCGCTCGGGGACGCCGCCCTCTTCGGCGAGCTGGTGCGGGCCGCGGCTCCGGAGCACCGCGAGCGCCCCTACTTCTGGCCGCGCGGCGGCGACTGGCCGTTCGACGACACGGACGGCGCGGGCGCGGGCGCGCCGCCGCCGGGCGGCGCGGGTGTGGACGTCGTCGGCCGGGAGCGGCTCGGCGACTTCGACGTGGCGCGGCTGGCGGCGACCGACCCCGCGGCGCTGAGCGGCTGGCTGGAGGAGAACGGCTTCGACCTGCCCGAGGGCCTCGACGCGGACCTGCGGCCGTACGTCGACCGCGGCTGGGAGTACGTGGCGGTCCGGCTCGCGCCGCGTGCCGGCGGGGCGGTGCTGCGGGGAGCGCTCGACCCGCTGCACATCACCTTCGCCAGTGACGAGCTGGTGTATCCGATGCGGCTGTCGCGCCGGGCGGCGACACCTCAGTCGCTGGGTCTGTTCGTGCTGGCCGCGCACCGGATGGAGCCGGTCTCCTCGATCGGCGGCCGGGAGCCGGAGGTCACCTTCGCCGGGAAGGTCGCACCGACCGGGGCGGTGGGCCGCCTGACCGGCGGCACGGAGCGGTTCCTCACCGTGCTGGACCAGAGCTTCCCCGACCCGGGCCGCATCGACGGCGACCACGAGCTGCGCGCGGCCGCGCACGACACACCCTTTCGGAGGGTGGTGTACGAGGACGAGCTGCTGACGTTCGCCGGAATCCCGGTCTGGCTGCTGACGTCCGGCGGTGCCGCCGCCCTCCTGGCGGCGGTCGCCGGGTGGACCCTCCGCACCCGCCGCGGGCGTGCCGCCGCACCCCCGGCCCCGGTGTCCGTGCCGCCCCCGGCCACCTGATCCGGCGGGCGGCGCAGGGCATAGGTTGGCCGCATGACGACTCAGGACAGGTGGAACGCGGTCGACCAGTACGTCACCGAGCTGCTGGCCCCCGCCGACGAGGCGCTCGACGCCGCGCTCGCAGCGAGCGAGGCGGCCGGGCTGCCGTCGATCGCGGTGGCGCCCAACCAGGGCAAGCTCCTGCATCTGCTGGCCCTTCTCCAGGGCGCGCAGCGCATCCTGGAGATCGGGACCCTCGGCGGCTACTCGGCGATCTGGCTGGCCCGTGCGCTGCCGGAGCACGGCCGGCTGATCTCCCTCGAGTTCGACCCGGCGCACGCCGACGTCGCCCGCGCGAACCTGGCCCGTGCCGGGCTCGACACGGTGGCCGAGGTGCGCACGGGCGCCGCGCTCGACCTGCTGCCGCGCATCGAGAAGGAGCCCGGCGCGGGCCCGTTCGACCTGGTCTTCGTCGACGCGGACAAGGTGAACAACCCGCGCTACGTGGAATGGGCGCTGCGGCTGACCCGTCCGGGAAGTCTCGTCGTCGTCGACAACGTCGTCCGCGGCGGCGCCGTCACGGACGCGTCGAGCGAGGACCCGGCGGTCACGGGGACCCGCGCCATGTTCGAGCTGGTCGCGAAGGAGCCGCGGCTGGACGCCACCGCCGTGCAGACCGTGGGCGTGAAGGGCTGGGACGGGCTGCTGGTGGCCCGCGTCGTCGGGTGACGGGACCGCTGCGGCAGGATGGGCGGCATGAGCATCGTGAAGATCAATGTGCTGAGCGTCCCGGCCGAGCAGCGGGAGACCCTGGAGAAGCGGTTCTCCTCGCGCGCCGGGGCCGTGGAGTCGTCCGACGGCTTCGAGTGGTTCGAGCTGCTTCGCCCCGTGGAGGGCACCGACCAGTACCTCGTCTACACCCGGTGGCGCGACGAGGCCGCCTTCCAGGCGTGGATGGAGGGCCCGATGAAGGCCGCCCACCAGGGCGGGCAGGGGGGCCAGGGCGGACCGGGCGGCGACGCGGCCGGTGAGCGGCCGAAGCCGGCCGCCTCCGGGTCCACGCTCTGGTCCTTCGAGGTGGTCCAGCAGGCGGCGCCCAAGGGCGCCTGAGCCTGAGCCGAGGGCGTGTCGCGGCGGCCCCTCCCGGCCCGGGACGCCCTCCCCCGGCGACCGCCGGGGGAGGGCGGATGCCGCGTCGTCGGAGTCGTCCGAGGACGCCCGGTACGGGGACGGCCCTCCGGACGTGCCGTCCCGGCATGCCGGGGCCGCTGCCTCGGGCCGCCCCGCGCGGTACGTGGGGCGGCCCGAGGCAGCGGCCTTCGCGGCGCGGGGCGCCGCCGTCGGGGGCGGGTGTCTCCCCGGCCCGCGCGGGCCGGGGAGACACCCGCCCCCCGCGGCGCGGAAGGTCATGCCCCCAGCAGACGCCGGGTGACCTCCCGGTAGTCGCGCAGCGTCTGGCGCAGCTCCTCGGTGTCGGCCTGACCGGCCGTCTCCGGGTCGCGGTGCCAGTGCTCCCGCAGGGCACGGCGGCGTTCCTCCAGCGAGGCGACGAGCTGCTTGCCCGCCTCGCCGAGCACGGCGTCGGCCTCCTCGACGGAGCCGCGCGGCTCGTCCACGAAGTGGGCGAGGGCGTGGTGCAGCCGCTCGTCGAGGCGGTCCCGCTCGCGGTCGGCGAGCAGGGAGTCGTGCCGCTCGCCGTGCTGCCCGCCGGCCTGTTCCGGACGGCCGTCGTGCTCCGCGCGACCCGGCCGGCTGCCGTGTTCCGCGCGTTCGGCGTGGCGGCCCTCATGGCCGGCGCGTTCCGCGTGGCCCGCGCGCCCGGCGAGGTCCGCGCGTTCGGCCCGCCCCGCGGTGACCGCCGGCTCCTGCCCGCGCGGCGCGGCGGGGGACGCGAGGGGGGCGTTCCCCTCGCTCCGGCCCGTGGCGCCGGTGTCGCCGGGCGGAGGGGCGGACAGCGGCGACTCGGAGAGCGGCGTGGCCGCCACCGGTGCCGCGGGCGTGTGGCCCGTGGTCTCCTGCTCCACGGGCGCTGTCCCGGCGCTCGTGTCCCTCGGGGACGCGGCGGCCCGCGGGGCGCCGGGGGCCGTCCTGGAGCCGCGCCCGGACGGGGAACCGGCACGACGCCCGGCTTCCGTCCCGGCACCGTGGCCGGCTTCCGTCCCCGCGCCGTATGCCGCGGTCCGTGCGCCGGCCGGAGGCTCGGGGGCTCCGGCCGGGTCCGTACCGTCCGTACCCCTTCTCGGGTCTCCGGTCCCGAAGACCGGACCGTGCCGGTCCGGGTCCGTCGTGGACGGCGGGGCGCCGGGGGCCGGCGGCGCGGGCGGCGGTCCGGCCGCGAGCATCGCGTCGGTCCCGCGCTGCCCCGGCACACGGCCCGAGGGGGCCTTGGTCTCCGGGACGCGCTGCTCCGGGACCGTGTCGCCGGTCGCGGGGGGCGTCGGGTGGTTCTCGGACGCGGGGGGCGTCGGGTGGTTCTCGGACTGGTCGTCGCGGCGGTTCATCAGGCACCACTCCCCTTCGGCTTGAGGACGTTCGGACGGCGCAGGGCGGTCTCCTTCGGCACGCGCTGCCCCTGGCGGGCGGGCGACACGGGGGCGCCGCCGTCCGTCAGGTCCTCGAAGAGGGCGCGTGCGTGGAGCATCGCCTCCCGCAGGTCCTCCGTGGAGGCCGCCTCGTGGTGCGCGGCGCGGCGGGCCTCACGGAAACCGTCGACGTGGTGCGGATGGTGGACGGAGAGCGCGGCGGTCTGCTCCTCGTGGCTCTCCGCGCCCGGGAAGCCCCGGGTCTCCGCGATCCTCGCCAGCAGCCGGTCGGCGTCGGCCACGGCCTGGCGCGGGGCGTCGACGAACCGCTCCTGGAGCGTCGTCCACTGGGCGGTGTACTCCTCGCGGACCTTCGGCTCCAGCGGCAGCGGCTTCAGGCCGCCGTACCGCTCGACCCGGTCCCGCAGTTCGCGGTCGGCAGCGGCCTCGTCGCCGTCGTGCCGGGCGAGGGTCCGTTCGTACTCGGGACCGAATCGCCTCCGCAGGGAACGCGTTCCGCCGCCTGAGCCCGTGCGCCGGTAGAGCAGGGCTCCGGCGGCCAGTGCCACGGCGACGACCGCGGCGATGATGAGAACTGTCATCAGGGTGGACATGGCTGCCTTCCTGGTCCGTCTCTCCTCGTTGGCCTTCCGTAACGGTGTGCACGAGCGCTCGTCACTGCGGATTGCCCCTAATTCGCGTGCCAAACCGGCCCGCGAACTGTTAGTCACCTCCCATGAGCCAGTGGACCCTCGCCCCGGAACGGTTCGACACCGCCGACGCCACCGCGCTGCGGCGCGCCTACTACGGGGACGTGGCGGGCAGCTACTGGCGCCGGCCGGCGACCGAGGCGGAGATCGACGAAGGGCTCGCCGACGACGGCGCCGAGCTCCTCGCCCCGCCCACCGGCCGGTTCGTGGTGGGCCGTCTGAGGGGCGAGCCCGCCGCCTGCGGCGGGGTCCTGCTGCTGGACGGCGGGCGGGCGGAACTCACCCGGGTGTTCGTGCGGCCCGCCTTCCGGGGCCGCTCCGGAGCCGGGCTGCTGATGGAGTGCCTGGAGCACCAGGCGCGGTCCCTCGGCGCCGACCGCATGGTGCTCAGCACCCGGCTCGACCTGACGGCGGCCAGGTCGCTCTACGTGCGGCACGGGTACGCGGAGATCCCGGCCTACTGCACGGGGCCCTACAGGGAGATCTGGTACGGCAAGGACCTGAAGGACCGGTAGGCGCCCGGCGCCGGGGCGGCCGGGCGGGGCCATCCGGGCGGGGCCGTCCGGGCGGCCGCGGGGCTCAGTGGCGGCGCGGGTACCCGGCCGCGGGGCGCTCGTGGTCCTGGCGGACGTGGTCGTGCGGACCCTCCGCGTCGGAACCGCAGAGTTCGGCGTTGAGCTCGCGCACCAGCTGGATCAGGTCGGTGGGACGGTCGGGCCCCCACCAGTCGCCGAGCAGCTCCGCCAGGGACTCCTCCCGGGCGTCGGAGAGCCGGGCGGCGACCAGGGCCCCCTCGTCGGTGAGCAGCAGGTCGAGGCCTTCGCGCCGGGCCAGCCCGCGGCCCTCGATCTGCCGGGCGGCATCGGTGATCGCGCGCAGCGGCACGGGGGTCTGCTCGGCGAGGCGGGCCGGTTCGACGACGCCGTGGCGGCGGATGCGCAGCAGCAGCCAGCCGGCCGCCGGGAGCAGGTCGCCGTATCCGGCGCGGGCGGTGATCTTCTCGTAGATCCGCTTCCTGCCGTCCCGGGAGCCGAGGACGGACAGGGCTCGGGCGACCTCGTCGTGGGAGGAGCGCTCGACCGGGTTGGAGGCGAGCGTCTGGCTGGTGTCGGGCGCGGTGACCGAGCCGCGCAGCTTGTCCTCCTTGAGGAACCAGGCGACCACGAAGGCGAGGACCACGACCGGCACGGCGTAGAGGAAGACGTCCGTGATGGACGTCGCGTAGGCGTGCACCACCGGTGCGCGGAGCTGGGCGGGCAGTTCCGCGATCGCCCGCGGGTCGGCCGCCAGCTCCGCCGCGCCCGCGCCGGGCGGCACCTGCTGCCCCGCGAGCGCGTCGGAGAGCTTGGTCTCCAGCCGGTTGGTGAAGACGGTGCCGAAGATCGCGACGCCGAAGGAGGCCCCGATGGACCGGAAGAACGTGGCGCCCGAGGTGGCCACGCCCAGGTCCTCGTAGCCGACGGAGTTCTGCACGACGAGCACCAGGACCTGCATGACCAGGCCGAGCCCGGCGCCGAAGACGAAGAAGCAGAGGCCGAGCTGCCAGTCGGAGCTGTCCTCGGTGAGCAGGTGGAGCAGGAGGAGGCCGATCGCGGTGACGGCGGTGCCGGCGATCGGGAAGACCTTCCACCGCCCGGTGCGGCTGACGAGCTGGCCGGAGACGGTGGAGGTGAGCAGCATGCCGAACACCATGGGCAGCATGTGGACGCCGGACATCGTCGGCGACACCCCGCGCACGATCTGGAGGAACGTCGGCAGGTAGGTCATCGCGCCGAACATGGCGAAGCCGATGATGAAACTGATGACGGCGACGAGCGTGAAGGTGCGGATCCGGAACAGCTTCAGCGGCAGCACCGGTTCGGCCGCCCGGCGCTCCACGGCGACGAACGCGACCAGCAGCACCGCGCCGAGCACGGCCAGTCCGATGATCTGCGGCGAGCCCCAGGCCCAGGTCGTGCCGCCGAGCGAGGCGACGAGGACGAGGCAGGTGGCGACGGAGGCGATGAGGAACGTGCCGAGGTAGTCGATGGTGTGCCGCTGGGACCGGACGGGGATGTGGAGGACGGCGGCGATGACGAGCAGGGCGACGACGCCGACCGGCAGGTTGATGTAGAACACCCAGCGCCAGTCGAGGTGTTCGGTGAAGAAGCCGCCGAGCAGCGGCCCGAGCACGCTGGTCGCGCCGAACACGGCGCCGAAGAGGCCCTGGTAGCGGCCGCGCTCGCGGGGCGGGACGATGTCGCCGACGATCGCCATGGAGAGCACCATCAGACCGCCGCCGCCGAGGCCCTGGAGGGCGCGGAATCCGATGAGCTGGGGCATGTTCTGCGCCATGCCGCACAGGGCGGAGCCGATGAGGAAGATGACGATGGCGGCCTGGAAGAGCTTCTTGCGCCCGTACTGGTCGCCGAGCTTGCCCCACAGGGGTGTGGCCGCGGTCGAGGCGAGCAGGTAGGCGGTCACCACCCAGGAGAGGTGGTCCATGCCGCCGAGTTCGCTGACGATCGTCGGCAGGGCGGTGGCGACGATGGTCTGGTCGAGTGCGGCGAGCAGCATGCCCAGCAGCAGGGCGCCGATGGCGACGAGTACGGCGCGCGGGCTGTGCCCCTCGCCGGGTGCGTGGGGTGCCGGTGCGGAGCTGACGTCCTGGGCCATGCCGCGTCTCCTTTGCGCCATCGGGATGCGCTTCCCATCCATCGTGGTGGGTGCGCCCGCTTATGGCCTGCCGGGAGATCCGCCGGTGGGCGGCGGTCCGCGCACCTCAATCGCCGGGATCCGGACGCTGCCGTGGGGTGGGTCACATGCACGCTGCATAATTTGCGGCATTCCAAGGGGAGGGGACCGGCCATGACCGGAAACACATGCCAGGAGTGCGGCAGACCGCGGGCCGCGGACGGCGGCACGGGGGCCGTGTGCGGCTGCGAGGGCGCCGCGGGGGGCGGCGGCCGCGGGGCCGGGCCGCAGGCCCGTCCGGGCCGCGGGCGTTCGACGGCGGAGGAGATCGCGGCGGCGGAGGACTTCGATCCGCTGCGCATCCGCCCCTACGTGACGCTGGAGGCGCTGGACACGTCCGACGGGCCGGCGGACGGCGGTCGCGCCGCGTCCGGCACGCCGGGGCCCGCCGGTCACCTGCCGGGCGTGGACGCGCACGGCGCGCATCCCCCGGTGACGGCCGGCCCGGACGGTCACGGCGGCGGCCCCGCCGGCCCGTACGCCGGGGCCGCGCACGGGCCGTACGCGCACGGCGCCGCACCGGGCCCGCGCGGGCCGGGTGCGCACGGACCGCTGCCGCACGGCACCGGCGGGGAGGGCGATCACCCGACGGCCGTACTGCGCCCGGTCGCCGCCCCGCTGCCCGCCGAGGTGCCGGCCCCGGCGGACGCGACCCAGGAGCTTCCCCCGCTCACCGCCGGGCCGGCCGCCCCGGGAGCGGCTCCGGCGCCGCGGCGGTCGCGGCGCCGGGGGGCCGTGGCGCTGGCGGCGGCCGCGGCCTTCGCGGTCGCGGGGACGGCCGCCTACGCCTCGGGGCTGTTCGACGGCGGCGAGGACAGGGACCGGGTGTCCATGCCGGACCGGGGGAACGGTCCCAGCCTCGTCGTGGGGCCCGACGCCCCGCTGGATCCGCCGTCCCCGACGGCCTCCCCGTCGGCCTCCGCCTCACGGACGGCGAAGCCCTCGCCGTCCGCGTCCGCCTCCTCCTCGCCCACGGCCTCCGCGTCGGCGTCGGCGAGCCGCTCCGCCCCGGCGAGCAGCGCTCCGGCGCAGCCGCCGGCGCCCACGCCGACGGCGCAGGTCACCGGCACGGTGTCCGAGGAGCCCCCCGGCGGCTCCCAGGGCACCCTGCGGCTCGGCGACACCGGCTCCGACGTGCGGGAGCTCCAGCTGCGGCTCCAGGAGATCTGGCTGTACCCGCGGGACTGGCAGACCAACGGCGTCTTCGACACGAACCTGGAGAACTCGGTCAAGGTCTTCCAGTGGGACCGCGGGATCAAGGGCGACCCGCTGGGCGTCTACGGTCCGCAGACCCGGCGCGCGCTGGAGGAGGAGACGAGGGAGCCCCGGCGGCGGTAGGCCGTGGAGCCGGGGACGGAGCGGGCCGGGGCGGGGCGGGGGCGTACGGACGGACGGAGCGCGGGCGGACGGAGCCGGTACGGACGGAAGCGGCGGGGCGCGGGCCGACTCGGCAGGGGCGGTGCCGGCGGGTCCGAGGCCGGCGGGGGTGGTGCCGGCGGGGGCGGAGTTGGCAGGGACGTCCACTTTTTGTATCGTGAAGGAACAAAGTGGTTCCGCCCGTACTCCCTGACCGGCGGGCGAAGCCGCTTGTCCTCTTTGCCCGCGCCCCGCGCCTCTGGAGCCCCACCGATGCAGGCCACTTCCCCCGTCCTCACCGCCCGGGCCGTCCTCCTCGACATGGACGGCACCATCGTCAACTCCGACGCGGTGGTGGAACGCTGCTGGCGGGCGTGGGCCCTGCGGCAGGGTCTCGACCCGGCCGAGGTGCTGAAGGTCGTCCACGGCCGGCAGGGTCACGCGACGATGGCGATCCTCCTCCCGAACCGCCCGGCGGCGGAGAACCACGCCGACAACCGGGAACTCCTCGCCCAGGAGACCGCCGACGTCGAGGGCGTCGTCCCCGTCGGCGGCGCCCCTGCCTTCATGGCGGCCCTCGCCGGATTTCCCCACGCGCTGGTGACCTCGGCGGACGCCGCCCTCGCCACCGCCCGGATGAACGCGGCCGGCCTGCCGATGCCGGCGGTGCGGGTGACCGCGGAGAGCGTGGGCGCCAGCAAGCCCGACCCCGAGGGCTTCCTCAAGGGCGCCGCCGAGCTCGGCTACGCGCCCGCCGACTGCGTCGCCTTCGAGGACTCCGAGGCGGGCATCGCGGCGGCCCGCGCCGCCGGCATGCGCGTGGTCGGCGTGGGACCCCGCGCCGCCGCGTTCGCCCCCGATCTGCACGTCGCGGACCTGGACGGCCTCAGCCTGACCGCACACGCGGACGGCACCGTCGAACTGCGCGCCGCATAGGCGCGGGGGCCCGCACCCCCACCCCGTACGGCTCCCCGCGGCTCCCCGCCGGGAGCCGTTCGCATGCCGGTGGGCACGGACGCGCCGCGCCCCGGGCCCTCAGCCCCCGGCCGCGGAGTCCACGCCGTCGCGGTGGAGCCTGCCGCGGGTGACGAGTTCCAGCACCACCGCCACGGCCACCGCCTGAACGGCTATCAGGGCCACCAGGACGAACAGCTGCACCGCCCCCGCCTCGACCGGTGACGCGCCGCCGAGCAGCATGCCGACGAACGCGCCCGGGAGGGTGACGAGCCCGACGGTCCTGGTCTGGTCGAGCCCGGGCAGCAGGGCGTCCGACGCGGGCTCCCGCGCGACCTCCATCCGGGCGTCGCGGTCCGGGAGCCCGAGCGCCAGACCGGCCTCCACCTCGCCGCGGCGCTGCGCCAGTTCGTCGAGCGCGCGCCGGCCCCCGAGCACGGTCGCGGTGAGGGCGCCGCCGATCAGGATGCCGGTGACGGGGACGAGGGCGATGCCCTTCACGGGGACGAGTCCGGTCAGCAGCAGGGCGGCGACGACCGGCACCACCCCGGCGGCGATGGGGGCCGCGGCCCACCACCAGGTGGCGTTGCGGGTGACGCGGCGGCCCGCGGTCCGCACGGCGACGCCGTACATCAGGAACAGGAAGCCGAGGAGCAGCGGAAGCGACTCGACGACCAGGCCGATCACCAGGGACACGGCGGTGAGCTGGAGGGCGGCCCGCACGCCGGCGACGACGATCCGGCGGGAGCGGCCGAGGCGGGCGAGGGCCGCGACCGTGGCGGCGACGGCGAGCAGGACCGCCAGTACGGCCCCGAGGGTGACGTTGACCGGCAGCAGCACGACCGCAACCCTACGCCCGTGAAGGGATCGTGGCGGCTCGTCAGAACCCTTGATGTGACGTGCCCATGTCGTCACCCTGTTACCTGGCGCCCATCCCCGTGCAACCTGGCGCCGCCAGCATGGCCACGCCCCCGAGGGCATCTCCGGGCGCCGGACGGCGTGCGGGGAGGTCAGGTTCCCCCCACTTCAAGGAGTTCGCATGTCTCGTGTCTACGCGCGTCACCTCCGCCGTACCGCCGTGGCCGTCGCCGCGTCCGCGCTCGCCGCCACCGGTCTGCTGGCCACCGCCCCCGCCGCGCAGGCGGCACCGCCCACGCCCGTCAGCGCCGCCACCGCCCGCAGCTACCTGAGCCAGCTGACCGTCGCCGCCGAGGGTTCGTCCTCCGGTTACAGCCGCGACCTGTTCCCGCACTGGATCACCCAGTCCGGCGCCTGCAACACCCGCGAGGTCGTCCTCAAGCGCGACGGCTCGAACGTGCAGCAGGACTCCAGCTGCGCGGCGGTCAGCGGCAGTTGGTTCTCGCCCTACGACGGCGCCACCTGGTCCGCGGCCTCCGACGTCGACATCGACCACGTCGTCCCGCTGGCCGAGGCCTGGCGTTCCGGCGCGAACTCCTGGAGCACCTCGACGCGCCAGGCGTTCGCCAACGACCTGACCCGCCCGCAGCTGATAGCCGTCACCGACAACGTCAACCAGTCCAAGGGCGACCAGGACCCGGCCGACTGGATGCCGTCGGTGTCCTCGTACCGCTGCGTGTACGCCCGGATGTGGGTGCACACGAAGCACCACTGGAACCTCAAGGTGGACTCCGCCGAGAAGAGCGCGCTCCAGTCGGTCCTGAACGGCTGCTGACCCGCGCACACCCCGCGCGTCCCGAGCCCCGCGCACCCCGCGCGTCCCGGGCGGACCGGGGCGCGCGGGGGCGGCCGGGCTCCCGGAGCGGGGCGCCGGCGCAGCCGGCCGTGCGCGGAACGGCCCCGTTCGCGCCGTCGTTCCGTACCGTACGGAGCGGCCGCCCCGTACCGTGCGGAGCGCCGGAAGGGATGCGCCATGGCCGGCCTGAGGCTGGGACCGCTGCTGCGCCACGTGGACTGGGAGTCGGGCACGAGCGCGACGGTGTGGGTCGAGACCGACCGGGCCTGCACCGCCGAGGTCCGCTGCGACGGCGGGGCCGGCGGCTCGGCGCCGACCTTCCTCGTCGCCGGCCACCACTACGCGCTGGTCGTGGTGACCGGGCTGGCCCCGGGGTCCGCCGCCGCGTACGAGGTGCTGCTCGACGGCGAGCGGGTGTGGCCCCTCGCCGGCTCGCCGCTGCCGCCCAGCACCATCCGCACGCCGCCGGTCCCGGCGACCGGCGCGGTGGTCGCCTTCGGCTCCTGCCGGTGGGCCGCGCCCGCCGTCGACGAGTCCGACCCGGTCGGCCCCGACGTCCTCGACACCCTCTCCGCCCGGCTCGCCGCCGACCCGGACGGCGAGCGTCCGGACGTGCTCCTGCTCCTCGGCGACCAGGTGTACGCGGACGAGACGTCGGCCGGCACCCGCGACTGGATCGCCCGTCACCGGCGGGGCGCCGGCACCGGTGCCGGCGCCCCGCCCGACCAGGTCGCCGACTACGAGGAGTACACCCACCTCTACGACGAGTCCTGGGGAGACCCCGAGCTGCGCTGGCTGTTCTCCACCGTGCCCAGCTGCATGATCTTCGACGACCACGACGTCATCGACGACTGGAACACGAGCGCGGCCTGGGTGGCCGACATGCGGGCGACGTCCTGGTGGCACGAGCGGATCACCGGCGGTCTGATGTCGTACTGGGTCTACCAGCACCTCGGCAACCTCTCGCCCGCCGAGCTCGCCGAGGACGAGCTCTACGCGGCGGTGCGGGCCGCCGAGGACGGCACGGAGGTGCTGCGCGCGTTCGCCGAACGGGCCGACGCCGACCCGGCGTCGGTGCGCTGGAGCTACCGCAGGGACTTCGGCCGCACCCGGCTGCTGATGGTCGACACCCGGGCCGCACGGGTGCTGGACGAACAGCACCGGTCGATGCTGGACGCCGACGAGGCCGCATGGCTGCGGACGCAGGCCTTCGACGACCCGGGCGGCGTCGACCACCTGCTGGTCGGGACCTCGCTCCCGTGGCTGCTGCCCCCGATGGTCCACTTCGCCGAGGGCTGGCACGCCGCGCTCTGCCGCGGCGAACGCGGGCCCCGCTGGGCGCGCTTCGGCGAGTGGCTGCGGCGGCGGGCCGACCTGGAGCACTGGGCGGCGTTCACCGCCTCGTTCGGGCGGCTCACGGACACGGTCGCCGAGGTCGGGCGGGGCCCGGACGCCCCGGCCACGGTGTGCGTGCTCTCCGGCGACGTGCACCACGCGTACGTGGCGGAGCCCGAGTGGCCCGCCGGGCAGCAGCCGGACTCCCGCATCCTCCAGCTCACCTGCTCGCCGCTGCACAACTCGGTGCCCGCCGCCATAAGGGCCGGGTTCCGGTTCGGCTGGAGCCGGTTCGCCAAGGGGATCGGCCATCTCCTCGCACGGCACGGGAGGGTCGCGCGGCCGGTGGTCCGGTGGGAGCGGACCGGCGGGCCGTGGTTCGGCAACCAGCTGATGACCCTGACGCTGCGCGGCCGCACGGCGCGGCTGCGGCTGGAACGGGCACAGGCGGGCGCGAAGCGCGGGCGGCGCGGTACCGACCGGGCGGGAGCGCGGCTGACGGGTGTCCTCGACCGGGCACTGACGGACGGACGCTGACCGACACTGACGAACACCGGCGGACGCTGACGTTTACTGACGAACGCCAACGAACATCAACGAACACCGACACACGCTGACGGGACCTGACGGACGGAAGGCCACGGACCAAAAAAACTGACCACGGAGTGGGAACGTTCCCAACTCCCCTTCCCAGTGCAGAAGTTGACCGCATACTGAGGAACGGGAGCCGACAGGCCGCCACTCGTGCCCGACCCCGGGCACACCGTCATCGACCGTCACCGTGAGAGTCATTATTGAACTTGCAAGTATAAATAAGGTGCGCCTAACCTGAGGCTCCCGTCGGTACCGTCCCCACCGAAGGAGTCCCCCCATGCCCGTTCCGCCCACGTCCGGCCACCTGCACAGGGCGCAGCCCTACGCACTCGGCCTCTTCCGCATCGTCGTCGGTCTGCTCTTCGCCTGCCACGGCGTCGCCTCGCTCTTCGGCGTCCTCGGCCGCGACGGCTCCGTCGGCGCCGGCACCTGGCCCGGCTGGTACGCCGCGGTCATACAGCTCGTCGCCGGCGGTCTCGTCATGCTCGGCGTCGGCACCCGCAGCGCCTCGCTGGTCGCGTCCGGCTCGATGGCGTACGCCTACTTCGTCGTCCACCAGCCGGAGTCGCTGTTCCCGATGACCAACGGGGGCGAGGCCTCCGCCATGTTCTGCTGGGCCTTCCTGCTCCTGGTCTTCACCGGCCCCGGCGCGCTGGCGCTGGACTCCGTGTTCGGCAGGCGCACCACCGGTGATCCGGACCGCGCCGGACAGACGCCCGTCACCGTCTGACCGCTCGAACCGCCCGACCGCTCGAACACCCGGCGCGCGCCCGGCCCTTCACGAGGGGCCGGGCGCGCCCGCGTTCCCGTGTCCCCCATTTCCGCGATTCCGCGACTCCGCGTCCGCGTTCCGCATCCACCGCCGCGGGACCCCGGCTCCCCGCATCCGCCCACGCCGCGCGGGGGCGTCCCGCACGGAACCGTTCGCATGCCTGTCCTCCGCATTCCCGTGCCGTACGACATCCCGCCCCCCTGCGGATCCCGGCGACCCTCCTCCGCGTACGCTGTACAGCTGTCGAGCCGACCTGCCGCCCCGCGGCACGGCGGCCGTGTCGTCGAGCGGCCGGGGGGCCGGGCCGGGAGAGCCAAGGTGCTGGAGAGTCTCGGACCGCTGACCGCCAGTCCCTGGATCTACGCCGTCGTGGCGCTGTCCGTCCTGCTCGACGTCTTCCTGCCCGTGCTGCCCAGCGGCGTGCTCGTGATCACCGCGGCGACCGCGGCGGCCGCCGGCTCCACCGCCGGCGGCGGGGGCGTCGCCGGGGGGAACGTCCAGCAGGAAGTGCCCTCCCTGCTCGTGCTGCTGCTCTGCGCGGCGACCGCCTCCGTGCTCGGCGACCTGTTCGCCTACCGGCTGGCCCGGCGCGGCGGCGCCCGCTTCGACCGGGCCATCGCCCGCTCCCGCCGGCTGACCCGCGCACAGGAACGTCTCGGCATCGCCCTCGTCCGGGGCGGCGGGGCACTCGTCGTGGTCGCCCGCTTCGCCCCCGCGGGACGCTCGGTGGTGTCCCTCGGCGCGGGCGCGGCGCAGCGCAAGATCAAGGAGTTCCTGCCCTGGTCGGCGCTGGCCGGGCTGGTCTGGGCCGGTTACAGCGTCGGCCTCGGCTGGTTCGGCGGCCAGTGGCTCGGCGCGAGCTGGATCGGCGCGGCCGTCTCCGTGCTCGCGCTGTTCGGCGCCGGACTGCTGGCCGCCTACGTCATGCGGCGTCCGGCGCAGGCCGGGCGGCCTGCCGCGTAGCCGCGCCACGCACCTCCAGCCCGTCCAGCAGACGCTGGGTGGCCTCGGTGATCTCGGCGACGGCCCGGTCGAACACCTCCTTGTTGTGCGCGGCGGGCGCCCGGAAGCCGGACACCTTGCGCACGTACTGCAGGGCGGCTGCGTGCATGTCCTCCTCTGTGGCCTCCTCGGGGAGCACGGGCGGGCGGAGAGTCTTGATGCTGCGGCACATGCGTCCAGTGTGCCGCGCCCCACCGACAGCCCGCGAACGGCGGCCCGCCCCCGCTCCGGCGCTCCGCGGGGCCGTCCGTACCGGAGCCGGCGCGCGGACCCGCGCCCTCCGCCGGGGCCGGTCCGGGACCCGGGTCCGGACGGCCCGCCCGGGCCCCCGACCGGCGTCGGAGCGGCCGGACCGCCCGAGTAGAGTGCGGCTCCGACCCCTGCCCGCTCCCCCGAGGAACCCGACTCCGTGACGCCCGCACCTCCCCCGGCCCCCCGCCCAGCCGTCACCGTCGTCGGGATCGGGGCCGACGGCTGGCCCGGGCTCTCCGCCGCCGCCCTCGACGCGCTCCGGGACGCCGAGGTCGTCATCGGCGGCCCCCGGCAACTGGACCTGCTGCCCGGCGACTGCCGCGGTCTGCGGGTGCGCTGGCCCAGCCCGCTGCGCCCCGCCGTCCCCCGGCTGCTCGCCGAGCACGCGGGCCGCCGGATCGCCGTGCTCGCCAGCGGCGACCCCATGTACTACGGCATCGGCCGCGCCCTCACCGAGACACTGGGCGACGGCGCCCTGCGGGTGCTGCCCCACCCCTCCTCCGTCTCCCACGCCTGTGCGCGCCTCGGCTGGCCCGTCGAGGACACCGACGTCGTGTCCCTCGTCGGACGCCCCGCGGCACGGCTCGGCGCGGCGCTCCACGACGGCCGGCGCGTCCTCGTCCTCAGCGCCGGCGCCGGGACGCCCGCCGAGGTGGCGCGCCTGCTGCGGGAACGCGGCTGGGGCCCGAGCCGCGTGCGCGTCCTCGAACAGCTGGGCGCGGAGGGCGAACGCCTCGTCGACGGCACCGCCGACGACTGGGACGAGGCGCCCGGCGACCCGCTCAACGTCGTCGCCGTCGACTGCCGCCGCGCGCCCGGGACACCCCGGCTCGGTGTGGTCCCCGGACTCCCCGACGAGGCGTACGAGCACGACGGCCAGCTCACCAAGCGCCACGTCCGCGCGGCGACGCTCGCCGCGCTCGCCCCGGCCCCCGGGGAACTCCTCTGGGACGTCGGCGGCGGTTCGGGCTCCATCGCCGCCGAATGGTTGCGCGCCCACCGCGACTGCCGCGCCGTCACCGTCGAACGCGACCCCGCGCGCGCCGCACGCATCGCCCGCAACGCGGACGCGCTCGGTGTCCCGGCACTGCGCGTCGTCACCGGCGCCGCACCCGCCGCGCTCGCCGGTCTGCCGCGCCCCGACGCCGTCTTCATCGGCGGCGGCCTCACCGCCCCCGGCCTGCTCGACGCCTGCTGGGACGCGCTCCCCGCGGGCGGGCGCCTCGTCGCCAACACCGTGACCCTGGAGTCCGAGGCCCTGCTCGCCGAGCGGTACCGCGCCCACGGGGGCGAACTGGTGCGGCTCTCCGTCGCGCACGCCGTCCCCGTCGGCGGCTTCACCGGCTGGCGCCAGGCGATGCCCGTCACCCAGTGGTCCGCCACCAAGTCTGGAGAGATGTCATGACCGTGTACTTCATCGGCGCGGGCCCCGGAGCCGCCGACCTCATCACCGTCCGCGGCGCGCGGACGCTGGCGTCGTGCGGGGTCTGCCTGTACGCGGGCTCGCTGGTCCCCACCGAACTCCTCGCCGAATGCCCGCCCGGCGCCCGGCTCGTCGACACCGCCCGGCTCGACCTCGACGCCATCACGGCCGAACTCGTCCGCGCCCACGAGGAGGGCCACGACGTGGCCCGGCTGCACTCCGGCGACCCCTCGGTGTTCAGTGCCGTCGCCGAACAGATGCGCAGGCTGGACGCGGCCGGCATCCCGTACGAAGTGGTCCCGGGCGTGCCCGCGTTCGCCGCCGCGGCGGCCGCGCTGAAGCGGGAGCTGACCGTGCCGACGGTCGGCCAGACGGTCGTCCTCACCCGGATCTCCCAGCAGGCGACGCCCATGCCGGAGGGCGAGGACCTGGCGACGCTCGGGCGCAGCGGGGCGCTGCTCGTGCTGCACCTCGCCGTCCGGTACGTGGACCGCGTCGTCGACGAACTCCTCCCCCACTACGGCCCGGACTGCCCCGCGGCGGTCGTCGCCATGGCCAGCCGCCCCGACGAACTCGTCCTGCGCGGCACCCTGGAGGACATCGCGTCCCAGGTGAAGGCCGCGGGCGTGGTGCGCACGGCGGTCATCCTCGTCGGACGCACCCTGGGCGCGACGCAGTTCCGCGACAGCCACCTGTACTCGCCGGAGCGCGACCGGCACGTGTGCTGAGGCGCCGGGTCGGGCCGCAGGGGCCGGGGGTGGCCGGGGTCGCGGGGCGCCGGTGCGGGAGGGGGCGGAGGCACGGCCTCCGGCCGTGTCCCGCGGCGCCGGGGCCCGTGGGGGTCCCCGGTCCGCCCCGGGGGCACCGCCCGCGGCCGCCGGGCCTCAGGGGGACCTCGCATCCGCCCGCGCGCAGCAGGGGTGCCCGCGGCGGGCCCGTCGCAGGCCGGCGGCGGGCACCGGCTCCGGACCCGCCCCGCAGCGGCCCGCACCCCCGCGCGGAGCGCTACGCCACCCCGGAGCGCCCGACGACGACCCCCGCGCGGTCCACGCAGATCACGTCCACCGCGACCGGCGCCCCGCGCAGCACGGTGAGGGCCTCGTCCCGCGCGGCGGTGGCGACGAGGTCGCCCAGCGGGACCCCGGCCGCCTCGCAGAGGCGCAGCGCCGCCAGCCCCGTGTTCGCCGCGGCGATCTCCGCGACGAGCGCCGCGTCCGCCCCTCCCGTACGGGCAAGCTCCGCCAGGAACCCCTTGTCGACCTGGGAGCGCGCCGAGTGCAGGTCCAGGTGGCCCGCCGCGAGCTTGGACAGCTTGGCGAACCCGCCGCAGACGGTGAGGCGTTCGACGGGGTGCCGGCGCACGTACTTGAGGACCGCCCCCGCGAAGTCGCCCATGTCCAGGAGCGCGTCCTCGGGCAGGCCGTACACGGAGACGACCGTCTTCTCCGAGGTCGACCCGGTGCAGCCGGCGACGTGGGTGCGTCCCGCGGCCCGGGCCACGTCGACTCCGCGCCGGATGGAGTCGATCCACGCGGAGCAGGAGTAGGGCACCACGATCCCCGTCGTCCCGAGGACGGACAGGCCGCCGAGGATGCCCAGTCTCGGGTTCCAGGTGGAGCGGGCGATCTCCTCCCCGTCGTCGATCGAGACGGTGATCTCGGCGTCGCCGGTGCCGCCGTGGCGGGCGGCCACGAGCGCGACGTGGTCGCGCATCATCTGCCGGGGCACCGGGTTGATCGCGGGCTCCCCCACCTCCAGCGGCAGCCCCGGCCGGGTGACCGTGCCCACGCCCGGCCCGGCGCGGAAGACGACGCCGGACCCGGCGGGCAGCAGGCGGACGGTGGCGCGGACCAGCGCGCCGTGGGTGACGTCGGGGTCGTCGCCGGCGTCCTTCACGATCCCCGCGGTGGCCGTCGCCCCCGTGCGGGACTCGACGGCGAGGGCGAAGGACGGCGTCTGCCCCTTGGGCAGCGTGATGGTCACCGGGTCGGGGAAGTCCCCGGTCAGCAGCGCCGTGTACGCGGCGGTCGCGGCCGCCGTCGCGCAGGCCCCGGTCGTCCATCCGGGCCGCAGACCGGTGTGCTTGAGTTGGGCCTCACGCCCACCGCCCGACGCCCTCGCACCCGCACCGGCGCCCGCGCCCGCAGCCGGCTCAGCCATGAAGGACCCTCATGCCGACGCACGTACTCATCCTCGGCGGGACGACCGAGGGCCGCCTGACGGCGGAGCTGCTGCACGCCCGGGGCGCGCGGGTCACCAGCAGCCTCGCCGGGCGGGTCGCCGCTCCCCGCATGCCGCCCGGCGAGGTCCGGATCGGCGGCTTCGGCGGCGCCGGGGGCCTGGAGCGCTGGTTGCGCGAGCACGCGGTGGACGCGGTCATCGACGCCACCCATCCTTTCGCCGGGACGATCAGTTTCCATGCGGCCGAAGCCGCCGCCGGGGCCCATGTTCCCCTGCTGGCCCTGCGCCGCCCGGGGTGGACGCCGGTACCGGGTGACGACTGGCACCCGGTCGGCTCCCTGGAGGAGGCGGCCGGGGCCGCCAGGGCGCTGGGCCGGCGGGTGTTCCTGACCACGGGGCGCATGGGCCTCGCCTCGTTCGCGCACATCGACGACGTCTGGTTCCTGGTCCGTTCGGTCGACGCGCCGGACGGGCCGTGCCCGCCGCACGCCGAGGTGCTGCTCGACCGGGGCCCGTTCACCCTCGACGGGGAACGCGGCCTGCTGCGGCGGCACCGCATCGACGTGCTCGTCACGAAGGACAGCGGCGGCGCGGCGACCGCGCCGAAGCTGACCGCGGCCCGGGAGTCGGGCATCCCCGTCGTCCTGGTCCGCCGGCCGCCGGTGCCGCCGGGCGTGGCGGTGGCGGCCGGCCCCGAGGAGGCGGCCGCCTGGACGGACACCCTGGGGGGCGCCGCCCCGCGGTGAACGGCGGCCGGCGGACCAGGACGACGGGGGATGCCCGGGACGCGGTGCCGCTACTCGGGGTAGCGGCGCGGCGTCCACACGATCTCGTGGCCGTCGCCGCGGCGGACCGCGCGGGTCTGCGAGGAGCCGACCAGCAGGATGGTGCGCATGTCGACCTGGGCCGGGTCGAGTTCGCCGAGGCGCACGATCCGTACGCTCTCCTGCGGCCCGCCGACGTCCCGGCCGAGGACCACGGGTGTGTCCGGGGCCCGGTGCTCCAGGAGGAGTTCGCGGGCCTTGCCCACCTGCCAGGTGCGGCTGCGCGAACCGGGGTTGTAGAGCGCGAGGACGAGGTCGGCGGCGGCCGCCGCGTGCAGCCGTTCGGCGATCACCTCCCACGGCTTGAGCCGGTCGGAGAGCGAGAGCACGGCGTAGTCGTGGCCGAGCGGCGCACCGGCCTTCGCCGCGGCCGCGTTGGCCGCGGTGACGCCCGGCAGCACACGGACCGGCACGTCCGCGTACGCCGCCTGCGAGGCGACCTCGAGGACGGCGGTGGCCATGGCGAAGACACCGGGGTCGCCGCCGGAGACGACGGCGACGCGCCGTCCGCGGCGGGCGAGGTCGAGGGCGAACTCGGCGCGCTCGGACTCGACCTTGTTGTCCGAGCCGTGCCGGATCTGGCCGGGCCGGTGCGGCACCCGGTCCAGATAGGTGGTGTAGCCGACGAGTTCGTCCGCGTCGGCCAGCGCCCGCCGGGTCTCCGGCGTGAGCCACAGCGGGCCCGCCGGTCCGGTGCCGACGACCACGACCTCGCCGCCCTCCGGGGCGGGGGGCGGGGTGGCGGTCCGGCTGGGGACGACGGCGACCGAGAAGTACGGCACGGACTCCGGGTCGATGTCCGCGAGGCGTCCCGTGCGCTCGCCGCTCATGGTGGCGCGCTCGACGTAACGGGCCTCGTCCAGACGGCCGGAGGTCTCCATGGCGCGGCGCACCGCGGGGAAGGTGCGGCCGAGCTTCATCACGACGGCCGAGTCGGTCGCGGCGAGCCGGGCCGCGAGCTCGTCCTCGGGCAGGGTGCCGGGGATGACGGTGAGGACTTCCTCCGCCTCGCACAGCGGGGTGCCGAGCCGGGCGGCGGCGGCGCTGATCGACGTGACGCCGGGGACCACCTCGGTCGGGTAGCGGTGGGCCAGCCGCTTGTGCATGTGCTGGTACGAGCCGTAGAAGAACGGGTCGCCCTCGGCGAGCACGGCGACGGTGCGCCCGGCGTCGAGGTGCGCTGCGAGACGGGCGGCGGCCTCCTCGTAGAAGTCGTCGAGCGCACCCCGGTAGCCGCCCGGGTGGTCGGTGGTCTCGACCGTGATCGGGTACATCAGGCGCTCCTCGATGTGCTCGGGGCGCAGGTGCGGGGCGGCGATCGAGCGGGCGATGGAGCGTCCGTGGCGGGCGCAGTGGTACGCGATGACGTCGGCCTCGGCGATGATCCGCGCGGCGCGCAGGGTCATCAGCTCCGGGTCGCCGGGGCCGAGCCCGACGCCGTACAGCCGGCCGGTGGGGGTGGGCGCGGCCGGTGCGGGCGCGGCCGGTGCGGGGTGCTCGCCGGGAGCGGGCTGTGCGCCCGGGGTGGTCCGCCCGGCCGGGGCGGTGTGCTCGCTCATTCCGACTCGCTCGCGATCGCGTTGACGGCGGCGGCGGCCATGGCGCTGCCGCCGCGACGGCCGCGGACCACCAGGTGCTCCAGGCCGAGCGGGGAGGCGGCGAGCGCGTCCTTGGACTCGGCGGCTCCGATGAAGCCGACGGGCGCCCCGATGACGGCGGCGGGACGCGGGGCGCCCTCCGCGATCATCTCCAGCAGCCGGAACAGCGCGGTGGGCGCGTTGCCGACGGCGACGACGGAGCCTTCGAGCCGGTCGTGCCAGAGGTCGAGCGCGGCGGCGGAACGGGTGGTGCCCAGCTTCTGCGCGAGGGCGGGCACCGACGGGTCGGAGAGCGTGCAGATCACGTCGTTGCCGGCGGGCAGCCGCTTGCGGGTGATGCCGCTGGCGACCATCTGCGCGTCGCACAGCACGGGGGCGCCGGCGCGCAGCGCCTCGCGGGCGCGGAGCACGACCCCGGGGCTGTACGCGAGGTCGCGGACGAGGTCGACCATCCCGCAGGCGTGGATCATGCGGACCGCGACCTGCGACACCTCGGCGGGCAGCCCCGCGAGGTCCGCCTCGGCCCGGATCGTGGCAAAGGACTGGCGGTAGATCTCCGCGCCGTCCTTCTCGTAGTCGAACACTGTGCTCTCGCTCACTTCGTCGTAGCGGGTCGGTGGTGGAGGGGCCGCCCGCCGCGCGCCGCAGCGAGGGCGCCGGCGAGTTCGGGGACGTGCAGGTCGTGGCGTACGGCAGGGTCGTGGCGTACGGGAGGGTCCGGCGCGGCGGCGGCGCCGGGCGCGGGAGTCTCTGCGGGGAGGGCGCCGGGCGCGGGGACCACGGCGAGGGTGTAGCGCCCCTCGCCCGTCGCGACGAGGTCGACATGGCCGCCGTGCGGGTGTCCGCAGCGTCGTCCGCAGCCGGACCAGTGCACGGGAATCCCGCCCGCGCCGGCGGCGGCGAGCGCGGCGGCGTCGGCGCGTACGTCGGCGAGCGCGGCGGCGTCGGCGCGTACGTCGGCGAGCGCCTTCCCGCAGCCGGGGCGTCCGGTGCAGGCGCTGACGCCGTGCCACGGGGATCCGGCGCCGGTCACGAGGCCGGCGGCGGCGAGCTCGGGCAGGAGGGCGGCCGCGACGCCCGGGAGCACCACGGAACGCCAGGGGGTGACGCGCAGTTCCCCCGTCCCGTGCCGCTCCGCGACCCGCGCGAGGCTCCGCACCTGCGCGGCGCTCATCCGCCCGAGCACCACCCCGGCGCATACCGCCGTCTCCACCCCGTCCCGGGCGTGCGCCCCGGGTGCGGGGGGCGCGGGCCGCGCGGGCTCAGCGGGCTCCGCGGGCTCTGTGGACTGTGCGGGCTCAGCGGACCACACGGGCTCCGCGGGCTCGGCTGACCACACGGGCTCGGCGGCCACCCCCGCGGCGGCGGCCCGGCGCAGCAGGCCGGGGGTGGACAGGGCGTATTGCGGGGGGAGTTCGCGGATGCGCCAGGGGCGGGTGCCGCAGGCGTCGGCGGCGTCGAGGAAGGCCTCCGCCGCCAGCATCAGCATGCGCGGCCCGTCCTCCGGGCGGACCAGGACCCGCGCGTCACCCGCGGCGACGCGTACCCGGAGGCCGCTGTTCCAGGCGGCGCCGGACGAACCGGGGGCGATTCCGGCTGCGGCACCCGGCGGGCCCGCGACCGGCACTCCGGCGCCGGCCGCCCCCTCCCCGTCCGCCGCCGTCCCCGCCGTCACGGTCGCTGTCCCCGGCGCCGTCACGGTCGCCGTCGCCGTCGTGGTGGCGGCCGGCGCTCCCGCGCCGCCCGCCGTCCTCGCGGGCGGCTCTGCGATCAACATCACATCGGGGTTGAGCTCCGCCATGTCCCCGCGCCCGTCGTCGAGGGCGAACAGGAACCGGCCGGAGAGCGCGGCAGCGCGTGCGCCGGTGCACAGCAGGGCGTCCAGCTCCCGTACGAGCGGCTGCACATCGAGGTGTCCGTGCCCGTCGAGGCCGGACAGCGGAGAGGCGACCACGTTGCGCACCCGTTCGTGGGCGGGCGCCGGAAGCAGGTCCGCGGCGTCGAGAAGGTCCGCCAACTCCCGTGCGCGCGCGGCGTCGAGGCCGCGGAGCTGGAGGTTGCCGCGCGAGGTGATGTCGAGGGCGCCGTCGCCGAGGCGGTCGGCGGCGTCCGCGAGGGCGTGCGCCTGGCGCGCGGAGAGCAGCCCCGCCGGGACGCGGACACGCGCCAGCGCACCGTCGTCCGCGGTGTGCAGCCGCAGCGCGCCGGGGCAGGCGTCGCCGCGGTCCCGGACGGGGGATTCGTCCCGGTCCGGGCGGTTGGCGGGGGTCGCAGGCATGGCGGCGAGCATACCGACCATCACACAAGCCACCTCCTCACGGCGGGGTGACGGCCCTTACTATGCTCATCGGCGGGCCATACGGTCCGTCACCGCCGAAGACGGCGTCAGGGGAGGAAGCCCGGTGCGATTCCGGCGCGGTCCCGCCACTGTGAGCCCGGCAGCAGCGCAGCACGCGCGCGCCGCCGGGTGAGCCAGGAACTCCCGCCGTCCTTCACCGCCCGGGGCGCGGAAACCCCGAGGAAGGCCAGCCGCCGCATGCAGCTCTCATCCGGGTCGCACACCTCCGAGGCCCGCGTCCTGCTCCTGTCGACGTCCGACACCGACCTGCTCAGCGCGCGTGCGGCCGAAGGCCCCGTCGCCTACCGCTTCGCGAACCCCTCCCGGCTCCTGGTCGACGACCTGCCGGGGCTGCTGGACGGCACCGACCTGGTGGTCGTGCGTCTGCTCGGCGGACTGCGCGCCTGGCAGGACGGGATCGACGTGCTCCTCGACCAGGACCGGCCGGTCGTGGTGCTCAGCGGTGAACAGGCCCCGGACGCGCAGCTGATGGAGGCCTCCACGGTGCCCATCGGCATCGCGGCCGAGGCCCACGCGTACCTCGCGCACGGCGGCCCCGGGAACCTGGAGCAGCTGGCCCGCTTCCTCTCCGACACCGTGCTGCTCACCGGCCACGGCTTCGAGCCGCCCGCCGCCGCCCCCTCCTGGGGCCGGCTCGGCCGCACGGCCGCCCCGGCCGCGGACGGCCCGCTCATCGCGGTGCTCTACTACCGGGCCCACCACATGAGCGGCAACACCGCCTTCGTGGACACCCTGTGCTCCGCCATCGAGTCGGCGGGCGGGCGGGCGCTGCCGCTCTACGTGGCCTCCCTGCGCGTCCCCGAGCCCGAGCTGCTGGAGCAACTGGCCGCCGCCGACGCGCTGGTGACCACCGTGCTGGCGGCGGGCGGCACCCGGCCGGCCGACGCGTCGGCCGGCGGCGACGACGAGTCCTGGGACGCGGGCGCGCTCGCCGCGCTCGACGTCCCGATCCTCCAGGCGCTGTGCCTGACCGGTTCCCGCGCGTCCTGGGAGGAGAACGACGAGGGCCTCTCCCCGCTGGACGCCGCGACCCAGGTGGCGGTGCCGGAGTTCGACGGCCGGCTGATCACCGTCCCGTTCTCCTTCAAGGAGATCGACGAGGACGGCCTGCCCGCCTACGTCGCCGACGAGGAGCGGGCCGCCCGGGTCGCGGGCATCGCCGTGCGCCACGCCCGCCTGCGCCACGTGCCGAACGCGGAGAAGCGGGTCGCGCTGGTGCTGTCCGCGTACCCGACCAAGCACTCCCGGATCGGCAACGCCGTCGGCCTCGACACCCCCGCCTCCGCGGTGGCCCTGCTGCGGCGGCTGCGGTCCGAGGGCTACGACTTCGGGCCCGAGGCCGGCATCCCGGGCCTGGTGTCCGGCGACGGCGACGAGCTGATCCGCGCCCTGATCGAGGCCGGCGGCCACGACCAGGAGTGGCTCACCGAGGAGCAGCTGGCCCGCAACCCGGTCCGCATCCCGGCCGCCGACTACCGCCGCTGGTACGCGCAGCTCCCGGCCGGGCTGCGCGAGGCGGTGGAGGAGCACTGGGGTCCGGCGCCGGGCGAGATGTTCCTCGACCGGTCCCGCAACCCGGAGGGCGACATCGTCCTCGCGGCGCTGCGCCGCGGGAACCTGCTGGTCCTCATCCAGCCGCCGCGCGGCTTCGGCGAGAACCCGATCGCGATCTACCACGACCCCGATCTGCCGCCCTCGCACCACTACCTGGCGGCCTACCGCTGGATCGCCGCGTCCGCGGACGACGGCGGCTTCGGCGCCGACGCGATGATCCACCTCGGCAAGCACGGCAACCTGGAGTGGCTGCCGGGCAAGAACGCGGGCCTGTCGGCGGCGTGCGCGCCCGACGCCGCCCTGGGCGACCTGCCGCTGGTGTACCCGTTCCTCGTCAACGACCCGGGCGAGGGCACCCAGGCCAAGCGCCGGGTGCACGCGACGCTCGTCGACCACCTGGTCCCGCCGATGGCCCGGGCCGAGTCGTACGGCGACATCGCCCGCCTGGAGCAGCTGCTCGACGAGTACGCGCAGATCTCGTCCATGGACCCGGCGAAGCTGCCCGCGATCCGGGCCCAGATCTGGACGCTGATCCAGGCGGCGAAGCTCGACCACGACCTGGGGATGGCCGACCGGCCGGACGACGACGGCTTCGACGACTTCCTGCTGCACGTCGACGGCTGGCTGTGCGAGGTGAAGGACGCGCAGATCCGCGACGGCCTGCACGTCCTCGGCGGCGCGCCCACCGGCCCGGAGCGGGTCAACCTGGTCCTGTCGATCCTGCGGGCCCGCCAGATCTGGGGCGGCACCACCGCGCTGCCGGGTCTGCGCGAGGCGCTCGGCCTGGACGAGTCGAAGGCGACCCGGACCGCGGCCGACACCGTGGAGCAGCAGGCGCGCGAGCTGGTCGAGGCCATGGAGGCGGCGGGCTGGGACCCGGCCGCCGTGCCGGACTCGCACGGCGACGACGTGGCGGCGGTGCTGCGTTTCGCCGCCCTGGAGGTCGTGCCGCGGCTCGCCCGGACCACCGACGAGATCGACCACGCCGTGCACGCCCTCGACGGCGGCTTCGTCCCGGCGGGCCCGTCCGGCTCCCCGCTGCGCGGGCTGGTCAACGTCCTGCCGACGGGCCGGAACTTCTACTCGGTCGACCCGAAGGCGGTGCCGTCCCGGCTCGCCTGGGAGACCGGACAGGCCCTCGCGGACTCGCTGCTGGAGCGCTACCGCGCCGACAACGGCGAGTGGCCCACCTCGGTCGGCCTGTCGCTGTGGGGCACGAGCGCGATGCGCACGGCGGGGGACGACATCGCCGAGGCGCTGGCGCTGCTGGGCGTCCGCCCGGTGTGGGACGACGCCTCGCGCCGGGTCACCGGCGTGGAGCCGGTGCCGCTCGCCGAACTGGGCCGTCCCCGTATCGACGTGACGCTGCGCATCTCGGGCTTCTTCCGGGACGCGTTCCCGCACACCATCGGCCTCCTCGACGACGCGGTGCGCCTGGTGGCCTCGCTCGACGAAGCGGCCGAGCAGAACCTCGTCCGGGCCCACGCGCAGGCCGACCTCGCCGCCCACGGCGACGAACGCCGCGCCACCACCCGCATCTTCGGCTCGCGGCCGGGCACGTACGGCGCGGGCCTGCTCCAGCTGATCGACTCCCGCGACTGGCGCACCGACGCCGACCTCGCCGAGGTCTACACGGTCTGGGGCGGGTACGCCTACGGCCGCGGCCTGGACGGCCGCGCGGCGCGCGAGGAGATGGAGTCGGCGTACAAGCGGATCGCGGTGGCGGCGAAGAACACGGACACCCGCGAGCACGACATCGCGGACTCCGACGACTACTTCCAGTACCACGGCGGCATGGTGGCCACCGTCCGCGCGCTGCGGGGCACCGCCCCGGAGGCGTACATCGGCGACTCCACCCGCCCGGAGACGGTCCGCACCCGCACCCTGGTCGAGGAGACGTCGCGCGTCTTCCGCGCCCGGGTCGTCAACCCCCGCTGGATCGAGGCCATGCGCCGCCACGGCTACAAGGGCGCCTTCGAGCTCGCGGCCACGGTCGACTACCTCTTCGGCTACGACGCCACCACGGGCGTCATCGCCGACTGGATGTACGACAAGCTGACCGAGACGTACGTCCTCGACCCCGTGAACCGCGCCTTCCTCCAGGAGGCCAACCCCTGGGCCCTCCACGGCATCGCGGAACGCCTCCTGGAGGCCGAGTCCCGCGGCATGTGGGAGAAGCCCGACCCGCAGATCCTCGCCGCCCTGCGCCAGGCCTACCTGGAGACGGAGGGAGACCTGGAGGAGGGCGAGTAGCCCCACCGCCGCGCCGCGTCCCCCGCCCGGCACGGGCCGCCCGACGCGGCACGGCGGCCCCGCCGACACCGGCGTACCGCGCGGGGGCGGTGGTCCCTTGGCGCGGGGGCGGGCGGCCCCTGTACGGCTCCGGCCAGGTCTCGGCCCCCGCCCCGCACTACCATGCGCCGCATGGCGCTCATCGACATCACCAGGTCCGAAGTCCTGCGGGCGGTGGCCGAGTTCGACGACATCGGCCGTCCCGCTTTCCTGACCCGGTACGGCTTCGGCCCGGCGAGGGACTACTTCCTGCTGATCGACGGACGGCGCTACGACTCCAAGGCCGTGGCCGGAGCGGCACACGGCTTTCTGCCGGGCCGGCGGCCGCTGTCCAGGGACGAGTTCTCCGGCGGCCTCGCCGGGGCGGTGAAGCTGCTGCGCGGCCTCGGCTTCAAGGTCGTCGACACCTCGGGCGGCCCGCCCGGCACAGTCGCACCGCCCGGTCCCGTCGCACCGCCCGGTCCCGTCGCACCACCCGGTCCCGTCACACTGCCTCGTCCCGTCACACCGGCCGGTCCCGTCACCCCGCCCGGCGCCGGAACCCCGAGGAACGATCTGCTCGACCGAATACGCTCGCTGCGCCCGGCCCACACGCCGCAGGGGCCCGGCATGCACCAGCCGGTCACCCTCCTGTGGGCCATCGGAAGGGCACGCCGCGGGAGCAGGAGAAGCCTGCCGTGGCCGGACACGGCCGAGGCGCTGACCGCGCTGCTGGCACGCCATGTTCCCCCGGGGTCGCGCCCGCGGCCCGACTATCCCGTGCTCGCACTGCACCGGGCGGGACTGTGGGAGTTCGACGACCACACCGGCGATGTGCCCACCGCACACGGCGACTCGGAGATCGCGGCGTGGTTCGCAAGGCACCGCCCAGCGGGCGGGCTGGCGGCCCCGTTCCACGATCTGCTCCGTCGCTCCGGCTTCGCCCGCGTCACCGCCGTGGAGGCGATCCTGCTCAAGTACCTCGGTGACGGCGACGGTTCCGCGCTGCTCGAGGACACCGGACTGCACGACCCGGCGATGGCCGAGGACACGGACGCATCCATCGCCGCCGCCCGCGCCCCGGCCGATCCGGCGGTGACGCGTGCGGCACAGTACGAGCGCTGGTGCGCCCTGCTGGACGACGGGGCGGCCGGTGGCGGCGTCCCGCGACGAGCCGTGCTGCGCCACGCCCCCCTGCGTTCGGCGGCCGCCCGCCGGGCCGTTCTCGCGCGGAGCGGCGGCCGGTGCGAGAACCCGGCCTGCGGCGGCGCGCCGGACGACGTCACCGACCGAGGTGCGCCGCTGCTGGAGGTCGACCACGTCCTCGACCTGGCACGGGGCGGTCCCGACCATCCGCGGGCGATGGTCGCCCTCTGCCCCAACTGCCACGCGGTCAAGACCCGCGGCCGGACCCGGGAGAGCCTGCGCGCCGTCCTGCTCGACGTCGCCCGCAGCCGTCACGACGCGATGGGCGGCGGCTGAGGGCTTGCACAGATCAAGGTGCTGCTTCCCTGCAAGCCCTTGGGCTGCCCCCGTGAACTGCCACCGCGACCGCGGGCCGCACGGGTTCCGGTAGGTCCGCCAGGAGAGTCCTGGCGGACGCTGCCGAGGAGTCGCCATGTCGCGCACCGCCCGTCACGTCCGCCCGTCCGAGCCCCGGGAGGACGATCCCGCGTGGCGCCGGGTCGTCGTGTACGACCTGCGCCACAGCTCCCGTGTGCTCGCCGACGCCGCGCGGGAGGGGCGGCGGGCCCGGCCCGAGCGGGTACGCCGGTCGGTGGCCGTGTACAGCTTCCTCCGGTCGCAGGGCGACCGGTCGATCGGTACCGCCGCCCTGATCGAGGAGCGCCGTGCCCGCACCCGGCTCAGGACGGCGACGGTGGCGCTGCTGCGCGCCGTCAACGTGCCCGCCGGGCCCGTCCGGGCGGCCGGCGCCGACACCGTCGACGTGCCGCGCGTGCGTCACCGCCACAGCGCGCTGTGGTGAGCGGCCCGCGCCGTGCGGGAGCTGGGGTGAACGCCACGGCCCGTGCCGTTCACCGCAGGGCCTGCACGGCGTACAGCAGCCCGGTGCCGACGGCCATCACCCCCAGCAGGAGCCGGAGTCCGGTCTCGGGCAGCCGGGGCTGGAGGCGTGCGCCGAGGTACCCGCCGGCGAGTCCGCCGAGCCCGCAGGCCACGCCGAGGAACCAGTCGGGTGCCACGGAGCCCGGGGTGGTGAGGGCGAGCAGGGCGTAGGCGGCGGCGCCGACGACGGAGGTGACGAAGGTGCAGGCGAGGGCGGCCGGGGCGACACGGGCGACCGGCATGCCGCGTCCCACCAGCAGCGGGCCGAGCAGGGAGCCGCCGCCGATCCCGTAGATCCCGCCGACGACGCCGACGGCCGCGGCGAGGAAGGTCGTGGCCCGGGGCGACGGCTCTCCGCCGCTGCCGGACGGCGGGCGCCCGGCGGGCGTCGTCGGCGCGACGGCGGGACGGGCGGGGCGCAGGGTGCGGGCGCAGAGCCAGACGCCCAGCGGCAGCAGCAGCGCCGCCACGAACAGGCGGAACACCACCGGTCCCGGCACCGCGTACACCCGTACCGCGGCTCCCGCGACGACACCGGGCACGGCGCCGGCGACGAGCAGCCTGGTGAGCGGGCCGCGCAACTGCCCGCTCCCCCGGTGCCGCAGCAGTGCCCCGGGGCCGGCGACCACGTTGTAGAGGAGGTTGGTCGGGGTGACCGCGGGGCTGGGGACACCGAGCAGGCTGACCTGCACGGGCAGCAGGAACACCGCTCCGGACACCCCGACGGGCGCGGTGACGACAGAGATCAGCAGCCCGGCCGCGAAGCCGAGCAGTCCGTCCGCCCACGTCATGTCCCGCTCTCCGCCCTTCCGTCCCCGGTACGGTGCCGAGCCGCCTCGCGATCGACACCCCAAGACCGTTGCTCACCAGCACAGTTGGTCTAGGTTGGTGCCCAGCACCTGCCTCGCCCCGAAGGAGACGTACGCGTGTCAGACCACGACCCCCAGCTTGCCGCCGCCGACATACGTGCCCGCATCGACACGAGCAAGCCGCACTCGGCCCGCTTCTGGAACTACTTCGTCGGCGGCAAGGACAACTACCAGGTCGACCGCGACACCGGCGAGCAGATCAAGGACATCTTCCCCGGTCTCGTCGACGTGGCCCGCACCAGCCGTCAGTTCCTGGGCCGGGCCGTCCGCCATCTCGCGGGCGAGCAGGGCGTGCGCCAGTTCCTGGACATCGGGACCGGGCTGCCCACGGCCGACAACACCCACGAGGTGGCGCAGCGCACGGCCCCGGACTCGCGGATCGTGTACGTCGACAACGACCCGATGGTCCTCGCGCACGCGCGGGCGCTGCTGACCAGCACGCCCGAGGGGAAGACGGCGTACCTGGACGCCGACCTCTACTCGCCCGACGACATCCTGAAGGCGGCCGCGGACACCCTGGACTTCTCCCAGCCGGTCGCCCTGATCATCCTCAACACCCTGGGCCACGTGGCCGACCACGAGGAGGCCCGTCGCCTGGTCTCCCGTCTGATGGCGGGCCTGCCGTCGGGCAGCTACCTGGTGATCAGCGACTCCACGGCCACCAGCGACGGCATGATCGCGGCGTCGAACGCGTACAACGAGAGCGGCGCGATCCCGTACCACGTGCGTCCCGTGGAGCAGATCGCCGGCTTTTTCGACGGTCTGGAGATCGTCGAGCCGGGCGTCGTCCCCGTGACCGAGTGGCGTGCGGACGCCGACTCCGCCTACGACGGCCCGGCGGTGGACGCCTACGGCGCCGTCGCGCGCAAGCCGTAGTCGCGGACCCGCCCCCCGGACGGCGGCCGTCCCGGGGGCGGCGGCCGCCGTCCGGTCACCGGCCGGTGCGCGCCGGACACAGCGCGCAGGACACGGCGTAGCGAGCCCCGCGCGGCGGACACCGCTCGGCGGGGCCCCGCGTGGCGCGTCGCACGCGCCTTCCGCCGGGTGCCCGCCGCCGCCGCACCGGGCCGCCGCGAGGCACGCGGTGCGCAGCGCTCAGCGCGCCACGAACTGCGTCAGGATGCCCTGCACCTCGTAGATGTCGACCCCCTTGGTGAAGGTCTTCTCCACCGGCGCCGGCATGCCGGATATCCAGATCTTGAGCTCGGCGTCGAGGTCGAAGGTCCCCGCCGTCTCCACGGCGAAGTGCGTGATGCTGCGGTACGGGATCGAGTGGTACTCCGTCTTGCGGCCGGTGATCCCCTGCTTGTCGACGAGCAGCAGCCGCCGGTCGGTGAAGATGATGGTGTCCCGGATCAACTGGTACGCGGCCTGCACCTGTTCGCCGTGCCCGAGCAGCCGCGCGTAGTCCTGCTGCGCCTGGCCCGGGTTGACGGTGTGTGCGTTGCCGAAGAGTGCCATGGTTCCCCACCGGTTCGTCGTCGTCGGTCCCTTCGACTGTAACCGGCAGGTACGACAACTCCCGTTCCGTGACCGTACGGTCGACGGAGCAGGACCGGAACGGGACCTCCGCCCCCTCCCCGGCGGCCGCCGGGGTCAGTGCCCGCCGAGTCCGGGCAGGCAGGTGCCGTCCTTGGTGCGTCCGATCACCTCGGCGGACGCGGTGCCCGTGCTGCCGACGCCGCCGTTGACGCACACCTTTCCCTCGCCGCCGCCCACCAGGGCGTCACGGAGCGGGTCGAAGCTGTGCACCCGCAGTTCGATCCGCTCCTCGGGGAGCCCCAGGGCGCCGGCGGCCGCGGCGCGCAGGCCGTCCTGGGTGGTGCCGGTGCCGGCGAGCCGCTTCAGGACGGCGGCGAGCGCCTCCGCCCGGGGCGCGGCGTCCCGCCGCTGCTCCTCGGTGATCGGCACCGGTTCGCGGTAGCCGTGGTTCTCCTTCTGCCGCTGGTTCCAGTCGAAGGTGATGCACGGGGACGGCGCGGCCGGCTGCTCCTCGGGGAGCGGGCAGAAGCCCTTCGGTTCACCGGAGCCCCGGACGGCCGGTCCGGGCCCGGACGCGCGGGGCTCCGACGCCGGGTCGGCGCAGCCCGACACCGTGAGGCCGAGCAGGACGAGGGCGAGTGCGGCGGATGCGACACGCGGAAGCGGCATGAACGGATCATGACATGCCCGTGCGGCGGCCGGAGCCGCCGACGGGGGCGCGATACCCACGGGGCTCGCCCGGCTCATCAGGCCCGCGGCGCACCACGCGTAAGGTGCGAAACAGAGAACAAGCACACATACCTGACACTCGTCCCAGAGAAGAGGCATGCCATGAAGTTCGCCGTCCTCGGTGGAACCGGACTCATCGGCTCACAGGTCGTGAAGAACCTCGGCGCGGCCGGTCACGAGGCCGTGCCGCACTCCCCCTCCACGGGCGTGGATCTCATCAGCGGGGCGGGGGTGGCGGAGGCCGTCACGGGCGCCGACGTCGTCGTCAACCTCACCAACTCCCCCACCTTCGACGACGCCTCCCCCGCGTTCTTCCGCACCTCGATGGAGAACCTTCTCGACGCGAGCGCGCGGGCGGGCGTCGGGCACGCCGTCGTGCTCTCCATCGTCGGGGTGGACCAGGTCCCCGAGCTGTCCTACTACCGGGCGAAGACGCTCCAGGAGGACCTGCTCAAGGCCGGCCCCATCCCGTACTCGATCGTCCGCGCCACGCAGTTCATGGAGTTCGTCGACGCCGTGCTGTCCTGGACCGCCGACGGCGACACCGTCCGCCTGCCGCGCACCCCCATCCAGCCGATCGCCGCGGCCGACGTCGCCGCGGCCGTCACCGAGGTCGCCGCGGGCGCTCCGCTGAACGGCGTCCTCGACGTGGGCGGCCCGGACGTCTACCCCCTCGACGACCTCGGCCGCCTCACCCTCTCCGCCAAGGGCGACAAGCGCTCCGTCGTGACGGACGACTCCGCGGGCATGTTCGCCGCCGTGCGCGGCGACGTGCTGACCACCCGGGACGGCGCCCGCATCGCGGCCACCCGCTACACCGACTGGCTCGCCTGAGCGCGGGCGGCTCCGAGGCCTCAGTCCGGCGCGCCCCGGCACCGCGATTCCCGCCCGGCGCGCCCGCCCCCGCCCGCCGCACCCCGGCACCGCGAGTCCCGGCCGCCCCCGCGAGTCACGGCCGGACGCGGCCTACTCGCAGCCGACCCCGTCGCCGTCGCGGTCCAGGTGCCTGCCGTACCCCGGGTCCCCCGCCCGGATCGGATCGGCGCCGGCGGCGCGCACCGCGGTGCAGTTCGCGTACGAGACGGCCCCGCCGCCCGACCCCGAGCCGCCGCTGCCGTCGTCGTCGCCCCCGCCGCCCCCGGCGGGGGCGACCGTGACCCGCACGGTCCGCGTCGCCGTCACGGTCACCTCCGGAGCCGGCTCCGGCGTGGCCGTGACCGTCTCCGTCGCGGCGGGCGCCGGTGCGTCCGCGGTGGCGGTGACCGTCGCCGTCACCGTCGGAGCGGGTGCGGCCTTGCTGCTGGCCGCGTTGTCCGTGGCCGCCTCGCCGTCCGGTCCGGCGGCCAGGCCGATGAGGAACACCACGACGGCGGCCGGGAGAACTATGCGCTTGCGCGCCCACTTCGGACGCCCGGACGGCGGCGCGGGCGGCGGCGTCCCGGGACCGGCGGGAGCGGGCGGCTGCCCCCAAGGCGGCGGCTGGGACGGCGGGTTGTACGACATGAGGCCCCCAAGAGCTCGTGCGAGGAGCCGACCGTAACGGAAGTGCCGTGGAATACCGGCCAGTTTCGTCACATAGGCAACTACTTCTCGCCGAACACTCCACGGCGGCCGCCTCCCGGCGCCTCCTCTCCCCGCGCCCCTGCCCGGGGCCGGGCCGGCCGGGACGGCGCCCCGGGGCAAGCCCCCGCCGCCGTCCGCCTCACCAGCCCAGGAGTTCGGGGTGCGGACAGGGCTCCGGGACGTCGCCCGGCCGGTCGGCCCACTGCCACCAGACATGGCGGGCGGGGCACCCCCACACACCGCGGCAGACGCGCTTGCCGTCCTCCTCCCGCCGGCACAGCGCGAAGCCGCCGAACCGCATCGGCTCGGCACACGAGGGGCACAGGGGCGGCTGATCTGAGGTCACACCCGGACGGTACGCCGCCCGCGACCGCCGCGCACGGCCCCCGCAACTCCCGCCCCGCGGCCGGGAACAGACCGCCTCCGCCGTACAACCCTCGGGACCGAAGGCGAGTCTCACCGGGCAGCGCGCGCCAGCAGGATCACCGTTCGTTCGCCCTCTCCAGGAGGAACAACTCTTGATTTCCGCACGCACCGCCCCTCGCGGGGTCTCCGCTGCGATCACCACCGTCCTCGCTGTCACGCTCGGCGCGGGCGCCCTCGCCGCCCCGGCCGCCGCATCGCCCCTGCCCGCCGCCGCCCCGGCCGAGGCGGGCACCCGCCAGGCCCCCGTCCCGTACCCGGTGAACGGCTACTTCCACGCGGCCGGGGAGACCGGGTTCCTGACCGGCAGGCCGTACAGCGGCCAGGAGTTCCGGTGGACCCGGTTCGCCGACGGCTCGACGACCACCGTCAACGCCTCCGTCGTCGACTCCACCGGCACCGACGTCATCATGTCCGGGCTGGGACGGACCCTCCGCCGCTCCCTGGTCGTCACGCTCCACGACATGGCCGACGGCGGCAGGACCGTCACCATCGACCTCGGGCCGCTGAACGGCGTCTACGTACGGGCCGTTTCCCGGGACACCGTCCTGGCGGAGTTCACGAAGCCGGACGGTTCCGTCGAGCTGCGGCTCGTCACCCGCACCGGCGACACCGTCACGCAGCGGACGATCGACGGCATCCCGCCCGGGGCGTCCAACATCACCGCCACCCCCGTGCGCGACGGCTCGGTCCTCGTCGACTACTACCTGAAGAGCGCGGGCACCCCCGCGGACTGGCGGACGCAGTTCGCCGTGGTGGACCTCGCCGCCGCCGAGGTGGTCTCGACCCACGAGACCGAGGCGTACGGCAGCACCCTCGGCGAGTACAGCGCGCTCTCCGCCACCCACCTGGCCTGGGCGGCCGAAGGCGGGACGTACCACACCGTGGACCGCGCCACCGGCACCGAGTCCGTCACCGACTTCGAGCTCTGGGAGGGCGAGCGCATGGCGGTCGCCCTGCTGGACTCCTGGACGATGTACGGCCAGGCATCCACCCTCGAGGGGAACGGCACGGGCGACACGCGCAAGCTGGTCCCCTTCACGGCGAAGTCCCAGGCGTCCGGCGAGACCGTCGAGCTCCTCGACTACGTCAACACGGTCAGACCGGGCGCCGGCAACACGCTGTTCGCGCGCGGCGGCACCGTGGCACAGGGCGAGGGCCTCTACCGGATCGCCCTCGGCGCGGACGGCAGGCCGGCCGCCGAACTGGTCGCCTCCACCGGGCAGCCGACACGGCTCGTCCACCACGGCCCGCAGATCATGCACACCGTCGACGTCACCTCCCCGATCCCGCTGAAGTGGAAGCTCTCCCGGGAGAACGCGGACGTCGACCTGACGATCAGGCACCGTGCCACCGGCGAGTCCTTCCGGAAGACACTGCACCTGTACAGCGAGTCCGCCGGCAGCGAGTACTACTACGGCGACGGGGTCTTCGGCATCACCTGGGCGCAGATCGCCGCCGAGTCCCAGATGGGACGGGACGCCGAACCCGGCGAGTACGAGTGGTCGTTCACGGCCCGCCCGCAGAACGGCGTCGGTCCCGACGTGGAAGCCACCGGCACCTTCGCGGCGGCCAGGGGCCTGTCCACCCACCACGACCTCGACTGGAACGGCAGCCCCGACCTGCTGGCCCGTGACGCCCAGGGCGTGCTGTGGAAGCAGTCCACCTCGTACGACTCCGCGCGCAAATCGCTCGTGGCGCCCCACGGGCCCGACCGGATCGGCGGCGGCTGGCAGGTCTACGACCGGATCGAGACCGTCGGCGGCGTCGGCACCGGTTCCGCCGACTTCGTCGCCCGGGACACGAGCGGCGTCCTCTGGTTCTACGACGTGACCGGCAACGGCTACCGGGCGACGTTCGCGGCCCGCAAGTCCCTGGGCGGCGGCTGGAACACGTACGACCGGATCACCGGCGGCAGCGACCTCAACCGCGACGGCAAGGCCGACCTGGTGGCCGCCGACAAGGCCGGCGCCCTCTGGCTCCACCCCGGCACCGGGAACACCGCCGCCCCGTTCGCCAAGCGGCAGAAGATCGGCACCGGCGGCTGGGACGCGTACAACCAGATCACCGCCACGGGCAACATCGGCGGCGACCTGCCCGGTGACCTCGTCGCACGCGACAAGGCGGGGGTGCTCTGGCTCTACCTCGGCAGGGGCGACGGCACGTTCGCCGCCCGCAAGCAGATCGGCGGCGGCTGGCAGGCCTACACGGACACCATCGGCATCGGCGACGCCAACCGCGACGGCCGGCCCGACCTGTACGCGTACGGCCCCGGCAACACCGGCTGGTTCTACGCGGGAACGGGCAACTGGCGAGCCCCCTTCGCCCCCCGCGCCACCAGCCCGGCCCTGACCGGCAACCCGGCGTACAACCACGTCTCCTGACCCGCCCGAACCCCGCACCGCCGCGGCGGATGCGGGCCCTCCGAACCGGAAGGCCCGCATCCGCCGCGGCGGCCTCGTCGCTCCTCACGCTCCCTGCCCGCCGGCCTTGACCTCAAGTCCGGTTGAGGTACCACACTCGGCGCATGGAGACCACGACCAGCAGCACCATCCTCTTCCGCAACACCATGCGCATCACCGACGGCCACCTCGCCGGCTTCCGCGAGGCCGTCACGCAGGCCGTGACGTTCGCCCGCGACCACGGCCCGCAGCTCATGGTGGAGGTCTTCGTCGACGAGGAACGGATGCTGGCACACAGCTTCCAGCTCTACCGCGACTCGGACGCCGTCCGGACCCACTGGCGACTGTCGGACCCGTACATCCGCGGGGTGATGGACCACTGCACCGTGCAGCACTTCGAGGTCTTCGGCGACCCCGACGACGACATCCTCACCGCCCTCCGCACCCCCGGCGGCGAGTCCTTCCCCTTCACCGTCTCGCCCCGCCTCACGGGCTTCAACCGCCTGCCGGCGGCCTGACGGGGGGCGGCGCGCTGCGGCGGACTCCGTCGCGGTGCCGAGGAGTGACGCCGTCACGTGACTGACCGTCTGCGCCCGCTCGTTGCGGCGGCAGGCCCGGCCGGACGCCACACGGTCGGCGA